>JAAVHJ010000046.1 GCA_014799805.1 Ruminococcus sp.
AATGATTGGTGTGTCTGGTTTTTGAATTTCAGATAAAATACTTGTTTGTGTAGTAATTTCTGTAATAGTCGTTGTTGTGATTTGAGGGCTGATTTTTAGAATAGTTTCTGTTGTAGAAATTTGAAAAATTTCTTTTGTTATGGATTCTGTCATGTTTTCTGTTACTTGTTCTGATTCCGTTTCTAAAATTATCTTTTCTGTGGGAGCTGCTTCAGGGGATATTTCATAGGGTTGATAATGATTTTGATAAATCATATAGCTATAACTTGTGATAATTCCTAAAATAAGCATTGCAATCACAGGTGAGGTAAATTTTATAAAAAATGCTAATTTTTTTTGTTTTTTATTTTTTCTGAGCTGTTTTAAAAAATCTTGCATATGTTCTGGTTTTTCTGAGGCATAAATTCCTTTAAGTGCTTTTTTTAATTTTCGATTAGTCATGATAATTACTCCTCTCTTAGTTTATTTTTTAATTTTTTAGTAATTGTATGAATTTTCCTGCTGACAGTAAATCTTGAAGTTCCAAAAATTTTTGCAATGACTGTTAAATTTTCTTGATTCACAAATCTTAAAATTATTATTTCTCTTTCTTCTTCCGTGAGTTCTGAAATTGCAATTTTTAGTGCAGTTTTTTCAAAAATATCCAGTTCATTTGATGATGTGGTTTCTTCTTGAAAGATATTAGATTGATTTTTATTTTTTCTTAACGTGTCAACGCAGAGATTTTTTGCAATTTTATATAAATACTGTCGTTCATAATTGCCTTGATATTCAGGATGCTGTAAATAACGCAGAAATGTTTCCTGTGTGACATCTTCTGCATCTTCTTTGTTGCCTAAGTGATAGAAGCAATAATGAAAAATATGGGTATATTCTGTTTCCAGTTTCATAATAAAGTCACTTCCTCCCAAAAAGTACTACGGTAGCATATTTAAAAATGTGCAGGAAAAATTGTAAATAATTTGTAAATAAAAATATTTTTAAATAATTATTAGAAAAAAATTGACATGGCAAAATTTTTGTGCTATAATAAAATAGAAGTGTTATGCTTGTATTCTGAAAATTAGGGGTGTGAGAAAAAGTGCAAGAATCAAGTACAGAAATTTTTGAAAAAATTGCGGAATTACTTTCTTTATTTGGAGACACTACAAGAATACGTATTATGTCAGAGTTATTGCATACAGAACTTTGTGTAGGTGAAATTGCACAGCGTTTAAATATGACAACTTCTGCAATTTCACACCAGTTAAGAATTCTGAAACAAGGCAGATTGGTAAAAAGTCGAAGAGAGGGCAAAACGGTTTTTTATGCTTTGGCAGATTCTCATGTTGGCAGTATTTTCAGTTTAGCATTGGAACATGTACAGGAATAAATACTGGATTTTTAAAAAAAGTATTGATATATCGGGGATTTTTAATTTTGTAAAAAAATGGGATTTATATAATTTAAAAAAAGGTTGACAGTTTTTTAATTTTCTGCTATAATATATAATAGCAAGCAAGTATGCAGATTAGAAGATTGCGATTTTTTTCATTAAAAATCAAGGATTGGAGTTGTATCAATACATGAAAAAAGTGTTAGTAACAGGTGGATGTGGTTTAATTGGTGACCATGTTTGTTCTGGTTTCCTGAAAAAGGGATATGAAGTTGTAGCAGTTGACAAAAATCAAAGTAATTATAATTTGAATAAAGCTCATTTTACGCTTTATTGTGCCTCCCCGATTGACAAACAAGCCTATGCGGATATTATGGAACAGCATGAATTTGACACAATCATTCATCTCGCATGTACGGTTGATAATGATTTAGATAATATTATTACAGAATTAGAGATACAAGAAAATAATGAATGCAATGAATTTATTTATCAGCTTGCAATTGCCAAAAAAGTAAAGCAGTTTATTTTAATTAGCACAACGCAAGTGTATCAAGTTCCAAAAACAAGAGAACCTTTACATGAAGATGATTTTACAAAGCCTATCACAAATTATGCAAAATTAAAATCAGCATCAGAAGAAAAATTATCTTCTGATATTGGTCGCCGACCAGATATGACAGTTGCAATTATCAGACTTGCTCCTATCTATACAAAAGAATTTTGTGCAAATCTGGAAGCAAAAATTACAGACCCGAAAGACAATACAAAATTTATTTATCGTACAGGAGAATATGGTTTTCATATGTGCTGTTTGCATAATTTAGTAGATTTTTTATTAAATTTTGTACAGTCTGCATTTGAAGATAATAATCTGACAGGTATTTATAACATGGCAGATAAATATTTAGTGATGGCATCTGAAATTGTAAATTACATGAAGCAATATCATAAATTAGGCATTGTATTACAGCGAAATTTGCCGAATGCTAGCTTAAAAGCAATTCAAACTATGATTGGCAGTAAAGACATGAAAATTAATTATAGATTTCTGGATTTCACAAAAATAATGAATAATACAACATTTGATATTAGTAAAGCAGCAAAATTCTGCTCATTCCGATGGGATATTAATCATGTCAAATAAAATAACAACCCCCAGATTATCATCTGGGGGTATATTATATTATGATATTAGATTAAATTAACAAAAATTATAATGTTATAAGACCTACAATCATTTTCATGAGCATAAGAGAATCTTTTGTATCAACCATGCCATTTGTATCAATATCAGCACATTGCATTTGAGCAGGTGTTAATATTTTTTGACCAAGAATTGCTTTATTCATTGAAATAATATCTAAAATATCAACCAAGCCATTTCCATCAACATCACCAAGTTTTAATGATTCTTCAGGTTTACTTGACGCACTGAAATTAACTTTGATTACTTTCATATACGTTTTCCCATTACAAGTAGCCAAAATATTTGCAGTTCCTTCTTTTAGTGCATGAAGTGTACCATCATTATCTACAGTAATAACATCTGGATTTGCAGAAATCCATGTCACATCTTCTGTTGCATCTGGATATTCCAGAACAACAGGAATATTAATATCTGTCATAACGATTTCTTCTTCAACATCTGATACACTATAATGGAATAAGTCTAAAACAGTGACATTACAGGAAAAAATATGATTATTAATATACGCTCGAATCTGGCATTCACCTGAAGAAACGGCTGTCACAATACCATCTTGATTCACATCTGCAATTTCTGGATTACTGGAAAACCAGAAAATACTGCCACTTGCATTGATAATCTGCAATTGTTCTTGTGCATCAGGGTTTAATCGTAAATCTGTATAATTTAATTCTTCGCTGTCAGGATTACAAAAACTAATTTTACCATTTTGAGAATTCATGCTTAATTCATCAATCATATTATCTTGTGTACCTGTGTACCAATAAGCATTAGAATCGTCTATGCCAGACCAAACAAATTCCAGTCCAAAATCTCCGCCATCAACAGCTTCTGAAATATCAAAATATAATTTTATAATAGATTCATCTTGTAATACGCTGGCTGTTGCATCTCCTGAACTACCACTGCCAACAAACCAAAGCAAATGTGCATCTGGGTTGCATACAATTTCAAACGCTTCTCCAGCATTTGTAAGAACTTCTGCATTTGTGTAAGTTAAATTTTCATCATAATGAATACCGAATGAATTTGCAAGGAATCCTTCTTGATTGTTGGAAATCATCAAATCAACTCCAACATTACGATTTTCTGAAATGTTTTCTGCTTGAACTGTAACTTCTTGAATGCTTAGTAGGGGAGTATTTTTTGCAGATACGGAAAAGAATGGTATATTAGCTAGTATAACAACTGCTGTCAAACACTCTGCTAGTAATCTTCTTTTATTATTTTTCCTCATAAAAATCAGCCTCCTTTAAATAATAGTCACATTTAAATTGTCATGGTAAATAAAAATTATATATAGAATATTTATATAATTTTTATGCTAAACGATTAACTTTTAACTTATGAATATTATAGCACATATTTATTCCATTTTCAATTAATTTTTTGTGAACTTTTTTCAACATGTTATATTTTTTTTAAAATTTTTTTAATTTAATTATATTTTATATTTCAAGAATTATTTTATTGTATTTCAATATAGCATAAAAAACCGCCTAACACCTGTTAAGCGGTTTGCTATAAGCTTGTGATAGGACTCGAACCTACGACCTGCTCATTACGAATGAGCTGCACTACCAACTGTGCTACACAAGCAACAAAGCTATTATAGCACAGTTTTTCTAATTTGTCAAGAGGTTATGTAAAAATTTATAAAAATTTTTTTATATTTCCTGATTTAGAAATGCATGTAAAATTTTATCAATCATTTGATAATCCTCTACATCATAGGCAGTAATTGTGACTAATTCTGCAAAGGGTCGTACTTTTTTCTTTGGCATAAATGAATTTGCAATATCATGTAAAATATCCAATCTGTCATATTTTTCTGTATCATATTTTTCATTTTTGCCACAGAATAAATATAAGCCATCTACAAAGGCATTTTCTTCTAATGGACTAATAGAAAATAAATATTTATAAACTAACTCTGGCATTTGAAACTGTCGAATTGTTTTCGTCGTGCTGTGCTTAGCATCAATCATTAAATATTTTTCTTGTGTATTTGTTTTTAATTTAATTAAAAAATCTGGTGTATAAGTATTGCCACCAGATTCCCCATGAATAGTAGAACTGGTATTCCGATATAAGCAAATCTGATTACAACCTGTATGATTCTTGCCATAAATCACTGGCTGAAAAAATAAAGTCAAATCTTGATTTTTCCATTTAAATAAAAACGTATTATTATATCTTGTATTTTTATAATATTTTGGTTCATGATAAAAAAACCTGAAAAATTCAATTTTTTTGAAATCTGGATATTGCTGAAAATAATTTAAAAATTTCACTAAGCAATAATATTCATAGATTTTACTGGTTGGAATAAAACTAAGTAACAAATCAGGTTTTTGCAAATCGTAATTTCCACAGGAAAACCAGGCTACAATTTTTTCATAAATCAGCCGATACGGCATATGAGAACGAAAAACTGCTGTATATTTAGGAAGATGATAAATTTCCTTTGGTTTCATCCTAAAAATCAAAGAGTAATTTAAATATAATTTTTTAAAATTCTGAATATATTTTTCAATATCATTTAAATAATGTTTTAAAGCATAAATGCTGTCTCTATAAATATACACCCTAGAATCAATATAATTACCTTCTTGTAGAGGAATTTTTATAAATTTTACTCTTTGTTCTAGGTCTTTTTTCATACGTAGTAAACTTTGCAAAACAGTATATAAAAAATCAATGATGACTTGATTTTCAAATACTTGATTGGATTCTTCTGTTGTCGTCATTAAAACTGTTTTTGGCTGATAATTTTGTTGATTCATAGTAATTCCAGAATAAAATTGCACTGGTTCTAATTCGTCTACATGTTGGATAATATATTGCATTGTTCTTGGAGAAACAGATTGCAATTTCTGAAAAGAATCTATTTTATTCACTTGAATTAATTTTGAATATGGGTTTGTTTTCAAAACAGGATAGCATTTTTGATAGACTTGTAAAATTGCATGAAATAAATTTAGCATTGCTTCAATAGAAATTGTTTCATTTTTCTTAATACTAGTTGCAATTTTAGAATATTTATGCTCTTCATACAGAAATTCTTCAGAATTATCATAAATATACTCTATCATATTAATAATATTTTGATTTTTTATATCATTTTTATTAATGATGACATAAATATTTTCAGTTGCATAAATTTTATTATTTATCGTCACTTCAATTCGGACAGCTCCAAAACTATCTAAAAATGGTTTATTTTGATTTTTAGGTGAAAGAATCATATAATCCTCTTGATAGGCAACAGAAAATAAGCATGTTTCATCATTAATCATTAATTGTGTTGGTTCGTCTTTTGTGCCAGAAATATAAAATTCATAGCTGATATTATTATATACAGAATGTTCCATAACAGGCAGATTATAATCCTCTGTTTCATTTGTGATTTCTGTTAATTCTGTTTCAATATCATGAAGTTTAATATCATAAGGATAGGCACTATCACGGGAATTATATTTAATCATTAATTTTAGGTTACTCATAGATATTTCACATCCTCATGATTTTATATTAAATATTGGCAATATCCCATATTTTCTTCTTGGAATTTTTCCATTGTTTCAATTGCCTGTAATGTCATAAATAAATGATTTTCTGTACTGATTGTTTTTAATTTTTCAAATAATGGACGGTATAATTCATAATTTCCATTAATTTTAGGCAGTAATTTCTGCAATACTGCATAATCTAATGCTTTTTCATGATTTCGCACACCGTTTTCACTTTCCATAATTCCTTGTGCAACTTGAATATATCTGTCAATATGTAACTCAATTCTAGGACTGACAGAAATATTATGCTGATTAAATAATTCATAAATACGTTCTCTGACAGTCAACAACGGACTAGATTTATCATCTTTTGGTGTATGAAATATTTCAACAAGATGTTTCCAAAGAATTGGCGAAAAATTTTTAGAATTAGAACTTGTATGTATTTCTTTTCGTGTAATTGATGTAACATTTGGTAATTTAATAATACAAGCTCTGTCAATAAATCTTGGGGAAAGTTGCTCTGTCGTCTGGTCTGTATTAATAGTCGCAAGAAAACGCAATGTTTCAGGAATAAAAATATCAGATTCTGTACCGATATTAATAAATCTATTATGAAATTCTGATTCATCTGCAAGTCGCATAAAATCCGCCCAATAATATTCCAGAGGACTTAAATTTGCTTCGTCAAGTAAAATAAATAACGGATATTTAGAATTTTCACGTTCTGTATCTAAAATTCTTAATGCATCATAGACTTTGCTATTACTTCTGTCATATTTTCTAGTTAACGGGTTAAAATAGCCAATGAAATCCCGTTTAGATTGCCAGCCACGTTCTACAGAAACAGGAATATAACGATTCAGACAGCTATCTTGCTTGCTGGTTTCAAAACTATTCATGCCCAAAGAATCTGCAATAATATCACAAATTGAAGTTTTGCCAACTCCTGGTTCACCTGAAAATACAGTTATAAAATTTTGAACAACATTGATATAAATATTTAAAATTGCATTTGGAGTATAATTTCTTTTTGCCTGCACACGGGTTACTAATTCACTGATTAAATTTTCTTCAGACAATTCAGAACATGACTGGTCTGCTATTCTTGTAATAAAATCTTTTAATTTTTCAGATTCGTCTGTTTTTTCCCATTGTGCAGCAGCCTCTAGCATAGCATGTGAAATATAAGAATCAAACGCTTTGTCTGCCCTATGTTCAAAACCATTTGCAATTGCATCCTGAACTTCTTTTTTTAGTCTTTTACTTTCTTCACGCAATTGAAATTGTTCTTCACTCAAGTATTTATTTTGTACACGTAATTCTTCTTTTTGGGCTTTCAATTTTTCAACATCTGCATATAACGCTTTTTCTTTTTTTAGCATTTCTAATTCTGCTTTCAAAGCTTCAATTTCTTCATTAGAAGCTGTGCTAGTTACTTGAGAAGAAGTTTCATATTTTTTCAGCTCCGTTGTTAAAATTTCAAGATTTGCCTGTAAATCTTCCCGACTTTCATAAAGTAAACGAAGTTTTTCAGCTTGTCTTTGATAAATTTCACTGGATTCAATTAAATGCTCTGGTAATTGCTGTCCGATTTGATTTAATAATTCTTCTGTTAAGCTTACAATATCTTCTCTATAAATTGCAACTTTTGTAATTAATTCTTTTACTCTTGCAATACGATTTTTTCGCACTTCTTCTGGAAGTTTCCCCAAAAATGGTGAATTAGAACAAAGTCTGACAAATTCTTCTGGCTTTTCAAGCACTAATTCAAAACGAATATTATCTTTTAATTTTTCTAGTAATACACTATCTGGAATCACATCTTGTTTAGAACCATCAGGAACAAATTTATAAAAATTAACTGGGATTGGATTTTGTCCATATAACTGAATATCAAATTCTAGTCGTTTACATCTGCTAGCATCACAGTAACTTAATAAATAATTTTTCAAAACGGCTTCTGGACGAATGCATTTTTTATCAGAATATTTTTTTGACACTTCAAAAGGACCATATAATTTATTATCAAATAATAATACAACCTGTTCTTTTTCGGGGCATTCTTCTTCGTTAATTTCAATCAAATCAGAAAAGCTATCATTATCAATTGCAACAACAGGTGTTACTGCTCTATAAAAGCAAGCATCCTGAATCGGACGAATCATATTTTGCAATCTTCTTCCACTTTCAACAATATCAACTAAATCAACTTTCTTTTGATAATTATCATCTGTATTTTCATGTAAATCAGATTCTCTTAATTCTATCACATAAAAACTCTGTTCTACAGAATCTGCTGAATAAATATTCAATTTTTTTAAAAATTCATTTGTAACCCCCCATGAGCCTTTTAAATTAAATGCTCCATGCGATGGAAACATTTGTTTTAATTCTTCTGCATGTAATTCCAGTATTTCTCCATCTTTTTCTATATACTGTGGAGAAAAATTATAATAATCATTTCTAATATCAATTTTTCCATATAATTTCATTAGCTTATCTTCCGATTTTATACCAGCTTTTTTAGAAATTACAGGTTTTTCCTGTAATAACTCCTGATTTACTTCTTCTGTAATTTCCTGTGATTCTTCCTGTTTGATTTCTTCCTGAATAGGTTCCTCTGGGTCTTCTGACTCTTCTGATTCTGCTTCTAAAGACCTTTCTGCTAATAATTTTTTTATACTTTCCTTTGGGTCAGAACTAAATATAATTGCATGAAATAATTTTGAACGCAAAAACGAATTTAAAGCCGTTACACGTAGCGGAAAATCATCTTTGCATTTTTTAAACATAAATACTGTATTCAGCATATAATTTTCTTCGTTATAAGAATCTACAAGTTCCTGATAATTCATAGAATCCAACGAAGAAGAAATTTTATCTTTATGCTGTTCATAAACCATGTCTATAAAATGTCCTAGCAAATCTTTTGATTTTAAAGCAAACATTATTTTTTCTTCTCGATTTTTAATATTTTTAAATTCCCGTTTCCATTTTCGATTAATTCCCATTTCATAAATTCTTTCTAATGCAGAATTTGTCATTTCCTCTGGTAAATCACAGTAGAATTTTACCATTAATTCTGAAAAACTACCTTTTGCTTTCATCATATTAACCTCCATAAATAATTTAATTTTCAGCAAATTTTCAAAAAACTATAACAAAAAACCGCCTAAATGTCAGGCTTTAAGCGGTTTTCTATCGAGCAATATTTTTATTAATTTTTCAATGCATATTTCATCAAACAGAAATCATATATATTTATCTTACCATCATTATTAAAATCCCCTGCTTGCCAGTGTGTTAATTTTCCATTGGAATGCAACCATTGTTGAAGCATTTTCAAATCAGCCTGATTAAATACACCGTCCATATTAACATCACCTTTCACATAAGGTGCATTTTTTGAAACCATAGGCATCCATAATTCTGAAAGCCAATCTGCTCTTTTCACTGTAAAATCACGTAAAAATTCTACACACTCTGTGAAATTATCCCCATGTTTAGGACCAAATATTTTAAATTCTCCACCGCCATACATATGCCATCTTGCATTATTCATATCAGCCGATGGTTGAATTGCCTTGCCCATTTGTGTTAATATTGCACCGCCCTCTTGTTCCGTATCCGTAAGTTTGCACAAATACGGATAAAAATCTTTAAAATAAATTTCAGCAGAACGTTTGACAATATCACCACGTTTATATAGCATTCCTATCCAGCTTATACCATATGTAGCAGAATTTTTTCCATCTTCTGCTTTATAGCCGCTGATTGGAAAATATGCTGCAAAAAGCCGTCTTGGCTCCCAAGCATATCCAATATCGCCGTCCCAATTTCCACGAGAAGCACTGTAATTATTATAAGCAAAGTCAAAATCCCAAACAGGACCACAATGCAATTTGCCATCTCCAACAGAATCTGATTCTTTCCAAAAGAAAAAGCTTTCATGATAACTATCCGTATCCATAGAAATTTCTTCAATTAAATAACCTTTGATGAGAGAATCCACATCAATATATTCACTATAATGCTTGCCCTTGCTGTTATATCCATCAGAAGAATAAATTGCGTCTTCCAATTCCTGTATAAAATTCTTAATATATAAAACCTGTTCTTTAGAAGCATATTCTGGTGAGATAATCTCAATGGCTTGCCCTCTTGTTGTAACAAAACCACTTGCCACATCAGGATATCTGCCTGCCATTTTAAATTGCAATAAATAGCCACCTGTAATATCTTTTGGATTATTAGGAATATCATAATATTTATAACAATCCTGTGTATATTCACGAATCGATGCATTCACAGCCAAATGTTCATATTTTTCTAAATCCAAATCATTTAGAGCCTCTGTTTTTTCCTCTAAATCCGTAATATTCACACGATTTTTCTGGACTTGTACACGTTCACTTAATTGATATGTTCCTCTGTAAGAACCATCTGCATATAAATCTACAAATACAGAATCCATGACATAATCCATGCCAGCTTGTCGACTAATTTCAAGTGTCATGGTATTACGCAACATAGAATGGTCAAGATAATTTCCTAATAATGCCCATTTTTTAGCTTTTCCCATACCATATAAATTTGCTTTCTGAGGCAATTTAATATTATAAGGCTTTTTCTTGCTGTAATCCCATGAAGAATTACCATGTTTTTTTATTTTCTCAAGTGCCCCGTCATACTCAATGCCACCTGTTTCATTCAGCATTAATGCAGAACCTGTATCAACAAACCCCTTATTAGCATCTAACTTATCTGTGCCACCACTTTCTGTTGTTAAATAAATACAACCCAAATTAGATTGCATAATTTTTAACATGCCACAATCTATGTCACCCACAGTGACTGTAAATTCATCAGCTTGACTTAAT
>JAAVHJ010000047.1 GCA_014799805.1 Ruminococcus sp.
TAGATTATTTAAAAATTAAAAAAAAATTTGTTTATCCTGTTAGAAAATCATGGCAATTTCTGATAATATTTTTCGTAAATTGTGCATTGCTAAGATTATTGCCTGAACAAATTTTAGATTTTGGTTTTTGGAAATGGAATGCTGGTATATTATCTGTTATTATCAGAGCATTATTATTAGCAATATTTTCACAAATCATGCAAATTCCTGAACAAGAAACAGATGGCATGAGTATTAGCTTAAATGCTGTGCAGTTATTATGCTTGAATATATTATTACTAGCTGAAAAACAGAATTTGTATGCTTTATACAGTTTTACAGCAATTGGTGCATGTATGGGCTGTATGTTCTGGAATTTGCACCCCGCAAAATGTAAATTAGGCAATACAGGATTATTTTTCTTAGGTGCAGTTTTGCCAGTGTTGAGTATGCTATATGGAAAGATTTATATTATATTATTATATATGATTATTTATGTGATAATTATTTTGCCAATGCTAACTAAAAAAACACAGCGAAAAAATTTGATTGTATTGCTTAAAAATTCAGGCTATGAGCCGTTACAGAGAATTGCATTATTAGCAGGATTTGCAATATTCTGTGGTGTATTGACTATTTTGCTAGAGACTTCATAAATTCAATCATGAAAATTATTAAAAATAAATTAGAAAGGGTGGTGCTATGCCAAAAGAGATACGCAAACTGGAAAGAAGAAAAATCCGAACAACTGGCGTTAATATGACATTTGCAATTGTAGTTTTAATTTTATTAGGATTAGGAATTGTCATGATGTTTTCGGCAAGTTACGCAATTGCTATTAATGAGGGAAAAGATGGGTCTTATTATGCACTACGTCAGGCAATTTTCGGTGGTGTAGGTCTTGTTGCTATGGTAATTATTTCTTTTATTGATTATCATGTTTATCAGAAATTCTGGGTTGCAATCGGTGCTTATATAACTAGTGTTGTATTATTAATATTAGTATTATTAATTGGTACAGATTTAGGCTCTGGCTGTAAACGTTGGATTAGAATCCCTGGAGGACAGACATTTCAGCCGTCAGAAATCGCAAAATTTGCAGTGATTATTTTATTTGCATATTTAATAGATATGCATCACGATAAAATGAAAAAACTCACAGTGGGAACATTGCCATTTATGCTATTATTGGCAATCATTGCAGGATTGTTATTAAAACAGCCCCACTTATCAGCGACTATTTTAATTTGCTTAATTGGGGTTGCATTAATCTATGTAGGCGGTGCGAAATGGTGGCATTTAGGAATATTTGGACTTCTTGGTGTATTGGCAATTGCCGGTGTTATTGCTTATAAAGTCATTTCTGGTGAACAGGGTTATTTTGCAACCAGATTAGAAACATGGAGAGACCCATTTGCTGATGACAGAGGATTTCAAACACAACAGTCTTTGATTGCTATCGGTTCAGGCGGATTGTTTGGCTTAGGACTTGGCGAATCCAGACAGAAATTTTTATATTTACCTGAATCAGAAAATGACTTTGTATTTTCAATCGTTTGCGAAGAATTAGGGCTTGTCGGTGCAATTACTGTTATATTGTTATTTGTATTATTAATTGCACAGGGATTTCATATTGCAACGCATTGCAAAGATAGATTCGGCATGTTAATTGCTGTTGGATTTACGCTGCAGATTGGCTTACAAGCATTTATTAATATTGCGGTTGTTAGTAATGTCATGCCGAATACTGGTATTAGTTTGCCGTTTTTCAGTTATGGCGGTACGGCTTTGATGATGCAACTTGCACAAATGGGCATTGTGCTGAATGTTTCCAGAGGGCGTTACGTTGTCGGTGAAGAAAAACAGAAACGTAAGTCAACTGTAAGTACTCGAAGTATCCGAAAAAGCACAGCATAGAGAGGATTGAATTTTTTATGAAAGTATTACTAGCAGGTGGTGGCACTGGTGGGCATATTAATCCTGCTCTTGCAATTGCCAGTATTATTAAAGACCATGTGCCAAATGCAGAATTTTTATTTGCGGGAACGCCAAACGGCATGGAGGCAAAATTAATTCCACAGGCAGGTTATAAAATCGCATTTATTAAAGTCGCAGGTTTTCAGAGAAAATTAAATTTTGAAAATATTGGCAGAAATATAAAAGCTGTCTGGTATTTAGCAAATTCTGGACATAGAGCAAAACAAATTGTAAAAGAATTTGAACCAGATATTGCCATTGGAACAGGTGGCTATGTCGCAGGTCCAGTGATTAGAATGGCTTGTAAAATGGGCATTCCGTCAGCAATTCATGAACAAAATGCTTATCCAGGGGTGACAAATAAATTACTTGCCAAAGAGGTCAATCATGTGATGTTAACAGTAGAAGATGCTTTGCAATATTTTGATGAAGATATTGCCTATACTGTAACTGGATTGCCTGTCCGTGCAGAATTATTAAAAAAATCAAAGCCTTATGCCAGGGCACAATTGGGTTTTGATAATAAATTCTGTATTTTGTCTTTTGGGGGAAGTCTTGGAGCTGGCTGTATTAATGATACCATGGCGGAAGTATTAAAATGGCATGTTTCTAAAAAATTGGAAATTAATCATATTCATGGTTATGGCGGTATGGGCAAAGATAGTTTTCCAGATTTGATGAAAAAATATCATGTGCCTATGAAAAGTAAGCGAATCAGAATTACAGAATATATTCATGATATGGATACCTGCATGGCAGCGGCAGATTTAGTTGTCTGTCGCTCTGGTGCAAATGCTTTAGCTGAATTACAAGCTTTAGGCAAGCCGTCAATTTTAATTCCATCACCAATTGTGGCAGGCAATCACCAGTATCATAATGCTATGGTTCTTGGGAAAGCAGGTGCAGGAATTGTGATAGAACAAAAAAATGTAACCAGTGAAATTATGATTGAAAAAATTAAAAATTTATATCAGGATAGAGAAAAATTAAAACAAATGGCTAGAAATGCTTCTGCACTAGCAATTCGTGATACAGAAGACAGAATTTGGAATGTGATAGAAAAACTCATGCAAGAAAAAAATTAATCACAAGAACCAACTTCTTTCTTTTTACATATGATAGATTATGCAAAAGAGAGGAGTGGAATATAATGCAAAAATTAATCATACAAGGTGGTCAAAAATTAGAAGGCGATATTCCAGTACAAGGTGCGAAAAACAGTGCATTGCCTATTTTATCTGCTAGTTTGTTATGTGAAGGCGAAAGTATTCTTGAAAATTGTCCAGAGCTATCAGATGTCTATACGGCTTGTCAAATTTTAACAAGTGCAGGCTGTAAATGTAATATGAAACATCATGTTGTTTGTGTAAAAGCTGATACGCTTAGAAATTCTGAAATTCCAGAAAAATTAATGCAGGAAATGCGGTCATCTATTATTTTTTTGGGTGCTATGTTAGGGAGAACTGGTACTTGTACACTTGGTTATCCTGGCGGGTGCGAATTAGGTCCCAGACCAATTGATTTACATTTACAGGCGTTTCAGAAAATGGGCGTGAAAGTTCATGAAGAAAATGGAATTTTATTCTGTCATACGCCAAATGGTTTACATGGTGCAAAGATTCATTTAAATTTTCCGTCTGTTGGTGCAACAGAAAATTTAATGCTAGCAGGCACACTTGCAAAAGGGGAAACTGTTATTAAAAATGCTGCCAGAGAACCAGAAATTATTGATTTGGCAAATTATCTAATCAAATGTGGTGCAAAAATTTTTGGTGCAGGTAGTGATAGCATTAGAATTCAAGGCGTAAAAAAATTGCATGGCTGTACATATCGGATTATGCCTGACCGCATTGTAACAGCAACTTGGCTGACAGCAGCGGCAATCACAGGCAGTCATGTAAGGCTTTTGCATACAGATGTAAATAGTCTGGAAGGCATTTTAGATGTTTTGGAACAAATGCAATGTCAATGTAGCTGTCAAGAAAATCATATTTGCATTTCTGCGGGAAAGCCTTTACATGCAGTGCGTTATTTAAAAACAATGCCTTATCCTGGATTTCCAACTGACACACAGGCTATTTTTATGGCAGCATTATGCAAAGCAAATGGAAGTTCTGTGATAGAAGAAACAATTTTTGAAAATAGATTCCGTCATGTAGATGCACTTGTTAAAATGGGAGCTGATATTCGGGTTGTCGGACGTGTCGCTGTTGTGCATGGTGTCAAGCAGTTACATGGTGCTACTGTCAGTGCAACAGACTTGCGTGGCGGAGCTTGTTTATTAGTGGCTGGTCTGGGTGCAACTGGTGAAACAGTATTGACAGATATTGCACATATTGACAGGGGATATGACAAACCTGAAATATTATTGCAAAAATTAGGTGCAAAAATTGAAAGAGTATTTTCGCCTTGAAATTTTGCAAATGCATAGGAAGTGAGAGCATTTTGAGAGATATTGAAAAAACAGATATGGCACATGGGGCAAATTCACGCAGAATCAGAAGACGAAAACGTGGACGTTCTGTCTATGTATTGCTTGTGATTCTGCTTGCTGTTGCCCTGATTATCACACTGTCTATGACGTTATTTTTTAATATCAAAGAAATTCGTGTGACGGGGGATTCGGCAGTTATTTATGATGCAGAAGAAATTGTAAAAGCTGTTGGCGTAAAACGTGGAGATAATATGATGCGTTTGCATCTCGAAGAATTAGAGCAGAAAGCAGGAGAAATTTTAATAGATGCTGAAACTGTAGATATTAAACGTCAATTTCCAAATACACTTGTAATTGATGTGCAGAAAAGCATACCAGCTTTTAATGTTAGTTATGAGTATGGTACATTGGTTGTTAGTAAACATGGAAAAATTTTGCAGAACAACATGGATCCTATGGAAGGCTTAGTTAGCATACATGGTTATGAACCAGAAGAAACAACGGTTGGAAAAAGATTATCTGCAATAGAAGAACGCTATGATAAAATTTTTTCATCTTTTCAGAATCTGATTGAAAGTCATACGCTGGAAACGCCAATTGTGTCTATTAATATGTCAGATTTTAATGATATTATTGTAAATTTTGATAATAGAATAGAATTTGCTATGGGAAACTGGAGTGAAATAGATTATAAAATCAGTTTTGCAGAACAAGTGATTGCATTGCAACCAGCCAATAAAGAGGGCTATTTGACAATGATTGGCAGTAATCAATGTTCTTTTCGGAATAAATCCGATGTACAGAATGCAGAGAAAAAAATAGTTTCTCAAGAAATGACAGAAACACAAGCGATAGAAATCCCACAGGAAAATAATAATCTTACATGAATTTGTGTGCATTTTTGTGAAATTCAGGCAAAAAACAGCACAGGAAGTTGTATGGTTTAGGAAAAAATAAAATTTTGTCAAAAACCTATTGCAAAATGAAATAAAATGTGTTAAAATAAGAGTATCTAAGATTTTAAGGAATTGTGTATGGTAATGCACTTCAAATTCTGGTAGGAGGAACAATCATGACGGACTTCATTTATGAAGAAGCTTTTGAACCTGATGTAAATATTAAAGTAATCGGTGTCGGCGGTGGTGGCGGTAACGCATTGAACTGCATGGTGGATTCTGATGTCAGCGACATCGAGTATGTGACAATTAATACAGATGCGAAAGCATTAAAAAATTCTAAGGCTGCTACAAGAATCCAGATTGGTGCAAAATTGACAAAGGGCAGAGGTGCAGGCAATAAGCCTGAAATTGGTCAGCATAGTGCAGAAGAAAATATTGAAGAAATTGAAGCAGCTTTGAAAGGTGCTGATATGGTATTTATTACTGCTGGTATGGGCGGTGGTACTGGTACTGGTGCAGCTCCTGTTGTTGCAAAGACGGCACAACAAATGGGCATTCTGACTGTTGCTGTTGTAACAAAGCCTTTTGCTTTTGAACGAGAACAAAAAATGCGTCAAGCAGAAGCAGGGATTGCAGAATTAAAAAAATATGTGGATTCTTTAATTGTTATCCCCAATGAAAGATTGCTAGTAGGTCTTGAAAAAGCACCAACAATGAAAGAGTCTTTTGCATTGTCAGATGATATTTTAAAAACAGGCGTGAAGAGTATTTCAGATTTAATTGTAGAAGAGGGTTATATTAATCTTGATTTTGCAGATGTTGCAACAACAATGAAAGGTGCAGGATATGCACATATGGCAGTTGGTCACGGTTCTGGTAAGGACAAGGCACAGGAAGCCGCAAAATCTGTGATTAGCAGTCCGCTTCTGGAAACTTCCATTGCAGGTGCGAAAAGATTACTGATTAATGTTGCTATGTCCGAAGATACTCTTGCTTCTGATGTGGATACAGCTTCTAAGATGATTACAGAGGCGGCATCTCCAGATGTACAGTTTATTTTTGGTGCGGCATTTAAAGAAGATATGCAGGATGAAATGAAAGTTACTGTGATTGCAGCAGATTTTGCTGATGATGATGCACAAGATGACTTGTATGATGAATATATTCCAGTGGAAAAGCCTGTAAGAGCTTCTAAACCAGTCAAAACCCCTAAAGCTCCTAGAAGAGAGCCAGTTCCTGTCGTACAGGAAGATGACGAGGAGGACGAAGAAGAGATTATTCCAATTAGTAATCCTTTGATTGAAGAAAATAAACGAGAGTTTCAGGCACCGCCTGTTTCACAACAACCTCGCCGTCCTTCTGTAAATGATATGGACATGCAAGAAATTTTTGATATTCTCGGCGGTAATTGATTTTTTAATCTGCTCCGGCGTTTGAAAATGCCGGAGCTTTTTGTATTTGGTAAATTTGCACGAATTTCAAAGCTGGATTTTTACATAAATTCTCTTGCAAGTCTGAAAAAAATATGATATAATATAATCGTTGTGATGTTTTGATTCGTGATGAATTTGTATATAATGATAGATAAAAATTGCAAAAAAATAGTGACTTGCAAAAATTGCAAGTTTATTAAGAAAAATTGCATAACAAAAAGGAGTGTTTTTAATGGCTTTACCAGAGGGTGTTGCATTGAAAGAAACTAGAATTGGTGGTGGTTTCGAAAAAAAATCTGTGTTTGCATGTATTGATGCACTGAATACTCAGCGTGAAAGTTTAGAAAAAGAATTACAAGGTTATCGTGAAAAAAATAGTGCTCAAGAATCACAGCTCATTCAGGATTATAAGCGTGGCGAAGAAGAAGCACTGAAAAAAGCAGAACAAGCTGAAAAAAAAGCTCTTGATGCAGAACAAAAATTAAAATCTGCTACAGAAAAGGTAAATAAACTTGCCGAAGCTCTTAAAAGTGAACAGGCAGGCAGACAAGCAGATATACAGAAAATGAAAAAGCAACTTGCTGAATCTAAAACAAACAGTGTTGATAATAATAAAATTAAAGAGTATCAACAGGAAATTTTAGAGCTAAAAGGTGATATTAGCTCTATGAGCATGGAAAATAATGAGTTAAACGCAAAAGTAGAATCTTTGGAAACACAAGTTACAGATTATAAAACACAAGCAAAAGATGCAGAGCAGGCTCTGGAAGAAATTAATCAAGAACTTGATGAAAAAGAAGAAAAAATTTCTGCTTTGGAATCAGAGCTGACAGAAACAAAAACAAAATTAGAAAAATTAGAAAAAGAGCTGGAAGAAGCAAAAAATATACCTGTTCAGAATGTAACAGCAGATATGTTTGGCGGTTGGATGTCTAATCTTGCAAAAAATGCAGAAAAAGAAGCAAGAGAACAAGTTGAAAATGCAAAAAAAGAAGCAGAAGATACTATCGAAAAGGCTAGAAAAGAAGCAGAAGAACTTGAGACAGAAGCAAGCGAAACTGCAGAGGCTATGCTTACAGAAGCAGAAGAACGTGCGGCAACTGTAAATGCAGAAGCAGATAAAATTTTAGAAGATGCTCGTAAACAGGCAGAGCAAGAATTATCTGATAAACTGAAAAATGCAGAAATCAGAGAGAAAACTTCTCGTCAACTTGCTGATGATATTCGTGAAATATTACTTGGGCAGCTTTCCAGTATAGAAGAAAATCTTCAAAAAATGAATGATACCGTTGCACAGGCTGTTGAAAGTATGAGTGATAAGCTTGATGAAACAGGTTCTTTGATTGAAGATGCTAGAACGAAAATTGAAGAATCTTCTAAAAATATTCCTGCTGAACCTGAAAAACCTGTTCAGGAAAAGAAACCAGATCAAAAATCTGCACCTGCTCAAGGAAAGAAACCAGCTCAAAAGTCTGCACCTGCTCAGGAAAAGAAACCACCTCAAAAACCTGCACCTGAAAAGAAACCAGCTCAGAAAAAGGCAAAACCTGCTGTTCCTATGATGTCAGGTTTAGAGTCCATTATAGGAGAAATTGAAGAATCGATTGCTGTTGATGAAAAGAAACTGCCAGAATCTAATCCAATTCAGGCACAAGAAGTTAATAATATTAATAATAATGATGTGTTTAGTTTAAATGAAAAACAGCCTGAATCAGCGGATACGTTCCAACTTGCTGAAGAACAAGTAAAGCCAAAATCTGGTTTTTCTATCATGCCAGATATGAGTTCTTTGTTAGGAGCAATTGAAGAGGAACAACGGCAAATTTCAGAATCTGCTCCAGTTCAGGAAAATATTAATAATAATGACGATGTATTTAATCTGGAGGAGAAACAGCCTGAATCTGCGGATAAATTCCAACCAGAAGAAGAACAGATTCTTGATATTGATAGCTTTTCACAGTCGGGAATTGGCTTTAATACTACAATTCGTGCAAGAGCTGCTGGCACGCAAAGTAAATCAGGTAAGAAAAAAAATAATGATGAATTTAATTTCAATGAGTGGGCAGATGAAACCATTGAAGAAAGAAATAAGAAAAAAAAGAAAAATAAGAAATAATAGAAGTAAAGGTGAGGACTATGTCGGGATTACAGAATATCAATGCACAGGAATTATATGCTTGTGCTGAGAATTTACATATCGGAGAAAAAATTTTGCTCTCCGGTTATGTGTATACAGCCAGAGATGCGGCACATAAACGAATTTCTGCATTGCTAGATTCCTGCCAGTCTCTTCCATTTCCTTTGGAACATGCTGTTGTTTATTATGCAGGACCTACACCCGCACCGCCAGATAAACCTGTTGGTGCGTGTGGTCCTACGACTTCTGGTAGAATGGATTCTTATGCACCAAGATTACTGGATTTGGGACTTTCTGCTATGATTGGCAAAGGGGAACGCTCCCAAGCAGTCAGAGATGCGATTGTCAGAAATAAAGCTGTTTATTTGTGTGCTGTTGGTGGTGCAGGTGCATTGTATGCAAAATGTATTAAAAAGCTAGAAGTAATTGCATTTGAAGATTTAGGCTGTGAATCTGTCAAGAAATTATATATTGAAAATTTTCCGCTTGTTGTTTGCAATGATGCACAAGGTGGTGACTTGTTCTCACAAGGAAGAAGTTTTTATGCAAAATGAAATATTAGAAGCTTTGTCAGATGAAGAACTTGCTGTTTTGTCTCGTGAATCTGTTGAGGCAGAAGCAGTGCTTTTAGTGCGATATTTTCGCTTGGTGAGATTTCATGCCAGACGATATGCAACAAATTTGACAGATACAGAAGATTTCATGCAAGAAGGCTGTGTTGCACTTTTACGTGCTATGAAGCAGTTTGATAATTCCAAAGATATAAAATTTTCATCATTTGCACAGACTTGTATGATAAATAGCATGAAAAGTCTGTTGCGTCATGAAAAATCTATTGCTGTGCCAACAGAAGATTTATTACAGAAAATGGAAAATTTTGGTAAATTTATTGATGATGACACACCTGAAAGCATTTTTATTCAAAAAGAAAGCTATGAAAATTGTCGGACGCAGGTCATGGCAATGCTTTCTGATAAAGAATGGAATGTATTACAATGTATTTTACACGGGTGTTCGTATGAACAAACTGCAAAAAAATTGGAAATTAGTTTAAAATCTGTTGATAATGCAATGCAAAGAATCCGAAAAAAAATGCGGGCAATACAGCATTTTGGAGAGGAAAATTTTTAACAGCTCGTTTTCTGTTTTTTATAAAAAACAGGTTCGATAAAGCAAAAAATTATTATAATAATTTTTTGCAAATAATCTTAAGTGAGGTATTTTATCATGTACGAAGACAAGACTTTAGTTTGCAAAGACTGCGGAAAGGAATTTATATTCTCTGTTGGAGAACAGGAATTTTATGCTGAAAAAGGTTTCACGCATGATCCAGTGCGTTGCAAAGATTGCCGTGACGCAAGAAAAGCTGCACCACGTCAGTCAAAACAAATGTTCACAGGAACTTGTGCAAGCTGCGGCGGTGAGGCTCGTGTACCATTTCAGCCACGTGAAGACAGACCAGTCTATTGCAGTGAATGCTATGCTAAAATAAAAGGCGAATAATTTTAATTTTTAATTCTTGAAAGGAAGTTTTTTTATGATAATCACAAAAGATACTGTGATTGGTGAAATTTTGGACACTGATTTTGAAGTTGCACCATATTTTCTGGAAATGGGTATGCATTGCTTAGGTTGCCCTGCATCAAGAAATGAAACGATTGCAGAAGCTTGCAGTGTTCATGGAACAAATCCAGATGAATTAGTTGAAAAACTAAATGCGTATTTTGCAGAAAAAGCAGAAAAATAAGTTATGAAAAATAAGGCAGAATTTGCGATTTTTGTCGCAATTCTGCTTTTTTATAGGAGTTTTTTTATATGCTAATTAATTCAAGATTGCTTGCTTGTGTCAATTTTATACAAGGCGATTTTTTATGCGATGTCGGCACAGACCATGCATTATTGCCTGTTTATGCGATTCAGAAAAATATCATTCAACAAGCAATAGCTTGTGATATTGGAAAATTGCCATTAGAATCTGCTAGAAAAACTGTGCTGAAATATCAGCTTGCTGATAAAATTCAATTAGTTTTATCTGACGGCTTGCAGAATATTAATATTAATTCAATTACAGATATTATGGTTGCAGGTATGGGCGGAGAAACAATTATCCATATTTTAAAAGAAACTTGTGCAGGTTCTCTTGCTAATAAAAATTTAATTTTACAGCCTATGACAAAAGCAGAATTATTGCGTGCTTGGCTTTATCAAAACGGCTATGAAATTCAAAAAGAAACTTGTGTCCCTGATGGAAAATTTTTATATGCAATTCTAAATATTACATATTCTGGTATTTCAAAAAATCCCAATGCAAGAGAAATTTATTTTGGCAAAATGAATTTATCAGATAAAAATAGTTTAGCTTATGCTAATAGACAATATCAAAAACTTTGTAAAGCCAGACAAGGCAGATTGTCTGCTGGTCAGGATATTACAGAACTTGAAAAATTGATTCATGAATTGGAGGAATATTTATAATGCAAATACAAATTCAATATATTTATAGCATACTTAATCAAATTGCACCGTTTGAAAATCAGGAATCTTGGGATAATTCTGGTTTATTAATCGGTAATGCAGAGGATTCTGTTTCTGGTATATTAATTACACTGGATATTACACAACGTGCCATTGAAAAAGCATATCAAAATAACTGTAATTTAATTATTTCTCATCACCCTGTAATTTTTTCAGCTTTGAAAAAATTAGATTCTTACTCGATGCCATATCAGTTAATCAAGCATAATATATCTGCAATTTGTTGTCATACAAATTTAGATATTGCGATTTTAAATGATTTACTTGCAAACAAACTTTGTTCTGTGCTAGATGCAGAATCTGAAATTTTGCCACTTATGCCAAACGGTTTGGGCAGAATTATTCAATTAAAACCTTTTCTAAAAATTGATAACAAAATTGATAACATTGCCAAACAGGTCAAAAAAGCTCTTGGCTGTGAAGTTGTGCGCTATTCTGCCAATGGTAGAAATTTCATTCACAAAATTGGTATTTGTTCTGGTTCGGGTGCGTCTTTGCTAGAAGATATTGTTGGAACTTGCGATTGCTTGTTAACAGGCGATGTGAAACATGACAGATGGTATAAAGCCGAAGAATTAGATTTAGCTTTAATTGACTGTGGGCATTATCATACAGAAATTATTATGGTTGACTATCTTGCTGAACAGCTTCGGAAATATTGTTCTGTTTTACCTATTATTGAACATATAGAGGAGAATCCTGTAAATTATGTCTGAATTAATTTGGTCTTGCCCCGTGTGTGGTGGGAATTTAGTAAATACTGAAAAATTATTGAAATGTCCTAATAATCATTGCTTCGATAAAGCCAAAAGCGGTTATGTAAATTTATTGCTTGTTCAAAAAAAACATGCAAAATTAACTGGTGATAATCCTGCTATGGTCCGGGCAAGACGTGATTTTTTGTCTAAAAATTATTATCAGAATCTGCAAGAAATATTATTTGAAACGATTAAAAAATATCTGCCTAAAAATAGTGTGATTTTAGATGCTGGCTGTGGAGAGGGATATTATACTAGTAAAATTGCTAAATTAGCAAAAACTTGCTATGGCATAGATATTTCTAAAATTGCAATAGATTATGCTTCCCGCAGAGATAAATTTACGAATTATGCTGTTGGTAGTTTATTTCATTTGCCAATTCAAGATAATTCTTGTGATATGTTACTTAATATTTTCGCCCCTTATTGTGGAAATGAATTTCTACGGGTATTAAAACAAAATGCTTATTTTATCATGATAATTCCCTCTGCGAAACATTTATGGGAGCTGAAACAAGCAATTTATGACAAGCCTTATGAAAATCAAGTCAAAGATTATCAGCTTGAAAATTTTAATTTCTGTGAAAAAATAATTGCAGAAAATAGAATTTTTTTAGATCATGCACAGGATATTCAGAATTTATTTCAAATGACACCTTATGCTTACAGAACAGGTGCAATAGAACGTGAACGTTTACAAAATTTAAAAAGCTTAGAAATTCAAACAGCATTTGAAATTTTAGTCTATAGAAAAGAGGGATAATTATGGCATTTGATGGTGCATTTCTCTACGCTGTCAGGCAAGAAGTAAATTCTTTCATTGGTGCAAGAGTGGATAAAATTCATCAGCCATCAAGAGATGAAATTATCATATATTTGCGTGGTTATCATACTGCAAAATTATTAATTAATATTTCTGGCGACAGTGCTAGAATACATCTTACGGAAATTACAATTGAAAATCCTGCAAAACCGCCTATGTTTTGTATGCTGTTGCGTAAACATTTAGGCGGTGGCAAATTAGTAAATATTCGGCAAGACGGGTTAGAACGCATTTTATTTTTAGATTTTGCCTGCATGAATGAATTGGGCGACAATGTGCAATTAACACTTGCCTGCGAAGTTATGGGCAGATATTCTAATTGCATTTTAATTAATCAAGATGGCAAAGTGATTGACAGTTTAAAACGAAATGCTGATATTACTAGAGAACGAGTACTTTTGCCAGCATTTCCTTACGAAATGCCACACAGAACCAGAAGAATTAATTTTTTAAACACAGATGATAATGTAATTTTAAATGCTTTGCTACTAGCTCCAGACCAACCTCTTGAAAAAGCGATTGTTTCATTATTTGAGGGTGTTTCGCCTTTGCTTGCCAGAGAATGGGCATATTATACTTGTAAATCTGGCGTTCGAAGTCATGAACTTACAGAAAATCAAGAAACTAGATTATTATATTGCATTCATAAAACAGCTAATATTTTAAAAAATAATGCTTATCAGTTTCATATCTTGCAGACACTAGACGGCAATTTGAAAGATTATTTATTTTTCAGACCAGAACAATATGGAAGTCTCATGCTTGTCAAGCCTATGCAATCTGCTTGTGCAACACTGGATGCATTTTATTCACAGCGTGATTTAAAATCCAGAATGAAACAACGTGCCAATGATTTATTTAAGCTTATCATGAACCGTATTGAACGTATTACAAGAAAATTATCCAGTCAACAAGCTGAATTGGAACAAACTTCTAAAATGGAATTAAATAAATTATATGGTGATTTATTATCTGCTAATTTATATCGCATGAAAAAAGGCGATAATTTTATGATATTAGAAAATTTTTATCAAGAAAATTGCCCTGAAATTAAAATTCCATTGCAAGTAAATTTAACTCCAGCACAAAATGCCCAAAAATATTATACGCTCTATCGCAAAGCTTCTACGGCAAAGCAAAAACTTGCTGAACAAATTGCACAAGGTAAACAAGAATTAATTTATTTAGAAAGTGTTTTTGATGTCTTAAGCCGTGCAGAAACAGAATCAGATTTATTATTACTTCGTGATGAACTTGCCAGTCAAGGCTATGTTAAAAATCGCAATGCAAAGCAAAAATTACCGAAACAAGCTCCGCCTTTTGCTTATGAAACAACAGACGGTTTTTTAGTTTTAGTTGGCAGAAATAATCGCCAAAATGATATATTAACACTCAAACAAGCCTCTAAACAAGATATCTGGTTTCATACACAAAATATTCCAAGTTCGCATGTGATTTTAGTTACCAATCAGAGAGAACCAACTGAAATTGCAATCCATGAAACAGCTATGATTACTGCTTTTCACAGTAAAGCCAGAGATTCCGCAAAAGTGCCAGTTGATTTTTGCAAAGTAAAATTTGTTAAAAAGCCAAATGGTGCAAAATTTGGCATGGTGATTTATTCCAATCAGCAAACGGTGTATGTAAAACCAGATTCAGAATTATGTAAGAAATTAAAAAAATCTAGCTAAATATGCTAGATTTTTTTGTTGTATTCTTCTTCCTAATAATCCCTGTTATCATCTCGTATTAATAACTCCATAATTTCTTCATTGCCATTTTGGATAGCATAATCATAAGCCGAATTTCCAGAGTCATCCACAATATAAGCATTTGCTCCTTGTTCCACTAGAAATTGAACAACAGTTTCTTTGTTAGCTCTTACCGCTAGCATAAGTGCTGTGCCACCATCTTTTGATGTTTCATCAACCTGAAAAATGTCATTCTCCAATAAATATTTTACAACTTTCAAATTACCTTCTTTGCTAGCAAAGAAATAGGCATTGTAGCAATTACATGAAACTTCCTTTATGTTAATATCATTTGCTATATATACATCAACAATTTTATTAAACATTACAAGAGAGGCTTCCTTCTCCAAATCATTTGAATTTAAGGATAAACACGTTGCAGCGGCTAAAGCATTCTCGCCATGATCATCTGCATTAACAATCACATCTGCTCCACTCTCAATTAATAAATTAGCAATTTCAAATCTGTTTTGATTCATTGAACTCAAAGCTATGATTAAAGGTGTAGAATGAATAGTAGGGTCAACACAATTGACATCTGCACCATAATCTATTAAAATTTGTACAATCTCATAATTTCCAGTTTCACATGCAAACTGTAGTGGATATAAAACTGAACAATCTAACATGACGGACAATTTGGGAAACAAAGAATTTAATTGATTCACACATGAATTGCAATTTGAAACAATTTCGATTACTTTTTCGGTATCATTTTTTATTATTGCATCTACTAGCTGATTTGTTTTTTTATGGATATATACAGTGTATGTTACACATAGTAAAATAATGGTAATTAAAATAGTTAAAATAACGAAAAATACTGTAATCCACTTCTTAATTTTCATATATCACCTCTACTAGTCGTCAACTGTGAGCGAACAATATTTTTAAAAATATCTCTATTATTCTATAAATATTATATATCTTTCCACTATAAATGTCAATAGCAGAATTAAGAAAATTTTGTTATGTATTTAATAATCAAAATATTATTCTTGCTTTCTGGTTTTATTCTATTAGAGATAAAGCGATTTCATAAAGTTCTTGTGCAGATTGTTCAGATGTTTTTTTATGATATAAAACATCATTGCAACATGCGATAAATTCATCTATTAAAGTTGCATTTTCCAAAAATGGTTGCATTTCTGATAAATTTGTTGTAGATTCCATTTTTAAAGATGCATCATATTGTAAACCAGTCAGCATATTTTCAGATTCTAAAAATTCCCTTGCAGATTGGCTAATCGGAATACCTTTTTCTAAGCCTTGTAACACAGACATTTCTTGACTGTTTAGCAAAAAATCTAATAATAAAGCTGATTCTTCGGGATGTTCTGTATTGACACTAATCGCATACATCGTAGCAGGCTTTGCATACCAACCAGTGCCAGATTGTTCAGAAGTTAATGCTGTATAATCTGCTGGAATGATAGTATTGCCATTTTCAATTGCAGTGCCTAAATAATTCATTGCATCACTGACCCATGCAATTGTGCCAGCATAATTTCCAGAATCTAAATTCATGCGTTCATAATATTCTACTTGTGGAATTACTTTTTCTTGAATCATAGTAACATAGAATTCTAGCATTAATTGAAATTCTTCTGGTGTAAAATTTAATAAATTATCAGAACTTAAAATTGTTTTTCCTGAAACTTGTTCTGCATAGGCAAGCAAATATAGCCAGATTGCCTTACTTGCACCACTCATGGGATAAATATTATCTTGTTTCATGATTTTAGCTGACTGCAATAAATCGTCCCAAGTTTTCGGTACAGGTAAATGATAGCTTTCATAAATGCTTTGATTAATATACACTGTTTCGGCATTCATGGCAATGGGAATTGCATTTAAAATGCCATTTTTTCTGCCATATTTCAGCATATCTTCAGAAAAGCTGGATAAATCAATAATATTTTCTAAATTTTCCAGATTATAATAGCCTGTGCCGTCCTCAGAATATTCTGATAACCAACTAAAATTAATTTGCATAACATCTGCCTCTGTTGCGGAAATCATCTGGACACGACTTCTTGCTTCATAGCCAGACCATTCTGAATAATTGCAATTTACTTTGATATTAGGATATAAATTTTCAAATTCTTGTACAGCTTGGATTGTATATTCATTTCTGGTGTCATTGCCCCACCAAGAGAGTGTAATTTCTGTTTGTTCTTTTTGTGGATGAATAATTGATTCATTGGCACAGCTCATAAAAATCAGCATAGAACTTAGCATAATAGATAATAATATTTTAAAAATTTTCATGCCTGTGCCTCCTGTTCTAAATTTTCATGATAAATTGTAAATCTGTCTTTTCCGCCTTTTTTAGAAAAATATAATGCTTTATCTGCTTTGGTATATAATTCTGCAAAATTTTTACCATATTTAGGACAAATGACAGCTCCAATACTTGCAGAAATTTTATAATTTCCGTCTGCCCCTGTATAATGATTTCTGAAACTTTCGCATAACGCTTCGCATTTTAAATTTAAATAATTTAAGTAATTTTCATAATTTGATGTATTGTCATTTCCAGTATTGACAAATATTGCAAATTCATCACCGCCAATTCTGCCCAAATAATCGCCCTCTGGAAATACTTCTTTCATCATAGAGCCAATTTTTGCAAGCACAGCGTCCCCATAAGA
Organism: Ruminococcus sp.; assembly: GCA_014799805.1. Classification (GTDB taxonomy): domain Bacteria; phylum Bacillota; class Clostridia; order Oscillospirales; family Ruminococcaceae; genus UBA3855. The sequence continues at coordinate 17,381 of JAAVHJ010000047.1, forward strand.
ATGCCCTAATGTATCATTTACGCCTTTAAAATTATCAACGTCTATAATAATTAAGGCATGGAATTCTGTTTCTGGTGAGCAGTCTAATCTCGTTTGTGTATATTCTTCAAAAGAACGTTTATTAAAAATTCCTGTTAATTGGTCTATATGGGCTTTTGTGTCTAAAACATTCACAGTATCAATCACAGGCTCTGATAATTTAATAGATAACAATGCTCCCATAAGAACAGCTAATAATGCTGAAATAAATGCAATTGCATAAATATATAATTGCATTTCGTTTTTTTCGTTTAGAATAATTTTAGTTGGAATGGAGCAAATTACATACCAGTCATCATTGCAAGTATTAATAGAAACTAGATAATGATTATCCATGACTGTTGCAGAATTTTGCCCTTGTACACGTTCTGTAATTGCATTGTTAAGTAAATTTCCTACTTCATTCTGTTCAGAAGAATAAATAATATGATAATCCTGATTCGTCAGCCTGATTTCCATGTCGCTTAATGTTTCTGGATTATCAAAAACACTTTCTAATTCACTTGTATAAAACGAAATGACTAACAAAGCATTTTCATGAATTTGTTTTACATAATAAATACGTTTAAAATTTTCCTGATAACCAGCAGACCAACCATCTTTTGTACGTTGTTTGGAAATCATGGCATTTAAATCTGTAAATAAGTTATTTCCAAATAAATTAGTTGTTCCATTGGAAATTTTACCAACTGTATGATTATTGCGATAGACAATGCCATAATCAACGAAATTATCCATAATGCATAAGCTATATAATTTATCAGAAATTATTTTCTCTGTCGTTAATGCTTCGTATTCGTCATTTGTGCTATCTGTTGCATCATAAGTATATGCTTCTTCTATGGCAAAGGCTAGTGTGCCAATCGTTTCCATTCTGGAAAGATAACTGTCCATATTTAATTTCATCTGTACGTTTAGAGAAGATGTCATAGAAATGACTTTTGTTTTTAAAACAGTATCTGTTTTCTTGACAGCTAGAAAAGATACTGATACAACAGCAATAATTACGATTAAGGCATAGCCAATAATTAATGATATTTTTAAGCGTTTGATATTCTGAATATTATTTTTTTCAGATTTATGCATTGTCATAAGATTTTTTCCTTTCTTAGCATCTTAGAAAATAAAATTAATAAAATTATTATAGCATAGTCTTACCAGAAAATCAATTATTTTTTTGTAAATAAATATACTTGCATTTTGTTAGAAAATATGTTATAATAAATTCAGACTATTTGAGAGGTGAATTTTTTGATAGAATTATTAAAAAGCAATTTTTTTCAATATGACTGGGTAATATTTCTTGTATGTATTGCTACTATTATAATTTTATTAGTATTATTAAGAAAAATAAAAAAATTAAACTCTATGCTAAAATTAGATATTTCCATCAATGAAGCAAATCCATATACTGCAATAAAAAAATTCTTTAAAAAATCTGGTAAAATCACAGAAATTGAAGTCATGAGAGATAAGGAAAATTTTTGGTATTCGTTATTTGTAAATGCAATTGCTATTTTTCCGTTATTGGGCATGTTAGGAACAGTTTTCGCATTATTAAAATTATCTTCTGGGAGCGATATGCTAATTGATAATTTTTATGGAGCATTAACTTCTACATGGTGGGGCTTAGTATTTGCAGTAGTTTTTAAAATTTTAGATGCTTTTGTTTCTGCTAAAGTAGAAGCCAATGAAAAAGCCGTTTCACTCCGATTGCAACAATTTTTAGAATTAGAACAAAAAGAAAAAACCAGAATCAATAAAAAATCAACTCCAGAATTGCAGGAAATCGGCGTATGAAATCAAAAGGCATTATCATTGAATTAACTTCTTTACTAGATGTGATTTTTATTATTTTATTTGGTGTGATGATGCAATTGCAGAAAGAACAAGAACAAATTAAAATTGATACAGAATCACAGCTTGCAGAAGCAAATCAGCAAGTAGAAGATATTCGCAAGGAAGCAGATGAAAAAATTGCCGAAGCGTGGCAAACAGCAGAAGAATTAAATAGTAAAGCTTTTTCAACTCAAAAAGCATTAGATTCTTTTGCACAGGGGAATCTTATCACAATTTATTTGGAATATATGCCAAATGGGATAATTACTGTCACAGAACAAAGAAATACACTTGCAGAAATTTCTTTAGAATTGTCGGAAAATAGTATTTCTGAAAAAATTTTAAATGCAATTCAAGAATCTAGTATTGCAGAACAGGAAATTATTTTATGTGCTTTGGTTTATGATGGAAATACGGCTTTATATAAAGATGTTCTGAAATTAAATGCCGTATTAAAAAATATCAGTGATGAAAGACCAGATTTTTATTGTGCTAGTATGAATACAGCTAAAAATTAAAAAATAATTAGAAAGTGGGTGGTGAAGTTTCATGGCTAAGAAAAAAAAAGGCTCTGCAGGTGTGTTAATTTTATTAATTATTATTTTAATACTTGTAGTTGTAATATTTTTATTATTAAATAATAATTTAGGATTAGGCTTTGAAAATGGATTTGGAACAAATTTAGATAATAATAATTCTGAGGAAAATATTTCTGATATAGTGGAAAATTCAGAAAATGCAGAAATAAATACAGAAACAGAATTTTCTGAAATTATCACAGAATCAAATACAGAAATATTAATATTAAATATTACTGTTATGGGAAATGTATATTTTTATCAAAATCAAGAAATGATATTAGAAAATTTATTATCTGAAATACAAGCACAGGAAAATGATTTCATGTTATCTATCACAGATGAGAATGCCACACAGAATGCAATGGAAGATTTATTAACAGCTTTAGAACATGCTAATATTACTTATGCAATAGATAATTAATAAAAAAATTTTAGTCTATTAAAAAAATCCCTGCTTTTTTTCAAAGCAGGGATAACATTATGCAAATATGAAATTTTATTAATATATCATTTTTTGACCATTTATTACAAAATTTGCTGTTTGTTCAGGGTGATATTTTTTGAAATAATTACGTTCCGCAGGAAAATATCTATTTTCATATTTACTAATAATTTGCTTTGTATTCCCAATGTAACTATCACGTTTTAATACTCTTTGCATTCTGATATTTTCAGGAATATTAATATAAATCATATAATCAAATATTTTTTGTATTTCTTTTCTTTGTAAAAATATACCCTCAACAATAATAATAGTTTTTTCTTTTGTGCTATAATTTTTCTTGAAATAATTATCATTCTCTTTATCATATAATTCAATTGCAATATTATTTTCTGTATTACTTTTTAATTGATTCATTATCCCAATAAAATAGTCATATCTCCATTGCAGATAATAATAACATTCCCATTCAGGATACGCAGAATCATATCTAATTTTTCTAGTATTGATAAAATCATCAATATGCAACAGAATTACATGAAGATGATAATTTTCAAGTTTTTTACATATTTTTTCCGAAATAGTACTTTTTCCTGCACCGCCTAAACCATCTATTCCAACAACAAATATTTTTTTATTTTCAGAAAGTGTTAAAATAACTTTGCTAATTTCTTGTTCATAACTCATAAAATAATCACCTATATTATTAATATTTTAATTATTATAGCATAGTTTATTAATAAAGTCAAGTAGATTACATGATTTTTTAGTACAGCCAGTTGACATTCCTTTTTTTGTATGCTATAATGACTTATGGAGGATTAAAAAAATGAATCTTGAAATTACAAATAAAATTCTTGCTAATAAAAATTATCTTCATGAATTAGCATTGCTTGCAAAGCTTGAACAAAATAGAATATTTTGCAAACATGATATAGAACATTTTCTGGCAGTTGCAAGAATTATGCTAATCATGTGTCATGAAAAAAAAATCATAATCAATCCAGATATCATATATGCAACGGCTTTATTACATGATATTGGAAGAACAGAAGAATATAAAAATCATATTCCACATGATATTGCAAGTGCTCAAAAAGCAGAAATAATTCTTAATGAAATCAATTGTGAAAGTGAAATAAAAAATAAAATAATTGCTATGATTAAAAATCATGGCAATGGTAATTTTATTGACAATTCGCCAGAAAATATATTTTATCAAGCGGATAAAAAAGCAAGGCTTTGTTTCTGTTGTCCCGCACGGGAAAAATGCAATTGGTCGGAAGATAAGAAAAATTTAAATATAGAAATATAGAGGTATGATTATGCGTATTGGAAATAGAGA
>JAAVHJ010000048.1 GCA_014799805.1 Ruminococcus sp.
CAGAAGAAGAACATTTAGAATGCATTAAATTTGCGATTGATTATACCAATCACAGAGTACCTGTCATTGCAGGTACGGGTAGTAATGACACCCGTTGTGCAATTGAATTATCTGTCGAAGCACAAAAACTCGGTGCAGATGGTTTATTATTAGTAACACCATATTATAATAAAACTACACAAGCTGGGCTATTAAATCATTTCACGATTATTGCAAACAGCGTAAATATTCCAATTATTCTATATAATATTCCTGGAAGAACAGGCTTAAATATTTCTGTAGAAACAGCAGAAAAATTAGCACATCATAGAAATATTGTTGCTATGAAAGAAGCATCTGGCAATATTAGTTACACAGCTCAAATTGCAGCAACATGTGGTGATTTAATTGATATTTACAGTGGCAATGATGACATGATTGTACCAATTATGTCTTTGGGCGGAAAAGGTGTTATTTCTGTACTGTCTAATATTCTGCCAAAAGAAACACATGAAATTGCACAGCTTTGCTTAGATAATAATTTCCAGAAAGCAGGCGAATTGCAATTAAAATATCTGGAATTAATTAATTCATTATTCTGTGAAGTGAATCCGATTCCAGTAAAAGAAGCTATGAATCGTTTGGGCATGCCTGCTGGAGATTGCAGAATGCCTCTTACAAAAATGAGTGCTGACAATGTAGCTAGATTATTATCTGCAATGCAGAATGTCGGATTACCTGTTTCTGTTGTAGATTAATATTAATTTTTACTTGAGGTGGAAAAAAATGGAACAAAAACAAGTGAAAATTTTAATCAGTGGTGCGTCTGGAAAAATGGGGCATGCTGTTGCAACAGCAATTTCTAAACGCAATGATTGCATTGTGAGTGCAGGTGTTGATTTACATACAGAGAAATATGCTGATTTTGAAATTTATCAGAATTTTTCTGATGTGCCTGAAAAACCAGATGTTATTATTGATTTTTCAAATCCAGCTATTTTAGATGATTTATTAAATTATTGCCTTGTTAATGGCGTACCTTGTGTGCTTGCCACAACAGGCTACAGTGAAGAACAAATTTCAAAAATTCAAAAAACAGCAGTGTCTATTCCTGTGTTTTTCTCGTTTAATATGTCACTGGGTATTAATTTACTGGTTCAGCTTGCAAAAAAAGCAACCGCAATTTTAGGCGGTCAATTTGATATTGAAATTGTTGAAAAACATCATAATCAGAAAATTGATGCGCCAAGCGGAACGGCTTTAATGCTGGCTGATGCAATTAATAGCACACTGGATAATTCTTGTCATTATGTCTATGACAGACACTCTAAGCGTCAAAAACGTGAAAAAACTGAAATTGGTATCCATGCAATTCGTGGTGGGACTATTGTTGGCGAACATGATATTATTTTTGCAGGACATGACGAAGTTATCACATTATCCCATAGTGCTAATTCTAAAGAAGTATTTGCAGTTGGTGCAGTAAATGCAGCTGTATTTCTGGCTGACCAAAAAGCCGGTATCTATGACATGAGTGAACTCATGAAAAATTTATAATATTTTTGATAATATTTTTAACAGACGGTATTTGAAATAAATACCGCCTGTTTTTGTCATGTAAATATGATAAAAAATAATTTAGCTTTTATTTGATGTCTTTTTTTTCAAAAATTCTTACGCCTGTCAAAAATGATAATGCGATTATCATACATGAAAATGCTATCATTCTTGGCAGATGTTCTGCTGTTTGAAAATGTTGTGGATTTCTGAAAAAAATTTGATATGCTTGACCTGATGGTAAAACATCAAAAAAGATTTCAAGAAAATTGCGATAAATGCCTGTAGGATAATGCGGATTTTTGCCATATATTTCTGTAACGACACCATTTATGACAGGGAATTGATATGTTTCCGCAGGGATAATCAAAAGAATACGAACTTGATTCGCAATAAATATTAAAACAAGCATAATAAAAGTTGTAAAAGCTGTACCAGCAGTTCGTTTGGGTATCATTGTCATCAACATGCAGTAGATGGAAATACATGCACAAACGCAAAGAATCCCACTGATAAAATATAATAGCAATAAGCCAAAATTTGTCTCAAATGCATCTAGTAAAATACTTCCCAATAATAAAGCTGGTATCAGATATAATAAACATAATATAACACCAGCAATTATACAAGTCAAAAACTGTGCAGAATAAATATGCATTCTGATATGTCCAACAGATAATTTATTGCGTACTGTTCCGCCGTCATGTTCTTCACCACAAAATACGCAACAGATAAAAGCCATTATGATACATACAAAAATAACATAGCCACCAATTACTTTATCTGCTTCTTGCAATTGTAAATATTTTATTTTTTCAGAGTAAATTGATATTGGTGTAAAAATTCCCAAAATCAGCATAACAACTGCACTAAAAATAAATAAAATATTTTTTTTTAGTCTTGCCAAATTAGCAAGTAATAAATTACACATGTTCTGCACCTCCCACAAGAGAAATATAAAAGCTTTCTAAACTTTCATCATGCTCATTCATGGAAATAATTTCACAATTTTCTTTAGATAGTTCTATTGCAAACTGGGTGAAATTTAGCTTTGCATAGACATCAATTATATTCTTATCTAATATTTGATAAGAAATTGATTTTTTGTCTAGTAATCTTGTTAAAGCATTTGTATTAGTCACTGTCATTCTGACACATTTATAGCAGGAATTTTCAAGTTCTTTTGCACTCATTTCACGAATAATTCGACCTTTGTCAATAAATCCATAATGTGTTGCAAGTTTAGATAACTCATCAAGAATATGACTAGAAATCAATACTGTGATATTTTTTTCATGATTTAATTTTAGAATCAATTCACGCATTTCAATAATACCTTGTGGGTCAAGTCCATTAATCGGCTCGTCCAATACTAAAAATTCAGAATTCCCACAAAGGGCAATTGCAATTCCTAAACGCTGTCGCATACCTAATGAAAAATTTCTAGCTTTTTTCTTTCCAGTGTTTTCTAATCCCACAAGCATTAGAATTTCTTGTAATCCGTCAAAATTGGATAAGCCTAAAATTTTATATTGTTGCTGTAAATTGTCTTCTGCTGTCATATCAAGATAAATTGATGGTGTTTCTATCACAGCTCCCATTTTTCGGCGTGCTTTGGCAATTTCTTTGCTTGTATTTTTAATATTATATAGCTCAAATTCTCCGCTTGTGGGATATTGCAAACCGCATATTATGCGTATTAACGTAGTTTTGCCAGCTCCATTTTTTCCGATAAAGCCATAAATAGAGCCTTTCGGCACTTGCATGGTTAAATTATCAAGTGCCTTGAACTGTTTGTATTTTTTACTAAGATTATTTATTTTTAAAATATATTCCATAAAATATTTTCCTTTCTATTCTATCATTACAGACTAATTATAAAATTATAAGCACGTAAATAAAAATAATCCCGTATATGCAATAATTCCCAATATAGTCATCATACCAAAAGAAAATAAATTTTTAGATTTCATAGAATCTTGTTTATTAATTACAAAATATAATAAAATGCCAATTATGATTTTCATAATTACTGCTGGTATCATATGCGAATAGTCGGAAATATGTATTAAATTTTCTATTCCCTCCGCAGTAAAAACAGCAGGCAGAAGATTTTTTGCATAATATTTTATTTTATGATTTTCTTGATTTGCAAAATAAGCACCAATCCCAAAAATACTACCTGCTAAAATTGCCATGACTGTCCAAAGGTACACACCACTTGTAAAATCAAATGCATGGTTATTATGAATTGCTTCAGAAATATAATACCCATAAACACAGCCAAACAGACAATTTATAGTAATCAGCATAGAATATACTTGATTATTTTTTGAAAAAAAGCTGAATAAAAAAGCAGGAATTAGCCAAATAGCTCCTGAATTTGCTAAAAAATTCAAATTAACAGGCAGGACTGCTTGTCCTGCCAATGTTACTATGCCAACAAGGCAACCAATTATAATTGCTAATATATTTTTTTGAAACACTCGCATGTAAATTTTTCCTTTACTTCTCTAAATTTATTTGTTCTATTGCTTGATTTTCTGGGAGCTGAATTTTTACTTTGAATAAATCACCATCAATATATAAACTTAATTTTCCGCCTTGTAATTCGATAAAGCTTTGTGCAATGGACAAGCCTAAGCCACTGCCGTCAGTATTTCTTGACCTGTCACCACGGACGAATCGTTCCATTAAAGCATCTGCTGAAATATTTAACTGCACAGCTGAAATATTTCTTAGTGTAATAATAATTTCATGATTTTCAGGATAAGCATGCAAATAGACTCTTGTTTGAGGCATTGCATATTTACAAATATTGCCAAATAAATTATCCATAGCTCGCCATAATAACTTGCCATCTGCGGAAACAATTAAATTCTGTTCTGAAATTTCATTGATTAGCGTTAAATTTTTTGCTTCAAAACGTTCTGTATATTCGCCGATTAATTGCTCTAATAACACTTTTATATCCATGATTTCTTTTTCTGTTTTCATAGTTCCAGCAGTTGCTTTTGAGGCTTCCAGCACATCTTCTGTTAATTTACGTAATCTTGCAGATTGTCTTTGTAAAACGCTAATATATTCAATCGCTTGTTTATCTGTGAGATTTAATTTTGATAACAAATCCGTATAATTAATGATAGAAGTTAATGGCGTGCGGATATCATGGGATACATTGGCAATTAATTCTGTTTTGAACATTTCGCTTTTTAGTCTATCTGAAACAGCTTTGTTCATGCCGTCACCAATGCAATTCAAATTTTCTGCATGTTTCTTGAATACACTAAATAATCTTTCTAGTTTAATTTTTTCATCAAGCTTACCGTTTGCAAGATTCTGACCGCCGACTTCCAGCAAATGCAGTTGATACACAACAAAAATTGTCCCTGCAATGCCGACTGCCCAAAATAAAATTTTTAATAATAAACCAAATTCTATTCTATCCCAAATGAATATAACACTGATAATATCTAATAGGACAACACCTGTTGCAACAAGTCCAGCTTTCCAGACAAATGGCAAATAATCTAATAATTTTGCTTTTTCTTTGACTTGTTCTTTTGCTTGCTTTGCTTTTTCACTGCTTTTTAGTAATTGCTTTTTCGTCAATCTAAAAATTTTATAAATAACAGTATTTTCTATAATTGTCTTTGTTCTAACACGGGTTGCCGTACTCATTGCCCACCAAAGAATAATGATTGCCCATAATGGCAGTAAAATTCCAAATAGTAATATTTCATTTCCGATATTATCAACAGCAATAAAACTAGCTACAATGCCTATACAACCAAGAATTGCTGTAAAAATATCATAGGGGATTTTATCAAAGCTTGTTGCAACAGCATATTCTGACCCTGTGCGATACCCAGCAGAAGCAATCGCAAAGATAAAGCTTACGAAACATAAAATTGCTGCAAGAACGCCAATAATTGGGATAGCATAGCGATATTGATAGGCTAACATTGTATAATCTTGTGCAGTTTTATAACTATCAATTGCTTTTAATGGTTGGTTGACATAGCCGATAATATAATGTGTTGTAGTAGTGATTGGTTCAGAAATGCGTACATCATAATAAATATCATAATATTGCGGTTCGTCTATATTATTATTATTATTACTATTATTATTATCTACAGGATAGGAATCCAGTGTAAATTCCTCAAAATATAATGCTGCATAATCTTGAATTGGAATAAAAGACGGTGGGTCATTATGATAATTAATCACATAATGCCAATCATCTTGCTTTATAATATATAAATCTGGGTTTTGATTCAATACTGCTTGCAAATAATTTTGAAATAAAATATTTTCTTGTACACCAGTATCATTATTTTCAATCAAAAGATAGAAATTATTATCTGTATAATGATAAGATATATTTAATGCATCACAAATTGCTTGCATTTCATCTATAGAATAATCAACTTCTACTGCAAGGGGTATATTTTCTGCATTGACTTGTATCGTAAGTGGGAATACATTTTCTAATAATGCATTTGATTCTGTCGTATCTGACATTTCTTGGATTGCAATATCTGTTGTATTAGGTTCTGTAACTAATTCTGCCGTATCTGTTGTATCAGGTTCTGTAACTAATTCTGTAGTTTCTGGAATATTTGTAGTAGACGGAATTATTTCTGTAACTTCTGTTTCAGGAATCAATTCATTTTGCGAATTTGGAAGTGTCGGAGCTGGTTCACCTCTTGGCACAATCATTTGTGTTGCATTGATAACATATTCTCCCTCAAGTGTATTGCAAAATCTTTGATAGTCTGCTTCAGACATAATTTTTTCTGATTGCATATTTTCTGTTTCTTCATGAAAATAAGTCTGTGAAATTGGCGAATTATCAGAACCAGATTTTATTAATAAATTATCGTCCATGTCATAAACTGCAAAAGAAAAATTTGTTTTATTATTCGCATAATTCTGCATAAATTCTTGGTATAATACTTCTTTTCGTTGCTTAGAAACAGTTTCATCAAAATAACCGTTTGTTTGCAATTGCATGAAATTTTCATTTAATAACCAAATATCACTTGATAATTTAGATTCAAAATTAGATTTTTGAATCTCGCTTAACTCTTTATAATAATAACCACCATTATATAATTCAAGTGTTCCAAGAATGCCTAAACAAGCAACGGGAATACTAATTACATAAGCAAGTATTGCAAGCATTTTACAAATACTATTTTTGCGTAATGGCTTTTTTTTCATATACTACCACCTCTTTCTAATTTATAGCCTTGTCCCCAAACAGCTTTTAAATATCTGGGTTCAGCTGGATTAATTTCAATTTTTTCACGCAAATGTCTGATATGCACAGCAATTGTCCCCTCTGCACCATAGGGCAGTTCCCCACGAATTGCTGTGTAAATTTCGCTTGGCGAAAAGACTTTATTCGGCGACTGCATGAGAAATAATAAAATTGCATATTCTGTTGGTGTTAAATTCACTTGTTCGCCATCAATCGTGACAATTTTCTCTGAATTATCTAAAAAAATATTTCCGCATTGATATTGCGTGGAAGAAACAGGTGCAACACTGCCTAATTTTGTATAGCGTCTTAACTGAGATTTTACTCTGGCAAGCACTTCCATAGGGTTAAACGGTTTTGTAATATAATCATCAGCCCCCAAATTCAAACCTAAAATTTTATCTGTATCTTCGCTTTTTGCAGTAAGCAAAATAACAGGCAAATTATATTGCTCTCTTAACTTGGTCATTGCTTCAATTCCGTCCATTTCGGGCATCATAATATCCAGTAATAATAAATCAATTTTTTCTTGTTTTAAAATTTCCAGTGCCTCCTTCCCATTGTAAGCAACATGCAGAATATAATTATTTTCCTGTGAGAGATAAATTTTTAACGCATTGACAATGTCTTTTTCATCATCGCATATTAAAATATCATAAGCCATTATTATTTCTCCTTTTTTATTTTTATTTTAAAATTTTTTCTATTGTTATTATTATACACGATATTTGTTTAAGAAACAAGGTGCAAAATGTTTAAGAATTGTTTAAGATATAAAAAAATAAATCTGGCAAAATTAATCTGCCAGATTTATTTCAAACGTGATTCTTAAAATATATAGATTTGAATCTTGCTGATAATTCACAGAACCACCCATTTGTTGAAAAATTTTTGCATTCCAGATAGCATTATTTGAAAATAAATCCTGTATACAAGCTTGATAAGCATCTTCGGTTGCAAACATAATTTCAAGGTTTCCATCAGCCACATGTTCGGAAAGTCTTTTATCAATTTCTGTAAACTGGTAATTTAATAAATAATTATTTTCTTTCACAAAATAATTACTTTCTAAAGAATTACACTCTGGTTTAAAAATTTCTTTGCCATCAAGCATTCTAGTTCTGAAAAGCATTTCATCATTGATTAAAAAATAACTATGATAAATCCAGTCATTCTGTTCGACAGAATCCATAGAAATAGGGTCATCCCAAGTAACATCAACCCAATAATAATTTTGATTTAATAAAATATAATTCCACACATGCGGTTCATTTTTCGCAGATCCAGAACAAATACCACATTCTATCTCTAATGCATTCATGAGCATTTGAAATGCCTGTGCATAGCCTTGACAGACAGCTTTTCCATTAATTAAACAACCATAGGCAGTACTCCAAATGCCTTTTTCTGATAATAATGCAGAATCAGAATCATATTCTGTATGTGTGACTAAATAATCATGTATTTGTAATATTTTTTCATAATCAGAAAGATTTTTATCAAGGCTAACAATAATTTGCTGTATCATAGCTTCTAATTCAGCAGACATATTTTTTAGTTGCTCTGGTTGGTAATCATTCATGATTTTAAATGCTACTTCTGAAGAAATTTCATTATAAGATAGTGAATAGGCACTAATCCAAAAAATTTCAGGATTTTTGTGTTCTAACAGATTAATTGCCTCTGCTAATTCATCTGGATCTATTTTATAATCAAATTCTATGATTTCATGATATTGTGAAAGTTCTAAGTATAATTTATCATACAGTGTTTGTTCAGATTGATTTACTAGTTCTGTTGTGATTTCAGTTTCTTTATGTGGAAAAGTTGCTTTTTTAGTTTCTTGTGTTTCTACCATAGTAGAATCTATTATTGACACTGTTTCTGTATAAAAATCTGTTGTAATAGATTCAGAAGATATCTCTTCTGGTGCAAAATCTAATATGGCTGAACAACCTGTAAAATTTATTGCTAATAGTAACCCAAGTAAATATATTTTTTTCATAAAAATAAATTCTCCCATATTTTTCTTAATCATAGCACAAAATTTAGTTTTTGTCAAGTAAAAATCAAAGACTAGCAGGATAACTGCATAAAAAAATTAACAAAAGCGTTTTGTTTTTATCTTAGTACTTGCAATTTATATGAGAATCTGTTATAATAGAATTACTTGCAAAAAATTTAAAAACACAAGGGAGGAATTTTTGTGAATATTGCAGTTGCCCAATCTGGAGGGCCTACCTGTGCAATTAATGCAAGTTTGGTAGGCGTTTTCAAGCAAGGATTATTAACAAAAGAAATTGATGCAATTTTTGGGTCTATTAATGGCATTGAGGGCATGATTCATGATAAATTATTAAATTTAAAAAGCGTGATTCGGACGAATGAAGATATGGAATTGTTACGCCAAACACCATCAACTATGTTAGGGTCATGTCGTTATAAATTGCCAAATTATGAAGAAAATCCTGATATTTATGAAAAAATTCTGCATACGTTTGAAATTCATAGAATTGGTGTATTTATTTATATTGGTGGTAATGATTCCATGGATACGGTTGTTAAATTATCAGCTTATCTGAAACAAATTGGTTCTGATGTGAAAATTATTGGTGTGCCTAAAACAATTGATAATGATTTACCTATCACTGACCACACACCAGGTTTTGGTTCAGCGTCTAAATATGTTGCTACGACAGTACAAGAAATTATTCGGGATAGCTGTGTATATAGTTTGCCGTCTGTCACGATAATTGAAATTATGGGAAGAAATAGCGGTTGGTTGACAGCGTCAACTTGTATGTTACGTGCCAATGGAGAAGAAGCACCACATTTAATTTATTTACCAGAAACTAATTTTTCAGCAGAAAAATTTATTGAAGATGTAAAAAAAGAAATGGCTAAGCATAAAGCTGTCATTATTGCTGTTTCAGAGGGTGTGAATTTTGAAACTGAAAATTCAGGAATAGAGGATTTTCAATCAGGTGCAGTAGATAATTTCGGACATAAATACTTGTCTGGTATTGGAAAATTTTTAGAGCGTTTCGTTGCAGATAGAATTGGCTGTAAAGTGCGTTCAATTGAATTAAATGTCATGCAAAGATGTTCTTCGCATATTTGTTCTAAAACAGATATTGACGAAGCAGAACGTATTGGCAGACATGCACTGAAAACAGCTCTTAATGGCGAAACTGGAAAAATGATGTATTTTAAGCGTATAAGTGATATGCCCTATGCAGTCACAATTGAAATGACAGATGCTGTAAATGTTGCGAATTTAGAAAAGAAATTCCCCAAAGAATGGATTTCACCCGAACAAAATCAAGTAACAGATACGGCAATTAGTTATTTTTTGCCATTAATTCAGGGGAAAGTTGATATTTACAGAAAAAATGGCTTGCCTGTGCATTTTAAAAGACCGTTGCGGTGATAATATTATGAGTTTAAAAGAAAAAATTCTTGCACAGTTGGGAATTTTTAAGAAAACAACAGACGGATTGCAATATTATAGGCAAGATAATGAGGTTTATATTGTGGGATATAAAGGCTCAAAAAAGCAAGTGTTTCATGAAATACCAGCCTATATAGAAGATTGTCCTGTTGTGTCACTTAAAAATTTGCAGAAAATGCCTCTTGTAGGTGAAATTAGGATTCCTGATACTATCCGTGAAATTGGTGACATGTGTTTTGAATTCCAAAAAAAAGTGACTAAATTTGTGATTCCAAATAGTGTAGAATCTATTGGAGAACATGCATTTGAATTTTGTGATATTCTGGAAGAAATCGTATTTCCTGATCATTTAAAATTATTACCTATAGGAATATGTTCAGAAAATCCAAAATTGAAAAAAATTCACTTGCCTGAAAGTTTACAGGAAATTTCAGATTGTTTTGCTGGAGATTGTAGCTCTCTGGAAGAAATTATTATCCCTGAATCTGTGAAAATCATTCGTGAATTAGCATTTAATGATTGCAAAAATTTAAAAAATATTTATTTACCAGAAAATTTAGAAGAAATTTCAGATTATTTTTTGAGTGGTTGTGATTCTTTGGAAGAAATGATAATTCCTGAACATGTTAAAATCATTGGAAAATCTGCATTTGGTTTCTGTAAAAATTTAAAAACTGTGAAGTTGCCAGAAATTTTAGAAGAAATTCCAGATGATTTTATGAACGGTTGTGATTCTCTGGAAGAAATCATAATTCCCGAACATGTTAAAATGATTGGAAAATCCGCATTTTGTTTATGTAAAAATTTAACAAGTGTGAAATTACCTGAAAATTTGGAATTAATTAAAAAACATGCTTTTGCGGATTGTCCAAAATTAAAGACAGAAAATATTAATATTCCCGTCAACTGCGAAGTTAAGACAAAAGCATTTGATAATTAAATTAATACTTGAGGTAATGCTATGAGTTTTAAAGAAAAAATATTAGCACAGTTGGGAATTTTTAAGAAAACGCCAGAGGGCTTGCAATATTATATGCAAGATAATGAAGTATATATTGTGGGATATAAAGACTCGAAAAAACAAGTATTTCATGAAATACCAGCCTATATAGAAGATTGTCCTGTTGTGTCGATTAGAAATTTGCAGGGAAATTTGCAGGAAATGCCCCTTGTAGGAGAAATTAGAATTCCTGATACTGTCCGTGAAATTTATGACCTGTGTTTTGCATTTCAAAAACAAGTGACAAAATTTTTGATTCCAGATAGTGTGGAATCGATTGGAGAACAAGCATTTGAATTTTGTGATATTCTGGAAGAAATTATATTTCCTGATAATTTGAAATTATTGCTTCTAGGTGTATGTTCAGAAAATCCAAAATTAAAAACCATTCACTTGCCTGAAAGTTTAGAAGAAATTCCAGACTGTTTTGCTGGAGGGTGTAGCTCTCTGGAAAAAATAATTATCCCTGAATCTGTGAAAATCATTGGTGAATTAGCATTTTATGACTGCGAAAATTTAAAAACTGTTAAATTACCAGAAAATTTAAAATTAGTTAAGAAATATGCTTTTGCGACTTGTCCAGAATTAAAACCAGAAAATATTATCATTCCAGCAGGTTGTGAAGTTCACCCCGAAGCATTTGATAATTGAGGAAATGATATGATTAGTTTGAAAAAATTTAAAAAGAATTTTTATAATTATCGTAAAAATTCTAAAATTACACCTGATGGTTTTCAGTATGTGATTGAAAATCAGGAAGTATTTATCAGAGGTTTTAAAAAAGGCAATCCTGTTGAAATTCCAGCCTATATTGAAAATTGTCCTGTTGTTTATCTTGCAGGATTGCATAATTTACCGTTATCTGGAGAAGTGAAAATTCCTGATACAGTAAGAGAATTAGAATGGGCTGTTTTTAATGTACAAGCTTATGCGACAAAATTTATTTTGCCGGAGAATATCAAACAAATTGACGAACATGCTTTTGCTTGGTGCAAGGCATTAGAAGAAATTGTCTTTCCAGATTCTGTGATAAATTTAGGCTTAGGCACTGTCATGAGCTGCAAAAAATTAAAAACAATTCAATTGCCAAAAAATTTAGAATTGATACCAGATTATTTTGCAAGTGGCTGTACAGCTCTTGAAAAAATTGAAATTCCCGAACATGTGACTAGTATTGGCGAAATGGCTTTTAATGAGTGTGCTAATTTAACAAGTATTGTTTTACCTGAAAATTTAAAATTAATTAAAAAATATGCATTTGCAGGTTGTTCTAAATTAAAATATCCTGTGATACCTGAACATTGTGAAGTGCATCCGAAAGCATTTCATGCATAGATGAAATCCCCTAGTTTGTGAAAATAGCTAGGGATTTTATTTCACATGTGGAAAAAATTATTTTTTTTACCAAAAATAAAATTTTTGTCCAATATTTTTGGATTTCTGTTGTTATAGAAATAGAAACCTACTTGCAAGGAGGAACGGAATGGAGAACGGTATTCAAAGTTACGTCCGTTTTCTGAAAGGTGAACAATCAGAACTTAGAGTGATTATTCAATTATACTGGGATAGTATGCTATTATTTACCAATGGCTATGTTCATAATTTATCAGATGCAGAAGATATTGCACAAGAGGCATTTATTAAATTATCAATTAAGCGTCCGAAATTAGTACATGAAAATCAACTCAAAGCGTATCTGTTTAAAATATGCCGTAATATGGCAATTAATTATTTAAAAAAGCAAAAACGGCATATCGGAATGTCACAAGAATTAACGGAAAATATAGAAGATGAATTGCAAGAAGTAGAATCCCGCATGGAGCTGAAAGATTCTAAACGGCAATTACATCATGCAATGCAAAAATTAAAAACAGAATATCGGGAAATTTTATATTTAAGATATTTTGAACAGCTTACTATGCAGGAATGTGCAAAAATCATGAAATGTTCAGAGAAACAAGCAACTGCAATTAGTTATCAGGCTCGGCAACAGCTCCGCAAAATTTTAGAAAAGGAGGGGTTTTCCATTGAAAACATATGATGAAGTATTTGAAAATGTAATAAATGCCAGAAATGCACATCGCCGTAAAGTCAAAAGAATTCAGAATGCTGTTTCTGTGTCTATGATTTGTGCCGTTTGTATTGTAGGCTCTTCTATGTATTTGAAACTTGAAGAACCTGAGATTGTCCCTCCTCAAAGAGAAACAACAACAATGACGACAACAGCGGTCATTCATGAAACAATAGAAACCTCTAATTCTAATACAGATATGTTCAGTGAAGAACCGACAGAATTTATTTATACAAGTAATAATTTAAATACGATTCCTCAAGAGATAAGCTCCAGTATTTCTGATTCTGAAATAAATCACACAGAAAACATAAACAGCACTTTACATTCGCAAGAAAGCATATCTACTGCAAATACAGCAGAAAATATCATTACTTATCCAGAAGAAATCACAAATACTGTAATTAGTTCTGAAGATATTACTAGCAGTACGTATTCTACAACCAAAAAGCCAGTCACTACGCATACAGAAACAAATACAATTACTTCTATAACAAATCCAACTACTACAACAAAACCTCCAGAACTAACAACCCCTCCAATAAATCCAGAACCACCAGAAACTCCAGAACCATCATACCCAGCCACATCAGAGACAGAACCAGATCTAACAGACCCCATAGTAACAACAGGAATAACAGCTCCAACAGAAACATTATTGTGGACAACTGCTACTTTAAACACAGCAACAGCACAAACAACAGCTTTAGAGTGGACAACAGCTTTAGGTGAAACAACAACTACAGAAACAACCACCACAGAAACAACAACTACTACTACTACTACAATAGTAGATATTTTTGATTTTGATGAAAATATTATAATAACAGATAATTTAGAAATACCCTTAGAGGCTATGAATCATATCACTGTGATTGAAATAGATATTTATATTGATACAAATCTTTCTGACAGACAAACAGTTACAGAAGTGATTTGTGATATTTCATAATTTTTATAAAAAAATTTTAAAAATTTTATAAAATATAACATTTGCTTTTTTTGCATACTTATGCTAAAATAATATTTAGAACATAAATTGTTCATGATATTTTAATTTCTATTTTTTAGAGTGAGGTGTATGTATGATAATCAAAAAATGGAAACATTGTCTTGCAACAGTAACAGCATGTGCAACACTTTTCGCAGGTGTCCCTTTTGCGAATCAAACAGCAAAGGCTGATGATGCAGTGCTTGCATTTCCTGGTGCTGTTGGAGCAGGAAAATATGCTACTGGTGGTCGTGGTGGGGAAATTTATCATGTTACAAACCTAAATGACAGCGGTGAAGGTTCATTTCGTGATGCAGTAAGCAAATCGAATCGTATTGTTGTATTTGATGTCAGCGGTACAATTGAATTAGCAAGTAATATTGTTTGTCAAAGTAATATTACGATTGCTGGACAAACTGCCCCTGGCGGTTCAGGCATTACGCTGAAAAATTATAAATTTGGCATGGGTGGGAATAATATTATTGTCAGATTTATTAGCTCCCGCCCTGGACCTTATAAAGCAACTAGTTCAGGAAATGACGCCTGGGGCGGTAGTGGCGGCAGCAATTCTATTATAGACCATTGTTCTTTGGGGTGGAGCTCTGACGAACAATGGGGATTATATTCTAAAAATGATAATTACACTTGTCAATATTCTGTGATAGGTCCTGCGAATAGTTGGGGCGGTCATGATAAAGGCATTCACGGCTTTGGTATTATGTTCGGACGGTCTAATTTTAGTTTTGACCATAATTTAATTATTCATAACGTTTCCCGTAATTTCCGTGGGAAAGTCACTGACAAAAATGCCGCTGATTTTACAAATAATATTATTTATGACTGGGGTTATCAAACCACTTATGGCACAATTGGACATGTGAATTATGTAAATAATACGCTGAAAGCTGGTAATTCTACCGTCAGTGGTTTCCATTATGCACAAGTTTCTGATTCAGAAAATTTCATGCTATATCTATCTGGTAATAGAATTTTAAATCAAGATAATTCTGTCAGAAATGATGAAAATTCTAACTGGTCTGCGTTAAGTTATTCTGGCAATAAATCAGAAGATACTACCAAATCAGAAGAACATTTTAAAATTACTGCAAATAATGCAGATGTTTCTACTGTTTTAACAGCAGAAAGTGCAGAAGATTCTTATTATCATGTGATTTCATTTGCAGGCAATGGTATTGCACCTGATTTAAGAACAGCAATTGATAAACAATGTGCAGATGAAACCTTAAACGGCACAGGCTCTTGCAGTGGTACAGCAGAATATAATGCCTCTGTGACTGACCTTGATAAATATAGTATTCAATGCGGTGTTAGTTATACTTATCCAGAGGCTGTTTTAGAAAAAGAAATTATTGACAGTGACAATGACGGTATGCCAGACGAATGGGAAGAATTGCGTGGCTTGAATCCTAATGATGCAAGTGATGCAAATGGTGATTATTGCGGTTTAGGTTATACGAATATTGAATATTATATCAATGATTTGACAGTGAATGCTTTTCCAGAGGGTACTGTTACCCTTTCTCCAGAAAAAGCAACTTTAACAGCAACTTCCGCATTTACACAAATAGAAGCAGAAGATTTCACAAGTCAATCAGGTATTCGTACGGAAGATACGTCTGATACATCGGGCAATCAAAATATTGGTTTTATTGAAAATGGCGATTATGTCATGTATAAGCGACTTGATTTTGAAGATGGTGCAAAAGCAGTTACCATGCGTATTTCAGGTAATACAACAGGCATAGAATTATATTTAGATAGTTTAGAGAATTCACCAGTCGCTAATATTGCTTTTGAGGGTACTGGCGGTTTTAGTCAATGGCAAGACAGGACATTTAATATACCTGAAATTACTGGTACACATGATTTATATATCAAATTTACTGGCGGAGAGGGCTATTTAGTGAATCTTAACTGGTTTTATTTTCAAAAAGATATGATTGCTTTAAATGGCAGACTTGCAAAAGATTTACTAATTTATGATGATGAAAATGCTTCTGATTGGAAATTTGCAGATAATCTTGCTGTAAATTCTCTGATATTTGGCGACCGTGATTTTACTTTTACAAGCGTTCCTGATTCGCTTCTGAATGCAGAACAAATTCTAACTGCTTGTGATTCTAAAAATGATACTAAAACTAAATTAACAAGCTTTGTTGCAACAGAAAATATTACAGTTTCTATTGCATTAGATGACAGAATTGAAACTCTTCCAGAATGGCTTTCTGATTGGACAAAAACAGAATTAACTGCAACTAGTTCTAATGATGTGAATTTTACGATTTATCAAAAAGATTTTTCTGCAAATGATACAATCACATTAGGTACAACGGAACAGTCCGCTTATTGTGTGAATTATGCAGTATTTTTACAGGAAACATCTACAGAACCTTCAACAACAGAGCCTTCGACAACAGAACCTCCAATAATAGAGCCTTCAACAACAGAACCTCAAACAACAGAAGATACTAGCGAAGAAGAATCAAATAATATTCTTTGGGGGGATGCTAATTTAGATGGTAATGTTGATATTCTTGATATTATTACGATAAATAAAACAATTCTTAGTCAAAGAGTTTTAGAATCACAAGGATTTCTTAATGCTGATGTTAACCAAGATAAACAAATTACCCCTACAGATTCTTTAAATATTATGAAATTAATTGTTTGTTTATTAACAAAAGATGATTTCCCGATTCAGTAATATTTAAATTATTTTAATAAAGCAGGTCAGTGGAAAAGCTGTCCTGCTTTTGCTAAAAATAAGAAAGTGTGAAAAAATATGATAAAATATAGAATTACAAAATATAATCCAATATTCAGAAATGAAAAAGGCTGTTATTTATTAAAAGATTGGACATCTATTAGCGACATTGGAAAATATTATAATAATATTCAATTTACATTAGAAGAATATCTGAAAACCGAACAAGAATATATCAATTTTTATTATAAAATATTAAAAAAATTTAAAATTAATCATATCAAAATTTATAGTTTAGAAAAATATTTAACGCCTGATGAAGCCATGCAACGAATGCAGAAATATAACATTACTTTTAGTGAACAGGAAAAAAATAGATATACTAATTTGAAAAATAAATCCATGATTCCAATAGATAATTTTGATATGATATTTAAATTCGCTATGCGGGAGCTTATCTGGTGCAAGATTGCAACACCCAATAAAAAAATAATTATCGAGTTTGGCTATGATTATTATACTTATTTAAGTTTAAAGAATTTAATAATCGGCGAAAATTTAATAAAACAAACAGCTAGTAAAGGCATATTTATTGAGCCATTTATATAAAAAATTATTTTTTATAATGCATGTGTTTGTTCTGTTAGATATTGCATTTTGTTGAAAATTATGCTATAATAAATTTATAAAAAAATTTTAATCACTAGGAGCTGAAAATTTATGAAAAATACATTTGGGCAGAATATTTCTGTTACAATTTATGGTGAAAGTCATGGGAAAGCAATTGGTGTTGTACTAGACGGATTTGCCCCAGGAATTCCAGTAGATGAAGCATTTATGCAACGGCAATTAACACTGCGTAGACCCTCTGGGAAAATTTCAACGGCAAGGCAAGAGCCTGACCCATTTCAAATTCTAAGTGGTGTTTATGAAAATAAAACAACTGGCACACCAATTTGCATTATGATTCCTAATACACAGACGAAAAGCAAAGATTATTCTGCAACAAGAGCTTTGGCTCGCCCTGGACATGCAGATTACACAGCACATTGCAAATATCATGGTTTTGAAGATTTTCGGGGTGGTGGACATTTCAGCGGACGTATTACAGCTGGACTTGTTGCAGGTGGTGCAATTGCAATTTCTGCTTTAAAAGCAAAAAATATTTTAATTGGCACACATATTAAAAGCTGTGGTGGTGTGAAAGACCGTGATTTTGCAGAATTAAATTCTGATATTCAAGAATTAAATCAAAAAATATTTGCTGTTTTAGATGCGACACAAGAAAAAATGATGCAAGAAAAAATTTCCGAAACTGCTCAAAAAGGTGATAGCATCGGCGGTGTTTTAGAAACAGCTATTATTAATATGCCCGCTGGTGTGGGTGAACCATGGTTTGATACAATAGAAGGCGTTCTTGCACATGCTTTATTTAGCATTCCAGCAATTAAAGGTGTACAATTTGGTGATGCCTTTGACATGGTAGATAATTATGGTAGCCAATATAATGATAGTTTTAGAATGCAGGAAAATCATGTTATCACAGAAACCAATCATAATGCTGGTATTAACGGCGGTATTACAAATGGCATGCCAATTCTATTTCGTTGTGCTGTAAAGCCTACACCATCTATTTATCAAGTACAGAAAACCATTAATTTTTTTGAAAATCAGAATGCAGATTTGCAAATTAAAGGCAGACATGACCCCGCTATTATTCATAGAGCTAGAGTTGTTGTAGATAGTATCACAGCATTTGTATTATGTGATGTTCTTTCTGGAAGATACGGCACGGATTGGCTTACAAAAATTTAATAATTTAATAAAAATAGGGGTTTGGCTATGAAAGATAATTTGTCAGCTTATAATGCAAATGATTATGATAATCATATTAATTCTGTTTTACCTTATTATCAAGAATTTCATGCACAAATTATTGATTTGGTACAAGTATTAAATATTAATAATATGCAATGGCTTGATACTGGTTGTGGTACAGGGAATCTTGCTGAAAAAATAATCAAGAATTTTGCAAATATAAATTTAACTTTATGTGACCCATCAGAAAAAATGCTTGCAATAGCGAAACAAAAACTTAGTAAATATCATAATCTAAAATTTATAAATATATCTACACAGGATATGCAATTTGAAAATGAATTTAATCTGATAACCGCAGTGCAGGCACATCATTATCTTACGATGAAAGATAGAATAAAAGCAACACAAAATTGTTATCAAGCATTGAAAAAAAACGGGATTTATATTACTTTTGAAAATATAAAATTATCATCTGATAGCAGTGATAGGATTGCACAAAAACGATATGAAAATTTTTTGAAATCAAATGGAAAAACACAAGATGAAATAATTGCACATTTATCCCGTAGAAATCATGAAGTATTTCCAATTACGATAGAACAGCATATTAAATTGTTAAAAAATTGCAGTTTTAAAACAGTAGATATTCTTTGGACTTCCTATTGGCAAGCAGGATTTTTTGCTGTAAAATAAAAAACAGCTCCAGTTTATTTTCTGGAGCTGTTTTGATTAATTTTCTTGTTTGCTTTTCATAGAGCCTAATAACTGCAATCCAATAATAATTACACCACCGATAATAAAAAATAAAACATGAAAACTAGAAAAACTTAACGGTTCTAAGCCAAGCGAAATTTTATTATCATCTGTGAGAGTCGTAGGACCCATTATGACGGAATACAAAGACCCTAACATCATGCCAACTATAAAAAATACTGTTGCACTTCTAAATTTTTCCAAGGCAATACGAATAAATCTGACAATAGAAACAATACCCGTAATCACACCAATTCCAAAGACGATTAAAATTGGCAAATACTGCAAGTTTAGTGTTAATGTTTCTTTAATTGCACTGATAATAGAAATATATAATCCAAAAATTAATAACAAAGTTGAACCAGAAATGCCTGGTAAAACCATTGCACATATTGCAATTGCACCAGCAATAAATACATAGACATAAGTCCCAATGCTTGCATTTTCCAAAGAAACAACATGATTTGTATTGCCGACTGTAAAATATGTCAAAGCCCATACACCGCCAGCACCTAGCAAAATCATAAATGCCGTCCATAATTTTTCTTTTAGACATGCACGTTCCTGATAAATTACAACGGGAATCGCAAATAAAATAAATCCAATAAATAGTGATGAAATTTGATAAATATGCGATTCAAACACAGAAGTTAATACCAAAATTGACGCAATCATACCAATTGCCCAACCAATGCCAAGCTTGACTAAATAAATCAAAGCTTTTTTCTTAGCCTCTAAATTACCTGTCATCAAATCATTTAGAGAACCAATGAAATTATCATAGAATCCTAGCAAAAACGCAACTGTACCACCAGAAACCCCAGGGACACTATCTGCTAATGCCATACATAACCCATGAAACATTGTCATGATGAGTTGTTTTATTTTCATAAATCTTCCTTTCTTGCTTAGCTTACCAAATACGGCAAGAATATTTTTAACAATAATCCAAGTGCAATCGCAAGTCCTGTAAATACAGGAAATCCAACAGCAATTATAATAATACTATAAAAATCAAATACCAGATTTAATTTTTTTCCCTCCCGTTTCCAAATATGCACTTGTTTATTTTTTTTATAAATTTTATCTACAAACATAATTTCCGCTGGAAACGTATTTTGAAATTCTTGTTGATTAATATAATAAACAGCATGTGTGCCGACACCAATTTTTTTATTATCTTCAATGCGTAAGAATTCTCCTGTTGTTTTCTTTGTTATGAGTAGCAAGATAAAACTAATCATAAAAAATAACATCATAAAAATAAAAAATAGTTCTACTAATCCAATTGCACCTAGGATAATATACATAGGATTCACACCGAGAATTAACAGTAATACAATTAAAATGATTGCACTTACAAGAATTTCCATGCAATTACTCCTGATTTAAGAACCAACTTGCTAAATATAATGAACCACAAATCACAACTGCACCATGTGACCCTTTTGCCCATTTCAATGCATAAGGCAAAGCTTGTTCCAATTCTATCGTATTTGCTAAAGCATGTTGCTGAATAAACGCTTTTTGCAAATCCTCTTTTGGTATACTTATCCCAGAAAATCCATCTACACAAAGCACTTTGCTTAATACAAGTGCTAATTGAAATGCAGCAACATTTGCATCTTTTGTATTTGTCATGCCACAGATACCAATCCAAGAATCAATGCCACTTTCGCTTAATAAATCCGTCAAAACGCCAATTCCATCTGCATTATGACCCCCGTCTAAAATAACAAGCGGATTTGTCTGTAATACTTGAATTCTACCTGCAACGACTGTTTCTGCAAGAGCTTTTTTAACAGCTTCTTCTGAAATGCAATAATAATAATTTTCCCTTAGTACATGCACAGTTTCTAAAGCTGTCAATGCATTATCAATCTGATGATTACCGCCCATTTTCGTCTGATATAGATTATTTTTATAATTAAATCGGCAACCCTCAATGCCAGATTCTTTTCTGTCGCAGAGAGATTCATTAGGAATAAAAATTTCACAATGTTTTTCTTTTGCCGTTTGACAGAAAATTTTTTCAGCTTTATTATTCGGCGAAATGACAACAGGACAATTATTTTTAATAATTCCTGCTTTATGCATAGCAATTTCTTCAATGCTAGTGCCTAATATTTGCATATGGTCTTTAGAAACCGAAGTCAGAACACTTACCAAAGGCTTTTTGATAATATTAGTCGCATCCAGCAACCCGCCAATTCCTGTTTCTAAAATGACAAAATCTGTTTTTTCTTGTGCAAAATATAAAAATGCAATTGCCATTGTGATTTCAAATTGCGAATAGTCTGCTCCTGTAGCAACAGGAGCGACTTTTTCACAAAGTTCACAAAGTATATTTTCTGGAATATCCTGACTATTAATTCTGATTCTGTCACGATAATGCTTGATATAAGGCGAAGTCAAACTTCCCGTTTGATAGCCTGCATTTTTTAAAATATTAATTAAATATTCTGAAACAGAACCTTTTCCATTTGTGCCAGCAATATGAATACAAGTTAATTTTTCCTGTGGATTTCCCAAAGCATTTAGCAAATCTGCGATTCTGTCTAAATTTTTCACAGGCGAACCGCTTTTGCTGAATCCCTGAATCCATTGCATAGCTTCTTCATAATTCATAACTTTTCACCAGTTTTAATTTATTTTTATTTCAAGAATAAGCTTGCATAGACTGCAAAATTTTATTCATTTTTTCCTGAGCTTTGGCAAGTTTGGTTTTTTCAGCTTCCACAAGTTTTTCAGGTGCTTTTGCCAAAAATCCTGCATTATTTAATTTTTTGCTCAAGAAATCAATATCTTTCTGCACTTTTTCTTTTTCTTTGTTTAATCTTGCTAATTCCTTTTCTTTATCAACAAGTTGATTCATCGGAATAAAAATTCTTGCTGCATCTGTAACAGCCCCAACAGAATCTGGAATTGCAAAACTTTCACCAATTTCAATTTCAGAAGCAGATGCTAATTTTTCAAAAAATAATTTCGCACTGGCAAATAAATTTTTATCCTGTGTTTCAATATATAATTTTGCTTTTACAGACGGCGGAACATTTAATTCTGTTCTGGCATTTCTAACAGCTTTAATTGCAGAAATAATTTTTCCAAAATTAATTTCTTCTTGTGAAAAGCACAAATTTTCATCATAAACAGGATAATTTTCCAGCATAATCATGCTATTATCAGCAACTAATACTTGCCAGATTTCTTCTGTAATAAATGGCATAAATGGGTGTAATAATTTTAACATGCCTTGCATTGCCCAAACAAGAACAGCTTGTGCAGAATTTTTTGCTTCCCCGCCTGCCTGAATTCTTGGCTTTGTCAATTCAATATACCAATCACAGAAAATATCCCAAATAAAATCATAAATTTTTGAACAAGCAACACCTAATTCAAATGCTTCAAGATTAGTATTGACTTCTTTGGCAAGTTGATTCAATTTAGAAATTAACCATTTATCTTCCATACTAAGTTGATTTGATTCTGGCAATCCATTAAATTTAAAATCTTCTGGCAGATTCATCATAATAAATCTGGATGCATTCCAAAGCTTATTAGCAAAATTTCTGGCTGACTTTACTTTTTCGTCTGTATAACGCATATCATTTCCAGCAGCATTACCTGTTGCTAGCATAAATCGCAGAGCATCTGCACCATATTTTGAAATTACTTCCAGAGGGTCAATGCCATTTCCTAAAGATTTAGACATTTTGCGACCTTGGGAATCTCTTACTAAACCATGAATTAACACAGTGTCAAATGGTACTTGTCCCGTATTTTCCAAAGCAGAAAACATCATTCTGATAACCCAGAAGAAAATAATATCATAGCCGGTCACAAGTGTATTCGTTGGATAGAAATAGTTTAAATCTTCTGTTTGCTCAGGGAATCCCAATGTAGAAAATGGCCATAATGCAGAGCTGAACCAAGTATCAAGTGTATCAGGGTCTTGTCTCATAAGCTTTCCACATTTTGGACAATTACAAGAATTTTCTTTTGTGACTGTCATTTCTCCGCAGGAATCACAATAAAATGCTGGAATCTGATGTCCCCACCAGATTTGACGGGAAATACACCAGTCTTTGATATTTTCCAACCAGTGATAATAAATTTTATCAAAACGTTCAGGCACAAATTTTGTTTTGCCAGTTTTAACAGCATCAATTGCAGGTTGTGCAAGCGGTTTCATTTTGACAAACCATTGTGTAGAAACCTTTGGCTCAACAGTCGTACCACAACGATAACATGTTCCAACATTATGATTATATTCTTCAATGCGAACTAATGCGCCCTCTTTTTCTAAATCTTCCACAATTGCTTTTCTTGCCTGATATCTGTCCATACCAGCATATTTCGGATAATCATCTGTAATTTTTGCATCATCTGTCATGACATTAATCACTTCCAGATTATGACGTTTTCCCACTTCAAAGTCATTCGGGTCATGTGCAGGGGTGATTTTTACAACACCTGTTCCGAAATCCATTTCTACATAATCATCTGCAACAACTGGAATTTCACGGTGTACAATTGGCAAAATTAATTTCTTGCCAACTAAATTTTTATATCTTTCATCATTTGGATTGACTGCAACGGCTGTATCTCCTAATAAAGTCTCTGGTCTGGTTGTTGATAATTCTAAATATTCGTCAGAATCTTTGAACTTGTAACGCAAATGCCAGAAATAGCCAGCTTGGTCTTCATAATTTACTTCTGCATCAGAAAGCGAAGTCAAACATTTCGGACACCAGTTAATAATACGTTCTCCTCTGTAAATTAAGCCTTTTTGATAATATTTTACAAAAACTTCTTTCACAGCTTTAGAGCAGCCCTCGTCCATTGTGAAACGCTCACGTTCCCAGTCACAAGACGAACCTAATTTTTTTAATTGCTCTACAATGCGACCGCCAAATTTTTCTTTCCAAGCCCAAGCACGTTGCATGAATGCTTCACGTCCAATAGATTCTTTTGTAATACCTTCTTCACGCATAGAGGCAACAATTTTAGCTTCTGTTGCAATTGCTGCATGGTCTGTACCAGGTAACCAAAGTGTACTATAACCAGACATTCTTTTCCAACGAATTAAAATATCCTGCAATGTTTCATCAAGGGCATGTCCCATATGCAACTGCCCTGTGATATTTGGTGGTGGAATGACAATTGTATAAGGCTTTTTAGTTTCATCAATTTGTGCATGAAAACAACCTTTTTTCATCCAGTCGTTATAAATCCTGTCTTCAAAATCTTCAGGATTATAAACTTTTGCTAATTCTTTTGCCATAAAAATTTAACTCCTTTTTTTGAAATTTTTAATTATTTTTTATTTTGATAATAAAAAATACCCTAAAGCATTTGCTTCAGGGCGAACTAATTAATTTAATAATAGTCCGTGTTACCACCTGAATTCAGAAGAAATTCTTCTGCACTCGTTCACACTGTAACGGGTGTACCCGTCGGGGATTACTTAGAAAAAATTTAAAAATTTTCTGTTCAAGCCGAAGCTCAAGGGCTACTTTCTGCTATTCCACACGCATTCTTACACCAGCCGAATGCTCTCTTTGCCGTTAAAAATAACATACTTCCTCCCTGTCACTGCTTTGCTATTATCATAACATATTAAAATTCATTTGTCAAGACTATTTTTTTAAATTATTGATTCTCTCTTGCAATTGCATAAAAAATCTGTTATAATAATATAAAATAATTATGAAAGAAGTGTTTTATTATGACAAATGCAACTATGAATGCTACGCCATCAGGTGAAAGAATACAGATTGCCTTTTTTGGCAAAAGAAACGCAGGAAAATCTAGCATTGTCAATGCCATAACAGGACAAAATTTATCTGTTGTTTCAGAAATCAAAGGCACAACAACAGACCCAGTTTATAAAGCTATGGAATTATTGCCTTTGGGAGCTGTCATGATTGTAGATACGGCGGGTATTGATGACACAGGGGAATTAGGTCAGCTTAGAATTGAAAAATCTTTACAGGTTTTAAATAAAACAGATATTGCAGTATTAATTGTTGACGGCACACAGGGGAAATCAGCGGTTGATGAAAATTTAATCACGGAATTTCAGATTAGAAAAATTCCCTATATTATTGTTTATAATAAATCAGATATAAAATCAATGCAAGTAAATTCTATTCATGAAATTGCAGTCAGTGCCAAAACTGGTGAAAATATCCATGCTTTAAAAGAATTACTTGCCAAACAAATTTGTCAGCCTGTGAATCCAAAACCATTAGTGGCAGATTTTATTAATAAAGGCGATTGTGTATTATTGGTCATTCCAATTGACGAATCTGCTCCAAAAGGCAGGCTAATTTTGCCACAGCAACAAGTAATCAGAGCCTGTCTGGAAATTGGTGCAATGCCAATTTGTTGCCGTGATACAGAACTTGCTATGACATTAAAATTAATATCTCCTAAAATAGTGATTACAGATAGTCAAGCATTTGGCAAAGTTTCTAAAATTGTACCTGAACATATTTATTTAACTTCATTTTCGATTCTATTTGCAAGATATAAAGGCAATTTAGAATTAGTTGTCCGTGGTGCGTCAAAATTAGATAATTTAAAAACTGGTGATAGAATTTTAATTTCAGAGGGTTGCACACATCATAGGCAATGTAATGATATTGGCACAGTTAAATTGCCGTGTTGGATTTCTGAATATGCAAATTGTGAATTAAATTTCTCATGGACTTCTGGCAATGAATTTCCAAAAGATTTACAAGATTATAGTTTAATTATTCACTGTGGAGCTTGTATGCTTTCACCAAGAGCTTTACAATTTCGGCAAAATACGGCTGTCTCACAAAATATTCCTATTACAAATTATGGCACAGCAATTGCCCATTGTCACAGAATTTTAAAAAGAAGTTTGGAGCTGTTCCCAGAAGTTTCCAGTTTATTGAAATAAGGAGTATCTTTTATGTTGCAAATTGAACAAGTTATTTCAGAAGCTTATAACTGGATTTTGAAAATTTCGGAACAATATCAGGATATCTTAAAAATAAATATTCAAAAATATGTTATCACAGCAGATAAAAAAATTTTAATGGTAGATTTTGAGAATCATAATTATATTGCCCAATTAATAATTAATAATGATATTGACATGAAGCCTTATAAATTTTGTGAATTCCGTATTTTAGACTTGAATCAAGATATTTATCAGGAAGATGCATATTGCTATTGGGATAACGTGAATAGCAATATAGAAGAAATTTTAGAGGGTTTAAACAATGGACTAAAGATATTGCTTTTAACAGAAATTTTTATAAATTGAAGTCCAGTAACATGAATTTACTGGACTTTATTTCTACTGGAGAAAAAGCATATTTTTATTTGAGTAACTCAATCGTTTTTGTTGCATAAGAAACAAGCGAAATATCATGTGTTACCATAATAATTGTTTTTCCCTGCTGATTAAATTTTTTTAAAATTTCCATTACTTGAATCGCATTATTTTTATCAAGAGAGCCTGTTGGTTCATCAGCAAAAATAATATCACATTTTTTGTAAAGCAAGCGTGCAAGTGCCACTCTTTGCTGTTCTCCACCAGAAAGCGTATATACATATTGATTGATTTTATCAGCTAATCCGACCGCTTGTAAAGCATTTTCAATTGATATATGATTTCTGCTTTTTTTGCCGATAATATTCAAATTTTCTTTTACAGTTTTATTTTCTACCAGTCCATAATTCTGAAATAAAAAACCGACATTATCACGCAGATATTTCAACTGATTTTTTCGCTTTGTAATATCTATGCCATTTACTAAAATTTCTCCACTGTCAATTTTTTCTAGTGAACCCATCATATTCATCAAAGTTGTCTTTCCACAACCGCTATTGCCTGTAATCATAACAAATTCATTGTCGTTTATAATTAAATTATAATTTTCAAATAAAACATGTTGACCAAATTTTTTGCTTATATTTTTTAATTCTATCATGAAAAACCTCCTTTTAATACAGCAAGTACTTTTTTATGTTCTGTTTGCAAAATAAAAAATAGAATTGCCAACAAATCTAATAACATAAGACTCACACCTAATATTAGAACAAAATAAAAATTACTATGAATTAAATTGCAGACTACTAAAATTGAAATTGCATAAATCGCAATTAGAAATATAATTTGTTTTTTATATTTGCTAATCATTCCAGAACCAAAAGCACGTTTTAAGCAATATTCTTTTCTATGCAAGCGATAATCAAAAGCTATCATTTGATATGACATGATAATTTCTAAAAATAATAATACTAATACAATAAATAGTAATATTAGTAATTCTTTTTTAGATGTTTCAATCATGTATAAAATATTATCTTTTAGACAATATGATAGATAATTCAGATTATTTTTTGAATGAATTTCAGTTTCAAATTCGTTATTTTTATGAATTGCCAAAGCTGGCATATCTAAACGCTTTTCATAATTAGTACTGGATTTTTCAGGTGGCATATTATCCAGAATCACATATGGATTATCAGCAATACTTATTAAATTTTCAGGATTGGAGCTGAAACAACAAATTTTTATTGTATTATCATTATCATAATAAATAATTTTTTCAGAATAATTTTCTGCTGTGTTATAATTTTTCAAAAATGTTCGCAGACTATCAATTCTATTATTAGAATTATTTTGATTTTTAGGTAAAAAATAAATCAAATCGGAATTTTCTGTTTTATCAATATAATCTGAAAAAATAGAGAAAATATAATCTTTTGCATTGCCATTACAATAAATTTGTTCTATCTCAATATTATTATCTGAAGCATAATGCCTGTCCAATATGGTAATATCACATGCTTGATAATATCGGCTATATAAATCATTTATGGCAATTCTATTTGCATAGCTTTGTGCAAGTGTATCATCTAGTGCAAGAATCTCTTCTGGAACTTTACTAAAATCTTGGTTTGAAATTCTAATAATATCATAATCAAGATATTTTTTCATTTGTGAGTTTGCATTGTAAGAATCTATGAAAGATTTTGACGCATACGAAACAGAAACAACTACACCAAGCAACATACAAGTAATAATTAATTTAAAAATTTTGCTTAACATAACAATTTTTTCAAGTAATTTATTTTCATGGGAGATTAATTTTAAATTAAATTTCAGATAAGAAAAATATGGCATAACACAAGTTAAAATAATTAAAATACTATATGAAATTATTTTTTTATTAATAATAATAAAAAATATTTTTTGCATGAAAAAAATTGAAATAAATGCAATTGGCACTATAAGAGCTAAATCAGCAAGAATAGATTTTAACATAATTAAAGCTGGTGAATGCCCATAGCAAATAGCAATCATTTTTTCTCTTTTCAGAATGCTAACTTGATAATAATTAACAAATAATAAAAATAATGCAATTACTAACCATAAAATATTCACTGGTTTCACACAATCTTCTGGATAACTTGTAATATAAGAATTTAAGCTATATAAATTAGCATGTTGTTCTAATTCCTTAATAAATTTTGAAATGTTATTTTCATCGCCTTTTACCCTAAAATAAATAGTTTCGTCTATCTCATGCAAATCTGATAATTTATTTTCATTTATTTGAATTGTTCCCAGAAAAATGCTTTTTAATTTTTTAGGGACAGCATATTGAAAACAGGTATTCAAAGGCTGGTTCTCAAAAATATCATAAACTGTAATATTTTGTTCTGAAATTTTTTGTTTATTTGCATAGACAAGAACATTATTTTTTTCTGATAACTTTTCTAAAATCTCAACTATATCATCTGTTATCGAATTATCAAAATGAAAACTCCAGTCATTCATTTGCAATTCACTTGTAAAATATTTTACTTGGAGTTCATTTGTTAATAATAAGGCAATTGTCATACAAATTAAAAAAAATATATATTTCATAATTTTCATAGCATATCACCACCAATATTAATCAGATAAAAAATATTCATTAGCTACTTTCATTACTTCATTCAGTAAATCTTTTACTTCTGAATTATTTAATATTTCCTCTGGACTCATTCTATAATTTTTGATAATTTCTTGATTTTCATTTATATCAAAAGTATACCACTCTGTACCATTTTCTGTATTGTCTTGAATTTGAATTTGAAAATCCATTTCTTTAAATAAATGCGGTTTAATTGTAAGTGTTACATCATAATTTTTGACATAACCTGAATTTTCAGTATTGAAATATAATGCATTAGAAATACAATAATTTCCAGTAAATTTTAAATATTTTGGAAAAAATATTCCTACATTGCAATCATCAATAGATTTTCTTTCTGGTTTCAAATCATATATATTAAAATTTATTTTCTCACAGTTTGGATTATTTTTCACCACCTTTACAAAGTAATTGTATCTGTAAGTAACCCAGATTAAATTTAAAGCTAAGAAAATCACAGCTACAAAAGATAAAATAATACTTAATCTACTTTTTTTCTTTTTCATGATATATCTTCCTTTCATATTTTAGTATTTTTAGTTTGTAATATTATCATAGCATATTATTTCTAATTTGTAAATTAAGAACAGATTAAGCTATTTTTAAGAATTGTTTAAGATTATTATGTAAAAAAATTATAAAACAAAAAAGCCCTGAAACGGATTTCAGAGCTTTTTTATTTATAAACTGCAAATTGTTCCGCCACCAACAACAATATCATCTTGATATAAGACAACAGCTTGTCCTTTGGTAATTGCCCTTTGTGGACTGTCAAATTTCACATGTAAAAAACCGTTTTCATCTTGCCATGCAGTCGCTGGCTGTTCAGGGTGTCTATATCTGATTTTTGCACAGACATGAATTGGCTTTTCTAAACTCGCAACAGAAATTAAATTTACATCATCAGCAATTAGCGAATCAGAAAATAATTCCTGATTTTGTCCAAGTACAACCTGATTGGTATCTGTTTTAATTTCGCAAACATATAAAGGCGTTTTTGCAGAAATGCCTAATCCTTTGCGTTGTCCAATCGTATAATGCACAATGCCTTTATGCTGTCCTAAAATATTGCCTTGTGTGTCAATAAAATCACCTGTTGTAAATTGCTTCCCTGTGAATCGTTCTAAAAATTTCGCATAATCACCATCTGGCACAAAACAAATATCTTGACTATCTTTTTTATGTGCATTTACGAAATTATTTTGTTCTGCAATTTGTCTGATTTCTGATTTGTGATAATCTCCCAACGGAAACCGAACATGCTGTAATTGTTCTTGTGTGAGTGCATATAATACATAGCTTTGGTCTTTGGATTCATCAAGACCTTTTTTTAGTAAATATCTTCCAGATTTCGTGTCAAATTCCGTTCTGGCATAATGTCCTGTGACAACATAATCAAATTGCATTTGATGCATTCTTTGTATCATGGCATCAAATTTCAGAAATCTATTACAGTCAATACAAGGATTTGGTGTTGCACCTTTTTCATAGCAATTTGCAAAACGATTCATAACAGTTTCTTTAAATTGTTCTGAAAAATTAAACACATAATGCAACATATTTAATTTACTGGAAACTAATTTTGCGTCCATGACATCACTGAGAGAACAACAAGATTTTTCTTTTGCAATGCCTGCATCTTCATTATGAAATAACTGCATCGTTGCACCGACACATTCGTAGCCAGCTTTTAGCATAAGCAATGCCGCAACAGAACTATCTACACCACCACTCATGGCAATGATTGCTTTTTCTTTCATGAATTAAATTTAACCTCCTAACGCAATCATTTTGTCAATACAACGTCTTGCGTCCTGAATTGTCTGCTTGTCTAATATAATTTCTTCCCCAAATTCACCTGTTAAATTCCTGTAAACATCTACTAAAGTTGTAGATTTCATATTAGGACAGATTAAATCTTTTGTCAATGGATAAAATAATTTATCAGGACAGTCATATTGCAAATGCTCCGCAATACTGATTTCCGTGCCGATAATAAATTCTTTTGCATTAGAATTTTTTGCATAGTCCATAATAGCCGAAGTTGAGCCAACAAAATCAGCTTGTTCTACAACGCTTGGCATACATTCTGGGTGTACTAAAACAAGTGCTTGTGGATGTAATGCTTTCATATTCTGGACAGCAGAGGGTTTTACACTAGCATGAATGGGGCAACCCCCCTGTAATAATTTCACTGTTTTTTCAGGTACTTGCTTTGCCACATATGCACCTAAATTGCAATCAGGAATAAATAAGATTTTATCATTTTCAATGGCTTTTGCGATTTTCACAGCAGAAGAAGAAGTCACACAGACATCTGCAATTGTTTTTAATTCTGCTGTCGTATTGACATAAGCCATGATACTATAATCTGGATATGATTTTTTTACCTGTAAAATCATATCTTTGTCCATTTGTTCCGCCATGGGACAGCCTGCCAAAGGATTTGATAATAAAACTTTTTTTTCTGGAGACAAAATTTTAACTGTTTCTGCCATGAATCGCACGCCACACATTAAAACTGTTTGATTTTCAACTTGAGAGGCTTTTACGCTTAATTGATAAGAATCACCCACAAAATCCGCAATTTCACTAATTTCACGGGCAACATAGCTATGTGCTAATATGCATATATCTTGTTCTTGTTTTAAACGTAATACTTCTTGTTGCATTTCAGATACTTTCATTTGAATAACCGCCTTTATTTTAATAATATAGATAGAAATACTATATATTTATTTTACTACATTACACGGCATATGTCAAGGAAAAAATAATTATTTTATTAATTCTTAGCGTAACACATGCGTAAACATTCGCTGTCATCATCATAAATAATGACAAAACTATAATCTTTCAGGAAAATATAAAACTCTTGTATTTCTCTTGGAAATTCTGTTAATATTTCTAAAATGCCGTCAATTGTGCCCTCATAGAGCCAACCATAAGCTGTTAAAAAATAATAATATTTATTTTTATCAGGCAGCAAGTTTTTAATAGATTTTATAGCATGTTCCCATTTATTATCCGTATCAAATGGACATGCAACAAGTTTGGAATACTGCAAATTTTTACGAAAACTTGTCCATAAATAATAAATTTCTATCTGTTCAGGTGCTGGCTGATATTTAGGATACTCACAGAACGTATAATAAAATTTTCTAATAATTTTTGCATAGTTAAGTTTATCAGCCTCATGAAAATAATTTCTATTAATATTTTTTAATTTTATTGTCTGCTCTATTTCATTACGGAGCTGATAGCGAAAATTTTTAGTTTCATGATTCATAAAAAATCCTCCAAAAAATAAACTCCCAGTTTTTTCACGAACATGCTGGGAGCTATTTGTTATTCAATTGTGTTGTTTCGTTTAGAGACTTGTTAATTTGTGCATTGGTAACACACGCCTTTCATACTAAGGTTTTTTCAAAATTTCTTTCATAGCAATTTTTGCAATTTTCATCATGCACCACGTCTTTCAGAAAGAATTATGTTTAAGAAATTAAATTAAAATTCTCATGGGAGCTTACCTCCAAATTCAACAAAATGGAATGCTTGATTTATAGAAAGTTTCTTTGCCATGATGTAAGCCTTAGCAGATGGTTCTAAATATGCTGGCTTGAAACGTAATTGCATAGTTAGAACAAGACGAAATTCCGACAATACCGTAGAATTATCATATTATAACACTTAGGGAACGTTGTCAAATAAAACTTAACAATCAGTTGAAACCCTGCTACTTAACTACGGTTGACGAAACCGCCGTCTGCTGTGAATCCAAATTTTCCATTGGTTTCGCCTCCTCAGACTTGTTTCCTATTGGGAAACATTACGGTTATTTGATTCGGTGATTGCAATCCTTAATCATGTATTTATTATAGCACATGATTTAGTAAAAGTCAATAGTTTTTTTAAAAATTTTTGAAAAAAATTTATATTTGTTCAACTAACTAAATTCTAATCTTATTACTTGTGCAGATTGCTAATTTGTATTATTTTCTTCATCAGTATTTTTATAAATTTTGAATGTATTTTCTGTATCTATATCAGAATAAGTATATTCATACTCTCCATTTTCTTTTTTAGATTTACTAACTACTATTCTTTGTTTCATAGGCATACCAGTTTCATATGCTTCTTCCTGAGCTTTTATATTTTGATACATTTCTTCTAAATATGTATAATATTCATCAGAAGTCATTTGGCTTAATTCTATATAATATCCAAAATCAGCTTCAAAAGATTCATCTAAATTCCATTCTATATTATATTCTTCTACAAAATCATTGAAAATAGTCCTGCATTCGTCAGCAGTTACTTTGCTATTTTTTTCTTTTTGTCCTTGAATAGCATCATATGTCGATGTACCAAATACGCCTGCTGTTACGCCAAAAATAAAAAAACAGATACATGAAAAAATGAGCTTAAAATTTTTGTGTTCCATTTCAA
>JAAVHJ010000049.1 GCA_014799805.1 Ruminococcus sp.
AGAAAAAACTAGTGGCTATTTTATCAGCTACAACAATGGCACTGGCATCTTTGACAGTAGCATCTTTTTCTGCTTCTGCCGCTACAAATGCACGTATTCCATACATGTTGGGTGATGTGAACAATGACTATTATGTAAATGCAGTTGATGCATCAAACATAATGGTCGCATTAAAAAATCATGGCTTACAGAGAGGCATGGCAGTCAGTGTAAGTTATGTACAAGCTAATTTGTCAGACTGGTTCCCAAATGCGGCTTGTGCTGTTGCTGCTGATGTGGATAAGGATGGCTATATTACTTATGAAGATGCCGATAAAATACTCGAATACGCTGCAAGTGCAGGAGTTGGTGGTAGTGAGGGAACGGATATCGGTAAGATGTTTCTGTATATTGGCTAATCAGATTTCCATAATGTAACCCTTTAAATTTGTAATTTAGGAGAGAAATTCATGAAAAGAATAGCAAAGAAAATAACAGCTTGTTTTGTATCAGCATTCATGTTATGTGCTGGTACGTGTGCCGCTTTCATTTCTGCGAGTGCTGCAAATGATGCTATACAGCCAAGAGGAGAATATCATGTATATGGTGATGTGAATGATGATGGCAAAATTAATATAGCAGATGCAGTTTTGGTTTCAAAGGCTGTTGGAAATTTTGAAAATCTGACTGGGGATACCAGATTGCCTGTAAGTTATGCTGTTGCAAGACCAGCAGTTTATTTTGGAGAAGGAAATTATATTCCACAGGCAGCAGATGTTAATGGTGATGGGTATATTACCAGTGAGGATGCAACGATGATTCAAAAATATATCGTTTCACTTTACAATGAAGCTGGAAGATGTGGTCAGGTATTTTATATTAACTAAAATAACAAAAAACTTCTGAATGTATGTTCAGGAGTTTTTTTGTTTGACATCCTCCCCCACCTATGCCTGACGGTATAGAGGCGGGGGCTTCCTCTTGCAAAAGCAAGCAGTCGGTTCTCGTTCGAATAAAATTCATCTCTCTTTCATGATGTATTATACAAGAGAAAGTCAGAATCTTAATAGATTCTGACTTTTGCAGTATTATAAACCATATTCTTTGACTTTTCTATAGAATCTATTCGGCTTCATTCCGAGCTTTTGCATGGTTCTCTTTGCCGTTTGCTTGCCCTCTCTCCAGAGCTTGCGTTCCATTTGTAATGCCGTTAGGTCAACAGGAATAGGTTGCCTGCCCTTGTATTTTCCTGCTGCTTTGGCTATGGCAATGCCCTCTCGTTGCCGTTCTCTGATAGTCTCACGCTCTAATTCCGCCAATCCTGCAAATACAGTTAAAATGAATCTTCCTTGTGGCGTTGTTGTGTCAAGCTGTTCTATCAGGTTGATAATTTCAACCTACACAATTTCAAACTTTTTCAAATATTTCATTAATTACTTATTTATTAATTATCGAAATATCTTTTCAACCTATTACATATTTCTATGGATAGTTCATCAATAACTAAATCAGTAAAATATGTGTCTAATAATACTTCCATATCATATCACCACTACTTTCAAATACCACTTCAATTTTCTTATCCATTTTTTCTTTAAAGAAAAATTCTTGAAAAGATTGGTAAAAACAAACAAATAATAGACAGAATATATTAATTATTTACTGATTTATACAAAATTAGAAAGTATATGTAAAAAAACACTTAATTTCAGACGGTATATAGCAGAAGGGTAAATTTTTATGGAAATTTATTGAATAAGTTTTTGTATAATATTACAATACAAATTATAATTTTTATTATTCCTATCAAAAAGGATAATATAAATATTTTATAAGAAAGGAGGTTATTACACATGAAGAAAAAGAAAAAACTAGTGGCTATTTTATCAGCTACAACAATGGCACTGGCATCTTTGACAGTAGCATCTTTTTCTGCTTCTGCCACTACAAATGCAGGTATCCGCTACATGCTGGGTGATGTGAACAATGACTATTATGTAAATGTAGTTGATGCATCAAACATAATGGTCGCATTAAAAAACCATGGCTTACAGAGAGGCATGGCGGTCAGTGTAAGTTATGTACAAGCTAATTTGTCAGACTGGTTCCCAAATGCAGCTTGTGCTGTTGCTGCTGATGTGGATAAGGATGGCTATA
Organism: Ruminococcus sp.; assembly: GCA_014799805.1. Classification (GTDB taxonomy): domain Bacteria; phylum Bacillota; class Clostridia; order Oscillospirales; family Ruminococcaceae; genus UBA3855. The sequence continues at coordinate 2,137 of JAAVHJ010000049.1, forward strand.
TTTCCTATGATGATGCCGATAAAATACTCGAATACGCTGTAAATGCAGGAGTTGGTGGTGGTGAGGAAACGGATATCGGTAAGATATTCCTGTATATTGGCTAATCAGATTTCCATTCAGATTTCCATAATGTAACCCTTTAAATTTATAATTTAGGAGAGAAATTCATGAAAAGAATAACAAAGAAAATAACAGCTTGTTTTGTATCAGCATTCATGTTATGCGCTGGTACGTGTGCCGCTTTCATTTCTGCAAGTGCTGCAAATGATGCCATACAGCCAAGAGGATATCATATGTATGGTGATGTGAATGATGATGGCGCAATTAATATAGCAGATGTAGTTTGCGTTTTAAATGCTCTTAACAATGGATATTTCGGACAAGGACAGTGTGCACAGGCAGCAGATGTTAATGGTGATGGGTCTATTACCAGTGCTGATGCAACGATGATTCAAAACTATGTCCTTTCAAAAGGTGACACTGGAAGATGTGGTGAAATATTTTACCTTTAAAATAACAAAAAAACTTCTGAATGTATATTCAGGAGTTTTTTTGTTTGACATCCTTCCACCCCTAAAGTGGCGTGAGTCTTCTTACTATAATTGATAAAATTCATCTCTCTTTCATCATGTAGTATACAAAAGGAAGTCAGAATCTTGATAGATTCTGACTTTTACAGTATTATAAACCATATTCCTTAACTTTTCTATAGAATCTATTTGGCTTCATTCCAAGCTTTTGCATAGTTCTCTTTGCCGTCTGCTTTCCCTCTCTCCAGAGTTTACATTCCATTTGCAATGCCGTTAGGTCAACAGGAATCGGCTGTCTGTCCTTATACTTTCCAGTTGCTTTTTTACTCTAATATATTAGAGTATTACTCTATTAAGCAAAAGTAATATTACAGTTATGGTTATACTTAGCATTACTAATCTATGGTGGCAACGTTTTTCACACTCATAATTATAGTTATCAATTTGTATTTTACGTATTACTTTAAAATACAATGTATTGTATGACGTATTATAAATTTATAAATGCCTATTGACTTAAGATTCCAGTTCGACATTTTCATTTTCTTTTTTATTGTTCAATAATTACTAAATAAGTAATTATTGAACAATGACGACAAACGTTAATTGATAATTGGGAGCTGTTACTAAAAACAACTCCCAATTATTATTATAAACCATATTCTTTGACTTTTCTATAGAATCTATTCGGTTTCATTCCAAGCTTTTGCATGGTTCTTTTCGCTGTCTGTTTGCCCTCTCTCCAGAGTTTGCATTCCATTTGTAATGCCGTTAAGTCAACTGGAATTGGTTGCCTGCCCTTGTATTTCCCTGCCGCTTTAGCAATCGCAATACCCTCTCGCTGTCGCTCTCTGATAGTCTCACGTTCTAGCTCTGCCAATCCTGCAAATACAGTCAAAATAAATCTTCCTTGTGGCGTTGTAGTGTCTAATTGCTCCCTTAAGCTTATAATCTCAACACCTTTTGCTTGAAGCTCATCAACTAGGCGTAGCATATCAGCACTGCTTCTTGCTAGTCTGGCATACTCACTGACAACCAGAACATCCCCATCACGCACATAGTCCAACATTTTTTTCAGCTCTGGGCGGTCAGTACTTTTTCCACTGCACTTATCAATGAAAATTCTATGCATTGGTTTACCAAATTTTTCTAATGCTTTTAGCTGTCTGGCTTCGTTCTGGTCAACACTGGACACACGAACATAGCCTATGTAAGTTTTTTCTTTCATCACATCACCATCTTTCAAATTTTATCCCTGATTTAAGTTTATCATGTTTCAAAATATATGTCAATAGAAAATTTCAATTTATTTGAAATACTAGTAAAAAAAATTGTGTGGGTGTACACAAATAGTATACACTAAAATGGCTACTGATGAAAAAGTGGTACTAGCTTGAAGATTACAAAAATTTGCATTAATTATATTTCCAATAAATAACAATTTTAGAACAAAAAAAATTAGACAAAAAATTAACTTGTCTAATGCGAATTTTGTTAAATATAAAAATTATTTCTTGTTCTTTAATAGGTCTTCACGAGGGGTGCGGAAACTTGTCTATTTGTCTAAAAATTAAAATTTTGACTGATATATCTGCTTAAATAGGTTTAGACAAATCAAAATAGACAAATGATTTGTCTATTTTTTTTTGATTTGTCTAATTTTTTTTAATTATATTATTATAAATAAAATTAATAAATCTATATTCTTCAAAGAATATAGCCATTTTTTCAATCCAAAAATTTGTAGCTAAAATTATTAATTAGACAAATTAAAGATTTGTCTAATTAAAAAAAATGGCTAAAAATAGTTGTTTTTAACTGTTTTTTAGACAAATAGACAAATCTTTTGCACCCCTCGTGAGCAACTAATAATAAAAAAACCTGTAACAAGTTCGTTACAGGTTTAAAATTTTACTTTTTATCATTTTTTAATATAATAATAACAATTTTATGTACGACTGACTAAAATTCCTCTACCAAGTTGTGATTTTCCAGTAATATTATTTGTATATTTGCAATTCCTAGCTAAGCCTTTTAATATTATTCCTCTGCGTTGAAATTCCTCTGATTTTGACACTTCCTCAATTAACTTTTTCTTCTTTTTTGTATTGAAATCTCTAAAAGTTTTATCTTCTAACATATTTTCCAATTGTTGATAAGCTATTTTTGTTTCTTTTCCACATTCTGCTAATTCAGTAATAGCTTCTAACAGGTCTTCTTTTATTTCTTCATCTGTTAATGGTTGGTCTTTTATTTCTTCTGATGGTTTACGGTGCATTCTAGCAGCATCTTCAAGAGTATCTTTTGTCATACTTGGCTCAAATCCATTCCATGCAAAACCATCATCACTAATTTTAAATTGGACTGTTTGTCCGTGTTCAGCATGGTTAATTTTTGTATGTACAACAAAGCGGTTATTTTTGTCATTGCTGTCTGCCACAACTGTCAAGGCACTTCTACTTGCATTTATTAAATCAACGCTTCCTAGTGCAGCGTTGTTAGCGTTTTCCTGCGGTTTCTTATTGATATGTGAGATTAGTATTAAACCGCAGTCATATTTTTCACAAATGGATGAGAGAGTTTGAAAAATCGGACGAACATGATTAATTCGGTTCACGTCAACTTCTGGCGGACAGAAAGCGTGCCACGGGTCAATGATAATTAGGTTTGGTTTGTAATCTTTAATTGCATTTTCAAAATACTTAATTCTAGCGGTATCTTCGCTATTTTTTGGAAACAAAAATCCATTGGATTCTGTTTTATCAGCAATGTGAACGTATTCTACATCAGCTCCCGATTTTTCTAGTCTCTCCCAAATATCACTGCCTCGGTCTTCTGCTGAAATGATTAAAACATTTTTATTTTCAGGAATTATTTGTTTATCCTCATATCCGTTCGGAACAGGTAAGGCTTCACCTTTGCTGATAGTTGCCGCAACGCCACAAGCAAAATATGTTTTCCCCGTTCCGCCTGCTGCCATTAAAACTGTGTAATCCCCTGCTGGAATGTATGGATACCAGATGTAGCGAATAGGCTTTTTTTCAAATTCATATCCTTTTTTTGCTACTAGTTTAGGTTCTTGAAGTATTTCAGGACTATCTGTTAATAGTTCCTCGAAATCAGATATATCAACATCATCATCTAGCTTAAAATAGTACTCTGTTTTTTGAATTGCATCAGCTAATAGTTCTCTTGCTTTATCCTCTCCAAGAGCTTGAACAATGTCGGAAATATCACCATGTTCAGGACAATCACTCCAGATAGTTTTTGCAGGGATAATTTTGATAGATAATGCAAGGTCAACTGTATTTCTTGCTACAGTTAATCCATATTTTTCACCGACAGCGTCATTATCAGTTAAAATAATGATGTTTCGTTTTTTCAAATCGTTGTTATAAGAATCTTTCCAACTTGTTGCAGTACCACCATTCGGTGTGCAAGTTGCTACTGCTTCAAAAATTTCTTCAAGCGTTTTTACATCTTTTTCGCCCTCAGCAAAGAAAATTGGTGTATCTTCATCGCCGTTTATACTTTGATTGTGTAATCTATCAGCATGATACAAGGGTAGTTCCATTCCATTCAGACCAAATGTCTTTGCACCTGTTTGAGGGTCAATCGCATACCAGAAACATTTTTTACTGCCATCTGGTTGCTTGATGATGTGCTTTTCAGCAAGTGGTTTTCCGTCTTTTTCCGTGTAGACATGTACACGTTCCACACCTTGACTATTGAAAATTTCTTTCATAGTAGTTTTTTCTCCTTTTTTCTCTTGATTTTTTGGAGAAGTTATGCTATAATAACATTGACATATAATTTCGATGTTATCATACATCTTCTCCGAATCCGTTCAGTGTTGGTCTCACTGGGCGGATTTTTTTGTTTACTTACTTTTTCTTGATGCGTGTTGTCATAGTTATCAGCCTGCGCTTTTCTTCGTTTCAGCGTCATCAAGCTCGCCTGCTCGCTGTACAGCTTCAAGTGCCTTACGCCTGTCCATTTCTGCACCAATAGTAGTTGTATAAGTGATATACTCATTATCTTCCTTTTGCTTTTGAGTTGCGGTTTGTTGTATGGGCTGTGCTGTTGGTGATTCTGGTAATTTTTGTTCTTCTTGTTCTGTATTAAAAATTGTTGAAAACTGTCTAAACAACTCTATAGTTAGCTTTCTTGCGTCTTGGTCAAGTTCAGTGTATTTTTTTATAATTCGTTTTTCTAGTTCAGAAACATCAATATTTGCAAATGGGTCAGGCTGTTCCGTTGTCATTTGTTTTATGGTGGTTCGACCAAGAAGATAGTCGGCTGATACACCGTAGAAGTCAGCGAGCCGTGAAAGAGTATCAAAAGTAGGCTCTGCTGTTCCATATTCATATTTTTGATATGCCCGTGCTGAAACTTCTAAGATATTAGCAATATTTTGTTGACTTAGTTTCTTTTCCAGCCTAAGTTCTTTCAGTATTTGACCACGTTTTATTTTCATATCCATTTTATCACCTCCTCAATATTATTATACCCTCAAAAGTCGTGATTTGTCAAGATAAAAGCGTTATAAACTACTAAAAGTCGTTACAATGCACAAAATCACGACCTATAATTTGTATAATGTTCTAAAAAGTCGTGAAATCTATTGACAAAATACGACTTTTAGTGTATTCTATAATCATAGCAAAGGAAAAAATAAAATCAAATATTGAAAGGCAGTGATAATTCATGAAAGAGTTAATTCCAAAAGACGAATGGGGCGTATTTGTGGATAGCAAGGACATAGCAAGAGTGGACAGCCTGTTTGTAGCAAAAGCATTTGACAAGGCACATAACACTGTACTGCGTGACATCAGAGAGTTGGACTGTTCCGATGAGTTTCGACTGTACAATTTTGTACAGTCCTCATATAAGAACGAACAGGGCAAAAAGCAGCCTTGTTATTGCATAACCCGTGACGGATTCGTGTTTCTGGCAATGGGCTATAGAGGGAAGAAAGCAGCACAGTTCAAAGAACTTTACATCAAGCGATTCAATGAAATGGAAAATTTCATTCACACGCTTGTTGCTACAAGAAAAGAGTTCCCACTTTTGTCGGAGAACATCAAGCTGTTACATGAGAACCCGAAACCTTACCATTTCAGCAACGAATGCGACATGATTAACAGGCTAGTTATTGGCATGACTGCAAAGAAATTTCGTGAAGTTCATGGAATCCCAAGGGGCGAGAGTATCAGACCACATCTAACTGCGGAGCAAATCGACCTGATAGAAAAACTTCAAAAGGCTGATGTTGGCTTGCTGATTGCATTTCCTGATTATGAACAAAGAAAACGACATTTGCAGTGGTACATGATGCAGCTCAAAACTAAATAAACAGAAAGGAGATGAAAATTTAATGAAAACTGATAGAGAGTACACACCAACACCACAGGAACTTGGCAAAACACTTGAATCACTGACAATGCCACAGAAATTACAGTTTGAGGCTATTATGGACATGGTGACAGCATTGCTTATAAACATCCATTATGCTCAAACACCTCAAGATACTGGCAACAATTCAACTCAAATGACGTGATAAAAAGAAACTAGAGCTAAAAGGTGGGTAATGAAATGGAAGAAGCAAAAGAAGAAACAAGAATTGTAATTACATATGGTAAGAAAAATGTTAGTGTTTATCTGAACAATCCAGATGCAACCACAAAGGAACTGCTTACAATGCACCGCTGTCTTGTTAGCGTACTCATCAAAGATATGGTAACAAGAGGCATGACCGTTTCGGAAGCACTCAAAAACATCAGGCGTTCTTATAAAGACGCTATCAAAATGTATGCGAATGATATGTCGGAAAATGAGACACTTTGATGAATTTTAAATAGATTGTAAAAAATACATTGAAAGGTAGTGAAAAACATGGAAAATAGTTTTAGTCATGAAATGATAAGAATAGCCCTTGAACTGTCAGTAAAGGAAAATTTGACGGAAAATGTTAAGGTTACATATAACGCTAGTGCTAACAATTACAAGATTTCTGTCTGGAAAAAGGATTTCTTGGTAGATGTGATTGCCACAACTCAAAAACAAGGCGTTGATGAATGGAATCACACGGTAAAATCGTTTGAAAACTATTGCAGTGATTTGAAAAGAATCGTGAATGCAAAGGATTCACAAACACATGTCACGTTGATGGTACTGAATGATACAAATTTAGACCAAACGCTTTTAACGATTCTTGACGGAACAACAATTTATAATTTTCAGCATAATGAAAAAACTATGGAAAGAGAGGAGTAGGCATGCAGGATAAAGCGAAATTCGTTCAGATGATTGGTGAAGCGTTGCACGAGTGTGCGACCAGAACCGAAGTTATCAAAGCCGAGTATGTTCGAGACGGATACGAAGAATTTGCTGTCATTACATTTACCAATGGTAGTCAGAAGCATGTTTGCATTACTGCTGATAGCTGTCTGGCTATCATGGGTGATATTTACAAAGCTTTACACTAAATAAATTTTTAACATTGTTTCAATTAAACCTGTTGAAAATAAAGTCTGATTGCCAAACAAACTATAACTTGTTACAGTTTGTTTGGCAAATCTATAATATGAAAGGAGTTTTTAAATGAATTTAGAAGAATATTTTAATACAAGCCACATCAAAGGAAATGCCCAGTCGTTTATTGCAGAAAAAACTGCCCAGACACTCCAGCAGTTCTGCGAACAGGAGCAGGAATTTGCACAGGCAGTTGAACAGAGTGGCAAGACGTTTCAACAGTGCCTTGACCATGTTATCAAAGGCATAGTAAAAAGGGGAAGTACTGGAAGTCTTTCGGATTTGGATGCCTACAACAGAGCAGTTAAATTTTATTTTCCTTGTGCAGTGGTTCATCAAAGATTTGAACTTGATTTAATCGGTAATGCAAAAGAATCAGCTCCAGAAGCAAAGTCCTTTGACTTCATGAGTCTTATGGATTGGTAGGTGGTAGTATGCGAACCAAAAGAAAAGAGGAGCTGTTACATGAATTTCCGTCAATTCCCTATGATATTGCAGAACAAATGAAAGGCAGAGGAGCAGAAAATTTTGCTGTTATGCTCACTTGGGGAAAAGAACTTTTTGTACGTTGCTATCACCGTTACAGCAATGGAAAGCTTGCTGAACGTCAGCGATATGTATTTGCTGATGACGGAGCTGTCCGTTATGGCAGTGACGACAGCCAGCATTGGTCGATAAGAAAAACTTTTCGTGAACCTGTTTTCTGTAAGAGTGGCTATGGATATAGTTTTGACAACACATATATGATACTGAATCGAAAAACTTTAGTTGCTTCGTGCATGAAGCATTCGCAACTGGAACACTACACAGGTAACCTCGTCATGGAATATCTTCATCTATATTGCAAGCATCACAATTTGGAATATCTTATGAAGTCGGGCTATAGCGGGGTAATTGAAGCAGCCTATACATACAACGGATTTTTCAGGGAACAGGAACATCTTTCTATAGCTTATCCTATCAACTGGAAATCAAATAACTTGCTGAAAATGTTAGACTTGAACCGCACGGAATTTAAGGCTTTACAAGGCAATGAAGAAATGTATCTCACATACATCTACTGGCGAAAAATTTTTCCAAAGAACAAACCAGAGGAACTACTTTTAATCGGCAAAGTATTTGGAAGTGAACATGGTACATTGACTTCTTTATGCGAACTAACTAAGCTAAAACCATACAGGATTGCAGTCTATCTGGATAAAAATAAAATCAGGCTTAGTGACTACCATGACTATGTTGACCAATGCAGGAAGTTACACTATAACTTGTTTGATACAGCTATCAGCATGCCACATCATTTCATAGACATGCACACCAGACTAACTATAATCATCAACTTGCAAATTCAAGAACAAGCAAAAGAACGCAGATGTAAGCAGGAAGCAATCTATCAAGAAAAATTGAAACAGTTTGAAAAGAACATGGCAGAACGTATTTCCTTAGAATATCAATCCGAAAATTTTATAATTTGCTTACCAAAAAGCGTAGGAGAAATTATTCAAGAGGGTTCTGTTTTACATCACTGTGTGGCTGGATATGCGGAACGTCATGCTACTGGAAAGCTGAATATTCTATTTATTAGACAAGCAGAAAATCCAGACATACCGTTTTATACAATGGAAGTTGCTGCTGACGGCAGTATCAAGCAAGTACGAGGTTTGCGGAACAGCGACCCGACACCAGAAATTTCAGATTTGGTTGAAGAATATAAAGCATATCTGGAAACAGTTTTTCAGAAAAAAATATCGAGAAAGGAAAATGTAATTCATGAATGAAAACGAAAATGGAATTGTTATGCCTGATGCTGTTTTATCAGACAAGCACAGCAGAGCAATAGCACTTGATAGGAGTATTAAGATACATGCACAAATTGCACAACAGTCTTTATATGAAGTCTGCAAAGGCTTGAAAGAAATGCATGATGACAAACTGTACAAAGAACTTGGCTACCCAGATTTTGAAAACTATTGTATAAGTGAAGTTGGCATTAAAAAAGTACAAGCATATAATTTTATTTCTATTGCAGAAAGACTATCAGAAAATTTTGTTCAATCGATTGAACAGATTGGTACAACAAAACTTGCTTTGCTTGCCAAACTGGACGAACTAGAACGCAAAGAAGTAATTCAGACTGTTGATGTAGAATCTGTCACAGTGAAAAAACTGAAAGAAAAAATTAAAGAGATAAAATTTCAACATGATTTGGAGCTTGACGACCAGAAAGACCAGTACGAAAAGAAACTGCAAGAGCTAGAGCAAGAGCGTGAAAATATTTCTGTCAAGTATCATTTTGATAAGCAAGCCCATCACCGTGAACTGGACGAAGCAAAAAAGAAATCAGAATCTCTTACAGCACATATCAAAGAGCTTGAAAAACAAATTCAGGAATTAGAAGAACGTCCTATAGAGTACATGCAATCTACAGCAGAGCTAGAAGAAATCGAACGCCTGAAATCTGAATTGCAGGAAGCCAAAGAACGTGAACAGGCGGTCAAAGCAGAAGCAGAGAGAATGCAGGATGCTAGTGCGGAAACTGTAGCGGAATCAGCCCAACAAATTGAAGAATTGCAAGCAAAAATTGCTGAACTTGAAAGCAAGTCAAGTGTTTCTAGAGCTGTCTCCACCAAAGAACTATTTAAGCCTTATTTCCAAAGTTGTATGCAAAGCATAAATCTGATGGTAGAGTATATAGCAAAACACAAGCAGGATTCTGATTTTGGGTTTCTAGTTTCTAAGGCAGAACAGACAGCAGAAGCAATAAAGAATCAGCTCCAATCATTAAAGAACCAATCAGAGTAAAAGTTGTTTTCAATCAAAAATAAAACGTTGGTGGAATGTATATATTCCACCAATTCAAAAAAGAGGTGATTTTTTATAATGACATTCGCACAGCTTGGAAAACTATCTTTGCAGATGCAAACGTTATATGTTCAAAGCGTAAATTCTGGTGCAAAGCCAAACGACTTGATAGAAATTTTAGATAGTGACTTGCCTTTTTCTATTTCAGAATTTCCAAATACTCCAACAATAAGAATCTGCACAGAAGCTTTTCTGAATTTGAAAAAATACACGGTAAGGCAAAGCACTTATCATAGATATATACGTTGTTTTAGAAATTCTGTGCTGCCGTTCTTTGGAGATATGCAGTTAAGCTCTATCAGTGGAAAAGTGGTGCAAGAGTTTGTGAATGCAATGCTTCGTCAAGGCATGAATCCAAAATCAATCAAATACTGTGTAGCAATGCTGAAAAGTGTTTTGCTTTGTGCGGAAGCTGATGGAATCATTACTATGCCAGTTATCCGTCCACGCTATCCGAAGCAATGCAAGCAAGAACAACAAGTTTTATCAGATGATGAATTTTATAAGCTTGAAAAATATCTTTTGCAGGAAAAAATTTCTATTTCAACTGCATTGCTGATTGTGATGCACACTGGTATCAGACTTGGTGAAGCTTGTGCTTTATGTTGGTCTGATGTTGACTTCAAGACAAATAGCATTTATATCAGACATAGTGTGAAGCGGTATTACATACCCGATGAAAAAAGAACCATCTGCGAACTTGGCGAACCAAAAACTTTAAAAAGTAAACGAAGGATTTACATATCGCAGTGGCTTGCTGATGTTTTGAAACAATGTCAAGGCAAAGGCTTTATCTGCACTGGAGCTGAAAAATTTTGCAATCCTGAAACGTTGCGGAATGCACTAAACAAGAGATTAAAAATTTTAGGCATTCCACACGTTAGATTTCACGATTTAAGGCATGGCTTTGCAACAAGAGCTATCAACGGAGCTGGTGTTGACCCGAAAACAGTTGCAGAAATTCTAGGACATGAACGCTGCGACATTACACTTGACATCTATACTTCCTGTACGGCAAAAATGCAACTGGAAGCAATGGAGCAAATTCAAAATTTGAAACAAAAGGAGTGATATTTTATGCTATTACTTAGCGAGTTCGAGAGCATGACAGGAATTTATCCGTCAATAAATCTATTTGCTGTAATTCAAGAATATTTTGAAAAATCAAGATTTGATAAGCAAGAATTTTGTAGGTGGTACGGATTAAACGTAAACAGAATCGCAGAAGAAATTCAGATTGAAACGAATGTCAGAGCATGTGAAAATGCATGGAAAGCAGGGATGATGTTGGGCAAAACTAAGCTTGAAAATGAAAAGGCTGTTGTAAAAACTCTTGCTGAAATTCTAAAGAGAGCAGGAGAGATTAGTCATGAGGATTTTGATGCTATCATAAAACAATGCGAGATACAAAAATGATATTTACGAGGTGACAGCTATGCTATTAACAATTATAATTTCTGTTTGCATTTCTACTGCTATCTCTCTTGTGATATGTGGCATTACATTATTTATTTTTCTTAATCGGCTGTATAAGCAATTTGACGAATACCTAGAAGAAGCAAAACGAATCACTTATGAATACTGGAAAAGAAATACTGATGACTGATGAACAAGTGCCATGAAAAAGTTGATATTAGTATCAACTTTTCAAAAAAAATGAAATTGGTGATGAGTAGTCTGAAGAAGAATTCGAAAGTTTTTAGAATCGTCCAAACAGCAAATGACACAAGTTAAAAAATATGTTCATAATTTAGAAACAATTATTTTTTGATTTCTAATTCAAAAAAATTAAAAAAATTTTTTGGTTCTTCTATCAAAAGAAGTTGAAAAAAATCTTTTTTTGTGCAGAACAGATAGTGTTTACCCAATATCTGTTTTGCACGACCCTATCAGGTAGTGCAAAACAAGCCATTTCATTCCGTTGCATTTATTGGGCAAGGTTTGCAACCTTGACTTCATGTCATTCACAATTTAGAAACAATTATTTTCAAAAAAATTTCTGTTGGCTCTGCCAATTGGGAAATACCCAAACCCTTTACATCATACTAAAGAAGAAAAAAATTTTTACTTTACTGAAAAGAAATATATTGATTTTGCATTGAAAAAATGTTATAATTAGAGTGAGGAAAAGGCTGTGTATCAAAAAGTATGAGGTGGTACACGTGCTAGTAGAAGCTATTGGACAACGAATCAGAAAGCTAAGAACACAGAACTGCATGACACAAAAAGCACTTGCAGAAGTTTTGTATGTGTCACACAGAACAATTTCTAGTTGGGAGTTAGGCAAAACAGAACCAGACATTGTTTCCATTATAAAACTTTCTCTGCTGTTTGGTATCTCTCTGGATTATCTTCTTATTGGGGAAAAAAAGAACACTCTTTGACTTTTGTCAGAGGGTGCTTTTTTTATTCCATGTTTCATGGAATTTTATTGACTAACTAAAAAAAATATTATACAATTAATATATCAAAAAACCGTCTGCCACGGTCTTTTCCTCTCGTTCCAATATATCAAAAGCAAAGAGTATCTTTTTTATTTCCAAGTTCAAAAAAGGTACTTTTGCTATATCTGAGGTGTAACATGACAATTGAACAAATCAAAAAAAGAGAATGGCTTAGCAGGGCAAAAACAGTTTACAAGCAATTGAAAAAATTACAAAAGCAAATCACCAAAGACCAACAACAGAAAAAATTTCTTTCCGAAATTGGTGTATCAGATGATGCTTTAAACAAAAAAATTGAACATGATATTCAGCAACAAAGAAAACAAATAGCAAAGTTGATTGCACTTGACAAAGAAATAAAAAGAATAATACTAACTGTGCAGAATGATACACTAGAAACAATTCTTGTTCGATATTATCTTTTATATGAATCATTTCCGAAAGTTGCTGAAAAGATGATTTACGAACCAAGACATGTGCAAAGATTGTTTTATCAAGCAATTGATAAAATCAGAATTTCTGAGGTAGAGGGATTATGACAGGAGAGCAAGAAAAAAAGAGGGCGTGGCTACGTAGAGCAAAAACTATTGAAAAGTATGTACAAGCTTTGCAAGAAAAAGTTGTACAGTATAAAGAAATTCAAAGTCTTTGTAATTCTGATGATTTGGATTCTTTGGAATTGTTACAGGAATTGGAGCAAGAAATTCAGGAACAGCAGAAACAAGCAGAGGAGCTATTAGCAGTTCGAGAAAGTATCAAAAAAGCCATTTCTTATTTGCATGATGATGAATTAAAAGAAATTTTAACAAGGCATTACTTGACGTATGAAACAATTGAATCTGTTATTGAAAATATGTATTACGGTAGTAGAACCATTCAAAGAAAGCATTTAAAAGCTCTTGACAAAATCATGATACCAAAAGAAAGCGAGATGAAGTGATAGTATGACAAAAGAACAAAAAGAATTAGTGATTGCATCGCTTGTAAAATTCGTCGAGCGTGTTTCAAGCAAAAGGGAATTTGGCTGTGTATCAAAGGAAGAAGTTGAAATTCTTCCAGCTATTTCAGAA
>JAAVHJ010000050.1 GCA_014799805.1 Ruminococcus sp.
CAAAATATTGCTATCTGTTCCATAGAAAAAACCGCCTTTCTGTTCTTTGAGTTTGTCATTACTCTCATTATAACAGATTCTGGCGGTTTTTTCTATCTTTTTTTCTTCGAACTCACGTTATTAGGACATTCCAGCATAAACACAACAGCAATTTACACAAGAATGTCAAACGACCAACAGCAAAAAATTCTTGATGATGCTGTTGACTGGTGAAACTAAAAGTACAAATAAAAAACAACGATAAGTATGTTTTATCATATATATTTATACATAGCGAAAAAGAGAGGGCATTTGTCCTCTCTTCAATAATAATTTTTTGAACTGCTTTGAGTAAAAGTATATTTAAATTAATACCAATCATGTTTTTCGTCACGATTTAGCATCTTAATTTGCTCCATTTCATTGTCGAATAATTCAAAGCCAAATAAATCGAGATTTTCTTTAATATGGTCAGGATTACTTGAGCCAGGAATAACAACAACATTTCTTTGCAAATTCCAACGAAGAATGACCTGTGCGGAAGATACACCATGATTTTCAGCAATGTTTTTAATTGTTTCATCGCCAAGTAGTTCAGCAGTATAGCCTCTGCCTCCGAGAGGATACCATCCTTGCATAACAATACCAAGTGATTGAATATATGGGACAACATCTATCTCTTGATAATAGGGGTGTATTTCATTTTGTATCAATGCAGGCATAATAGAAATCTTTGGCAAAAATTTCTCCAGTTCTTCAATGTACCAATTTGAAAGTCCAATTGAATGTATTTTTCCGTCGGCGACAGCTTGTTCCATAGCCTTATAAGCCTCCACATCATTTGTTCCAGGATGATGCAGAAGCATAAGGTCAATGTAATCTACATCAAGTTTTTCCAAAGCCTCATCAATAGCATTTGCTGCGTTAGCATACTGGTTTGGATATAGTTTTGTTTCTACAAATATTTCTTCTCTTGGAATACCAGACTGTTTTATGCCTTCTCCAACAGATTCCTCATTGTGATACATATAAGCTGTATCAATAAGTCTGCCACCGTTTTGCAACTCGGTAACGATTGAACTAACACATGTATCATCAAGCAAACTATATGTGCCAAGTCCCATAATTGGCATTTCATATCCACTGTTAAGCATAACTGTTTTACTTTGCATATTAAACACTCCTGTTTTCTGTTTGTTTTCCAATGGTAAAGTATCAAGCCATTCAGAAATATCTTTTTCTGTTGATGAGGCTGAAAAACGTTTTCCAGATAGCACTTCACCATATTCTACATCAAGATTTTTTATATTCCTTTCGCTAGTACTTATTTCACTGCTGTGGGAAGTACAGAATGGAATAACAGTCGCCCCCGAAAAATCATAGCTTTCAAGAAATGTATCAACAATTCTTGGTTCTTCTCCCCACCAAATTGGATATCCAACAAAAATAACATCATACTGCTCAATATTTTCAATTGTATTTGCAATTTCGGGGCGGATGTTTTTATCACTCTGTTCCTTATTTGCACGACATGACGAATTGGAATATTGAATATCTTCATTGGTATACGGAACAGCAGCTTCAATTTCAAAAGTGTCTGCATCTGTAATATTAATTATATAGTCTGCAATGACTTCTGTTGTTCCGGTTCTTGAAAAATAAGCAACAAGAATATTAGAGTTTTGATTAGGTGTCTGTATTAACTTACGTTTCATAAGACAGAGGTCGAATATATTCCAGATACCATTACCATCTAAATCATAGTTCTTATCAGTTAAATCTTCAGCTGTCGGTCTCATAAGCAGAAAATTCTGTAAATTCTTTGCATCTTGGATAGAAAAATCTTCTTGTTCGGTATCAGATACAAACGCTGAATGGGGTGTTATTACATTTTTATTTGTCATACTACTTGCACAACTGTTAATGTTAAATACTCCTGTTATTGCAATCAAAGCAGTCATAACTAAAAGAATCAGTTTTTTCATAGCTTTCTCCTTGATGAAAGTGACTGTGAATAGCTGGATTTTGGTTATTTCAAATTTTCACGGAAAAAATTCTCCAGCTTATTAAATGGAATAATATCCATACGGTCATATAAATCAGTATGAACAGCATTTGGAATAATCAGCAATTCTTTATTGTCACCCTTAAGTTTTTTGAAAGCGTCTTCGCTGAAATAACAGGAATGTGCTTTTTCTCCATGAATCATCAGTACAGCACTGCGGATTTCGTCACTGTAGGAAAGAATTGGCATATTCATGAATGAGAGTGCAGAAGTTATATTCCAACCGCCATTGGAGTTCAAAGAACGTTTGTGATAGCCACGATTTGTTTTATAATAATCGTAATAATCCTTTACATAGAAAGGTGCATCTTCTGGAAGTGGGTCAACAACACCTCCGCCAAGCTGATAGCTACCGTTTTTATAATCCTCAATTCTCTGTGCATTTAGAGCCTTACGTTGTTCATAACGGGCATCTGCGTCCATCATATCAAAATAACCTCTTGCATTCACACGAGTCATATCATACATTGTGGAAGCAACTGTTGCTTTGATACGAGTATCGTTTGCAGACGCATTTAGAGCCATACCGCCCCAGCCACAGATACCAAGAATACCAATGCGCTCAGGGTCAACATTGTCCTGTACAGAAAGAAAGTCAACTGCTGCGGAAAAATCCTCAGTATTGATATCGGGAGAAGCTACATAGCGAGGCTGACCACCACTTTCGCCTGTAAACGAGGGGTCAAAGGCAATTGTTAGAAATCCACGCTCGGCAAGTGCTTGTGCATACAATCCTGATGATTGCTCCTTGACTGCTCCGAATGGTCCGCATATAGCAACAGCAGGAAGTTTTCCTTCTGTGTTCTTCGGTTCATACAAATCTGCTGCAAGTGTGATGCCGTAACGATTATGAAATGTGATTTTTTTATGGTTTACTTTGTTGCTTTTTGGGAATGTTTTGTCCCATTCCTCAGTTAACATGAGTTCCTCATTTTCCATATTACTTTACCTCCAAAGATTTTTTAAGTGTGTATGTGAAATAGTCAAGGCAGTCAATCTGATTGTTGTATGCATGTACGCTGTCAAGAAGTCTCCTGCGATAGTCAGAAAGAAATTTCTGTAATGCTGAAAATTCATGTTTATTAAGCATTTTCAGACATTGTGCCACTTCATTTCCGTTAAGACCTGCGTCTTTCAGATTTTCAGTCATAACAGCTATTTTATCAGTTGCCAGTGCCATTTCTTCACCTCCATGTTCTGTAATTTCAGTATATCACAGAATTACGAATATGTAAAATATCTATTTGTAATCGCTTGTTATTCTTTACAAGAATAACAAAAAGTGATATAATAAAAGTATCATTACATGGAGGTAGACTATGGAAATCAGAGTATTACGTTATTTTATGGAAATTGCAAGAGAGGAAAACATGACAAAAGCAGCAAAGCGACTGCATATTTCACAGTCGGCACTGTCAAAGGAAATAAAAAAGCTGGAAGAGGAACTCGGACATCCTCTGTTTATCCGCACAAATAAAAATATGCATCTAAATGATGAGGGAATGCTTCTGAGAAAACGTGCTGGAGATATTCTTGAAATGGTAGACAAAACTGTTGAAGAATTCAGTCAGCTTAACAGCATCACGGGCGGTGAAATCCGAATAGGCTGTGCGGAAAGTGTACAAATAAAATATCTTGCAAGTGTGATTAAATCTTTTAAAAAGAAATATCCGAACTTTATTTTTCACATTTTTAGTGGAGATACTGAACCAGTTACAGAACGTCTTGACAGAGGATTACTTGATATGGCAGTAATAGTTGAACCCCCAAATCTTTCAAAATACAATTATCTGCATGTACCAGAAAGTGATAAGTGGGGTGTTATTATGCGTCGTGACAGTCCTCTTGCAGAAAAATCAGAACTGACTTTTGATGATATTTGTGAACTTCCTCTTTTTACTTCTAAGCAGTCTATCAAGGTAGATTTTTCAAGATGGTGCGAAGAAAATATTGAAAGACTCAATATTATTGGAACTTTCAACTTAGCCTTTAATGGTTCAATTTTTGTCAAAGAAGGTCTGGGATATCTTCTCACTTTTGAACACCTGATTGATACAAGTGAAAAGAGCGGATTATGTTTTCGACCTATTATTCCTATTTTGGAAACAAAGATGTATATTATCTGGAAGAAATATCAAATTTTTTCTCCAATTGCAGAGTTGTTTCTTAAAGAATTAAAAGAAGAATTTAAGTAAAAGCTGTTTGATAAGTTGGTAGGCATATGATTTACAATAGTGGATATCCACTTGCAAAACCTCAATGTTTCTTGAAAATTTATTTGAGGGATTCACAAGCTTTTTTAGTAGGCATTTAGAAAAAAGAAATTTGGAATTTTTCAAACGATTTTCTTTTCACGCACTACGCAAAATTCTCCGAATTTCACGTAGTGACAAGCATAGAATGTGTACACCCGTGGGCGTACAACATTCGATTGTTAAGAAAAATTTCCTAAGACCTGAAAGTTATTTTGGTAATGACTCTATGAAATCGCTTTGCTCACTTTTCTTTTCAAAGCCAAATTCAGAAAAAGTTGATACTAGTATCAACTTTTCAAAAAAATGAAATTGGTGATGAGTAGTATGAAGAAGAATTTGAAAATTTTTAGAATCGTCCAAACAGTAAATGACACAAGTAAAAATTTTTGTGTTCATAATTTAGAAACAATTATTTTCCGATTTCTGATTCTAAAAATTAAAAAAATTTTTTGGTTCTTCTATCAAAAGAAGTTGAAAAAAATTTTTTTCGTGCAGAACAGATATTGTTACCCAATATCTGTTTTGCATGCCCCTGTCGGTGTATGCAAAACAGGGCATTCAGCTCCGCTGAAATTATTGGGCAAAGTCTGCAACTTTGACGGCATACTGTTCACAATTTAGAAATAATTATTTCCCCCAAATTTTTTGTTGGCTCTGCCAATTGGGAAATGCCCAAACCCTTTTACATGATACTGAAGAAGAAAAAATTTTTTTACTTTACTGAAAAGAAATATATTGATTTTGCATTGAAAGAATGATATAATTAAATTGAGGGAAAAGTGCTGTATATCAATTTATTATTTAGGAGTGATATGCATGCAAATGAAAACAATTGGGCAGAGAATCCGACATCTAAGGTTAAAGAACAGCATGACGCAAGAGGCACTTGCCAACATCTTGTATGTATCTAACAACACTGTGTCAAGCTGGGAACGTGGCAGAACACAGCCAGACATCACTATCATTGTGCAAATGGCAAATTTTTTTCGTGTATCTTTAAACTTTTTACTTATTGGGGAAAACTTCACTCTTTGACTTTTAGTCAGAGGGTGAAATTTTTTTATTGCACAATTTGTGCAATTTTATTGACTATTTTTCAAGAATCCTATAAAATTAATACATCAAATGTTTGTTTCATACAG
>JAAVHJ010000051.1 GCA_014799805.1 Ruminococcus sp.
TCATACCTCCAGTATGTGCCTTTCTGATACGATCTATGCAAAAAAAATTACAGTTATTCTTTTTTTGTGGACAAGCAAATAAAAAGCATTTCCTGCATATAAATAATACAAAAAACAAAACAGAAAAATATCAGGGAGGTCATATTTCATGTATCGCTGTTACAATCCGAAGAAAATAAAATATTTATTATTATTAGATACAATGTTTGTGATAATTTATTTAATTGCTAGCTCTATTAGCCGTTCGATTCATTCTGTTGGAAGTTTTCAGACACAAGAGGGCATTTTTTTGCCAATTGTGATGTATCATAGCATTACAGATACAGCAAACAGTGATTATCAAATTACAAAAGAACAATTTGCACAGGATTTATATTATTTATATGCAAATGGCTATGAAACAGTTAGTGTTGGAGATTTACTTGCTTATACAGAGGGCAAAGGCGAATTGCCAGAAAAGCCTGTTATGCTGACGTTTGATGATGGATTTTATAATAATTTATCTATTGCATTGCCTTTACTGGAAGAATATAACATGTGTGCAGTTGTTTCCATAGTCGGGTATTATACAGACGAAACGGCAGAAAAAGACCCCCATGTAGATAGCTATTCCTATCTGACATGGGAGGATATTAAATTATTACAAAAATCAGGCAAAATTGAAATTGGCAGTCATACTTATAATTTACATAGTAATAATGAACGGGCAGGTTGTTCTATCATGTATGGCGAAGATTCAGAAAATTATCAAAATATGCTATATCAAGATTTAAATCAGCTCCAGACCAGAGCCAAAGAACAAACGGGATTTGCTCCTGTTGCTTTTGCTTATCCTTATGGATTTATTTGCAAGGAAAGTATTCCTGTTTTAAAAAAATTAGGTTTTGTTTGTACATTTTCCTGTCGTGAACAGGGTAATTATATTACACATGATGCAGAATGTTTATATGGACTTGACCGTTATAATAGAAGCCCTGATTACAGTACAGAAGAATTTTTTTCTAAAATTTTAAATAATCAATAACTCATGTTTTCTAATTTTTTCAAATCAAACGGCGTTTTTTGATAAACGCAATAATTCAGCCAATTAGAATACATTAAATTTGCATGACATCTCCATGAAAATACTGGTTCACAATTGGGATTATCCCCTGCAAAATAATTAAACGGCACATCAATTGGCAAGCCTTTTTCTAAATCTCTGAAATATTCTTCTTTGAGTGTATCACGTTCATATTCTGTATGTCCTGTTAAAAAAAACTGTCTGCCGTTTTTACTTTCTACTAGAAAAACACCTGCTAAAGGAGAATAAGACAAAATATGCAAATCAGGATGATTTTCAATGTCTTCACGTTTAATTTCCGCATGTCTGGAATGCGGAACTGGGAACACATCATCAAAGCCCCTTAACAAAGGCGTATCAGTTTCCACCATATGCGGAAATATGCCAAATAATTTTTTATCCAGCATATGTTTTTCAATTCCATAATGATAATATAACCCTGCCAATGCCGCCCAACAAATATACATTGTAGAATACACATGTTTTTTTGACCAGTCAAGAATTTCACAGAATTCTTTCCAATAATCCACTTCTTCATAAGCAATATGCTCCACAGGCGCTCCTGTAATAATCATACCATCATAGAAATCATGATATACTTCCTGAAAATTTTTATAAAATGCATCCAAATGACTTTGTGCCGTATTTTTAGAATTATGTACGACTTGTAATAAATCCACATCCACTTGTAACGGCGTATTACTTAATAAACGCATCAACTGTGTTTCCGTTTCAATTTTTTTCGGCATAAGATTTAAAATTAGTACTCGTAATGGTCTGATATCCTGATGTTCCGCAAGATTTTTTGGCATCACAAAAATATGCTCCTGTTCAAGCGTTTGATAAGCTGGTAAATCTTCTGGGATTCTAATTGGCATATTATCTATCTCCTTTTTATTATTATCAATTATTAAAATTATCAAAATGAACCGGCAAAAACCGGTTCATTTGCATGCATATTATTTCTTAAAATTTTAATATATTACACTGGATGTACTTGCTTTTCTGAATCGCCATGCTTACTGTCAAGACCAAATTTCATATCACGGCGTTTTTCAAAAAATTTCACAGCAACTTGTCCAAACTGTGCATAGCTTAATACATCTTCTTCACTTTCTGCCCATTCTGCACATTCTTTGCGAAGTTTTTCAAGTTCTGGTTCTAATAAATCAGCTGGACGGCAGTCAATCGGCTTTGCATTACCAATAATTTTTTTTCTGAATTCTGGGTCAATTGGCACAGGGGTCTGTCCATATTCACCACGAACGACACCTTTAAATTCTTTTGTTACAGTTTTATAACGTTCACCCATGAGAACATTAAATACAGCCTGTGTGCCGACAATCTGAGAAGACGGTGTTACCAGAGGCGGGAATCCTGCATCTTTACGAACTCTTGGCACTTCTAATAATACTTCATTCAGCAAGTCTTCTTTGCCTGCTTGTTTCAGTTGTGACAACAAATTAGACAGCATGCCACCTGGAACCTGATAAATCAAAGCCCCTGCATCAGCTGCAAGCATTTTCTGGTCAATTAAGCCTTCGTCAATATATTTTTTACGCAAGCCCATGAAATACTCACGGATTTCAGTCAAAAGCATTAAATCAATGCCAGTGTCATATTCTGTGCCTTGTAATGCGGCAACCATAGATTCTGTCGGTGCATGAGAAGTACCCAATGCCAAAGGCGACATTGCTGTATCAATAATATCAGCACCAGCTTCAATGCCTTTTAACAAACACATAGACGCAAGCCCTGACGTATAATGCGTATGCAAATCAATTGGCAAATCTACATTTGCTTTTAAAGCTTTTACTAATTCTTCACATTTATAAGGCGTAAGCAAAGCTGCCATATCTTTAATACAAATAGAATCTGCTCCAGCCTTTGCAATTTTTTTTGCATATTCTACATAGTATTCTGTCGTAAATTCTTCACCAGTTGTATAAGAAATTGCAACTTGCACTTCTGGTTTTTTTCCATTGCGAGAAGCCTTTTTTGCAGAAGTAATTGCCGTCTGTAAATTTCTGATATCATTTAACGCATCAAAAATTCTGATTACATCAATGCCATTTTCCACAGATTTTTTTACAAATTCTTCTAATACATCATCTGCATAATGCCGATAGCCGAGCATATTTTGCCCTCTGAATAACATTTGCAATCTGGTATCAGGCATTTCACGGCGTAGAGTTCTTAATCTTTCCCAAGGGTCTTCATTCAGGAATCTTAAACAAGAATCAAACGTTGCACCGCCCCAACATTCCACAGAATTAAATCCAACTTCATTCATTTTAGATAAAATCGGGAGCATATCTTCCATTTTCATACGTGTTGCAAGTAAAGACTGATGTGCGTCACGCAGGACAGTTTCCGTTACTCTTACTTTTTTAGCCATAAATCTTCATGTCCTTTCATCAACCTACAGTTGCCAAAGTATCACCACTTTGTACAGTATCGCCTTTCTTAACAACAATGCTAGTGACAGTACCATCACAAGGCGCAACAATATCATTTTCCATTTTCATTGCTTCCAGAACCATAATTACATCGCCCTTAGAAACATTTGCACCATTAGAAACTTTCACATCAAGAATTGTACCAGGCATTGGTGCAGTTACTTTTTCACCAGTGCCGACTGTGGGAGCAGGAGCAGCTGCGGGAGCGGGAGCAGGGGCAGGTGTTGACGCTGCTACAGGAGCTGTCACAACAGGAGCTGCTGCATTTGCGTCCAATTCTTCTACTGCAACATCATAAGTCTTGCCATTTACAGTTACATTAAATCTTTTCATCATTTTACCACCATTCTATTATTTATAATTATTTTTTTAATATTAATCATTAATATTAAAACGGGAAATTATTATGCTTTTTCGGCAGATTCGTCACACGTTTGCCTTCCAGCATAGACAGAGATTTGCTGATTACATTTCTTAAATCACCTGCTGTGATAATTTCATCAATACAGCCAAGTTCAGCGGCAGACATTGCAGAAGCAATTGTACTTGTATATTCTTTTGCAAGTTCCTGACGTTTTGCAGCTAAATTATGACAGCCTTTTAATTTATCATGCCACAGAAATTCAACAGCTGATTCTGGCATTAATGGTGCTATGTAAGCATTTTCCAACGCATAAGCAAAATCTGCATTACAGCCTTTTCCAGCAAGTGCAATAAATACAGCTCCGACAGCATTTCCAGTTACAACAGAAATTTTCGGTGTTGTTGCCTCTGCATAACTTCCTGCAAGTCTTGTTAATGCTCTCACAGAACCTGCTTGTTCTGAAGCAACATTTCCCTCAAATCCCAGTGTATCTACAAGTGTAATCACAGGAATTGAAAAGGCATCACATGTACGAATAAATCTGGCAATTTTTGCACAATCAGATTCTGTTAATTTAGAATCTGTTTTACTAGTGCCAATTATTGCAACAGTACTGCCTGTCACAGTTGCCAATGCCGTATAAGCTGAACCTGCATAATTTTTATAAACTTCAATGACACTATTGCCATCTGCAATGCTTGCTACATAGCCAGCTAAATCATTACCAGAAGCTAATTCAGGTGCTTCATATTCCATACAAGGTGTACAAGCCATATTATTCACAGGCAAAATATTAATTAAATTTCTCGCCTGTATCATAGCACTTTCAACATCTTTTGCAACAAGAGCCGCAATGCCATTTTCTGCACAGACAGTGGCACTGCTTGTTTCAAAATTAGGTGTTAAAAATAATTCTGCTTTTTCTGTCATAATGATAAAATCTGACGCACAAGCCATAACAGCAGCACTACCTGCACAAACGCCTGCAATAATTGCAATTTGTGGCACAACACCAGATACAGCAGAAACTTGTTCTAACATCAAACTATATGCATTTAACGAACAGGCACTGCCGTCCATAAACGCTCCATTAGAATCATAAATCCCCACAATTGGCGAACCTGTCTTTGCAGCAAGTCCATAAAGCTTTGCAATTTTTTCAGCTTGTGCCATACCAACTGCACCATTTTCAACACTTTGGTCTTGTGCAAATGCATAAACAGGATTTCCGTTCACATAGCCATAGGCTGTTACAACGCCAGCAGGCGCTGTTTTCTCCCTGACATAAGAACCAATTTCCTGATAAGCACCCTCGTCAAACAATGCTGATAATTGTTTTCTAGCAGGGCTATTCAAGTTTTTTTCCATTCGCAAAATCTTCCTTTCTGACATAATATCATATCATACAGTATTAATCATACTATTTTTTTCGATTTTTTTCAAGTGTTTGCAGGGTTTTCTTTACATTTTTTACAATTTCCCATAACTTCCATAATATTTTCAAGTGTTTTTTGGTTATTTTTCATAAAGCCAAGTGTGATTAATCTATCCTGCATTTGCATATCCTGCACCAGAAATAAAGCTTTTTGCAAGCCTTTTAATTCTGCTTTAAACAAGACTGACCGAACAAGCCCGTCACATTGATTCCAGTCATTGTTATCTGCTATAGCATAAATTATTACTTGTTCTGGTTCATATGCATAAATAATATAGCCTTTCACTATTTTTTCTTCTTTGGCTTCTGAGATATGCAATTCTGCTTGTCCAGAAATTTCTAAATTTTTTATTATTTCCTGATAGCAAGCTAAATTTTTTTGTTCTAAAATTTCAAGCATAATTATACTTCCTTTCCAATTGCATTTCTGATTGCCCGTAATTCTTCTGGTGTTAAATCCCGCCAAGTACCTGCTTTTAGCATACCTAATTTTACAGGTCCAATAGAAGTTCTTCTTAACCGTGCAACTTCTAAGCCAACCGCTTCACACATACGGCGAATTTGCCGATTACGTCCCTCTTTGATAGTAATCTGCAAAACAACACGTCCTGTTTCATTATGTAATACTACAATATTTGCAGGTAATGTTTTTTTCCCATCAAGGACAATTCCAGATGCCATATCTGCTAATTGTTTTTCTGTTACAGATGGTCTTACCGTGACACGATATGTTTTAGAAACATGTCTGCTAGGATGCATAATATCATTTGCAAATTTACCATCATTTGTTAATAATAACAAACCTTCTGAATTTCTGTCCAATCTTCCAATCGGATAGACACGTTCTTCAATATCATCTAATAAATCCATAACACAACGTCTGTCAAGTTCATCTGAAACTGTCGTCACATAGCCTCTTGGTTTATGTAACATGATATAACGCAAATGCTTTTTTCTGGGAATTACAATTTTCTGACCATCTACAGAAATAATATCTTTTGGTGATGCTTTATCCCCCAATTTGACAGGGCGACCATTCCGCTGAACCCGCCCTGCCTGAATCAATGCTTCTGCCTTGCGTCTGGAGCAATAGCCCGAATCCGCAAGGATTTTTTGAATTCTAATTAATGCCACAAAAATTCTCCTTTATTATTTATAATTTTATAATTATTCTATGCAGATTTTAATATTTTTCTTAATTCCGTTAAAAATTTAGTAATCATATTTTGCTCTGGTTGCTCCAATACTTCTGCAGAACCATCTGCCAATAAAGGCACAGAACAAATTTTTTTATCCTGATAATAATATACTAATTCTCCTAATACATCACCATCTGCAACAGGTGCATATGCAAAAGGAGCTAATAAAATCTTCGTACTGATTTCAGAAATATTCTGTTCAACAGCTCCAATTATAACAGGTTCTTCTATTTTTAAATGAATACTTTCTTTTGTACTGCCAATTAATTTTTGCGTAACATCTGGAATTTCTAATTCCACAGCATGTACTTGAGAAAATCCATAATCATATAATCTCATATGGTCATTCCAGTCATCCCTGTCGTTTAAAGTCACACAAATCAAAGTCACGCCGTCACGTTCACAAGCAGATACTAAACATCTTCCTGCTTCGTCTGTAAATCCTGTTTTTACACCAATTACGCCGTCATACATGCGTAATAATTTATTAGAATTATATAACGTTCTTTCATAAGGCGGGTTCCCAAATACCACATTCGCCTGTGCTTGACAACAAATTTCCCGAAATACTTCATTTTGGAGTGCCTCTCTTGTGAGAATTGCCATATCATACGCTGATGCACCGTGTCCTGTTCCCTCTAAACCAGAGGGTGTCACAAAACAAGTTCTTGTCATGCCAATTTCTTTGGCACGTTCGTTCATGAGTTTTGCAAATTCTGGAATGCTCCCTGCAACTGCTACAGCAGAGGCATTTGCCGCATCGTTTCCAGATGGCAGAAGCATTCCATAACATAATGCTCTTTTCGTCACAATATCATTTTCTTGCAATCCCATAGAAGACCCTTCCACATGAATTGCTTGATTATCTACTAAAAATTCGCTATCCAAATCGCCACTTTCAATTGTCAACAAAGTTGTCATAATTTTTGTTGTACTTGCCATAGGTAATTTTTCATTTGCATTCTGTTCAAATAATACATGTCCTGTGACAGCTTCAATTAAAATACAAGCCTTTGCAGAAACATTTATTTCTGCTGAAACATGATATTCTGGCATACCGCAAATTACCAAACATACAGCAATACAAATACTGACCCATTTTTGAATGATACTAATATGCATTGTCCACCCTCCTGACAGCAATTATATTTCTTCATGCTATCCTATGCGGACAAATGCGAGCTTATTCATCAACAGGAATATCTTCTGCTTTTTTCTTTGTTTTTGATTTAGATTTGATTTGATTTTTTCCTTTGGAAACAATATCACTGATTTTATCTATGATTTCTGGTACTTTTTCCATGAATACATTTGTTTTGTCAGCTTCCATTGTCATTTGCATCAAACGCACTTGTTCATCTTTTATCACTAAAAAGCCAACTGGTTTCACACTTATGCCACCACCTGCACCGCCAGCAAAATATTCTTTGCTCGTACGTGTTGGAATATCAGAACCACCTGAGGCAAAACCAACAGAAATTTTTGAGACTGGAATTACTGTTGTACCATCTCCACATGTGATGGGATTTCCCATCATAGTGTCAGAATCTATCAAACTACGGATTTTGTCCATGCTAGTTCCAACAAATTCATTAATTACATGTTGTTCACTCATAAAAAATCTCCTTAATATAATATAATTAATCATTATAATTTTTCATTTAAAATTTCATCTTCTGCCTTTCGGCTATCTTTTAAATATTCCCATAAAAAACAAATGACGGCAATCAGAAATTTACCAATATGCATTTTGCATGTAAAGCTGATATCATAACGGCTGTCATCTCTTGTAAAATCACAAGCAACAGCAATTTGCTTTCTTTTTACTTGTGTCAGTGTATCCAATAATACAAGTAAATTCTGTAACACTGCTTGTATAAGTCCATATTGTTTTGCACATTCATAGGCATCTTCATTGCCAATTGTAATATCTGTTTTGATATTACACCATTTAATAGCTTTTGCAAATTTCTTTAATGTTCCTGACAGAGCATAAAAATCACTGCTTAATATATCTGTCATAGTAACAAATTTCTGCAATTGTATTAAAATTTTATCTATTAAAAAATTTTGTTTTTTTTCTTTTGATTTTGGCTTTTTTTTCTTCTTTTGAAATTTATCTAAAAAATTTGTTTTTTTCTTGAAAGGCAAAATTTGAAACCCAAAATATGCAACACAATATTGCAATGTTCCACCCCAGAAACTAATTTTTATCACAATACTTGACAGACAGATAGTAATAAAAATCAGCAATAATATTAGCACTATCAACAACAAAATTTTCAGAAAAATCATGTTGTCACGTCCTGTTCTGGTTCAGGCAAATCATTTAAAGAATTTAATCCAAATACACGCAAAAATAAACTTGTTGTTTTATAGCCGATAGGACGTCCCACAACATCAATTCGTCCAGCTTCTTCCAGTAAACCTTTATCTACTAAAGCATTTATAACAGAAGAACTATCCACTCCACGAACACGCTCTACGAAGCCCTTACTTACTGGTTGATGATATGCTATAATAGTCAATGTTTCCATAGCAGCATTAGAAAGCGGTTGCATACGTTTTTTTTCCATTGCTGTCCGAATCACAGAGGCATATTCTGGCTTTGTGCCAATTTGCCAAGCATGTTCCAAATGCAAAATCTGTAAAGCGCTATTTGTTTCTATATAACGCTTTTGTAAACATTCCATAATAGATAATACTTCATGATCTGAAATTTTCAGTGTTTGTGCAATGCGAGAAGTTTCTGCAGGCTCTCCCGCTGAAAATAAAATTGCTTCCGTCATAGCAATCAGCTGTTCTTTTTCTGTCATAGTGCATCATCACCAGCTTTCTTATTTTTGGGGCATAGTGTTATTATCGTATTATCCTGATTTAACATAATTCGTCCGAATTTTGTCAATTCCAAAACTGCTAAAAAAGTAGCTACTCTTGCAGAACGGTCTGTTATATTTTCATATAGTGAATTTACAGCCACAGATTTTCCGTCATAAAGCTGTCTTAAAATAAATATTATTTTAGAAATCACAGAAACTGTTTTTTTCTGTGTAACAGTATCTGCTATTTTTTCAGTTAGTAATTGTTCATTTATTTTCGTTTTATTAATCTGTGCATAGATTTCAGCAAGCTTGTCTGGTGAATATTTTAATAAATATGCTTGTTTTATTTTGGGCAGTTTGAAAGGCTTTCTGACAAAAATATCATCTGCAATAAATTTTTTTCTCAACTGTAACGCCGTTGCTTGTGCAAAAGCATATTCTATTAAATTTCCTTGCAATTCTTGTTTTGCTTTTTCAGCTTCTGCTGGTTTTGGCAGTAAAGAAATTGTTTTAATATAAATCAATCTTGCTGCCATTTCTAAAAATTCCCCTGCTAATTCTAAATCTTGCTGCCTTGCCTGATTGATATATAATAAATACTGTTCTAGTAATTTAGTAATTTCAATATCATGAATATTCAATTTATGCTTTGTGATTAAATGCAACAGCAAATCTAAAGGACCTTCAAAAACTTCTAGTTTAAATTGCAGTTCTGTCATATTATAGCACCGATGGAATCCAGTTAGTCAATATATCCAGCAAATTAAGTATTAATCCAGTTATCCAGGAAAGCGGAATACTTAAAATTCCAGTAAACATTAAAATCATAACAATGCCATAAAATATTCTTTCATGTTTCATAAACCAGAATGCAGCTTTTGGCGGCAATAAATATGTCATGACTCTTGAGCCGTCTAACGGCGGAACAGGAAGCATATTAAACACACATAGATTAATATTAATCAAAACAAAATAATATAATATTAACCCTAAATAATACATTGCTTTTGACAAAAGAAAACTACCACTTAACAAACGGCAGGCAACTAAGCCAACGAATCCAACAATTAAATTTGACAAGGGACCTGCAATTGCTGTCAACATCATACCTTTTCGGGGATTTTTAAAATTTCTGGGATTTACAGGCACAGGTTTTGCCCAACCAAATCCACAAAATAATAATAATATTGCTCCAAACGGGTCAATATGTGCCAATGGTGAAATTGTCATTCTGCCTTGCTGTTTTGCCGTGTCATCTCCTAATTTATGGGCTGACCAGGCATGTGCAAATTCATGTAATGGATTCACTAAAAAAATAATCATAATTCGGACTAGATATTCTAGCATTTTATCTGTAGACAAATTAGCAATCTTCCTTTCTGAAAATTTTTTTAAATATATTTTCTATTATACTACAAATACAGAAACTTTGCAAGCTTATTTTTCAGAAATTATGTCAGAAAAATATTTTTTGAAAAATTTTGAAAAAACACTTGCTTTTTTTCAAGAAATATGCTATAATATATCGCATAAGTGTTTTTCACATGTTTTAGATTTCAGAGGAGGTGGATATAAATGGCAAAATGTGCAGTTTGTGGAAAGGGTGTTACTTTTGGTAACAAAGTTTCTCACTCCCATAGAGCATCTAACAGAACTTGGAAACCTAATGTGCAACGTGTAAAAGCTATCGTAAAGGGTTCTCCTTGTCACATCTATGTATGCTCCAGATGTCTGCGTTCTGGTAAGGTGGAACGTGCATAAGAATAATTGCAATGAAAAGCTATCAGGACTAGTGGAAAACTAGCTCCTGATTTTTCATATTGCTTTTTTATTATTTTTTATTTTATCCACAAATAATTTTTAAAAATCATTCTAAAAATAGTGTTGACTTTTTGAAATTTTTATGCTATAATATCTATAACAGTTGTGCAAAACAAATCGAAAGCTGTTATTTTTGAGTAATTAAATGAGGTGAAAATTTTGGCAGAAATTAAACAAAGCCAACAGCCGATTACCAATCCGGCTTTGGTACAAGCTATGGACGCAATGAAACAAGAAAGAAATCAGAAAAATGAAGTTACTTTTGTCAATCATTTGAAAGTTGCACGTTTTCTTGTTCCAGCAAATGTAGAAAGCGTACAGCAGGCACAGGCAAATGCAGATGGCACTGTAGAATTGAAAGAACAACCAAAAGTTAGTTTTATTTTATTCAATAATTCTGAGGGAGAAAAATTTTTCCCATTGTTTACGGATATTGCAGAAGTTCGTAAATGGGGAGATTTCAGCAAACATCAATTAGCTGCAATCTCTTATAGAGATTTATGCCAGTTCTTCCAGAGAAATCCAGATAATGCTATTTCTGGTGCAGTGGTGAATCCGTTTGGTCAGAATATTATGATTCCAACAGAAAGTTTGATTCGTATTGTAAATACAGAAGCAATTGCACCAGGCACACAGATTCAAATTGGTACACTCAAAGAAGAACCAACAGAATTATTAGAAGCTCTTAAACCACATTTTGCGACACAAGAAAGCATTAACAAAGCCTATCTGCGTGTCATGAAACGTGAAGATAAACCAAATCCTAATTTCTTGTTAGTAATAGATACAACAGTAACTGGAGAAACTGCTTTAAAACAATTATTTGATGATATTGCAGCCGTTGCAAAGCCTCATCTTCGTGGTGTAGAGCTTGCCATTGTACCAACTGCTAATAGATTCGGTCAGTCCGCATTGCGTGATGCTGTACCATTCTATGAAAAAGCAGGTGGTATTACAATGACAACGAATCAGGCGTAATTAAGATAATAAAATAATAAATCTCCGTTTTTTTGACGGGGATTTATTTTATACAAAAATTATTAAAATTATCTCCAAAAAAAATTTTCAAAAAATACTTGACTTTTTTTTTTAATATGTTAGAATATAAGTAACAAGATTTTTGTCTTGATTCTAAAAGAAAGGAAAAGCTATTTATTATAATATAATAATTAGCAGGTGCTAGATATGGCATATCAAATTACTGATGCTTGCATTAGTTGTGGTGCATGTGCAGACGAATGTCCTGTAAATGCAATTTCCGCTGGCGATGCAAAGTATGAAATTGATGCAGAAGCATGCTTAGATTGTGGTGCATGTGCAGGTGTCTGTCCTGTAGAAGCTCCTCAGGCTGGCTAATTTTAAAAATGTTTCTGTAAAAGATTCAAAACATAAAAGCACAGTTTCTCTTCGATTGAGAGACTGTGCTTTTTTTATTTTAATTTTTATCCACTGGTATAATACTATCATCAGAAAGTGTTACTGTAATTCTTGAGCCAGTATTATTTGTTTTCGGCATATAATGCAAAGAAATTTCTTTAAAATTTTTATCCGTTTCACAAGCAATATAACCTGTGCAGGATTCTCCAGCAGGAATTTCTTCTACCATTGCAGAAATACCATAAAAGTCATATAATTCTTT
The DNA here is from genome assembly GCA_014799805.1 of Ruminococcus sp. GTDB lineage: Bacteria > Bacillota > Clostridia > Oscillospirales > Ruminococcaceae > UBA3855. The sequence goes on from JAAVHJ010000051.1 coordinate 12,803, forward strand.
CATAACAGGAATTGTACAACATATATCAGAAGTATATTCTGTATCGTCTACTGTAATAGAAAAATTATTTAAATAATTTGCTGTTACAGTTTCTTCTGTTTGATTATTAATTTCAACTTTAAAAAATAATGCCTGTTTTCCAGTATTTGGCATTATAATATTGGGGTCTTCTGCTGAAATTACAGTAAAACTCATACCATCTAATTCGGCTTGTTCGCCTAAATTGCTTTTAATTTCCTGCTTTTGTGCTTCTGTTGGTGCAGGGTTATTTTCATCATAAATATTTACATTTGATTCATCTTTTTGGCAACCAACTGTGCATAGCATTCCTGCTATGAGAAATATACAAACTAATTTTTTTATATACTTCATAAAATCAACTCCTTATTTATTAGTTAATTATTAATTATTAATATAATTCTGCAATTTTTTTACTGGTTTCTCTTGTTTTCGTTTAATTCTCAAATCACGAAAAAAATTTGACAGAATTGCAGAACATTCTTGTTCTAAAACACCGTTATAAATCTTCGGACGATAATTATAAGGCAATGAAAACATATGCTCTACAGATATTACCGCACCACTTTTGCTATCTGACGCACCAAAATAGACTTCATCAATTCTTGACTGAATAATTGCCCCTGCACACATAGGGCAAGGTTCTAATGTCACATATAACGCACAATCTGGTAAACGCCAACCGCCTAATGTCCGACATGCTTCATCAATCGCAATTAATTCTGCATGGGCAAGTGCATGACGAACGGATTCTCTTTGATTATAGCCTTTTCCAATAATTTCACCTGTACTACGCTGAACAATGATTGCTCCTACAGGAACTTCATTTTTTTGTAAAGCAATTTCTGCTAATGACAATGCATGTCGCATATAAATTTCTGAATTTTCTTTCATATAAATTGATTCTCCTATGTTAGCATAGCTGTTATTACCATTAGCAATACACAGCAAATTAAAAATGCAACCATTGGCATTGTCGTAAAAAAAGCCGTTAATTTTTCTTGCATTGTAAGATAAGTTATATTTTCCTTCATTGGTTCATTTACTTGTTTCCGTTGTAAAAACATAGAAATCCATACAGCACCACCTAAAATACATGGTACAAGCAACATCAGCCACCATTCTAAAGAATATACAGCCTCATAAGTTTCCATACAGAACAATGCAAACATATAAATTTCATGTACAATCCGAATCAGTATCACTGTCCCGAAACTTCCAGTTTTAATTAAATAATAAGAAATTGTCAAGTGTACTAATCCTACTCGCAACGCATCCCATATATTATGTGTCAATGCAACTGCTAAAACTGCTGTTGTGACAACAGCAAACATATCACCAAATTGTCGCATTGCCTGAAACATAGCTCCATGAAGCAATAATTCTGTAATAAGTGGCAATACAAAAATTGCTACTAATATATATATAATAATTCTATGGTCATCATCGCCAACTGCACTGGAAATAAGCCTATATTTTTCTAATTCCGCAGAACGTGACACTCCAAACATACCAAGCCCAATATTTAAAAGCATTATCAATGCAATTCCGCCAATTAATAATGAAGGTTTTCTAATATGCATTGGTAAACTAACTTGAAATGGCAGTTTTAAAGCAGACTGCATAATTAATGCAGGAATTAGATATTTTAAAAAATTTGTCAAAAATGACAACCAGAAAATTAAATTTTCATCACCATATAAGCGACTTTGTCCTAAAGTAACCATTTCAATCTGTAAATGCAAAGAATGCATAATCAGCACAGCAATTTTATCAAATACATTTTCAATCACTAAATAACAAATTAATATATAACCTACTAAATATCCCATTCTATTCAATACAACTTGTTCTACTTTAGAAGGTGATTTTGTACCAACTGCTTGACTTTCTGAAAATGCAGATTCCTTTGGATTTTTTGTAAATTGAAATGCATAAGGATTCTTTTTTTTTCTTCGCCATATTCGGAATGCCTCTTGATACTGTGCATTCTGATATGGAAAAGAAAAATCTTCCACAACATCAATCATCTTTTCTACAGCTGATTCATTTTGCATAATATGCCCCCTTTTTATGTTTTAAATAACTTCTGTCTGCTTTGCTTTATTTTATATTATAACATATAATTTTATTAGATTTAGCATGTATAGAAAAACATTTTATGAAATAACTGTAAAAAAAATATTAACAAATAATAATCTAAAAAATAGAATCCAGTTTACCTAATTTTTTTAACTGATCTATAGGACAGGCATTATTTTTTAAACTATTTGTAATTTACAATTTGTAAATTATAGTTTGCCTAAAAATTCTAAAATTCATAAATATTTCACTAAAAATTCATAAAATAACTATTGATTCCCATAAA
>JAAVHJ010000052.1 GCA_014799805.1 Ruminococcus sp.
TAAAATTTCAGCACGACTTGCCATTTTAGAAAAGTCATTTGCTCCAATTGTCCAACTTACGCAAGAAGAATATGATGCTTTGGAAGATGAAGAAAAGAATGGAAAAACAATTTACATTATTAAAACATAGGAGTGATGAAATGGAAAAACTGATAAAAGAGTATGAACAACTGTATCGAGCTATTGTTCGTAGAATCTATGAATTAAAAAAGAAGTACAAAACAGAACTTCTTATGACCAAAGAACGAGAACGCTTAAAAGCAAGAATTGATATTTTGGAAGAAGAACGCTTCGACTTAGTGCAGAACATGCACGACATGCGGACAAGATTTTCATAGATAGGAGTAAAAAATATGCTGAAATACTTGATTATGATTGCTATTGTCGTTGGTTTAGCCGTTTCTGATTGGCTAACTGGCAATATTAAAGCCCATATTAAAAATGATTATAAGAGTTCGGTGATGAGAACTGGACTTTGGCACAAAGCGAGTGAAATTTTAATCATGACAACTGCTTGTGGCTTTGAATTTGGCATTGAAAAACTAAGCCAATACTATCAAAATTCAGAAATTGGCGAAATTACTGGATTCATTACAGCAGGATTTATCTTTGTTTATATCATTTTTATGGAAATTATTAGCATATTTGAAAACTATGCAGAAATTAATCCACAAGCAACATGGGCTAGCAAATTTATCAAAAAATTAAGGAATTTTTATAAGGGTGATTAATACCATAAAACAAAAACAAGCAATAACAAAAATAGAAATATATGCATAGAATATTTAATATACATTATGGTTGGTACAATTGCTGAAATTACAAACACTAGGGAGGAAAATATATGATAAAATATGGAATTGATGTTTCAAAACATCAGGGTGATATTGAATGGATAAAAGTCAAAAATTCTGGAAAAGTTGAATTTGCCATTTTAAGGGCAGGATACGGAAATTCAATTTCTCAAAAAGATATCAAATTTGAGAAACATTATTCTGAATGTGTCAAAAACAATATTCCAGTAGGGGCTTACTGGTACAGTTATGCAATGTCCGAATCAGAAGCAAAACAAGAAGCAAATGCTTTTTTACAGGTGATTAAAAACAAACAATTTGCGTATCCTGTGTATTTTGATTTAGAAGAACCAAAGCAACTTGCATTAGGCAAAGCAAAATGTTCTGCAATTGCAAAAGCTTTTCTGGAGAAAATGGAAAAATCTGGATATTTTGTAGGCTTATATATGAGCAAATCGCATTTAGAAACCTATATTTCAGAAGAAATTAGAAATAAATATGTTGTTTGGGTAGCACATTATGGCGTTTCTAAAACAAACTATTCTGGACAATTTGGCATTTGGCAAAAATCTGATTCAGGTTCTGTTTCTGGAATTTCAGGCAATGTGGACTTAAATGAATGCTATTTCAATTATCCAGTTTTAATTCAAAATGCAGGACTGAATGGCTTTGCTAAATCTGTAACAGTTCCAAATTCTGAACCAGAACAGAAACAGGAAAAGTATTTTTCAGTCAGCGTTGATAACAAAACATATTCTGGAACATTGGCAGAAAAATAAAAGGGTGTCTAACTTTTTAAGTGATTGTAAATATTTGGCGACTGCTATCTATTTTTGGTGGGTTTTCTTTCAAAAAGAGTAGACAAATCATTTAAAGTATGTTATAATAGAACTATACCAATTTGTGTGGTTTCAGTAACAGAAAAGGTGGTTGCTTATGTTTGATATTGGCTTGCCCGAATTTGAAATAACCAACAGAACGACTAACGAGGACAATGATTACATCTATCAGGCAGAAGTTAAGATGTTGCCTGTGGAGTGTCCTGAATGTGGCTCTGCACATATTGTAAAGCACAAGAAACATGACAGAATGGTGCGTGACTTGAACGAATATGAGCATCATGTTGGTATCATCATTCACGGACATCGGTATCAATGCAAGAACTGCGGCAATACTTTTGGAGAAGACCTAAAGTGCGTAGATAAATCAGGCAGGCTCACAAAACGCCTTATCTCAAAGATTAAGCTTGAATGCTTCGACAAGACCTTCAAGATGATTGCAGACGAATATGGAATTTCACAGCCTTCGGTCAAAAGATTGTTTGAGGATTATGTAGACGAGCTTTCAAAATCGTTTACACTGGATTCTCCGCAAGTATTAGGCATTGATGAAGTACATCTGCATAGCCAATACTGCGGCGTATTCGTCGATGTATTGGGGCAGAAAGTTATTGAAATGACTGAAAACAGAAACAAGGAAACGGTTAAAAAGTTCCTTGCTTTGCTACCTAATAATCACAAGATACAATGTGTGACAATGGATATGTGGCAACCGTACAAAGATGCCGTTATTGATGTCCTGCATGATGTTCCGATAGTAATTGACAAGTTCCATGTTGTGAAGGAATTGAACAAGGCATTAGAGGATATCCGCCGCACGCTCCGAAAGGATATGGAAAAGGACAAGCGTATCTCCCTGAAGAATATGCAGTTTCTGTTCCTGACAGGCGGCGAAAATCTTACGCCCAGACAGTCTAAACAGCTTGATTTCCTTCTTGAAATATATCCACAGTTCAAGACACCATACTATCTGAAAGAAGCGTTCCGCAACATCTATCAATTCGCTGAAACTAAAGAAGAAGCGGAGAAGATGTACACCAATTGGGTACAGGCAAATAAAAACGAGGATTGTCACGCTTATGACGGCTTTATCAGCACGGTTGCAAATTGGCATACGGAGATATTTAATTACTTCAATAACCGCTATACCAACGCACAGACCGAGAACCTGAACAATGTTATCCGTGAGATTCACCGAGCAGGCAGAGGCTACACATTCTCTGTGCTTCGGGCAAAGGTTTTGTATCGGCACATCACCACAAAGAAAGGCAAATTCAGCTTTTGAGCATAAGAAATCCCCTTACCGTTTGGCAAGGGGATTTCTTTACTATAGCTGTGAAAAACTTAACTTATCATCTGAAACGGTTTCAAACTTTAATAAAATTGGATTCTCAATGTTGTATGTCTGGGCTTCAAAGTTCCAAACGCACAAATAAACAACATTAAATGGTGATATAATAACAGAACGCATAAAAGCATTATAACAGCCATTCCATGTTCCAGTTTTCATCAAATAACATAAGCAGTTGTATTCGTCATCTAAGATGAATATAAATAAATCCGTATCTCCTTTAGAGTACTTTTGAGCTTTCTCTCTAATTTCACGAATAATATTATCTGTGGAACTTTCTATTATCGGACTATCACAATTAAACTCGGAACGTTTGGTAAGGTCAGAAACATCTATACCAAAGTGATTTCTAACGATTTTTGCATCTTTTTTGAATTGCTTTAAGCCTTCATCAGTTAGTCCGTCAAATGTTTGTGGGTAATCATTCTTCGTTATTCTGTCATACGCCTCTTTTGCATCTGTCATAATTTGCAACTGCTCATCTATGCTTTTCTGATGAAATTTGTTTATACTACGAACAATTTCATGATTATGCAAGGTGTGAGTCACTTCTAAATATCTGCCGTTTGCAAATCTCAAATCAGGCATACTCTCTTTAGAATTATCATCACAATACGAACTGTCAAATATAAATCCTTTCACTTCAAGGATTTGCTTTGCTTCTTGTTCACCCTGTTTTTTCTTCAAAACGGTTCACCTCACACAAACATCTGCTGAAGCAGACCTTTTTTCAGTTCTTTCCACTTATTAAGCTCCTGCTTTGCGTAGATGATAGCCTCGTCATAAGAGGAGAGAAATTCGGCTATTTTTTGTTGTTCTTCAAGACAAGGAACAGGAATTGTTAAAGAAGAAACATCATCTAAATTAACGGCTGTAAAAGTCGAGCCTTGTTCAATATATTTCCACTCACTTTCTTTATATTGTAAGACATAATAGATATAATCTGTAATTTCTTTCGCTTTGATAGCACACACACCTCTACCAATACAAGCGGAAAATCCAAGTTTTGCAACAAACCCAACAGGCGCACGAACCGTCATAATAATATCATTTGGTTCACTTACTTTTGTCGGAAGTGTAGTACATCTTTCGGGGATAATGCCATAGCCTAATATATCCGCTTTCCCTTGAACAAGAGGAACACCATTCTGTTCTTCATTAACACTGTTACCTCTTGGAGATTGTCCCATAAGGATAGTAGCAACAGATTTCAATTCTTTCTCTTTCCACTTAGAAAACTCCGTCCCGTCCTCACGCTTAAACCGCACTTCCTGTGAAAAGATTTTCTGCATAGCGGCTTTCTTCTGCTGTTCAAGATTCTGTACTTCCGCTTCGGATTGTGCTATCACTTCGTCAACGGTTGAGAGGAAGTCGGCAATTTTTTGCTGTTCTTCGAGGCAAGGTAAAAACATTTTGTAGTTGCAAAGAGTTTTAAAATATAATCTTGTTCTTGTTCCACCTTTTTTCTGCTGTCTACAAAACTCTAAAAATTTCTTGCTTGAATTAAGATGTTGAACTATAAACTGTAAATCAAATCTATTTTGTGTAGAAAATACAGGGTATTCCTTGCTTACCAATCCTTTATCACATAAAGTGTTGATATTAAAATGAAAAATACTATCATCACTCATATGTCGATAGGTACATTCGTTTTTATTTATAACACTGAATAAAGTTGATTGATTAGAAGTAGAGACAGTATCTCTATATTCGTGTTGAAACATCAATCCTGTTCTTGAAGATGTTAATAATGGATTTCCACTTGAAAGTGTGTCATATTCTTTTTTCTCATACAATGTATGTTCAAGAGCATATTCTTTCCAATCAGGATAATCCGTTCCGTCTTCACTTTTAAATCTCAATTTTGGTACTAACATATCGCACCTCACAATCCAAGCAGTTTCAAGGTTTCGTTCACCTTGTCGATAGCCGCCTGTTTCTTTGCCATGATGTCTGCAAGCTCCATGCAAACAGTCTGAATGTCAATTTGTTCTTCTTCCTCAAACGTATCGACATAGCGAGGAATATTGCAATTAAAGCCGTTTTCTCTGATTTCGTCGAGTGTTGCAATATGACTGAATTTTTCTATTTCTGCCCTCTGCTCGTAAGCGTTTACAATGCGGTCAATATCTTCATCGGAAAGCTCGTTCATATTCTTGCCTGCTGTGTAATACTTGCTTGCATCACAGAACCAGATGTTTCCGCTGTTGCCATTCCTGTTCTTCTTCAGAACAATACAGCACACAGGGATAGAAGTACCGTGAAAGCAGTTTGCAGGCAGACCGATGATAGCATCAATGACATTTTGATTTTCGATAAGATAACGCCTGATAGCTTCTTCCTTGTTTCCTCTGAACAGTACGCCGTGAGGAAGCAGAACAGCCGCCCTGCCGTCTTTTTCAAGGTGATATGCGATATGTTCAAGGAACATCAAATCAGCGTAAGATTTCGGAGCTAATGCACCACAGTTGGAAAAGCGAGGGTCACTCTCAAATTTCTTATCAGCAGACCACTTTGCAGAATACGGCGGATTTGCTACTTGCACCTGAAACTTTGTCTCCCCGAAATTATCATATTCGATAGTATCATCGTTAAATACGGTAAATTCTTCATAGGGAACGCCGTGCATAAGCATATTCTGTCGCATAAGGTTGTAAGTAGTGCCATTCATTTCCTGTCCGTAGTAGTGGTTGACCGTTCTGTTAGAACAGTGCCTCTTGACTTCAAGCAAAAGCGAACCACTGCCTGCACAGGGGTCACAAGCAGAACGAACGGTATCAAGCCCGAGCGTTGCAAGCCTTGCCACAAGTTCAGACATCTTTGTAGGCGTGAAGAACTCGCCGCCCTTCTTGCCTGCATCAGATGCGAACAGACCAATCAGAATCATATACGCCGTTCCGAGAACATCAAATTCGGCATCTTCAAAATTGAAGTCAATGTCATACACCTTATTGATAACCTTGCTGATAAGTTTCGTTCTCTGCGATACTTCCTTGCCTAAATCCTTGTCCTGTAAATTCATATCATCAAACAACTTATCGAACGCCGTTTCGCTTTCCTGTCCGATAGTCGAGCCGACAAGGGAATTGATAGCTTTTTCATAGTCCTCAATACTGAACGTACCGCCCTTGATTTTCTCTACAAGGGAATTGAACAGCTTGTCAGGTTCAATTATGTAGCCTAAGTGGTCTAATGACATTTCATAAACTGCTTCTGCAAGTTCTTCATTGGCGAGGGCTTCACGATAGGTCACGCCGTCATTCTTTAAAATTTCGTCCATATATTTTTCGGTACGCTCCGAAAGATAGCGGTAGAAGATAGTACCGAGAATGTAATTCTTGAATTTGGAACTATCCATATTTCCACGCAAATCGTTTGCAATAGCCCATAACTGCTTTGCAAGCTCTTGTGATTTTGTGCTGATGTCAGACATATTACTATTTTCCTTTCTCAAAACGGAAGTTCTGTTTCTATTTTGTCAGATTGGGGTGAATGAATTTCATACTTGAATTGCTGTTCGTATAATTTCTTATTTCTGGTGTCTAACTCAGCTGTATATATCGGTGCACCTCCATATTCTTCTGAAACAGCGTTTGCAACATCTTCCAACCAATGCGGGTCAATTCCATAAGTTCTAAGTGCAAGTGCAACATCTTCTTCAGCATACTCTCCGTTATATTTTCTACACCATTTCAGGATAAAAGCAGTAATGGTTTCATCATCCCAACCGCCATTTCCATTATCATCTATCTGTTCTTGCTTGCGAGCCGCATCTTCAAGCTCAAACAAATGATAAGGCATATTGTTGCCTTCAAATTGCCTTTCAAGTACAGAATGTACCATATCTACAATGGGATTTTCTGTCATAAAAATTACACTCCTTCTGCTGTAAATTTATCGTACATATCCTTAATGAACACCATAATCGCATTTATCAGCTTTGTCTGCTTCAAAAGCGGCAATTGCATATCTGCAAGGCGTTCACGGATTTTATTTTTTGTGATACTGCGTTCGTCTACAAAATATTGATTCAGGATAGAAAGCACAAGTTCAGGAGCAATGCCGTTTTCCTCTGCAAATGTATTAACATCGCTTTCCATAACTTCTTTTTCATACTGTTCATATTCTTTGACAATATCTTCATCAGGGTCAAGGTCAAAGAAACGAAAGCTTATAAATGCTTTCATAATGTCCGATTTGTAACGCATCTTTTCATTATCGGAACGGTCAATCTCACGCAGGATAAGGTCAATACTCATTTGCATTTCTTTCTTATCCCTACGGTTTATCTCTTTCAAAAGGTTCAAGACATACACAACATTGATTTTATCAGTACGCACAAGTTCAATATTGAAGTCTACATCAGCAAGAATGGTCCTTATGCCTGCCTTTGATTTTTCTCTTTGTTCATCAAAGAATGTAAGATACCAAGACTTGTATGCAATATATTCCGCCTCGTCCATAAACACATCAAGGTCATTCCAGTCAAACTTACTGAAAGTCTTCAATGTAGCAAGAGCCTTTGCAAGCTGTCTAAAAATGATGATAAACGCTTTCTGCTTATCTTCTTCAATCAGATTACCGCAATCATCAGCAGTCGCACAAATTTTACAGATAGCCTCGACTTGCTTTCTGTACTCGGTTACATAATACTCATAGCTTTCAAGAAGATAATCATTCGGATTTCCACTGCCACTGAACAGCCTTAAAGCCGAATCCTGTGCCTTTTTGATATTGCGGTAGGTTACTATCTGTCCAAACTGTTTTGTGGGCTTATCAATGCGATTTGTGCGGCTGTATGCCTGCACCAGAGAATGATATATCAGATTTTTGTCAAGGAACAGCGTATTCGTGGGCTTGCTGTCAAAGCCTGTCAGGAACATATCTACCACGATAAGCAAATCGACTTGCGGAATATCTTTCTGTTTCAAACGCTTTGCAATATCCTTGCGGTACGCATTGAAAGTTGTAAGGTCGAAGCCTGTTCCGAACATAATGTTATAATCATCCATACACTCCTGAAGATACCGTGCAGAATGTTCGTCCTGCCCTTCGGAAAGGTCTTCGTTCGGTTGGAATGTGAAGATAGCACAAATCTTATAGCCTTTGTCATTCTTTGCTTTGAAAACGTGATAGTAATCCATAAGGGTCTGAATCTTATCAACAGCAAACAGAGCCGTATAAACATCTTTGCCTGTCGGCTTGATATGAGAATCGAGGGTTGATAGGATATGGTCGGCAATCATAGTGATACGTTCTGGATTGTGATACAGCTTGTCAATATCGATATTCTTTCTCTTGCAGTAATCAGGGTCATCAATCTTATCAAGGTCAATACCCTTCAATGGTATGCTGTTTGGACTGATAGAACGCATATATTCCACAGAAAAACGCAGTACATTTCCGTCTGCAATAGCCTCTTTAATCATATAGCGGTGAATGCAGGGGTCAAGTGTTCCAGAAAAGAACATATCGGCGGTAGTTCTGCTGTTGCCACCCTTGTTTTCTTTAAAAATAGGCGTTCCTGTGAAACCAATATAATTGCCATTATGGAAGTGTCGCTTGATGTCACCGTGCATTTTGCCAAACTGCGAACGGTGACATTCATCAATGATGAACACACATTTCTTATCTGCAAGCAGAGCCATAACGCCTTCATACTTTTTGTTCTTGACAGCATTTGCCATTTTTTGAATGGTCGTAATGATAAGTGTCTTATCCGAATCGGTTAGGTCATTCACAAGCGTAGCCGTGCTGTCTGTGTTATCTACGCAACCTTGCTCAAAGCTATTGTATTCGTCAACGGTCTGGTCGTCAAGGTCTTTACGGTCTATAAGGAAAAATACCTTGTCAATCAGCGGATTGTCACGGAGAAGACTTGCGAGCTTGTAGCTTGTAAGTGTCTTTCCTGAACCTGTGGTATGGAATACAAAGCCATTTAGATTACTGCCGAGAATACGCTCCATAGACTCTTTGACAGCATAAATCTGATAAGGTCGCATAACCATGATAATAGATTCTGTTTCCTTGATTACCATGAATTTTGTGAGCATTTCTGTAATGGAGAACTTGTCAAAGAAGTCTTGCGTAAACTCACCAAGCCGATTGATACGCACATTGTTCCTATCAGTCCAATAGAATGCAAGCGATTTCAGGATAAGTTGTTCCGAGCCATCTACCTTTCTCTCATTAGCATTAGCAAAATACTTAGTCTGTACGCTGTTCGATACAACGAATACCTGAATGTATCGGAACAAGCCCTTGAAGGAATAGGTGCGATATCTGTTGATTTGATTGATTGCCTCATTCAACTCTACGCCCGAACGCTTGAGCTCGATTTGAACCAGAGGAAGACCATTGATAAGCACAGTCACATCATAGCGGTTCTTGTACTCCACATCGTTCTTGTGAGCCTTATCCATTGTGATTTGGTGTGCGACTTGATATGTGTTCCTATCCATATCATCAGTGAGAAACTGCACATAAACGGTCTTACCATTATCTAGTTCAAGTACCCACTTCTCACGAAGTATCTTTGCACTCTCATAAATCGTATGATTATCCAGTCGAAGCATAATCTTATCAAACTCGCTGTCGGACAGTTCCGCAACACCCTTTGCTTCAACAAGAGCCTTTGAATTGACTTTGCAAAACTGCTTACTGAAATTGGCAAGTACATCATCGTAGTTTGCAATATCCACATACGAATAGCCCTGCTCTTTGAGCTGATTGATGAAAATTTCTTCAACTTCATATTCAGTCATTAGATTGCTCATAACTGTTTTCCTTTCGTAAAATATCATCTACATAGAACCACTTAAAAAGTTACAGTTCTCGATATCCTTATTGTAGCACAAAAAAAGCAGTATGTCAATAGACAACCACCTAATTTGTTATTGTAGATTTTAAAAACATTATGTCAACCACACTTTTTGTAACAGTTTCCACCAAAAAAGTTACATACTCATTTTTTCTTTCATGGATTCACCATTTTTCAAATTTTATTACTGATTTAAGTTTACCATGTTTCAAAATATATGTCAATAGGAAATTTCAAGTTATATGAAATACTGCCCTAAAATTTGCGAGGGGGTGTGCTTATTTAACAAACTACAAAAACGAATTTTATTACAAATACCTTTTCCTTTTTGATTTGTAGCACTTGGACAACAAAAATAAAGTGCTACAAGTGCTACAAGTGCTACAAAATACAAAATGTATAGTAATATAGCTAAAAAACTTGTAGCACTTGTTGTAGCATTTTAAAAAATTTAAAGTGCTACATTTTCTCTAAGTGCTACAATAGTTTACTAATTGTATATTTTTAGAAAGCTGAATTTGTAGTACTTGAAAATAAAGTGCTACAGGAAGTGCTACAGAAGAAATATCTATATTTCAATATTTTTTGAATTTGTAGCACTTGTAGCACTTGTAGCACTTACATCGACTAATACTATTAGTTATTTAATCTGTAGCACTTGTAGCACTTGTAGCACTTGTAGCACTTGTAGCATCTAAAAAATAAAGTGCTACAAAAAACCACTAGATATTCTAGTGGCTTTTAAAGTTGTATTATTCATCAAATGATTGTCTTGTCATACGACAAATCACAAATCCTAAATAAGGTATATTTGATTTTGTTCCATCTGACATATCATCTCTTGTCTTTTGTCCAATTTTTTCAAGTGTAATGCATTTTTCTCGCAAGTCTGAAAGCAAAGAATTCAAAAATCTTGTAGGCTTACTTGGAAGAAAATCAATACCACAAGTCTCTTTAATTTCTTTTCTAAATCTTGAAAATGTAACATTAACCTTTTTTCCCCAGATTGATAAGTCTGTGATAACATCAATGGCAGTTTGCCTATTTAATTCTTCATCATATTTATCATCTGCAATATCTTTTAATTTTTTACCCGTACGAGCAGAATTTTCGAGGTCTTCTTTTGTAAGTTCGCTGAATCCATTCCATTTGAATTTGCCTGTTTTTCCTTGTCCTTGGTTAATAATTTCATAGCAAACAGATTTTCCTAATGCTTCGTAGTTACATTTGGTATGTACCATTACACGCTCATTTGAATCGCCAAGCGTGCGGACTGCAAGTGCAGAACGTGCGCTGTTAATCAAATCAACAGAACCAGAAACGGCATCATTGATATTATCAGCTTGTGCTTTTTTATTCACATGAGCAACAATTAGTATAGCACAACCCATTTTTTTTGCAATAACAACTAAAACTGCTGTAATTGCTCTAACACTATTTGCTCTGTTCATGTCAGTTTCTTTTCCAATGTATGCTGCCCATGGGTCAATAATAACAAGTTTTGCTCTTGTATTGGTAATCACTTGCTCAAATGCCTGAATGCGTTCTGTGTCATGCGAATCAAATGGTAATTCAAATGGGCAATAGTTTTCAAGTTCTTCAGGTGTATCAGGAGGTGCGATACAATGGCACTTGCTTATATCTCCACCAGCAACAAAAATTCTTTGCTTTAATACACTCGCACTATCTTCTGCTGAAATAAATAGAATATTTTCAGGTTTAACTTGAGCTTGCTCGTAATTTGGATTTGGTAAAGTGTGACCTGCTGAAATATTAGCAGCAATTCCACAAGTTAAAAAACTTTTACCAGTTCCGCCAGCAGCAAACATAATAGTAATCTCGCCAACTGGAATATATGGATACCATACGAAGCTAATTGGTTTTTCTTGTACATTGGAAAGTGTAACGAATTGATATTCAAGTGGCTTCTTTTGAAATACTTCAGAATTGTCTTTTATCAGGTCTTTGAAGTCAGATATATCAACATCACCTATATCAATATCATTTAAATTAAAATAATATTCTTTTTTTTGAATTGCACTAGACAACAACTCTCTTGCTTTATCTTCTCCAAGAGCTTGGACAATATCAGAAATGTCACCTTTTTCTGGACAATCGCTCCAAATGTCTTTTGCTGAAATAATTTTGATAGATAATACAAATTCAACTATATTTCTTGCAATGGTTAGTCCATATTTTTCGCCGACAGCATCATTATCAGTTAAAATAATAATATTGCGTTTTTTCAAATCATTGTTATAAGAATCTTTCCAACTTGTTGCACTACCGCCATTAGGTGTACAAGTTGCTACTGCTTCAAAAATTTGTTCAAGCGTTTCTACGTCTTTTTCGCCCTCAGCAAAGAAAATTGGTGTATCTTCATCGCCGTTTAGACTTTGATTGTGTAATCTGTCGGCATGATACAAGGGCATTTCCATTCCGTTCAGACCCCATATTTTTGCCCCTGTTTCAGGGTCGATAGCATACCAGCAACATTTTTTATCTCCATTTGGTTGCTTTGTGATATGTTTTTCAGCAAGCGGTTTTCCGTCTTTGTCAGTGTAAACATGTACACGAGCATTGCTGTTCTGGTAGTTATAATTTTCTTCCATTAATAAAATCTCCTTTTTAGTCTTGATTTTTTCGGAGATGTATGTTATAATAACAAATGACATATGAATTTGTTATTATACATCTTCTCCAAATCCGTCTAGTATTGGTAGTACTGGACGGATTTTTTTGTTTACTTTTTCTTGATTCGCCTTGTCCAGATTATCATACGACGTTTTTCTCTGTTTCAGTATCTGAAAGAGCAGTTTTACGTCTGTCCATTTCTGCACCGATAGTGGTTGTATAAGTGATATACTCATCATCTCCTTTTTTTTGTTCTTCTAATTCGTCTTCTTGATAACTCATCACAGCGTCTAACATTGCCTGAAGAATTTGCGCTCTTACTTCTTTTGGCAAACTAAGATAAGCTTCTTTTATTCCTTTTTCTAATCCTAAGTGATATGGTTTTTCTTTTTTTGGTTCTCTCCCAAGCAAGTAGTCAAGAGTGACATTGTAGTAGTCTGCAATTTTTATGAGTGTTTCGTAAGGTGGATTTCTATCATTACGTTCATAGTTTCTGTAAGAACCAACAGTGATATTAAGTTCTTTACAAAGAACATCTGCTGTAATGCCTTTTGCGTTTCTTAACTCTCTCAATTTTTCTCCTATCATGGTACGCACCTCCTTTCAAAATATAGTATACCACAAAACCGAATGCTTTGTCAACGATTTTTGAAATAAATTCGCAATTGTGTAAATTTTCTACAAAAAACATTCGGTTTATTTGTGTGAATAAACAAAATATTACAAATTCGAATTTTTTTGTTGACAATAATTCGGATTTGTGATAAAATAGAGATGACATCAAAGCAAAAAATATAATACTAAAAGAAAGGTGTGATTGAGTATGAAAGAAATTTTAACTATGAGTGTTGGTATGGAATTTATGAACGTGGTTCAAACTATCCAAACACTAAATGATTGTGGTAATATCAGTACAGCAAAAGAGTTGTCATGTATGGTTGAACTTTTTGAAAAACTTACAGAAAACGACAAATATTTTATTACTGGAGCAATCAAAGGAGCGACAGTAGCACTAGCTAATAAAACAGCTCAAAAAACAACCAGTGAATCAAACAAAAAAACAACTCGGTGAATTTGGAGCAGAAAGGGCAGGTGATGAAATGAGTGAAGAAAAAGAAGAAACAAGAATCGTGATTGTTCATAAGCCAGAGAGCGATAATATCAGTGTGTACATAAATAATCCTCATGCTGACAGGAAAGAATTACTACCAATGATTTCGGCACATATCACCCATTCTATTAGGAATTTGATGCTGAATGGCACGCCGTTCACTGAGGCAACAGCAACTGTTCAAAAAGCCGTAACAATTGCAATTGATAGGATTATCAGCGAGTTAGTAGAAGAACACAATCGGCAAATAAAATAAAACAGCTCTAGAAAATAAAATGTGCTGGAGAAGAACTTGATTAATTAAAAAAAATCCACCTCGAAGTTTTCGGGGTGGATTACGTAAAATTTCATGAAAATATAACATTTGAGAAAAAAATAGAGGTGAAAAATGGCTCATGAGTGAGAAAAAAATAGCTCCAGATTTAGAGGGATTTAAATTATTTTTGCAAGAAGAAGAATTAGCTTCTGGAACGGTTCGGAACTATCTTTATGCTGTTGGCGAGTATTTTAAAATATATTCGGAGCTGACAAAGCAAAATGTGATTGCATGGAAATCTGATTTATCACAAACTTTGAGTGCCAACACGGTCAACACAAGGCTAAATGCTATCAAACGTTATGCTACATATCAAGGCATTCTGATTCCAGTAAAAGCAGTTAGACTTCAAAGAGCATTCAGCACTGAAAATGTCATCACTGACGACCAATATTCATATCTGATGAATTGCTTAAAATCAGATAATGAAATGCAGTGGTACTATAATGTTTTAATTCTTGCAAAAACAGGTACACGAATTTCTGAAGCTGTACGTCTAAAAAAAGCTGATGCAGTGCGTGGCTATGCTACGATTACATCAAAAGGCAAGGTACGGAAAATTCGATTTCCTTGTCTTTTGAAGAAAGAAATTAAAAACTATCTTCAATCGCTAAACAATCAAGAGTATTTATTGCAATCAACTCAAAGTCGTGGTTGCCGCCCCATTTCAAGGCGAACTGTTTGCTATGCCTTGACTAGATTTTCTGAACGATACGGCATACCACAAGAAGTTATGCATCCGCATTCATTCCGCCATCACTTCGCAATCAAAGTAATGGACAAGACTAAGGATGTAACTTTACTGGCGGATTTATTGGGGCATTCCAGTGTCAGCACAACTATGATTTACACACGCCTGTCAGGCGACCAACAGCAAAAAATTCTTGATGAAGCTGTTGACTGGTAAAGCAAAAAAATAAAAAGAAGTGAGGTAATATTATTTTATGTTAAGAAGTGAATTTGAAAATTTGACAGGTATTTATCCGCCAGAAAATTTATTCGAGGTGATTCAAGAAGCCTACACACAATCCAAATTAAGCAAGCGTGATTTTTGCCATCAGTACAAATTTAATGTTGGTAGACTTGCTGAAAAAATTCAGCAAGAAACAAACAAGCGTGCGTGCCAGACAACTTACCTGTATGGAACAATGCTAGGTAATGCAAGAATGAAAAAAGAAAAATTTTTAGATGATGTAAAAAAGTTTCAAGGTGTTGGCAATGCTTATATTCATGTTGAAGTTATGGACAGCAAAGAACCAGATATTTTTATGTGTGGTGATGGAAGTATAATTCTTGCTAGTATTGCAAGAATGCTTGAAGTTTGTTCAGCAAAGTTTGGACAAAGTCCAGCAAAACTTTTAAAAGCTTTTACAGACCTTTATGGAAAATGAAAAAGTTAACACATGTGTCAACTTTTCAGAAAACGAAGTGATATCATGACTAAAAAGTTGATACTAATATCAACTTTTTTAGAATATACGCTTTGAGGAAAAAATTTGCTTATTGGGTCTGATACTGCTAGGGTCATAGCTCATATATACTCATGGGTCGAGGGAAGTACTAACAAAAACAGCAAGCAACGCAAGTGGATGTCCACTTGCAGATTTTCGACTTAATCGAAAATTTTTTGGGAAGTTTCCCAAACCCTTTTTAGTAAGCATTAAGAAAAAGAAATTTGAAAATTTTCAAACAAATTTCTTTGTCAGTGAAGTAAAATTTTTTTCTGATTGGTTAAGCCAACAGAAAAATTTTTTTGAAATTTTCTGTTAGAAATATGAGAAGTATGGGAGTGGGATTAGTACCACTTTTTTCAAAATTCTTTTTTCTTTTCAACAAGGATTTCAAAATTTTCAGAATTTAAAATTTTTCCTGTTCATAATTTAGAAACAATTATTTTTTTAGATTTTGATTCTAAAATTGAGATGATTTTTTATTTCCTTTACCGAAAAAATAGAAATTCTTTTCTATCATGACAAAACAGGTAGTGTTTACCCAATACCTGTTTTGCACAATCTAATCGACAGTGCAAAACAGGGCATTCAGCTCCGCTGAAATTATTGGACAAAGTCTGCGACCTTGACGGCATGCTATTCACAATTTAGAAATAATTATTTTTCGATTTCTGATTCTAAAAATAAAAAAATTTTTTGGTTCTTCTATCAAAAGAAGTTGAAAAAAATCTTTTTTTCTGCAGAACAGATACTGTAACCCAATATCTGTTTTGCACGCTCCTATCAGGTTGTGCAAAAAAGACCATTTCACTCCGTTTCATTTATTGGGCAAAGTCTGCTACCTTGAGGGCATGCTGTTCACAATTTAGAAACAATTATTTTCAAAAAATTTTTTGTTGGCTCTGCCAATTGGGAAATGTCCAAACCCTTTTACATGATACTGAAGAAGAAAAAATTTTTTTACTTTACTGAAAAGAAATATATTGATTTTGCATTGAAAGAATGTTATAATAAAAATGAGGAAAAGGCTGTGTATCAAAAAAACATGGGGTGATACGCATGCAAACGAAAACTGTTGGACAACGAATCAAATATCTAAGAAAACAAAGTGGTATAACGCAGAAAAAGCTTGCAGAAACTTTATATGTATCTGAGTCAACTGTATCTGGCTGGGAACGTGATAGAGCAGAACCGAGTATTTTCTTTATTGTAAAGCTAACTACATTGTTTCAGACATCTTTAAATTATTTGATAATCGGAAATGAAAAATAACTCCTTGATTTTGTTCAGGGAGTTATTTTTTTACTTGACATTTTGTAAAGTTTTATTGACTAGTTTCAGAAAAAATTATATAATTAATATATCAAAAAACCGTCTGCCACGGTCTTTTCCTCTCGTTTTAATATATCAAAAGCAAAGAGTATCTTTTTTATTTTCAAGTTCAAAAAAGGTACTTTTGCTATATCCGAGGTGTAACATGACAACTGAACAAATCAAAAAAAGAGAATGGCTTAGCAGGGCAAAACTGCTTTTTGAGCAATTAAAAAAAACGCAAAAACAACTTCTTAGATACCAACGACAGAAAATTTTTCTTTTTGAAATTGGCATATCAGATGATGTGCTAGAACAAAAAATTGAAAATAATATTCAAAATCAAAAAAAACAAATCAAAAATTTGATTGCACTTAATGAAGAAATAAGGAATATGATATTAACCTTACATGATGATACGTTAGAAACAATTTTAATTCGATATTATCTTTTATACGAATCCTATTCAATAATTGCCCAAAAAATGAATTATAGCAAAAGGCATATACAACGGTTATTTTTTCAGGCAATTGATAAATTCATAGTTCTTGAAGCAGGAGAGACAACATGACAGGTGAACAAGAAAAGAAAAGGGCATGGCTATGCAGAGCAAGAACTGCTGAAAAATATGTGCAGGCTTTAAAAGAAGAAGCTTTACAATATATGGAATTTGCGGAAACTCTTTTACTTTTTGATAATTCAGATTCTGTAAAATTGGTACAAAAGCTAGAAAGAAGTATGCAAGAACGACAGAAGAAAATTAAGGAGCTGTCAATAATTCAGGAGAATATCAAAAAATCCATATCTCAAATGCCTGATGATAGGCTAAAAGAAATTTTAGCAAGGCATTATTTGACATACAAAACGATTGAATCAGTTGCTGAAAGTATGAATTATGATAGAAGAACGATTCAGAAGAAACATCTAAAAGCTCTTGACAAAATTATAATGCCCAAAGAAAGCGAGATGAAGTGATAGTATGACAGAAGAACAAAAAGAATTAGTGATTGCATCGCTTGTAAAATTCGTCGAGCGTGTTTCAAGCAAAAGGGAATTTGGCTGTGTATCAAAGGAAGAAGTTGAAATTCTTCCAGCTATTTCAGAA
>JAAVHJ010000053.1 GCA_014799805.1 Ruminococcus sp.
AACTCTGCAACCAATTTCACAAGAAATTTCTTCTGGAATTTTATAACGATATAAAATATCTGCTGAATATGCAGAACCTACATGCACTGCAACGAATGCAACAGCAGGCATTATTGCAAAATAATTTTGTCATCTGTTGACGCTTCAATAATTTTATATTCGCCTCTTGCAAATTCATCAACAGCTGTTTTCACTGGCTTTTCTTCTAACACTTCATTGTTTTTATAAAGCTCATCAGCGATTTCTCTGGCTCTTTTTGCAACACCAATTACAAGAGAATAACAACTCTCATTTTTTGTAATCATTTGTGTAAGTGCTGGTCTTAACATAATAAAAAACCTCCTGAAAATAATAATTATGCGTTTTGAATTTTTAATTCTTCCGCACGAATAACAGATTTAAAATCTGCAATAGCCTCTTGTAAAACATCATTAATAATACAATAATCATATTGATTTTTACAATTTAATTCTTCTTCGGCTTGTTGCAAACGTTGGTTAATTACTTCTGGAGATTCTGTGCCACGATGTTCTAAACGTTTTTTCACAGCTTCCAGACTTGGGGGAGCGATAAAAATAAATTTTGCTTCTGGACAAAGTTTTCTAATTTGCATAGCTCCATTGACTTCAATTTCTAAAATGACATGATGTCCATTGGCAAGATTTTCTTCAATGGGTTTTCTAAGCGTTCCATAATAATTCCCACAATAAGACGCATGCTCTAAAAATGCATTTTCTGTAATCAAGTTTTCAAACTGTTCATGACTCAGAAAACAATAATGCACACCGTCAATTTCTCCCTCACGTGGTTTTCTGGTCGTCGCTGATACAGAATAATAATATTTCTCATCTTTGAGAATTTGTCTTAAAATTGTGCCTTTTCCACAACCTGACGGTGCAGAAACAACAATTAAAAGCCCTTTTTTCATGTAAACACCTCTTAAAAAATAATAAGTTATTCAATGTTTTGAATTTGTTCTCTAATTTTTTCAATTTCAGATTTCATATCCACAACAATTGCAGTAATCGTTATATCTTGAATTTTGGAACCAATTGTATTGACTTCACGATTCATTTCTTGTACAATAAAATCTAATTTTCTGCCAATACTGCCATTTGTTTTTAATAAAGCATTCATTTGGGATAAATGACTTCTTAAACGGACAGTTTCTTCATCAACAGCAGTTTTTTCAGAAAAAATAGCAGCTTCTGTTAAAATTCTTTGTTCATCAATGCCTGTGTTGCCCAATAATTCTAATAATTTTGCAAAAAGTCGTTCTCTGTATTTTTCTGTTAAATTTGGAGCTTCTTGTTCTATGATTGCAATTTTTTCAAGAATAAATTGCAAATGATTTTGGATATCTTCTGCAAGTTTTTCTCCCTCTGTTTCACGCATGGCAACAAATGCATTTAAAGCTTGTTCTGCAACAGTGAGAACATCTTGACGCAATTCTTCTTCATCATATTCTGCTTTTTCCACACGAAAAATATCTGGCAATTGTAGTAAACTTGCCCAATGCATGCATTGGCTATCTTTTTCGTCCATTGCTAAATGATAAGAATTTTCTTGTTTTTGATTATATTCTGACATCGCATTCAGATAGCCTTTTACAATTTCTTCATTCACATGAATATCTGCTTTTTTGCCCTCTAGTAATGTAATAGAGACAATAATTTCTAATTTACCTCTGGCTGCTTTAGATTTCACAAGAGATTTTAAATCTTCTTCCAGATAGCTATAATTTCTATTAATACGGATATTTTGTTCTAAATATCTTGAATTGACAGATTTAATTTCTACCAGAATATCCCTGCCGTCTTTTTTCTCCTCTGCCCGACCGTATCCAGTCATACTTTTCAGCATTTTTTTAAATTCAGCTCCTTTTTTATTTTTGATTGTTATCTAATTATAATAGTATAACACGTTCTGGCGAAAAAATCAAGTACTATTACTAATAATTTTCCTTAAAATTAATTTAAAAAATTTTTTCAACAAAAGTACTTGTCTTTTTTTCTGATTTATGTTATAATAAACTTGTATACAGGGGACGACACCCATAACAAAAAACAGTGTATGCGAATTTTGACAAGGAGATAATTCCCATGCTAAAAAATATTCTTGTCATGGATACCACAGGAAGACAAATTGGCTCGACTTATCCCAAACGGGCAAAGGGTTTAATCAAACATAATCGAGCGATATTAATCAATGAATTTACAATCCAATTGAAAGGAGTTTCTTCGATGAGTGCAAAAGAAGCGTTACTTGCAGTTGTAAATGAAATGTCTGAATCACAGACAACTAGTTTATTGACATTTTTAAATACATTCAGTGCAAATCCGACTGAAATTAATATACCAACAGAAACAAAAAATGTTCGTTCTGAAATGATACAAACACTGCAAAAGCAAATTGAAGTACTTGCAAAAGATAATTATGCAAGTCCAAATGCTGTTGATGTTTTAAAAGAACTAAAAGACATGTTAAACATGATTCTTCGTTCAGAAAATTAATAAAATTTAAAAAGCCGTGTTTTTTCACGGCTTTTTTTGTATGATTTTTGGTTTTCAGGATATGATAATAATAATTCAAACAGAAAGGAGCTGTTTTTTTGAAAAAATATCCTGAAAAAAAAGGCAAAGAACATTTTCCATTCTCACAGGAAAAAAATGCACAGGGGGAATTATACTGTGCCTCTGAAACAGAAATGACAGGATTAATTCCGTCAGGTCGTCCAGACGAAACAGAACGGGAAAATTATCAGCATATTTTCCCTTACTTGCCGCCATACTCTGACGAAGCACCTGCTTAATCATTATCAGCCTTTTTTATGATTTTTATAAAAAAGGCTGATTTTTTTGAAAAAATTTGAAATCAGGGCTTGACAAATCTATTTTTTTATGTTAAAATAAACTTGCCGCATGTGTTAGGCATAAAAAAGCACAGATTTCTGTCGCCAGACACAGCGAGTTTTTTAAAAAAGGCAGGTGCCAAATACTATGTACGCAGTGATTGAAACAGGCGGTAAGCAAGTTAGAGTACAGGAAGGCGATATTATTTTCATCGAAAAGTTGAATGTAGAAGCAGACCAAACTGTAAATTTTGACAAAATCGTTGCTGTAGGAACAGAAAATGGTTTGAAAATTGGTACACCTTATGTAGAGGGTGCAACTGTTTCCGCAAAAGTTTTGAAAAACGGCAAGGCTAAGAAGATTACTGTTTTCACTTACAAACCTAAAAAAGGCGAAAAGAGAAAAATGGGTCACAGACAGCCTTATACACAGGTACAGATTGAAACAATCAACGCATGATTAAAGCTGTTTTTCAAAAGCAAAACGGCAGAATCTGCCATTGTTCTATCAAAGGACATGCAGGTTATGCAGAGAATGGACAAGATGTTGTTTGTGCGGCGGTTTCTTCCGCAGTGCAATTCACAGCAAATTTGATCACAGAATGCTTCCATGAACAAGCTGATATTTCTGCTGAAAATAATAAAATTATAATTTGTCTGAAACAGCCACAAGCTGGAAACGGAGCTGTTGTATTAGATGGCTTGTTGATTCATCTGCAATGTATTTCTGAAGAATATCCAGATAATATTAAAATTCAAATTTCGGAGGTGTAATGAATGCTCAGAATTAGTATGCAATTTTTTGCACATAAAAAAGGTATGGGTTCTACCAAGAATGGTCGTGACTCTGAATCTAAAAGATTAGGTGTAAAGCGTGCGGACGGTCAATTTGTAACTGCTGGTAATATTATTGTTCGTCAGCGTGGCACACATATTCACCCAGGTGTTGGTGTAGGTCGTGGTTCTGATGATACTTTGTTTGCAACTGTTGACGGCAAAGTAAAATTTGAGCGTTGGGGACGTGACCGCAAACGTGTCAGCGTTTATGCCGACTAAGTTTTTGTGAAAAAATAATAAAATCCCTCGCTTTTGCGTAAAAAGCTTGGGATTTTATTTTAAAGCGAAAGGATGGAAAGCAATGTTTGTCGATAAAGCCAAAATTAAAATCAAGGCAGGTAATGGCGGTGACGGTGCTGTATCCTTCCACAGGGAAAAATATGTTGCAGCTGGTGGACCTGATGGCGGTGATGGCGGAAATGGTGGAAATATTATTTTTCAAGTAGATGATAATTTTTCTACATTAATTGATTTTCGATATAAAAGAAAATATATTGCACCAAACGGCGAAAACGGCGGAGCAAAACGCTGTACTGGAAAAAGTGCTGCTGATTTGATAATTAAAGTTCCTCGTGGCACATTAATTAGAGACACAGAAACGGGACGCATTATGGCAGATATGTCTGATGATAAACCGCATGTGTTAGCCAGGGGTGGACGTGGCGGAAAAGGCAATGCTAATTTTGCGACTTCTACAAGACAGATTCCAAAATTTGCAAAGCCTGGTTTTGTGGGTGAAAGTTTTGATGTAACATTAGAATTAAAATTACTAGCTGATGTAGGGTTAGTAGGTTTCCCAAATGTTGGAAAATCAACACTAATTTCTGTTGTCAGTGCAGCAAAGCCTAAAATTGCAAATTATCATTTTACAACATTAACGCCTGTGTTAGGTGTTGTTCGATTAGACGAAGAACGTTCTTTCGTGATGGCTGATATTCCTGGATTAATTGAAGGTGCAAGTGAAGGAACTGGGTTAGGGCATGAATTCCTTCGTCATGTTGAAAGATGCCGTTTGATTCTGCATGTTCTGGACGTATCTGGCTCAGAAGGACGTAATCCGGCAGAAGATTTTGAAAAAATTAATCAGGAATTGGCTAATTTCAGTGAATCGCTTGCAGAATGTCCGCAAATTGTTGTTGCAAATAAATCTGACATGGCAACACAAGAACAAATTCATGAATTAGAGAATTTTATAAAGTCAAAAAATTTGGAATTCTATGCAATTTCAGCAGCTACTACCAAAGGCACAAAAGAATTAATGCAAATTGTCAGTGAAGAATTATCTAAACTGCCTCCTGTAAAAATCTATAAGGCACAGCCTTTGACACCTGCTGATTGGGAAGCAAAACTCTCATCAAGACAGGAATTTGAAATTGAAATAGAAGATAATATTTATTATGTTTCTGCTCCTTGGCTTGAGCCAATTCTCAGAACGGTCAATATGGAAGATTATTCGTCTTTGCAGTATTTCCAAAGGGTATTGCGTTCTAGTGGTATCATTGACAAACTGGAAGAAATGGGCATTCAAGAGGGCGATACGGTGAATATTTTTGGCTTTGAATTTGATTATATTAGATAATGAATAATAATATTAATAATATGCCATTGTCAGAACAAAAGGCAAGACAATTTAGTCCATTGACACTTGCATTTCTTGGAGATAGTGTCTATGAGTTAATGATTCGTACAGCAATTGTACAACAGGGCAGTACTGCGTCAAAAAATTTGCACAATGCAAAAATTAAGCTAGTATGTGCTTTTTATCAAGCCCGTGTTTCTGAAAAACTTGTTTTCACAGAACAGGAGCAAGCTATTTTTCAACGTGGCAGAAATGCTGTTAGTACAATTCCGAAAAGTGCAAGTCCTGCGGACTATCGGAAAGCAACTGGATTAGAAGCTGTTTTTGGTTATCTGCATCTTTCAGGTAATGCCCAACGGCTGAAAGAATTATTTCAGCAAATCTGGGATATGCAGACAGAAATTTTAAATGACAAGGAGTGAATTTTCATGTCAGGACATTCCAAATGGAATAATATTAAACGTAAAAAAGAAGCTACTGACGCAGTCAAAGCAAAGATTTTTACAAAAATTGGTCGTGAAATGATTGTCTGCATTAAAGAGGGCGGTCCCGACCCAAATACGAATACAAAACTTCGTGATTTAATCGCAAAGGCAAAGTCAAACAATGTTCCGAATGATAATATTGACAGATTAATCAAAAAAGCCTCTGGTGAGGGAAATAAAAATAATTATGAGTCTATGGTTTATGAAGGGTATGGACCTAATGGTGTGGCAGTAATTGTTGAGTGCCTGACGGATAACAAAAACCGTACCGCCGCAGATGTAAGACATTATTTTGATAAATTTGGTGGTAATCTTGGAACAATTGGCTGTGTGTCATTTATGTTCTCTACAAAAGGTATTGTTGTTGTCGAAAATACAGGAATTGATGAAGATACAGCAATGGAAGTTTGTTTTGAATGTGGTGGCGATGATTTAACAGTAGAAGAAGATACGATTATTATGGAATGTGATGCTGGGAATGTTCATGCCATGCGTGAAGCATTAACGGAACAGGGCTATCATGTTCTTTCAGCAGAAGCTGAAAAAATCCCATCTACGTACACGCAATTAACAGACGAAGATGCGATTAAAAAAATGCAGTTATTGCTTGAACATCTTGAAGAAAATGATGATGTTCAGAATGTATATCATAACTGGGAAATCTCCCAAGATGATGAATAATTTAAAATAAATAGTCGACAGACTAATTATACAGGAGGATTTGACATCATGAAAGGTACTGGTATTTTTAGACGAATTGACTCTCTTGGTAGATTTGTTTTGCCAAAAGAATTAAGAAAAACACTTGATATTAATCAAGATGACTATTTGCAGATTTTTCTTGAAGGTGATACTATCATACTTCGAAAAAATCAGCAAAAATGTGTAATTTGTGATGCAGAAGAAACTGCACAGGAAGTATTATCTGAATTCCATGGTAAAAAAATTTGCAAAAATTGTATGAGAGAGTTAAAAAATATGTAATAGGCAAACACCAGGGCATTTGTTAATGCTCTGGTGTTTTTGAATTTATTTGATATAAACTTTTTTCATAATCTGTGGTGTAATAGGCTTATCCATTGCATTTGTCTGTACACTTGCAATTTCGTCAACAACTTCTATGCCAGAAATGACTTTGCCAAATGCTGCATACTGCCCATCTAAGAACTGTGAATCTTTGTGGACAATAAAAAACTGTGAGCTAGCAGAATTCGGATGATTTGCTCTTGCCATAGAGAGAACGCCTCTTGTATGGCTTAAACTATTTGGTACACCATTTGCTGTAAATTCGCCTTTAATTTTCTCATTCGCCCCACCTGTTCCTGTACCAAGCGGACAACCGCCCTGAATCATAAAGCCAGAAATTACTCTGTGAAAAATTAAGCCATCATAAAAACCAGATTTTACTAATTTTTCAAAATTTGCACAAGAAATAGGAGCAATTTCTGGGTACAGCTCCAGTTGAATTTCTTTTCCGTTTTCCATTTCAATCACAACCATGAAAAAAACCTCCATTTTAAAAATTTAAAAAATTTTAAAAAAATTTAGAGTTAGAACAGAATTTTCATGCCTTTTCTAAATTTCTAAATTATTAATTATTACTAGTATAGCATAAAAATAATTGTCTGTCAAGTGTTTCATGAATCTAGTCATAAGCACAAATAATATAGCCGTCTATATTATTACCAGAAATATCATAATTTTTTCCATCTGGAACAGGTACATTTGTCATACCAGAAGTTTCTGCTTTTACATAATAAATTGATGCATTTTGCAATTCATAAACATAACGATTGCCTATTGTGTAAAATTGCAATGCATTCAAATAGGCATTCAAATCCATATGATTCGTTTGCATTAAATTTGCATGTACTTTGCCAACATATCGCAAATGATAGGGTGCAGAAACAATTCCTGTTGTATCCTGATTTGATTCTGTATAGCTAAATATAAATCCAAAACGATAGGCATTTTCTAACAGCCAACCATTATTAGCACTTGTAATTTTAGAAATGCTTCCATCATCATTCAGAAATGCTAAATCAATACAATAGCCTGTACTTCTATCTGGCAAAATATCGGGATATAAACTACCCTCTGATGCATAAATTTCCGTTGTACTATAAATCATTAAATCTGCTCTGCCAGAAAACTGATAATATGCTTCTGCTAATTCATTCATAGCATTCACAACAGGTGCTTGTACCTGCAAAGTCATATTTCTTAAACGGTATTTATCATTTTTTTGTTCAAATCCTGTCAGCATATTGACTGTACCTGTAAATTCATGATAATTATCTAACTGTAGCAAATTTCCTGTACTGTGAATACTATTCTGTTCTTTTTGAATGATTTTATAACCTTGCGGAATGCCCATGTCTGCTTTCATAACTGGTATACTATCAGAATCAAGACCGCTGGAATGCTCTGTTGTAGTTTCAGATGATTCTGGTTCTTCTATAGAAATCACTAAATTTTCTGAAATTTCACGCTCATCAAAAATAAAAGCAGTAATATCTTGGGGGTTACGGAAAAGTCGCAAAACAACATCTATCAACCAGATACTTGCAATTAATAGCAGACAGACTGCGACTATTGCAATGGTGACAGCTTGTTGTTGTGTTCCTTTCCTGTTTTTCATATATTGCAACTCCTAATATTCGCAGTATTATGCAGCAGGTACTTCAGCAGCATCCTCCATTGGATAAGTTCCTGTAATTGTACCATATAGCTTAAACGCATCATAGACAGGCTGATATTTTCCACTCCCTTTAGAAGTAACAGCAATATAGCAATGCCCATCTGGTGTTTGTGCGTAACTTGCTAAACATTGTCCTGCTTCGTCTGTATAACCTGTTTTTCCGCCAAGAATTGTAATTCCCTCTACTTCTGTACCGCTCATTTTATTAAACATGCTATCATAGAGTGTAATACCATCTGGATTTTGTTCTGTAGAATTTGTTGTATAAGTATAAGTTGAAATCACTTTTTTACAAATTTCATTTTGCAGACAATATTCTAAAATTAAAGCGATATCTGTTGGTGTGCTGTAATGATTTTCATCATGCAGACCACTGGAATTCATAAAATGTGTATGATGCAACCCAAGTTCTTCTACTTTTTCATTCATGAGATTTACAAATGCTTCTTCTGAACCTGCTGTATACATTGCAAGTCCTACTGTTGCATCTGCACCAGATGGCAATGCTGCACCATATAGCATGTCCATAACCGTGCATTCTTCTCCACCAGAAAAACCAGCCATAGATGCCTCTTGTGCATATAAATCATTTATAATTTCCTGTGTCATTGTAAATGTATCATCAAAATTTTCTGTATGTTCAATTGCAACAATTAAAGTCATAAGCTTTGTCATAGATGCAGGATAAATTTTTTCTTCTGCACCTTTTTGTGCTAATATTTTATGATTATCACAATCTAGTAGCAAAGCATACTGACTACCAATATTTTCGTCAAGTTGAAGTGTTGCAATATCCTGTTCAGGATAAATTACAAGTGGTGGTGGTTCTGTTGGTGGTTCTGTCGGCGGTTCTGTTGTTTCTATTGTTGGTGGTTCTGTGACTTCTAAATCAACTGTTTCAACTTGATTGTCCTTCCCTGTGACAGGAGAAATTAATAAATGAACAATGCCGTAAACACCTAACATAGTAATCAAGAATGTTAAAAACATCACCAAAGCACCAGCAGTAGATAATCTGCGGTTTCTTTTTTTTCTGGGTGCTTGTTGCACTCTACATCGCCTCCTATAGCTTATTGCCATATTATAATAGTACTTTTCTATTATAACTCTTTTTCAACAAAAAGTCAATTGATTTTTAGTTTTTTTCAAATTTTGCCCTAAAAAACAAATAAATTGATAATTTAAGTAAAAACTAACAAATGATAATTCAAAAAATTATGCATTTTCATGAAATTAATTTTTTTTAATAAAACACTTGACTTTTAAATTTTATTATGTTATAATAATTAAGTTGTATCGTACTACTGTCTAAGGCAACTGATGGGCTACTGTTACAAGTTTTAAATTTTTTATTTCAAAATGCAGAGGTGAAAGCGAAATGAAGAAAGACATACATCCTGTACTGTATAAAACAACAATTACATGTCATTGCGGTAATGTAATTGAAACACAGTCTACAAAACAGGATATCAAGGTTGAAATTTGCTCTAAGTGCCATCCGTTCTATACTGGCAAGCAGAAGCTTGTTGATACTGGCGGACGTGTTGACAGATTTAAAAGACGTTTCAACTTGGACAAGTAATTTTTGCATACGGACAGTTTCTATGGAGCTGTCCGTTTTCCTGTCTTAATGAAAACAGAAAGGACGCAAAATATGAATTATCTAACAATTGCCGGTTCTGTAAAAACTTCTTTTATAGAAAAACGTTCTGAATTTATTGGCTATTTATCACCAGTACATAACAACGAAGAAGCCATTAATTTTATTAATTCTGTAAAAGCAGAACATCGGAAAGCAAAGCATCATGTATATGCCTATATTCTCCGAAATGATAATATTATTCGTTACAGTGATGATGGCGAACCACAAGGCACAGCAGGTGTACCTGTACTGGACGTTCTGCAAAAAAAGCAATTAACAGATATTTGTTGTGTTGTTGTACGATATTTCGGAGGCATTTTATTAGGTGGTGGCGGTCTTGTAAGAGCATATTCTCATAGTGCAGTATTATCATGTGATTCTGCAAACATTCAGCATATGTATGAAAGTACACCTGTAATGCTCCGTATGGATTATACACTTTATGGAAAAGTCACACACTGCCTGCCAAAATACGGTGTTCTTGAAAAAAATAATCATTTTGGCACAGATGTGATGTTAGAATTGCTTGTCAGAAATGAAGTGTTACAAGATTTTGCAAAAGAATTGACAGAAATTTCTAGCGGAAATATTCAGATAGAATATGGAATATCTGGCTATGCAGATTTTTCAGAAGTAATTTAAAAAAATATTCCAGGAAAATAAAGGGTTTTTTAATTTTTCCTGCGTATAGTAGATTAGGGACACAAAAAAGGGGGGGATATTATGGGACGATTACCTGAAGAATTTATTTCTCAACTCAGGCAAGAAACTTCGATTGTCGATTTGTTCAGCACATATGCAGATTTGAAAAAACGTGGTCGGGTTTATGTTTGTTGTTGTCCGTTTCATGCAGAAAAAACGCCGTCTTGTACAATTTATCCAGACACATATAGTTTTTATTGTTTCGGTTGTGGAGAAGGCGGAGATGTTATCAGTTTTTTTTCAAAAATTGAAAATATGTCTTATATGGAGGCTATCAAAACATTAGCACAACGTGCAAACATGACACTTCCTATTCAGAGTAATCAACAAAAACAACAGGTAACAATTTCAAAAGACAGATGTTATGAAATCAATCGGGATACAAAAGATTTTTATCACGGAATGCTATTATGTAGGGAGAACAGACCCGCTCTTGAATTTCTTGCCAGACATTTAATAAATAGTCCACAACGTGTACAAATCGTCAAAAAATTTGGTCTTGGTTTTGCACCAGATAAGCCAAATATGCTTAGGGATTATTTAATAAAAAAAGGCTATTCAGAAAAAGAACTTATTTTTTCAGGTGTTTCTTATGGAAATTATGATTATTTCCAAAACAGAATTATATTTCCTGTGATAGATTCCAGAGGAAATATCACAGGTTTTACAGGCAGGTCAATTGATTCCCAGAAATCCCGTTGGTTGATAACACAGAAAACACCTGTATTTGACCGAAAACAAGTATTATTTTCTATTAATTTTGCAAAAAAATCTTCTTCCAAAACATTGATTTTAGCAGAAGATTGTCTGAACGCAGTTGCAATTT
This sequence comes from Ruminococcus sp., assembly GCA_014799805.1. Classification (GTDB taxonomy): domain Bacteria; phylum Bacillota; class Clostridia; order Oscillospirales; family Ruminococcaceae; genus UBA3855. The sequence continues at coordinate 11,624 of JAAVHJ010000053.1, forward strand.
ATCTGACTGGATTTGAAAATGTAATTGCTTTATTAGATACTAATATCACATTCCAGCTTATCAAATCAATTGCACAATATGCTAACGAAGTGATTATTACTTATCCTGTGAATCAAACTATTTTAAATTATTTCAGTGAAGCAAATTTACCTACAAAAACATTAAATTTAGGACAAATGCAATCGCCTGAAAATTATATCATAACATATGGGGCTGAAAAATTTAGAAATTTAATTGCTAATGCCAAAGATGCAAATTTAATACAGTTAGAAAATTGTCAAAATGGACTAGATTTAGAATCAAAGCAAGATAAAAATATGATTTTACAGAATACCATTCAAGTGTTGGCGGGCATTAAAAATCCGTTAGAACGGGATATTTATCTTGTAAAAACTGCCAAAAAATTAAATATCAATCCAGATAATTTAAGAATGCAAGTAAATCAGAACATTCAGAAAAAATTTAAATCTCAATCAAAAAATGCTAACACACGTTCACTTACACAAGAAGAATTAACAAATTCAAAAAAGTCAATTGGGTGATGTGATGCAAAAATTAATTCAACAAATTTTGGAACAAATCCCAATTGCTGATATATTTCAGAAATATAATCATTTTCGGCGACAAGGTAAAAATTATATCTGCTGTTGTCCGTTCCATTCAGAAAAAACGCCGTCCTGTGTGATTTATCCAGATTTATATTTATTTTACTGTCCAAATTGTGGCGTTGGTGGTGATGTGATTACATATTTACAAATCACAGAAAATTTGTCTTATATAGATACAGTAAAAACTTTGGCACAACGGCTGAATTTAACTATTTTCTCAAATACAGATATTCCTGAAACAAGATTACAGCGTGACAAATGCTATAAAATTAATCGGGAAACTGCAAATTTTTATTATCAAAATCTTTTGCGTGGCAGAGACAAAAGGGGATTAGAATATTTCATGAAACGTCATCTTTCACCACAAACGATAAAAAAATACGGTCTTGGTTTCGCTCCAGATGATTGGCATACGTTGCAGAATTATTTACATCAAAAAGGCTATTCTGATGAAGAATTAATTCTTGCTGGTGTTTGTCGAAAAAGTGAAAAAGGCAATATTTATGATAATTTCCGTAATAGAGTCATATTTCCGATTGTAAATACTGTCGGAAATGTCATTGGCTTTGGTGGTCGTGTTCTGGACGACAGCAAGCCAAAATATTTAAATACAAGCAATACCCCTGTTTTTGATAAGGGGAATCATTTATTTTCTTTGCATTTTGCACAGAATAAACCCTCTGAACCGCTGATTTTGGCAGAGGGCTATATGGACGTGATTGCAATGAATCAAGCTGGTTTTGAAAATGTTGTGGCAACACTTGGTACAGCGATTACACCACAACAAGCTAGATTAATTGCTAGATATACAAAAGAAGTTGTGATTGCTTATGACAGCGACTTTGCTGGACAGAATGCAACACAAAAGGCTTTAAAGCATTTTCATGATGTTGGACTGCCTGCAAGGGTCTTGTGTATTAAAAATGCAAAAGACCCTGACGAATTTATTAAAACTTATGGTTCCGAAAAATTCAGAATATTAATTCAAAATGCACAGAATGCAATTGATTTTTATCTTGACAGATGCAAAACAAATCTGGATTTGCAGACAGAACAAGGCAAAAAAATCATGTTGCAACGTAGTATTCAAGTACTTGCTGAAATTCAGAATGCTTTAATCAGAAGAAATTATATTCAGAAAATTTCAGCTGAATTAGAAATTAGTGCTAAAATTTTAGAATCACAAGTTGATAGAATAATCAACAGGCAAATAAAAAATAATAAAAAAACAGAGTTTCAAGAAATTAAAAATCAATCTTGGCAAAAAGATGAAATAAATCCTCTTGCAAAGCAATATGTAAGCGAAAGCAAAAGCGAAGAAATATTACTTGCCTATTTGATGTTATTTCCTGAAAATGCAGAAATTATTTTTCATCAACTTCTGCCTGAAGATTTTATTACAGATTTTCATAAAAAAATTTATCAAGTTATGCTTCAGATAATTTCAGAAAATATAAAATTTATTCCATCTTTTTTGGGGCGTTTTTTTGAAAAAAATGAAATGTGCCGTATAGCTGGTATTTTAATAAAACATTTGGAATATGATTTTAATCCCAAAGTAATCAATGACTGTATTTTGAATTTGCAGATTGCAAAAAGTAAAATAGTCATTCATTTTGATATGTCTGACAATGACCTGATACAGGTAATTGCAAATAAACAAAAGCGTATTCACTGGACGAATTAAGGAGGATTTGGAATGGACAAGAAGTCTACGATTGATGCACTTCTCGAAAGAGGAAAAGCGACAGGAAAGCTTACGACAAAACAAATTTCAGATGCATTGGAAGAAATGGATTTCGATGCTGACCAACTGAACACATTCTATGACAGTTGTGAACAACATAATATTGAAATTATTGATAATAACATTGTGGATGCAAATTTTGATTTAAATCACATTGATATTACTGAAAATCCTGATGAAGACTTAGACTCTGCACTTTCTACAGAAGGACTTGCTGTAGACGACCCTGTAAAAATTTATCTGAAAGAAATCGGACGTGTGCCATTGTTGACAAGTGAAGAAGAAATTGAACTTGCCAGATTAATGGCAGAGGGTACTCCTCTACAGGCAAAACGTGCGAAACAACGCCTTTCTGAAGCAAATCTTCGTTTGGTTGTCAGCATTGCCAAAAAATATGTTGGTCGTGGTATGCAATTTCTGGATTTGATTCAAGAGGGCAATTTAGGTTTAATTAAAGCTGTTGAAAAATTTGATTATAACAAAGGTTTTAAATTTTCAACCTATGCGACTTGGTGGATTCGTCAGGCGATTACAAGAGCCATTGCAGACCAAGCAAGAACAATTCGTATTCCAGTACATATGGTTGAAACAATTACAAAAGTAAAAAAAGTTTCTAGTCAATTACTACATGAAAACGGACATGACCCAACACCAGAAGAAATTGCGGAACGTTTAGAACTTCCTGTAGAACGTGTGCGGGAAATTATGCGAATTGCACAAGACCCTGTTTCTTTGGAAACACCAATCGGCGAAGAAGAAGATTCTCATTTAGGTGATTTTATCCCAGATGATGATGCACCTGCTCCGGCAGATGCGGCGTCACATACACTTTTAAAAGAACAATTAGAAGAAGTCCTGTCTACATTAACTGACAGGGAAGCCAATGTTTTAAGAGTACGGTTTGGATTAATTGACGGGCGTTCCAGAACCTTAGAAGAAGTTGGTGCAAGATTTAATGTTACCCGTGAACGAATTCGTCAGATTGAAGCCAAAGCACTTCGCAAACTTCGTCATCCCAGCAGAAGCAAAAAAGTAAAAGATTTTCTTGATTAATCTAAAAAGCACATCAGTATTAAAACTGGTGTGCTTTTTTATATGATATCATATTTTATGCTGGTAATGCTTCCAGTCCTACAATTGCTCTCATAATTGCAAGAGAATCTTCTGGCGTAATCATATTATTATTATCTATATCAGCATTTTTAAACTGCTGTGGAAGTAATGTTCTTTGACTAAGAATTGTTTTATTTGTTACGATAATATCTAAAATATCTACGAAACCATCACCATTGACATCACCTTTTTTTGTAGAAGTAATATCTTCAGCGTCAGTTGGAGCTGTAGACGGGTCTGTAGTTGGTTCTATAGGGTCTGTTGTACCAGTGGTTTTAATATAAGCATCTGTGATTTTAACACCAGAAGTATCTGCTGCATCTTCGCCAGCACCTGCATACCAAATTTGACCTTCAAAAGATTTTTGTTGTCCAAGTGCTTTCTTGACTGCTTCAATAATTGCCTCATCTGTCACTTCTTCATTTTCAAGAGTAACATTATATAATTTATCTGCTAGAGTTAATTCAATTGCACCAGATTTTGTTGCCTCCCATTGTACATTAGCCCAATAGTAATTGCCATCTATTGCAATAGACACGCCTAAGCCACCGTTTGCATAAGTAATACCATCAGCTAAATCTACTACTAAATAAATAGTTTCTGCTGCCTCAGGCAAGTCAATTTTGAAATTACCTGTTTTGGAATCTTCACTAATAATAGCGTGTCCAGCATCAGGTTCTGTAGGCTGTGTATTAACAGGTGTATTTGTTGCATCAGGGTCAATTACAATATCCCCAAATTTTGGAAGTTCATCAAGTGTAATACAATAATCACTTTGATATAATGTAATTAAATCTTCTTCTGTATTAAATTTCGGATTACTCAAGAAATTGATATCATCACTACCGCCATCAT
>JAAVHJ010000054.1 GCA_014799805.1 Ruminococcus sp.
AAAGTAGAGAAACTGTCACATTCTGCCATAGCAACCATTTTTGTATTATTATATCTATTCATGATGCTATAGAATATATCTGGAATTGCAGAATCGTTATGTACAACAGTAGCAGAACCATCAGCATTATAAACAGTACAATTATATTTATCATAGCCGATAATATCTACATATTCGTCACCAGGATACCAGTTTGCAGACGTGCTGAAATCATAGCTATTCCATTCCCAAATTAAATTATGAATGCCTTTTTCTTCTGTGAGATACTGGTATGTATAAAGCCAGAGCTGTCTGTAAGCCTTAGAGCCTTCTCTGCCCCACCAGAACCAAGAACCACTTTCACCGCCACCGCCTTCAGCTTCATGCAATGGACGGAAAAGAATTGGAATATTTAAATCCTGAACTTTAGAAAATTCTTCTGCAAGCGTGTCTAATGCTTGTAAATAATATTGATTTTCTTTTGTGCCTGGAGTAGCAGCTTTTTCAGGTGAAAAATCAGTTTTTTCTGAATATGTTGTCTGTCCCCAGTCAATTCTGTCACCAATTGTATAAGATGCAAAATCTGTTGGTACATTCAAGTGAAATGATACAGTACAAATACCACCTTTTTTTGCCCATTCAATCATACGCTGTGTAGAGCCATCATCACTGCCAAATGCTGGACATGTGAAATTACCATAGTCAAAGCCACGAATTGCAGGTAATTTTCCAGTTTTTTCTTGAATATAATTAAATTCTTGTTCAACGTCATGCGGACCATTCATGTAAATTTCTTGCTGACCAGACAAAATATGCTCGCCATAAACACTAGATAAATATGTCATTAACTGTCTTGCACTATCAGTTGCATTTTTATCACAAGGTGCTGTTTGCGTAGCAACAATTTCCGGACGTTCTGGAGCTTTATAATCCCCGATTTCAATATAATCTATCTGCATCCAACCCCAACTTGCAGTTAATTTTACAGTATTTTCACCAGCCTTTAATGGTGCTTTGAGTGTCATTTCTGTAAAATTATCTGATGCGTCAAGAGCCACACTATCTAATACATTTCCATTGACTTCAATATCCATGTGTTTTGCACCATATACCGTAGCATAGCCAATTGTCAGCCCATAGTTTCCAGCCTCTTCTACATTTACTGTAAATGTAACAGAAGGTAAAGGACTCTGTTCATTATCTGTTAAATTCACATAACCTGTGCCAGAATAACCAGTTACTTCTGTTGCTTTTTCACCAACACCCGCAATTGTTGCGTCTTCTGCTTCATATCTTACAGAATCTACAGCACAAACATTCAAGGGCATTGCAACGAAACAGTTCATAGCCATTGCAGCAGCCATGACACCACTTGTTAATCTTTTTTTTGCCATAAAATTTCCTCCTAATAAATCAAAAAAAATATATATAATTTAATTATATCACATAGGGTGACTACTTGCAAGATATAAAATTATAATTTGTGCAATTTAACAATTTTTTTTGTTAAATTGCACTAAATAAAATAATATAAATAATAAAGAGAACGGGCAAAGCCTGTCCTCTTCATTTTTTGAAATTATAATTATTCATTAACAGCAATAACAACGCCTGAACCTACTGTTCTACCACCCTCACGGATAGCGAAACGTAAATTCTGTTCAATAGCAATAGGAGTAATCAATTCAACGCTCATTTCAACATTGTCACCAGGACGGCACATTTCTGTACCCTCTGGCAGTGTGATTGTACCCGTAACGTCAGTTGTTCTAAAATAGAACTGTGGTCTGTAGTTATTGAAGAATGGAGTATGACGACCGCCTTCTTCTTTCTTCAGAACATAAACCTGACCAGAGAACTTTGTATGTGGTTTAATAGAACCTGGTTTGCAGAGAACTTGACCTCTTTCAACGTCTTTTCTCTGAACACCACGGAGCAATGCGCCAACGTTATCACCAGCTTCAGCATAATCAAGGGACTTTCTGAACATTTCCAAACCTGTTACAACAGTCTTAGAAGATTCTTCTTTCAGACCAACGATTTCAACTTCTTCACCAGTATTTAATTTACCTCTTTCAACACGACCTGTTACAACAGTACCACGACCAGAAATTGTCATTGTGTCTTCGATAGGCATTAAGAATGGCTTGGCATCATCTCTTTCAGGAGTTGGAATATATTCATCAACTGCGTCCATGAGTTCAATAATTGGTGCATAAGCAGGATTACTCAAATCATCTGGAGCTTCCAGAGCCTGTAAAGCAGAACCCTTGATAATTGGAATATCATCACCAGGGAATTCATAAGAAGACAGTGTATCACGAATGTCCATTTCAACAAGTTCAAGCAATTCTTCGTCATCAACTTGGTCAGCCTTGTTCATGAATACAACAATTGCAGGTACACCTACTTGACGAGCCAACAGAATATGCTCTTTTGTCTGAGCCATAGGACCATCAGAAGCAGCAACTACGAGAATTGCACCGTCCATTTGCGCAGCACCAGTAATCATGTTTTTTACATAGTCAGCATGACCAGGGCAGTCAACGTGTGCATAGTGACGCTTGTCTGTTTCGTACTCAACGTGAGCAGTATTAATTGTAATACCACGTTCTCTTTCTTCAGGAGCTTTGTCAATCATGTCATAAGCTTCATACTTAGCCTGACCTTTCATAGCCAGAGTTTTTGTGATAGCAGCAGTGAGTGTAGTTTTGCCGTGGTCAACGTGACCAATCGTACCAATATTTACGTGTGGCTTATTACGCTCAAATTTTTGTTTTGCCATTGGAAGTTTCCTCCTTCAGTAAATTACTTTTTTTGTATTATCTTACTGTTTCCAGTATCAAGATAATTTTATTATAACATATTTCCAGCGGAATTGCAAGTATTTTTCAGAAATTTATTTCTGAAAAACACTTGTTTAATTTATGCAATTCGCCGAATTTTTTGAATTTTTTTTGAAATTAACCCTTATTTCTGGAAGTCATGATAGTTTCAGCAATATTCTTTGGTACTTCTTTGTAGCTGTGAGGCTCCATAGAGTACTGACCACGTCCTTGTGTATTAGAACGCAGATTATTAGAATAGCCAAACATTTCAGACAATGGTACAAGTGCATCAACCTGAACAGTGCCAGGTCTAGTTTCCTGACCAAGAATTTCGCCACGGCGGGAACTCAAGTCACCAATGATATTGCCCAAATAATCATCTGGAGCAATTACAGAAACTTTCATGATAGGTTCCATCAAAGCAGGTTGCGCTTTACGCATAGCCTCTTTGAACGCCATAGAACCAGCAATTTTGAATGCCATTTCAGAAGAGTCAACTTCATGATAAGAACCATCATATAATTCTACTTTTACGTCAACTACTTGATAACCAGCAAGAATACCTGCTTGCATTGCACCCTTTACGCCTGCTTCAACAGCTGGAATATATTCTTTTGGAACAGAACCACCAACAACGGAATTTTTAAATTCAAATCCTTTGCCAGATTCGTTAGGCTCAACACGGATTTTAACATGACCGTACTGACCAGAACCGCCAGATTGCTTTTTATACTTGTAATCAACATCAGCATTGCCCTTAATTGTTTCCTTATAAGAAACCTGAGGCGCTCCGACATCAGCTTCTACTTTGAATTCACGCAACAATCTATCAACAATAATATCAAGATGCAATTCACCCATGCCAGCAATGATAGTCTGTCCAGTTTCTTCATCTGTCCATGTTCTGAACGTTGGGTCTTCTTCTGCTAGTTTTGCTAAAGCAATACCCATTTTTTCCTGACCTGCTTTTGTTTTCGGCTCAATTGCTAAATTAATAACAGGCTCTGGGAATTCCATTGATTCCAAAATAACAGGGTGATTTTCATCACAAAGTGTATCACCAGTTGTTGTTTGTTTCAGACCAATTGCAGCAGCAATATCACCAGAATATACTTTTTCAAGCTCTTTACGGCTATTTGCATGCATCTGTACAATACGTCCAATTCTCTCGTGTTTATCTTTTGTGGAGTTCAAAACACCTGAACCAGCATTTAACACACCAGAATATACACGGAAGAATGTCAATTTACCAACAAATGGGTCTGTTGCAATTTTGAATGCCAATGCTGCGAATGGTTCTTCATCAGAAGAAGGTCTTTCTTCTTCTTCGTTTGTATCAGGGTTAATACCCTTAATAGCTGGAACATCGAGCGGAGATGGCATATAATCTACAATAGCATCCAATAATTTCTGTACGCCTTTATTCTTATAAGAAGTACCACAAGTAACAGGAACCATTGTATTGGCAAGTGTAGATTTTCTAATGCAATTTTTAATTTCTTCAATAGTGAGTTCTTCACCAGCGAAATATTTTTCCATTAATTCATCATCTTGTTCTGCAACATGTTCAATCATAGATTCATGATATTCCTGAGCTTTTTCTTTCATATCATCTGGAATTTCTTCCACACGAATGTCTTTGCCCAAGTCATCATAATAAACATAAGCTTTCATTTCAACAAGGTCAATAATGCCCTTGAATGTTTCTTCAGCACCAATTGGCAACTGAATCGGAACAGCGTTACAATGCAGACGGTCTTTCATCATTTGAACAACTCGATAGAAATCTGCACCCATGATGTCCATTTTATTCACATATGCCATTCTTGGAACCTGATATTTATCAGCCTGTCTCCAAACAGTTTCAGACTGAGGCTCAACACCACCCTTTGCACATAAAACAGTAACAGAACCGTCCAATACACGCAAAGAACGTTCAACTTCTACTGTGAAATCAACGTGTCCAGGAGTGTCAATAATATTAATTCTATGACCAGCCCAATAAGCAGTTGTCGCAGCAGAAGTAATTGTAATACCTCTTTCCTGCTCCTGTGCCATCCAGTCCATCGTTGCAGCACCCTCATGGGTTTCACCGATTTTGTGATTAATACCTGTATAGAACAGAATACGCTCTGTGGTGGTCGTTTTACCAGCATCAATATGAGCCATGATGCCAATATTTCTTGTTTTTTCCAGTGAACAATCTCTAGCCATAACGTGTTCCCTCCTTACCAGCGGTAGTGAGCAAACGCCTTGTTTGCTTCTGCCATCTTGTGAGTATCTTCACGTTTCTTGACAGAACCGCCTGTACCATTGAGAGCGTCCAGAATTTCTCCTGCAAGTCTTTCTTTCATGGTTTTTTCGTTACGCTCTCTGGAATATTTTGTAATCCATCTTAAACCAAGTGTTTGCTTTCTTTCAGGACGCACTTCCATTGGTACCTGATACGTAGCACCACCCAGACGGCGAGCTTTTACTTCGAGCTGAGGCATAATATTTTCCATAGCCTCCTCAAATACTTCCAGTGCATCTCTGCCAGTTTTTTCATTGACGATTTCAAATGCACCATAAACAATTTTCTGTGCAACACCTTTTTTACCGTCAAGCATAATATTATTAATCAAGCGTGTTACCAATTTAGAATGATAAACTGGGTCTTGAAGAACATCACGCTTTGCGACATTACCTCTTCTTGGCATTTCGCTTCCCTCCTTCACATTACAATACATGCCATGAATTCATAGGTACTCGTCCGGAAAACTCCGGCACGTCAGACCAATGCAGAGGTTTATTATATATAAAACTCCACAATGTCCTGTGGTAATCTAAAATTCAAGTTCAAAAAATTTTTTTAGTTTAATTTCAAGCAAGATAAATTATTTTTTCTTGCCTGCTTTTGGACGCTTTGCACCATACTTGGAACGTGCCTGATTTCTGTTGGCAACGCCTTGTGCATCTAATGCACCACGAATAATATGGTAACGCACACCAGGTAAGTCCTTAACACGTCCGCCACGAATCAAAACAACGCTGTGTTCCTGAAGATTGTGTCCAATACCTGGGATATAAGATGTTACTTCATATCCGTTTGTCAGTTTTACTCTGGCAATTTTACGCATAGCAGAGTTTGGCTTTTTTGGAGTTGTTGTTTTTACAACTGTGCAAACGCCTCTTTTTTGAGGAGCACTTTGGTCAATCTGAACCTTCTTCTTGGCATTGTAGCCTTTTTGGAGAGCTGGAGCAGTTGACTTAGACTGTTGCATTTTTCTGCCCTTACGAACAAGCTGATTAAACGTTGGCATAATAATTCCTCCTTCTTCAAAATTTTTATAAGCACTGTCTTGAAATTTGAAATCAAACAGTACACTACGCTATTATACACCATTTGGGCAAACTTGTCAAGCGTTTTTTTGAAATTTTTTCTGTTTTTTGAAAATAAATTTTATTTTAGAAAATTTTTTTTGACAGATTTGCAGAATTTTCAAAAAATATCCAGATTTACTAAATATAAATACTAAAAATTATGCACTGTTACAAAATACAGAAAATAACTTGACAAATATTTTAAAATATAGTATAATTTTAAAATGCACTATTATGACTTTGTGCGAACAAGTACAAAATAGTATAGCATATGATATGGATTTTGTCAAGTATTTTTTTGAAAATCTGTAAAATCTGTAAGAATTCTAAGGAGGTTATTCGCCTATGGTAAATGTTACCGCCAAACAGCTCGGAAAGAATGTCAGAATGAGTTTTGGCAAAATTCCAGAAGTACAGGATATGCCAAATTTAATTGAAATTCAAAAAAATTCGTATAAATGGTTTCGGGAAGAAGGTTTGAAAGAAGTTTTCAAAGATTTTTCCGCAACGGATTATAACGGCAATTTGGTTTTGACATTTGTTGGCTATCGTTTTGATGATGAACATTTAAAATATAAAACGATTGCAAAAGCAAAAGAGCATCAGGCAACATATGCATCTCCCTTGCGTGTTATCGCAAAACTTTGGAATAAAGAAACAGGTGAAGTCAAGGAAAGCGAAATTTTCATGGGTGATTTTCCGCTCATGACAGACAGCGGAACATTTGTTATTAACGGTGCGGAACGTGTCATTGTATCACAATTAGTACGTTCTCCAGGTGTTTATTACGGCATGGAAAAGGACAAGACAGGAAAAGAGCTTTTCAAATCTACGATTATTCCAAACCGTGGTGCTTGGTTAGAATATGAAATGGATTCTAACGACATTGTCTATGTACGTATTGATAAAAACCGTAAAATCCCGTTGACAACATTTATACGTGCAATTGGATTGGGAACAGACCAAGAAATTGAAGAAAAATTTGGTCATGATGAAAGACTTTATCAGACAATGCTTGAAAAAGATGTTGCAAAAAGCATAGAAGATGGTTTGATTGAAGTTTATAAAAAATTGCGTCCAGGTGAACCTCCTACAATAGAGAGTGCACAAGCACATCTTGATATATTATTCTTTGACCCCAGACGTTATGATTTGTGTAAATTTGGTCGTTACAAGTATAATAAAAAACTTGGCGTTGCATCTCGTATTGCAGGTCGTATGGTTTCCAGAAATGTGATTAATGAACGCACTGGTGAAGTACTTGCAGAAGCTGGTGAAAAGCTGACACTTGAGCAGGCGAATGCAATTGAACAAGCTGGCATTTATGAAGTATTCCTGACAGTGGAATCAAAGCAATATTATACCAACGAACAAGGACAAACACAGATTCGCATGGTGGAAAAAGAAATTAAAGTTCTTGGCAATGGTATGGTAGACCTTGCAAATTATGTAGATTTTGACCCTGCTGAAATTGGCATTAATGAAAAAGTTGCAATTCATGTATTATATGATATTTTAGATACAACAGCTCCAGAGAATTTAAAAACCGTTTGCAAAAAACGTGCAGAAGAACTGGTACCAAATCATATTACATTAGATGATATTTATGCATCTGTAAGTTATTTCTTGAATCTTTGTGAAGGTGTCGGTACAATAGATGATATTGACCATTTGGGAAACAGACGTATCCGCCGTGTTGGTGAATTGCTTCAAAATACAATGCGTTCTGGTATGGCACGTATGGAACGTGGTATTCGTGAACGTATGAATTTGCAAACACAGGACATGGACGTTATCACACCACAAGCATTAGTAAATATTCGTCCTGTTACGTCACAGATTAAAGAGTTTTTCTGTTCTTCTCCATTGTCACAATTCATGGATCAGAATAACCCTCTTGCAGAATTAACACATAAGCGTAGACTTTCTGCATTGGGTCCTGGTGGTCTGTCCCGTGACCGTGCTGGATTTGAAGTTCGTGATGTACACTATTCTCATTACGGCAGAATGTGTCCGATTGAAACGCCTGAAGGTCCTAATATCGGATTGATTTCTTATCTGGCAACTTTCGCAAAAATCAATGAATATGGCTTTATTGAAGCACCTTATCGCCGTGTAGATAAAGCAACAGGTGTTGTGACTAATGAAGTTGTTTATATGCCTGCTGATGAAGAAGATAAATATGTTGTTGCACAGGCAAATGAGCCTCTTACAGAAGACGGCAAATTTGCCAGACCAAAAGTAAATGCCAGATTCCGTGATAAAATTCTTGAATGTGAAAGCAATCATGTTGATTTTATGGACGTATCACCAAAAATGGTGGTTTCTGTTGCAACAGCAATGATTCCGTTCTTAGAAAACGATGACGCAAACCGTGCCCTAATGGGTGCAAACATGCAGAGACAGGCTGTGCCACTTTTGAAAACAGAACGTCCATTTGTCGGAACAGGTATGGAATATAAAGCAGCTGTTGACTCTGGCGTTTGTGTTCTTTCTGAAACTGATGGTGTTGTTACGTTTGTATCTGCTGATAAAATCGTTGTACAAGATGCAAATAAAATTGACCATAGTTATGAATTAATTAAATTCCAGCGTTCTAATCAGGACACTTGTGTTAACCAAAGACCAATTGTTAATTTGGGTGATACAATTCGCAAAGGGCAAGTACTAGCTGACGGTCCTGCAACTTCTGACGGAGAAATTTCACTTGGTAAAAATGCTCTGATTGGCTTTATGACATGGGAAGGTTATAACTATGAAGATGCGGTATTGCTAAATGAAAGATTAGTCCGTGAAGATGTATTCACATCAATTCATATTGAAGAATACGAACTGGAATGCCGTGACACAAAATTAGGACCGGAAGAAATTACAAGAGATATTCCAAATGTTGGTGAAGATGCATTGAAAAATCTTGACGAACATGGTATTATTCGCATTGGTGCAGAAGTAACAGCAGGAGATATTCTTGTTGGTAAAGTTACACCAAAGGGCGAAACAGAATTAACCGCTGAAGAAAGACTGTTAAGAGCTATTTTCGGCGAAAAAGCCCGTGAAGTTCGTGATAATTCCTTAAAAGTTCCGCATGGTGAAGGTGGAATTGTCATTGATGTTAAAATTTTTAAACGTGGTGAAAAAACCAATAATGATATGAATGCAGAAGTTTCTGAACTTGGTACAGGCGTAAATCAATTAGTACGCTGTTATATTGCACAGAAACGTAAAATTTCTGTTGGTGATAAAATGGCTGGTAGACACGGTAACAAAGGTGTTGTTTCCAGAATTCTCCCTGAAGAAGATATGCCTTTCCTGCCTGACGGCACACCACTTGATATTGTACTGAATCCTTTGGGTGTACCATCTCGTATGAATATTGGACAGGTTTTGGAAGTACATCTTGGTATGAGTGCAAAAGCCTTAGGTTGGCATATTATGACACCTGTTTTTGATGGTGCGCATGAAGAAGATATTCGTGCTTGTTTCCGTGAAGCAAATGAAAAAAATACGCCTTATCGGGATGAACCTTTTGAACTGAATCAAATGGACAAAGTGATTAATCCGAAAGCTATTCATATGAATGAAGATGGCAAATTTACGCTTTATGATGGTCGTACAGGTGAAAAATTTGATAACAGAGTTACTGTTGGCTATATGTATTATTTAAAACTGCATCATCTGGTAGATGATAAAATTCATGCTCGTTCTGTAGGTCCTTATTCATTGGTAACACAACAGCCATTGGGTGGTAAAGCACAATTTGGCGGTCAGCGTTTCGGAGAAATGGAAGTTTGGGCGTTGGAAGCTTATGGTGCTGCATATACTTTGCAGGAAATTCTAACAGTCAAATCTGATGATACCATTGGACGTGTCAACACTTACGAACATATCGTAAAAGGGCAAAATGTTCCAAAAGCAGGTATTCCTGAATCTTTCAAAGTGTTAATTAAAGAAATGCAATCACTTGGTCTTGATGTAAAAGTTCTTGACGCAAATCAAGATGAAATTGACCTGAAACAACATTTTGAAGAAGATGATGATATTCCAATGCCTGCAACAGATTTCATTGAGGATTATCAAAGCGATGATGAAGAATTTGAAGATAATGGCTATACAACACATGAAACTGACAGCGAAACTGACAGCTTTGATGATGACCTTGACAATGGGGATGAACCTATTTTAGAAGTAGCCGAATCAAATTTGAATAGTGATGACTATGGAAGTGATACTAACGATTTTGATTTGTTCTAAGTCATGTCCGTTTTGTGGCAGGTGATTTCTGCCACAGAAATCTTGTATTTAGGAGGTAACCAACTTGGAATCTAATACTTTTGAATCTTTGCAAATCGGGCTCGCTTCTCCAGAGCGTATCAGAGAGTGGTCGTATGGTATTGTAGAACGCCCCGAAACGATTAATTACAGAACACAAAAGCCTGAAACAGGTGGCTTGTACTGTGAACGCATTTTCGGACCCACGAAAGATTGGGAATGTCATTGTGGTAAATTTAAAAAAATTCGCTTTAAAGGCAAAGTTTGTGACCGTTGTGGTGTAGAAGTCACAAGAGCCAGAGTTCGTCGTGAACGTATGGGTCATATTGAACTGGCAGCTCCTGTATCACATATCTGGTATTTTAAAGGCACGCCCTCTCGTATTGGGCAAGTACTGGAAATTTCACAAAAACGTCTGGAAGAAGTGTTATATTTTACAAAATATGTTGTAATTGAACCAGGTGAAACGGCTTTATTAAAAAATAGTCTGCTCACAGAAGATGAATATACAAAAAATCATGAAAAATATGGTGATACGTTTATTGCAGAAATGGGTGCAGAAGCTGTGCAATGGCTTCTTGATGAATATGACCCTGAGAATTACACCAAGTTTTTTGAAAGTCATTTAGATTTATTTTCTAAAGTAATTGGCTTATCTGAAAAAGAAATACATGACTATTTGCATAGATTTAATTACTATGTAGAAGAAGCCAATCAATCTGGTTATCATGATGGTGATGTTGTTTCTTATGCAGAATATAAAGAAATGATTCTGCCTTATAATCGCAAATGTGAAGATGATGAAAATACACCAGCAGTTATCAAAAGCGGATTTGCATATATGTTAGAATTATTTGATGCAAATTTCAATCCTACAGACCCAGAATTTGAAGAAATTCGCAAGGAACATTGGATAAATGACCTTCAGTACACAGCTAATAGCTTAAAAAATGAATTAAAGGGCTTGCCAAATGGGCAGAAAAAAATTAAACTCTTGAAACGTCTTGAAATTATTGAAGCATTTTTACAATCAGGTAATAAGCCTTCATGGATGGTCATGAACGTTGTGCCAGTCATTCCTCCAGATTTACGTCCAATGGTTATGTTAGATGGTGGCAGATATGCAACTTCTGATTTGAATGATTTATATAGACGTGTAATTAATAGAAATAATCGCTTGCAGCGTATGCTGAAATTAGAAGCTCCAGATATTATTGTTCGTAATGAAAAACGTATGTTGCAGGAAGCTGTTGATGCTTTAGTTGATAATGGCAGACATGGCAGACCTGTAACTGGTCCTAATAACAGAGCTTTGAAATCTTTGTCTGATATGCTCAAAGGTAAACAAGGGCGTTTCCGTCAGAATTTGCTTGGTAAACGTGTTGACTATTCTGGGCGTTCTGTTATTGTTGTAGGACCAGAATTAAAAATGTATCAATGCGGTTTGCCAAAAGAAATGGCATTAGAATTATTTAAGCCATTTGTATTAAAACGCCTTGTTGATACAAATGTCATTGCGAATATCAAGAGTGCAAGAAAAATTGTTGACCGTGCAACAGATAAGTCTGTATGGGACGCATTGGAACATGTAATTAAATCCCATCCAGTTTTGTTAAATCGTGCACCTACTTTGCACAGACTGGGTATTCAGGCATTTGAACCAATTCTAGTTGAAGGTCGTGCATTAAAATTACACCCATTAGTATGCTCAGCATTCAATGCAGACTTTGACGGCGACCAAATGGCCGTGCATTTGCCACTTTCTGCCGAAGCACAGGCAGAAGCAAGATTTTTAATGCTTGCGGCTAATAATTTATTAAAGCCTTCTGATGGTCGTCCAGTAGCTGTACCATCACAAGATATGGTACTTGGTTCTTATTATTTAACACTTCTGAAAGAAGACGACAAAGGAGCAGGCAAATGTTTCCGTGACGTTGATGAAGCAATGATGGCTTATTATGAAGGTGATGTGACATTACATGCGCCTATTAAAGTCAGAGTTACAAAAGATGTTGCAGAGAAAAAGCTCTCTAAGATTATTGACTGTACTATTGGCAGATTAATTTTTAATGAAAATATCCCACAAAATTTGGGCTATGTTGACAGAACAAATTCAGACCATCAATTTGATTTGGAAGTTTCGTTCTTAGTTAGAAAAGGACAACTTTCTGAAATCATTGACAGATGCATTAGAATTCATGGTACAACAACAACTTCTGAAGTACTTGATAAAATTAAAGCTCTTGGATTTAAATATTCTACAAAATCTGGTATTACAACAGCGGTCTGTGACGCAACAATTCCACCACAGAAAAAAGAAATTCTGAAAAAAGCTGATGCAAAAATTGATGAAATTAATGCAATGTTTGATAATGGTTATATTTCTTCTACGGAGAAATCGCAACTTGTTGTACAAACCTGGAATAAAGCTACTGATGATGTAACAGATGCACTTCAGAAAAATATGAACCCATATAATCCAATTCAGATGATGGCACATTCTGGTGCGAGAGGTTCTATTGCACAGCTCCGTCAACTTGCTGGTATGCGTGGATTGATTGCGAATACTTCTGGTACGACAATTGAAATTCCAATCCGTGCAAATTATCGTGAAGGTTTGAATATTCTGGAATATTTTATTTCTTCCCGTGGTGCTCGTAAAGGACTTGCAGACACAGCACTTCGTACAGCTGACTCTGGCTATCTGACACGCCGTCTGGTAGACGTTTCACAAGAAGTAATTATTCGTGAACAAGACTGTGGTACAGAAGACGGCATTGAAGTTTACGAAATTCGTAATGGTACAGAATTAATTGAACCTATGAAAGACCGCCTTGCGGGACGTTTCTTGTGTACTGATTTACGAGATTCTGAAACTGGTGAATTAATTATTAGCAAAGATAAATTGCTTACAGAAAAAGATGCAGAAAAAATTCTGAAATTAGGTGTGGAACGCATTAAAATTCGTTCTGTTTTGAAATGCAAATCTAAACAGGGTGTTTGTGCAAAATGCTATGGTGCAAATCTTGCAAATAACAATCTTGTTTCTGTTGGTGAAGCAGTTGGTGTCATTGCAGCACAATCTATTGGTGAACCTGGTACACAGTTGACAATGCGTACATTCCATACAGGTGGTATTGCATCTGGTGGTGAAGGCGGTGACATTACACAAGGTTTACCCCGTGTTGAAGAACTTTTCGAGGCAAGAAAACCAAAAAATGCTGCTATTATTGCAAGTATTGATGGTGTCGTGCATTTAGAAGAAGTAAAAACTGCCCGTACACTGACAATTCGTAATCAAGAAACTGGTGAAGAAATTACAGAATCTATTCCGTATAATTATAAATACAGAAATCTTCATGAAGGTTCTGTTGTGCATAAAGGCGACCGTTTGACAGAAGGAAATGTATTCCCATCAAGAATTTTGGAAGTATTAAATACTTCTGCTGTACAGGATTATATTATTATAGAAGTTCAAAAAGTGTATCGTTTACAAGGTGTTGATATTAATGATAAGCATATTGAAGTAATTGTTCGTCAAATGCTACGTAAAGTTCGCATTGAAGACGTAGGCAGCAGTAATGAAATTTCAAATGCAGAATATCTGTTACCTG
>JAAVHJ010000055.1 GCA_014799805.1 Ruminococcus sp.
GGTGCAGGTTCTGTTTCCGTTGTAAAAGTATAAACCTGTGTTTGAGTTTGATAAACATATTTTAGAGAATCTTCTACAATGTTAATTGTAACTGGAATTGCATAGCCGTCTTCGTCTTCTGCAATGACAGTACCAAGCACCAGTGTGTCAGAATCTGTAAATAAATTTTCTTTTCCTGAGAGATAAATATTAATTTGATTGCTATCTGCTTTATAGCGATAAGTCGCAACTTTGGTATTTATTTCTTCAAAATTGAAATACGCATTTGCAATTGCAATATCAGAATCAAGTTGCAGACTTAATTGCAGAGTATTAATATTATCAAGTTCTGCATGATTAGAAATTAAACTAATCTGTCCTGAATTTGTAATTTTCACAGTATCTTGCGGAACAATTTCAACAACCTCATCTTCAAGGGAGTCGATATTATCAATATCCGTTGCCATTGCACCCATTGGCTGAATCATACCGAATGCCAAAGCAACAAACATGCTGATTAAAATTCTTTTTTTCATGTTGTAATACTCCTTTCGATTATTCTTCATTGCTATTAAAAGCAATACCTGGGAGTGTAGTTGGCACTGTTTCAAACAGAGAGTCACTGACTAAACGTTGTCCCTCATTCGTTTCAGCGTTATTCACTCTGTATAATTCCACACGGACTTTTTCAGGCATAGTCATATCTTTCATTTGGTCTGATTCAATCCAATAAATCCAAGTACCATTAGAAACATCTGCAATATTAGCACCCTCTGGAACATCTGCAAGAATCGTCTGTTGAGATGCAACATCACCATCTGCATCAATACCACCTACAATATTGCCGTTTTCGTCATACAATAATACAACGTTATAAGCTGGATTGCCTTTATAAGAACCTGTGAATACAAGAGAACCTGCTGGAATCACATCTGCTTCTTTATCACCATATTGATAATCTGCCTCAAGTGTGCCAATCAAAGTTGTTGCAGAATCTTCTTCTGTTCTGCGGAAATCAACGTTGTCACCTGTTGGTGCAAGAATATCTAATTCTGTGATTGTAATTTCTTTTTCGTTCTGATTTGGTAATACCAGTTTTACAGCACTTGTTTCATAAGTACTGATATATTTGTCGTCATCATTTGCAAAATAAACAATTTCACTGCCAGTGCCTTTAAATTCACCCTCTGCAACAAGAATCCATTTCCCTGTTTCATCAGTTTCTGTAGCATCTTCACTTGTAACAGGTACATAATTTTCATCTTGTACATAAATCTGATATTCACTGATAGGATTTTCTTCACCAGAAGTATATTTCAAACCAGAAACTGTCAAATCTTCATTTAATTCCAGAATAATTTCAGCATTATCATCTGTAACAGTTGGTGCATAAACTGTCTTTGTATTTGTATCAATTGCTTGTTCTGCAGGGTCATGTTCTACACCAGAACAAGGTGTTTGTTCTGTTGCATCATCTATTGTTATTTCCGCTTCTAAACCAGTTGTTTTAATTGTCCAGTTAGATTTATCCACACTGCCATCATGTTCAATTTTAATCATATCTGTTTCATAAACTTCAGAACGATTTAAATACTGGTCAATGAGTGTAATTCTATAAAATACAGTACGATTGTTCATTGTTGTAACAGTATCTGTAAATTCAGAACTTTGTGCAAATCCAACAGGTTTTTCCTCTACTTTTCCGCCAGAGATTGTACAACGAATGATTTCATAGCCCAATATATCAGAATCAGAAATTTTAGAATTATCAGCTGTGAAATTCAAATTTACCTGATTTGGCTGAGAACCAATTGCAACAGAAACATTTTCAATTGCAGAAACATCACCCTCTGTGCCTAATTGACTGCCTTTGCCGTTTAATGCATAAACACGGGAATCATCATTTGCATACATAATTGCACGGGTTTCTTTTTCAAACTGGGAAGCATATGCAATTGTATCTGCATTTGGTATTTTGCCCCAACGTGTGAAATATTCCAGAATATTTTTTTCTGCTGCTGCACAAGCCAGACGCATGAGAACTTGGTCTGTTCCGCCGTCAAGTGTCAATGCAACACCATTTTCTTCTGCCTGAGGTGCTTTGCTAGGCGTTCTTGCATAAGTATCCACTCTAGCATAGAATAAATTCGCAAGCTGTTCTTCATAATTATCATAAGTTTTATAATTCAAGCCCTTATCATAAGCCAAATGCAATTGCCAATAAATTCCAATTTGTGTTGCAATATTAGTAGAATCACCCTTAGTACCAGAAGTTACTTTGCTATAAATATTATTATAATCAAATCTCATGCCTTCATTTTTATCTTGTGCTTGAGCAAGTTGTGAGAAATAGTTATTTGTGATTTCTGCGACTGCATAAGAACCCTGATTAATATCATGTCCGATTTCATGAGCAACACCCCAGCCAAAATAATTGCCACTAACATATTTGCCATCTTCATCAAATGTAACACCAGGAGAATTCATCATACCACTTACAGAACCCCATTCAATTCCGATATGATTGCCTGCAGCGTACATAAATGCACCTGAGAACATACGCTGATAACGAATATTCAAATGTCCCTTTGGAATCTGGTCAATGACATCTGTAGCGTTTTGATTCAAGCCTTTATGCTGATAGAATAAATACATCATATCTTCCATTGATTTCATGGATTGCAGGATTGTTTCCGCACGTTCTTCAGCAGTGCCTGTTCCTGCACCTGCAAGTATTTGCTTTGCTGGCAAAGAATACATCATAGTATCACTTAGAATATCAGAGGCACCTAAAATACAGTTTGCTTCATCATAGTCATAATCTATATTTTTATTTTCTGAACCTTTGTGAACTTCATTATGAAGTGCTTCTATCGTTGGAACATATTCATCTAATTTTTTAACATAGGCAACTGTTCTTGCCAGACGTTCTTCTTCGTCAGTTACTTGATACAAGTCAAGGAAAGGAACTTCTGAGCCACCTGTTACACGTACAGAGTATTTTTCACTGGAATCACTTGCCCCTTGATACTGAATATACAAAGCACCGCCTGCTTCAGCACCAACAACTGAACCTTTAGATAATTTGAATGTATTTGCTCCGACTTTCAAGTTAGCTCCGTCTAAAAGGACATTACTGGATTCAGAATGATACTGTGTTACAACAAGACGTAAATTTGTACTTTCACCAGTTTTCTTCTGGTTACTGCCGACATAAATTGTGACTTCTTCACCTGTACCAATAGAAACCCCCAGAGGTTGCCAAGCATTGATTCCAGAGAATCCACGGCCTGCATCATTAGAAGTAATACCATTATGAATTTCTACAGCACTGCTGAGTGATTCTGCATTTAGAATCTGTTCTGCTGTGTCAAGTTCACGGAGTAAAACCTCTGCATTTGGATTCATTTCACCAAATTCATCAGGTGTATTGACTTTATCACGCAAAGCTTTAATTGTTCTTCTATTCACATCATCTTTCAGAACTGTATGCAAATCATCTACATATAAGTCCATCACTTCATCCATAAGGGTATCATAATAATAGAAATATGTTTCTGCAACAGTAACAGGAGATGCCAGATACCGTGCAAGAGAAATCTGGATTTTACAAGCTGTGATTGCTTCTGGGAACTGGAGAAAATAATAAGCTTTGCCATTGGAATCAACTTTCCTTGTAGTAAGATTACTATAACCATCGTTAAGTTCATATACTAAATTGCCTTCGGAATCCCAACATCTTACGTTTGTATACGAGATATCATTTATTGTGAGTATACCAATAGTATTCAGTGTATAATCCTGATCCAAAGTATATGTTAAACCATTGTTACCTATACCGTTGAATCCACCATCGTCCCATGTACTTTTTGAGTAATAAGAATCTTTATTGCCGTCCACAGCACCCCATGCAGTATTTTCTAAACCATCATCAAGTTCACTCTCTATCATTTCACCGCCATATCTTGTAACAGAAACAATATGTGATGTTCCAGGGGTTCCATTTTCATCACGGTTAATTAGATTATATTTCGGCATGTCGGCAAGATCTAAATCAACTGTTGTTGCAGCAGTATGAATTGATTCTGGGCTAGTGCCATGTTCATTAATACTTACAGCATAGATTTCATATTCTGTCAAGTCTTCTAATCCAGTAATTGTATACTTTGTGCCTACAATACCTTCTTCATTGGCTTTGATATAATCATCTTCGCTGGAGCGTAATCTATAATATACATCATAATACTGTGCATCATCTATCGCACTCCAAGAGACAGTAATTTGTTGATACTCGCCTTTTGCAGATACAGAATCAGGCTTATCAGGCTTTTTAGTCGCTCTTGGCATAACTTTAATTTCTTCAGAATAATCACTTTGCCATGTACCGTTGACACATCTGATTTTTACAGTATATTCTACATAATTTTTAATTACTTTATCTTCCTTTACAAGTACAGAATTTGATGATGTTTCTATTGTTTTCGTAATTCCGTCACTAGTAACAAGAACTTCATATCCTGTAATATTAGTACACGGTGACCAGCTCAAAGTAAATTCTTCATTACCAGCTTTTGCCGTTACATTTTGTGGAACACTTACTTCTGGAACACCAATTAATTTTTCCATGCCGTTGACAAATTCTGTTTTACTAATTTCCACAAGATTATTACTGCCTTGCATTAATGCTGTAATCTTAATAGAAACTTTCTTAACAGCAACTTGACTACCTAAATTAACCTGAATATTTCCGCTAGCATCTCTGATTGCAGTGACATCGCTTTCTTTCAGCAAAAAATGAACGCCTTCTTCATAAGGCACAGCAATAATTTGTTCTTCGCTGTTTTCGTCAATATAAGCAACATCAAATTCAGCTGTCTGCACATTTTGACCTAATCCGAGAGACATACCGTCAACAGGCACATCACCTGCAACATCAAGTGAAAATTCAATTGGATTTTCGGCTGAAACTTCTTCATTATCAGCCAATGACAAAACAACAGTACCTTCACCATTCAGCATATCTTCAAAGCTACCTTCAATATCAATATTATCAGGTATTTCAGCTTGAATCAAATCTGGTGAAACAAATTCTTCAATAGAAGCTGTTGTATCTCCCTCATCTTTGTAATTTCTGGAGAAAAACATCAAATCTTCTAAGCCAGTTTCACCATTGCCATTTAAATCTGTTGTCCAGCCATTCGCAATATATTCTTCATTTAATACCGCATCATCAATTGCATTGACAAGAATTGTTTCGTCTTCTTCATCAATTATGCCATCTTGGTTAATGTCACCAATCAAAAGTACACCATTATGTATACTATCAATTTCATAGGCATACCCTTCACAGAAACCTGCCGTCAGTGTTAAAGCATATTTTTTCTGTGCTTCAACAGTGATATTCTGTTTATGTGTTTTAAATCCATTTGCAGAAATTTCCAGTGTATATTCACCTTCTGCCAGATTACCAAAGTTTGCAATTCCCTCTAAATTTTCATTTCCGAGTGCAATAACATTTGTTTCTGAAAAATCCTGATTGCCAGTTAATGTTACTGTAAAATCAACTTTATCAAGAAACATTGCTAAACCTATTACAACTTCGACTTTACTAACATCACCAATTTCTACTTCTGTTTCAGATAATTCTACATCATCTGCTTGTAGCATGATAGTATTATCAGTTGTTTCAACTGTTTCAATTTCGCTGTCTTCTGGGAGAATTGCACTAACAATATTTTCTGATTCACTATCAACACTAGAAAGTGTACCCTCAGCACCAGCTACAATTGAAAAATTAGATACCATGCATAATGCTAGTAAAAATGCAATTTTTCTCTTGACTAAATTCTTTTTTTCCACTATGACCCATCCTTTCTGATTTGGCAACTATTTTTGAACCCATTGCCAAATAGTATTTTAGGGAAAGCTATGTTAATTCCCTAATAATATTATAGCATTTTTTTTCATATTGTGTCAATAGGTTTTTTTAAAATTTCTGTATTTCACAGCATACTACAATCAAAACTATGCAATAAATGCTTGCATTTTTAAATAAATTATGCTATAATAAATCATAAATAATAAAAAAGAGGTGTATATGATGAATAAAATGAAAAAAATATTTTTTTCTATTTTTACAGGAATTGCAATTGCTGTTGCCAGTGTTCCAGTTACGGGAAACAGTACAGATTATGAAACAAAATCAAAGCTAATTGCTTTGACATTTGATGACGGACCCAATACAACAACGACTAACGAAGTATTAGATATTCTGGAAGAATACCATGCAGTAGGTTCATTTTTTCTGATTGGTGATAAAATTAACCCAGAAAGTGCAGAAGTCGTAAAACGTGCCTATGACATGGGCTGTGAAATTGATAATCATTCTAAAACGCATTCTTATATGTCAGAAATGTCTCCAGAAGAACTTGCAGAAGAATTTCGCTATGTAGATGACTATGTTTATGAAATTACTGGAGAACATACAAAATTTTTCAGACCGCCTTATATTGATATTAGTCAAACTATGTATGATGAAATTTCTTTGCCGTTTATCTGTGGCGTTGGCTGTAGTGATTCTGTATCAACAACAACGGCTGAGCAACGAGCAGAATTAGCAATTTCTAGTGCAAAAGATGGAATGATTATTTTAATGCATGATTTTACTGGAAATTCTCAAACAGTGGAAGCCCTTAAAACAATTATTCCGACTTTACAAGAACAGGGCTATGAATTTGTTACATTATCAGAATTATTTGAAAAGCAAGGCGAAACGCCTAAAAAAAATATTTTATATAATCAAGTTACAAAATATCCCTGTGAGAATTATATATTTTATCAAGATATCCTATCTGATAAAATTGACAGAATCGAACTAGATGCGAATATGCTGGAGCAATTAGGGGATAGCTATGCAATAGAAGTAAATTATAATAGCAATGCATATCCACCTGTTCTGGCTTTGCAAAAATGGACAGATGGGGATGCTATCTGGTATCCTGTACAACCTGCTTATTACAACGGTGAAACAGCATGTATTTTAGCAACAGATATTCTTTCTGGTCTGGAAGAATTAGGCATGAACTATCAAGAATTAGACAGAATTTGCATTTCTCCCTATGCAGATGATATTAGATTATCAAATGCAAAAATTCTAATCAATACAAATATATCAGAAATTCTCATAGGTGATGCGAATCAGGATAATCTATTTGATATACTAGATATTATTATATTACAAAAATGGCTACTGGGTTCAGGAAATTTACCAAACTGGAAAGCCGTTGATTTTGATAAAGATAATAAAATTACAATATTTGATTTTTTATTAGCAAAAAGAGCATTGCTTAAAAAACAATAAAATACAAGTAATATATTATAAAAAAACAGCTGTATCTGAATTAGATATAGCTGTTTTAATATATTTGCTTTATCTTAGAATTGTTTCCACAGTAGACACTGTACTAAATGTGCCTTTATTGGAAGAAATAATATCCATAAGCTTTTGCAGTTCAAAATAGTTTACATAACAAATAATTGTTGTATTTTCTCCAGCAATAGCACCTCTTGAGTCAATTAATGTACAAGTTTTATTTAAATCTTTTTTAATACTTGTTACGATTTTATCTGGATTTTGTGTAATAATCGTAACTTGTTTGATTGCTTCAAAACGTTCTGTAAAATGGTCAATTACAATAGATGCAACAACATACACAAGTAAACTAAGCAATGCTGCATTTTTATCTATTGTAACAAAAGCAATCATGTATACAATTGCATTAAAAGAAATTAATATATATGACATTGCATAGTTTTTCCCTGTTTTATCAGCAATTTTCTTCAATATGATATTTGCCAGTATCTCCGAACCGTCTATACATCCGCCGTTTTTTAATATTAGAGATAATCCCGCTCCTAATAATGCTCCGCCAAAACATACAGCAAGAAAATGTTCAGTATTTAATTCAAAAGGTATTTTTTCAAATACTGCCAATCCAATTGTGTATACAACAGTTCCTACACATGCTTTCAAAGAAAATTTCTTTCCTAATACAAAATATCCAGCTATTAAAAATGGAAGAAAAGTCATAATAACACATAACGAAAGATTAAAACCTGTTAGTTTATTGATAATAATCGCAAGTCCAGCTGTTCCATAATCAATTGCATCATTTGGCAATAAAATAAAAGCAACTGAAAAACTAGCAAGTAAACCCCCAATTATAATAAATATATATGACATAATGACTGAGATTTTTTTGTTCATATGTATTCCTTTCTATTTATCAAATATTATACTTCACTGCTGGCATGATATTTCGCAGGTATCAATTTTTGTGCAGTTCTTGGTATATATTTTACATGCATGATTTTTACAATACTACAAGCTTTTTTATTTTTTAAACAACTTTATCCTCCCTAGAGTTATTTCATAATATAAATATTATATCATATTTATCTGTTTTTGTCAACGCTTTTTATAAATTTTAGCAACCTAAATGCATTGAAGTATTTCCTTTCTTATGTAATAAAGGCTTAAGAGAAATAAACATAGCATATAAATTAAAAGGGAACATATATGCAGAAACAGCAAAAATATTCAATAATTATATTTTTTTGCTTTATATTATTATACACTAAAGTTCAAAAAAAGAGTTATTTAGCATTATTAAAAAATTATAGTAATCACCTTATAGCTTGTAATTTAATATACTATAACAGGGAGGTTGCGAGATGAATGAAATAGTTATCATGGCATTAATTGCAACACTTGGAACATGGTTTGTGACAGCTTTAGGTGCTGCAACTGTTGCCTTCTTTAAGGCACCGAATCCAAAATTATTAAATTTAATGCTCGGTTTTGCGGCTGGAGTTATGATTGCCGCCAGCTTTTGGTCATTATTGCAACCAGCAATAGAGCAAGCCGAAGCAAGTTCAGAGATACCTGCCTATTTAACAGCAACAATTGGTTTTTTATGTGGTGCTATTTTTATGTGGGGTTCTGATAAAATTGTTTCCTATACCAGAAGCAGAGCAAATAGTACACAAGGTAAACCAAATGAACGCCTAAACAGAATTATTATGCTTATTCTGTCTATTACACTTCATAACATACCAGAAGGATTAGCCGTAGGTGTTGCATTTGGTTCATTACAAAATAGTAGTTACTCAACAGAAAGTTTAATGGGAGCAATTACCATTGCCGTCGGTATAGGATTGCAAAACTTTCCAGAAGGTGCAGCGGTTTCCATTCCACTTAGGAGAGAAGGCTATTCCAGAAAAAAGAGTTTTTTTTTAGGTCAGGCTTCTGGATTAGTAGAGCCAATCGCTGGCGTAGTAGGAGCATTATTAGTAGCTTATATAGAATCTATATTGCCATTTGCTCTGTCTTTTGCAGCTGGTGCAATGATTCTTGTTGCAGTTCATGAACTAATTCCTGAATGCCAGAAAAATCAGGATACACAACCATATTTTGCAACAATGGGAATCGTTTTAGGATTTGCAGTAATGATGTGGCTAGATGTCATGTTAGGGTAATATTAACAAGTGTAAAGAGTCTATACTTTTTCATTATTTTTGATTTAGTCGGACTCTTTTTTATTCTGTCTTTTATAATGATATTCTGATAGCAAGCAGTCAAACTATTTTTTGTCACAATCTATAATAGTTTCTTAATTAGAATAACTATGCTGTCTTTTGTTCTTCTTTGTTTTTTCTTATTATAATATTATTTCAGTTTCTTTTTGAAAAACAAAGATTTTTTAACAGAACAAAACCGACAGCAAAAAAGCTGTCGGTTTCATTTTATGTACTATTATTTAATAACTGAGTGTGAGTGAATGAAAAATTCTTCCTGGCTTGGCTGCCATATCTTAACTTTTGGTGGAAACTCTGCATCAAAGAGTTTAATTTTTTCATTATCATTCAGCAATTCTGAAACAGAGCTTTCATAAAAATACCATTTTCTGCCATCAAGTACGCCCTTACAAAGTTCTTTCACAAGTAATGCCGCAGGAAAAATACCACCCTCAAGACAAATATTATATTTAATACAGCTTTTGAATCCTCGTGAAACATAATTATCAGGATTTCCAAAAATAACAACTGTGTCAAAACCCATTTCAATGGCTTTTTCAAAAGAATGTTCAATTAGAATTTTACCATAACCCTTACGTTGATATTCAGGCAAAACACAAATCGGCCCAAAAGAAAGAATTATCTTTTCCGTTCCAAATTCGTCAATAAGTTTTGATTTCGTGTACATGATACTTGCTATTACTTGCCCATCAACTTCGATAATAAAATCAAGTTCTGGAATAAAATCAGCATGATTTCTCATGACATGTGCAAGATAATGTTCATTTGCTCCAGGAACACTTAAATTCCAAAAAGCTTCACGATTGATATTTTCTACAACTCTGTAGTCAGTTTCCGTTTCTAAACGGATAATATAATTATTCTTGTTCATTATTTTTCCTCCTGAAAGTTGTTGACACAACACGGGAGGCTTGTGTAAGAAAGTATTCGCAAACCTCCCGTTTACGCTACTATCTCAGGTCTGTTAGTTCTATTCAAACAACAATCTCCTTTAAAATTAAATTTAATGCAAAATTACAAAACGTAATTTTGCACTAGTGCGCCTGACAGGAATCGAACCTGCATGCCTCTCGGCACAAGAACCTAAATCTTGCGTGTCTGCCAATTTCACCACAGGCGCATATTAAATTTTCTGTCTGAATTCAATCTGCTGAAAGTCTTTCACTGAATTACAAGCAAATAATAATCTTTGTTTCTCGCATATTTCTCAAGTGTATAATGCTATTATAGCATATTTTTTTATACTTGTCAATAATTTTAAAAATATTTTTTTATACTAATTCAATAATATTTTTAAATAGAATTTGATATTTTTTATTTTTCAGGTTTAAATACCTGTGTTCAAAGTTTACAAAAATAAATGCTTAGGCATTTGCTTGAAATTTTTCATGGGATATTTACTTGCGGAATGATTATGCAATATAGATTTTTACTATCGTAACTAATAGAATATGAATATAAAAATACTATTGACAAATTAGAAAAAATATGTTATACTATGAATATAATAAACCTATTGAGCTTATAGGCTTACAGTGCTTTAGAAATAAATATTATTTTTGGAGGTAATTATTATGAATCAAATTAAAGAAAGTGCATTAGAATTAATTGGTAAAACACCAATGTTAAAACTAAACGGTTATGCAAAAAAAACTGGCATTAAAAATGTAACACTTCTTGCAAAACTGGAATATTTAAATCCAGCGGGTTCTGTAAAAGATAGAATTGCATTGGCAATGATTGAAGATGCAGAACAAAAAGGCATTCTGAAAGAGGGTGCAACGATTATTGAACCAACAAGTGGAAATACAGGCATTGGACTTGCATCAGTTGCAGCTGCAAAAGGTTATAGAGCAATTTTGACATTGCCAGATACAATGAGCGTTGAAAGAAGAAATTTGTTAAAAGCTTATGGTGCAGAACTTGTTTTAACTGAGGGTGCAAAGGGCATGAAAGGTGCAATTGCAAAAGCCGAAGAACTTGAAAAAGAAATTGATGGAGCTGTCATTCTTGGACAGTTTATTAATTCGGCAAATCCAGCAATTCATAAAGCAACAACAGCTCCAGAAATTTGGGAGCAAACAGAAGGGAAAATTGATATTTTCGTTGCTGGTGTCGGCACAGGCGGTACTATTACAGGTATTGGTGAATTTTTAAAAGAAAAAAATCCTGATATTAAAATTGTAGCTGTTGAGCCAGCAACTTCCCCTGTATTATCAAAAGGTACAGCTGGAGCACATAAAATTCAGGGAATTGGTGCAGGTTTTATTCCAGAAGTGCTGAATACAAGTATTTATGATGAAGTAATTGCAATTGAAAATGATGACGCATTTGCAGAAGGAAGAACATTTGCTATTAGTGAAGGCATTTTAGTTGGCATTTCGTCTGGTGCAGCATTAAAAGCCGCTTCTATTCTTGCAAACAGACCTGAAAATGCAGGTAAAACTATTGTTGTGTTACTTCCCGATTCTGGAGATAGATATTTATCAACACCATTATTTAGCTAAAGAAAATTTGTATGAATAAATATTAAGGCGCTTCTCACGAAGTGCCTGTTTTGCTAGTATGATATGATTCATTAATTTTTTAGTAGCAATAAGTTAATAGATAAATTTCCAGTAAAATTTTTAGTAAAATCCTTAAAATTCATAATTTATTCACAAATGAGCCTAAAAACTATGGTATAATATGCTCTGTATGATAAATAAATTGCAAAAAAAGGAGTTTTTCGCATGGATAAAAATTATGATGAAATGAGTTTTATAACTCGGGCAATTCACGTTGGCAATGAGGCAGATTCTGCAACAGGTGCAATTGAACCTGCAATTTATATGGCAAATAGTTTTTCATTGCCCTATGATGCGTCTCAAATGAATTGGTCTGCCAGTGAGGGAAATATTTACACTCGCAACGGTGGTGTCAATCAGGCTATGTTGGAAAAGAAAATTGCTAATCTCGAAAATGGCGAAGATTGTGTCGTACTTGCTAGTGGTGTTGCAGCATTATCAGCTTTATTCTTCACAAAATTAAAAAAAGGCGATCATGTTATTTTTTCCACTGTAACATATATTGCGACCTATCGCATTTTTCATGAATTATGGTCAGAAAAATGGGGCATTGAAACTTCCATTGTAGATTGTACAGATATACAGGCAATTCAAAAGGCAATTAAGCCTAATACAAAATTAATTCATTTTGAAACGCTTGGAAACCCAACACTTTGTGTTTGTGATATTGAAAAAATTACAAAATTAGCACATGAAAATAAAATTCTAGTATCTGTAGATAATACATTTGCTTCACCTTATAATACCAGACCAATTACATACGGTGTTGATTTTGTCATTGAAAGTCTAACGAAATATATTAATGGTCATGGGGATTCTATGGGCGGTGCAATTATTGGTTCTCATGAAGATATGGAAAAAATTCGTTATCAAGCACAAGTAAATTTAGGTGGTTGCATTAGTCCGTTTAATGCTTGGCTCATTCAAAGAGGTTGCGCAACATTTCCGCTTAGAATGCAAGTGCATAATGATAACACGCTTGCAATTGCAGAATGGTTAGAACGTCAGCCTTGTGTTAGTTTTGTTGTTTATGCAGGCTTGAAAAGTCATAAAAATCATGAACTTGCCAAAAAACAAACAGAACACGGTTTCGGTGGTGTATTATCTTTTGGACTGCATGGCGAACATGATTTATATAATAGAGTGATTACACATTTACAAGTGTTTACTTCGGCAGTATCGCTCGGCAATACAGAAAGTTTAATTGTATTCTTGGGTGAAGATGATGAGCGTATGTATCTTTATCCAGAAGAATTTCATAATGGTTTTTATCGTGTGGCAGTTGGCATTGAAGATAAACAAGATTTAATTCAGGACTTGAAACAGGCTTTTGAGGCAGAAGGACTTGAAACAATAGAATAATTTAAACTAAACTAAAAGCTTTTGCAAAATCTGCAAAAGCTTTTTAATTATTTACGATTCTAAAGCAGGAGAATCTGACACATCTGGTGCAGGTTCTGGTTCTGTATAAACAGGAGGCGGTGGAGCTGTTTCTGGTGGCTCTGTTGCAGGGGGAGTTGTTACAATAGGAATAGATGGGTCTGTTACAGGCGGATCTGGTTCTGTAACAATAGGATTTGTTCCAGTATCAATATCTACTGGTGGAGCTGTTGCGGGTGCTTCAGAAGTGTTTGGTTCAGGAGCAGGTGTGGTTGCAGGTGTTGTAGGACGTTTTGTTTCTGTAACAGTATTTGTAGTTTTATCAGAAGCTTGTGTTGTTCGGCGAGATGTTCCGCTTTCATTTGTTCCATTTGTTCCATTTGTTTCATCAGTTTCATTATTATCTGTATTTGTTGTCACAACTGTTGTTACAGTTGAATATTTTGTACTTCGATAAGCTGTTGTGTTATATTTGGTATATGCATCATCTGTTGTTTCAAATTCTTCAAAATATGTTTCAGAAAAACTTGTCGTAATACGCTTTGTTGTTTCTGTTGTTGTTTCTGTTATCACTGTTTCTGATATCGTTGTTGTTTCAGACATTTCGTCATGGATATAATTATTTTCGTTGCGTGGGCTTCGTTGTGCAAGATTTACAATTCCAAATCCAAGTACTGCAATAATCGCAATAATTAATACTGCAATTAAAATACCAGGGGCTATTTTTGAAAAGCTTGATTCATACTCTTCTTCTGTGTCTTCTTCGTTCATATTAACTTGAACATCAATGTTCATGTCATCTTTATTTTGAGAATGTGGCATGTCTATCATACTGCTACAGGCATAAATTCCCATGTAGTCCATGGTACATATTTACAGTTGCTTTTTCTATGCCTACTGTAAATTTTTCAAGTAGCTTTCTCCTTTCATAATAATATTATTATTTTAAATATCTTCAGATTCTTTCTAATTGTCTCTTAATCCGCATTGTATGCTTGAATGTCTGTTCATTATGTTTACTTTTCTCTGTAATTTTTTCTCACCTTCTTAGCAATGATATTTTACAGTATTTGAATTTTTTTGAATTTTTTAATTATTTTGTATCTGTAACTTTATTTTTCTTTGCTCATATTATTCTAGCATAAAACATTTGAAATGTCAATATGTAATCTATTAAAAAACATAGCAACAGCATTTAATTTTTGGATTGAAAAAAATATTAAGAAAAAAATCAGGATTAAGAGTTGCTTTAAATATTATATATTTTTTACTAAATTCATATCAAAATAATATCCCCTTTTGCTGAAATCTAGCAAAAGGGGAATATTTATTATTTAACAGTCATCAGAAGTATTTCAACTGATTACTTCATGATAAGTGTTACACTTTCGAGAACCATGTCACCCCAGTAGTTATAAATAGTAAGCATATCCTGAGAATTGGTTACATCAAACTCAATTGTGTATTCGTCTGTAAGATTAAATGCACTATAGTCAAACTGTTCTGTCCAGTTACCCAATACGATTTTACCACCGAATCCGTAACCAACGTTACCATTAAGCTTAAGAATAATTTTTTCGATTGCATTATAATCATAGTCATTTAATAAATATGATGTGTTATAAGCTACATCTGTAAGAACGATTTCTTTATCATTGTTATTATTGCCATCTGTTGGAGTTGTGGTTGTAGTTGAATCAGATTCTGCCATGATAAGTGTTACACTTTCGAGAACCATGTCGCCCCAGTAATTGTAAATAGTAAGCATATCCTGAGGATTGGTTACATCAAATTCGATTGTGTATTCATCTGTAAGGTTAGATGCACTGTAGTCAAGTTGTTCTACCCAGTTACCAAATACGATTTTACCACCAAAACCGTAACCAATGTTACCATCAAGCTTAAGAATAATCTTTTCAATTGCATTATAATCATAGCCGTTTAATGAATATGGTGTGTTATAAGCTACATCTGTAAGAACAATTTCTTTATTATTATTATTATTATTATTATTATTATTCTCATCTGTTGGAATTGTAGCTTCTGTTGTTGTTGCCTCTGTCGTAGTTGTGGTAGCTTCTGTTGTCGTTGTAGTAGCTTCTGTCGTAGTTGTGGTAGCTTCTGTTGTCGTCGTAGTAGCTTCTGTCGTAGTTGTGGTAGCTTCTGTCGTAGTTGTGGTA
>JAAVHJ010000056.1 GCA_014799805.1 Ruminococcus sp.
CATGGAAGCAAGTTATTATCTTGAATCAACAGTGAAAAAATAAAATTAATTTAAGGAGTTATAGTTTACTATGTGGTATGAGAATGCGATTATTTATCATATTTACCCGTTAGGATTTTGTGGCGCACCTAGATTTAACGAAGGTGGCGAACCTGTCAAGAGATTGGAAAAAATTCTTGACTGGATAAAACACTTCAAAGAAATGAGTGTTGATGCCATTTATTTCAGCCCAATTTTTGAATCTGTAGAGCATGGTTATGATACAACAGATTACAAAATGATTGACAGACGTTTAGGTGATAACCAAATGTTTAAAAATATCTGTGAAAAATTACACGAAAATGGCATTCGTGTCATTTTAGACGGTGTATTTAATCACGTTGGGCGTAAATTCTGGGCATTTACAGATATTCAGGAAAAAGGACAGAATTCCCCTTATTGTAGCTGGTTCCAGAATTTAAATTTTGGCGGACATTCTCCTTGTGGCGACCCGTTCTGGTATGAAGGTTGGAATGGGCATTATAATTTAGTAAAATTAAATCTTCAAAACCCTGATGTATGTAATTATTTATTAGATGCTGTTGGCTATTGGATGGACGAATTCAAAATTGATGGAATTCGTTTTGATGCCGCAGATTGTATTGATTTTAATTTCTTTAAGAGAATCAGAACATTCTGCAAAAGCAAAAATCCTGAATTTTGGCTGATGGGCGAAATTATTCACGGTGACTATAACCGTTGGGCAAATCCAGAAATGTTGGATTCTGTGACAAACTATGAATGCTACAAAGGCATTTATTCTTCTCATAATGATAAAAATTATTATGAAATTGATTATTCTATTAATAGACAGTCCAGTGCGAATGGTGGTATTTATAGAAATATTAAATTATATAATTTCGTAGATAACCATGATGTAAATCGTCTGGCAAGTAATTTAAATAATTCAAATTATTTATCTACTTGTTATACACTGTTATATGCAATGCCAGGTATTCCGTCTATTTATTATGGCAGTGAATACGGCATTCAAGGTGCAAAACAGGGTGGCGATGATTCACCTATGAGACCTTGCTTAAATTTACAAGATTTACAAAATCAAAATACTGGTTTATATCAGCATATTGTAAAATTGGGCAGAATTTATAGAGCATATCCTGCAATGCGTACTGGTAGCTATAACCGTTATCATATTACAAACAGACAGCTTCTGTTTGCAAAAGAACTTGATAATCAAACAATTTATGTTGCATTGAATTTAGATGACAATGCTTATGATATGCAATTTGGCACGCATTATAGTGCATTAGTAGATGTTCTTGGCGGTCAGCCTGTGCGTGTGGAAAATGGCAATGCTTATATTCATGTGGAACCGCATTCTTCTATGATTATCGTGCATGATGATATTGTTAATAACCAGCCTGAAATAAAACCTGAACCAGTCGCAATTCCTCGTGAAATTCAAGTTGGACAGCGTTATGAATATTTTGAGGGTGGTATTTATACAATCATGGCAATTGCAACGCATAGCGAAACTTTGGAAGAATTAATTATTTACAAGAACGATTCTGACGGCACTATTTGGGCAAGACCAAAATCTATGTTTATAGATACAGTTGGGCAAACAGAACGCTTTAAATTATTAGAAAATTAATAAAAAATAATCCCCTTGCTATGAAGCAAGGGGAATTTTTTTATTCCATCGTATTTTGATGTTCAGAATTTTCAGTGTGTTCAGAATTTTCTGTCTGGTTGTCAATTTTATTCTGGGAGTTCTGTTTATTCTTTTTCTTACTCATAATAACATAAAATCTCCTTTGTTTTTTATCAGAATGCTTTTCATTCTGACATAGCTAGTATATCCTGAAACATAAAAACTATACATGAAAAAATTTTTTTACTTTGGGTCAATTACAGAAGCAATTGGTTCTGTGGGTTCTTCTGTTGTTTCTGTTACTGTAATTTCTACAGGTACAGTTGACGAAGGATTTAATATATTATCATTTCTTTGTGAAAGCATATGAAACATAGAAGCACCAATGCCAATGCCCATTGCAACACAAGCAACTGCAAATCCAAAATATTTAAAAATTGGTATTTTTGGGGCTTCTTCTACAATAAAAGTCTCTGCATCTTCTTCATGAAAATCTTTTTGATATAATTCTTGTTTCAGCCGTTCTGTCATGGCATCTGATACCTGAATAGAACGATATGCATTTTTTATTTCTTTATGCAAGTTCATGATTACGCTTCACCTCCTAATTTTTTGCGAAGTTTTTTTCTTCCTCGGCTTAAATGCTGTGCAATTGTGGTTTCTGATTGTGAAGTCAAATTTGCAATTTCCCGAATAGAATATTCTTCATAATAATATAAGTAAATTGCAATTCTGTACTTGTCAGGCAAGCTCATAACAGCTTGCAATACTTGGGAATCATGTTCATCTGCTTGCGGTTGTATTATTTTTTCAAAATCAAAATCCGAACGTTTGCGTTTCCAGAAACTTCTTAAAAAATTTTTTCCTTCGTTGATAGTGACTCTCAGAAACCAAGCTTTTTCATGTGATTCATTTTCAAATGTGGGGTGCAAACGAAAATATTTAAAAAACACCTCCTGCAAAATATCTTCCGCATCTTCATGATTTTTCACAACTGTGAAAGCTGTTCTGTAAATCATATCTTTGTATTTATCCACGATTACAAATGAAACGCCTGACATATGAATATTATGATTTCCCTGAATTTCAGGCGTTTGATTTTCAAATTCCTGTACGGATAACATATCCTATCCCACCTTTCTGAATGTTATTATTTTATATTTTAGTCTTTATACTTAATACAAGTCAGGCAATTGAAAACTGACAGAAATTTTTTATTTTTTTCAAAATTCAGCATACTGCATAAAATTTTTATTAATATTTAGTAAAATTAATAAAATAATGCATAACCAGATTGACTTTTTTAAGAAATTATGTTATAATTATGAAAATAATTTTTCAAAATTTTAAATTTTTTTTGCGAATTTGGAGGAAATTTTATGAATGCTAAAAGATTACAAAAACTAAATGAATTATTTCAGGCTTTTTCTATGATAGCTGAAAGTAATTATATATATCTTTGTGACATGAAAGAAAATTATTCCCGCTGGTCTAAAAGTGCAGTCGATTTTTTTAATCTGCCATCAGAATATATGGAAAATGCTGGATTAATTTGGGAAGAATATATTCATCCTGATGACCGTGAAAGTTATCATAAAAGCATTGAAGCTATTTTTTCTGGACAAGCAACTGGTCATGATATGCAATATAGAGCCTTAGCACGTGACGGAACATATATTGCTTGTACTTGTCGTGGCGTTGTGATTCGTGATGAAGACGGCAATCCAGAATATTTTGGAGGTGCCATTAAAAACCATGGATTATTAAGCTATATTGACACGCTCACAGGCTTAAGAAGTTTATATGGTTTTTTTGATGATTTAAAAACAATATTCTGGAAACATGACGACAGTGTTATTTTACTGGTTGGCACAACTGGCTTGTCTAATATCAATGATATTTACGGCTACCGTTTCGGAAATCATATTTTACAAAAGCTTAGTGTATTATTAAAAGAAACATTTGCAAATTATGGCTCTGTCTATCGCATGGACGGTACAAAATTTGCTGTAATTGCACATGAACTTTCACCTGAAATGCTAAGTAATTTATATAAGCAATTAAAAAATCAGGCTGCCCATGATTTCTATGTCCAGAATGAACATATCAGTTTATCACTAAATGCTGGAATTGTCAAAATTGATAATTTTAATATCAGCAATGAAACTGTCTATTCTTGTTTAAAATATGCCTATTATGAATCAAAAAGTCGCCGTTTGGGTGAACCAGTTATCTATGCTGATACCCTCACAGATGATAATCGTTTAGAGATTGAAAAATTAAATGTTATCAGAAACAGTGTATCTGAAAATTGCAAAGGTTTTTATTTATGTTATCAGCCAATTATGGACGCAATCACAGAACAACTCAAGGGCATGGAGGCTTTAATTCGTTGGAAAAATGAATTATATGGGACAATTTCACCCGTGCAATTTATTCCAATTTTGGAACAAGACCCATTATTTCCCGAATTAGGAAAGTGGATTTTACAACATGCTATGGAAGATGGAAATAAAATTATTAAAAAATATCCTAATTTTATTATGAATGTGAATTTATCTTATGCTCAGTTAGAACAGAATAATTTTGCAGATACCGTACTGGATTTACTGGAAAAAACAGGTTTTCCTGCAAAAAATTTATGTTTGGAAATTACAGAACGTTGCCGTTTATTAGATGTGAATTTATTAAAAGCAATATTTGAAAAATTTCGTAATTATGGCATTCGAGTTGCTTTAGATGATTTTGGGACTGGTTTTTCTTCTTTGGGAATTTTGCGGGAATTGCCTTTTGATACGATTAAAATTGACAGAGAATATGTCAAAAATGTAGAAAAAAGTGTACCTGACCAACACACAGTGGAATTTATTTCTAATCTTGCAGATGCTTATTCTGCTGAACTTTGCATTGAAGGTGTAGAAACAGAAGAAATGCGTAATTTTTTGCTTCGTTATGGTGCAAACAGCTTGCAAGGTTATTTCTATTCACAGCCAATTACAATGGAACAGTTTATTCAAAAATATATTCCTAAATCAGAAAAAAATTAATATTATGCTACATATTCCCCTGCATAGGCAGGGGTTTTTTGTGATTTTTATGATTTTTTCGCATATTGCTTGACAAACTTACATAAATATGCTATAATGCAAAAAGCAATCAAAATTGAAAATGATTTTCATTTTCTGAATTGGAGGTTATTTTTAAATGATAAAAAAATTAATTTCTGTTATTACATTAAGTGCTTTATTATTCAATTTAACAGGTTGTCATGCCACACAAGCAACACAAATTAATAATAATAATAATAATAATAATAATAAATTAAATATTGTCTGTACAGGATTTTCAGAATATGACTGGACAAAAGAATTATTAGGCAGTCATGCAGATGATATAAATTTAATTTATTTGCTCAATAATGGAATGGATTTGCATAATTATCAGCCAAGTGCAAAAGACATGATTACGATTTCAGAATGTGATGTATTTATTTACACTGGCAGTATATCTGACAATTGGGTAGATGACGCTTTAGGGGAAGTTACGAATTCAAATAGACAAGTGATTAATCTTATGGATATTGTATCTGTAAAAGAAGAAGAACTAAAAGAAGGTATGCAAATTGATGAGCATGAGCATGAACAAGAAGAAAATTCAGATTATGATGAACACGTCTGGCTATCTGTCAAAAATGCAGAAATGATTTGTCATACTATCAGCAATGTTTTATGTGAATTAGATTCTGAACATGCACAGGATTATCAAGAAAATTTAAAAAATTATCAGGAAAAATTAAATAGTTTAGATAAAAATTTTATGCAATTGGCAGAAGAATCTTCTGTAAAAACTTTGCTATTTGCAGACAGATTTCCGTTTCGATATTTTGCAGATGATTACGGCTTTGATTATTATGCTGTATTTACAGGTTGTTCTACGGAAACAGAGGCAAGTTTTGAAACGATTTTATTTTTAGCACAAAAAATAGATGAATTACATGCAGAAACTATTTTTAAAATTGAAAATTCCAGTGATGCAATTGCAAAATCTATTATTGCCAGTACTTCTGAAAAAAATCAAATTATTGTTAGTTTAAATTCTATGCAGTCTGTCAATGTAAAAGATATTGCAAATGGTGCAAGTTATTTATCTATTATGCAGGATAATTTAGAGATATTACAAGAGGTTTTATAATAATGGCAATGCAATTAAAATGCAAAAATTTAATATTAGGCTATGACGGAACTTGTATTATACAAGATTTAAATTTTATGGTCAGCAATGGCGATTATTTATGCATTTTGGGTGAAAATGGTTCAGGAAAAAGTACACTTATGAAAGCTTTACTTGGGCTGAATCCTCCCATGAGTGGGGAAATTAATTTCTGTGGTGATACTAGTAAAAATCAAATTGGCTATTTGCCACAGCAAACACTTGTGCAGAAAGATTTCCCTGCTTCTGTGCAAGAAATTGTACAGTCTGGCTGTATCAGTCGCTGTGGATTAAGATTTTTTTATAATAAGCAAGAAAAACAACTTGCTTCAGACATGATGGAAAAATTAGAAATTAAACATCTTGCAAAATCTTGTTACCGGGAGCTGTCTGGAGGTCAACAACAAAGAGTTTTATTAGCAAGAGCGTTATGCTCTGCTAGAAAAATGTTATTACTAGATGAACCTGTCACTGGACTTGATGCAAAAGCCACGCATGAAATGTATGAATTAATTGCAAATTTAAATCAAAAAGATAATATAACAATTATTATGATTTCCCATGATATACAAGCTTCTATAAAATATGCGTCCCATATTCTGCATATTGGCGGAAAACAATTATTTTATGGCTCTAAAACAGAATATTTAACTAGCAAAGTTGGACAAGCATTTCTTTCTGTTTCAGGGGGTGGTGCAAATGGCTGAATTATGGCAGACTTTGGTTTATTATTTTCAGTTTCCATTGGTGCAGTATGCTTTAATCGTGAGCTTATTTATTGCATTATGTTCTTCTTTGTTGGGTGTAACATTGGTTTTAAAACGATTTTCTTTTATTGGTGACGGCTTATCTCATGTAGCATTTGGGGCAATGGCTGTTTCAGCTTCTTTGCACACAGTGATTACAATTGATAATGATATGATAATTGTCTTGCCAATTACAGTACTTTCAGCAATTTTATTATTGCGGACAAGTCAGAATGCTAAAATTAAAGGTGATGCTTTAATTGCTATGATTTCTGTAGGAGCTTTGGCAATTGGTTATTTATTAATGAATTTATTTTCTAATTCAGCTAATATTTCAGGTGATGTCTGTACAACATTATTTGGTGCAACATCTATTTTGACTTTGACCATTTCAGAAGTTTTGCTTTGTGCAATTATGGCATTGCTTGTGATTATTATTTTTATTTTATTTTATCATAAAATTTTTGCTGTGACGTTTGATGAAAATTTTGCAATTGCAACTGGTGTTAATGCCAATGCTTATAATTTATTAATTGCAATTATTACGGCTTTGATTATTGTATTAGCAATGAATTTAGTTGGTTCCCTGTTAATTTCAGCGTTAATTATTTTTCCGTCTTTGTCGG
Source organism: Ruminococcus sp. (assembly GCA_014799805.1). GTDB lineage: Bacteria > Bacillota > Clostridia > Oscillospirales > Ruminococcaceae > UBA3855. Next base: position 7,236 of record JAAVHJ010000056.1, read on the forward strand.
CAATGCGAATATTTAAGAGTTTTAAAAGCGTTATTATTTGTTCGTCAATAATTTCTGTCATATGTGCAGGAACGGGAATTATTTTTTCTATTTTATATGCAACACCTGCTGGTGCAACAATTGTTGTTGCAGATATTGCAGTATTTTTGCTATTTTCTTTGGTATCTGGTTTCACGACTAAGAAAAAATATTCTTGAAAATAAGCGATTTTCCCCTGTTAGTCATAATAGGGGGAAAATTTTATTTTGCCAGTTGCTATAAAAAATTAACATGTAATTCATTTTTTATTCACAAATAGAGATATGATGTATATTATAATTAATTAGGTCAGAATATATCTGAAAAAGTAAAACACGGAGGTTTTTATGCGTATCAGAATGAAAAGAAGACAAAATCTTGAATCAGAATTACAGGAAGAAATGCGAGAACAAGAAGATGAGTTTGAAGAAGAATTCCCTGACCCAATAGAAATCCCAGATGTTTTTCCTGAAGATTTATCAGAAGATATGGAAACAGATGTTCCAGACGACCCAGAACCTGAATTACAAAAAAAAGGTATTTTCCAAAATATTATAAATTTTTTTAAAGGAGATTCGTTTGAAGAATCAGAAGAAGAAGAAGATGATGATGATGATGATGATGAATTTACAGAAGATGATTTAGAATCCGAACCGTCAAAAAAAGGTCTTTTCAAAAAGATTATCGGATTTTTTAAAAGAAATGAAGAAGATGATGATGATGAAAATGACGAAGATGATGAAGATGATGAAGAATTTACAGAAGATGATACATCAGAAGAATTTACAGAAAATAGTTTAGAAAATGATATATTAGAAGATTTGCCAGAAATTATTCCAGAAGATGAATTATTAGAAACACCTCTAGAAAATAACTCACTGGAAATTATGCAACAGACAATATTTCCAGAACTTGATGAAAATGAACTTGAAATTGCACCAGATACAGAATTACCAGATTTGGAGTATATGGACGATATTGCAGACTTGCCAAATCCTATGGAGCTGGACGAACCAGACCAAGAAGAATCAGAACATAATGAAGAATTGGCTGATGCTCCAGAAATAATGCCTGATGATTTGCAAGAAAATTTTAATATCACAGATAATATGATTCTCATGCCAGAAGAAAATACAATTTCTGATAAATCTCATGAGACCCATGAATCTCATAAAAAACCAGCTCCAGAATCAGAAATAATTGTCGAAAAACCAAAATCTCATGTGTTAGGAAAATTAATTGCCGCTGCATTTGTAATAATTTTTGTTGCTGTCATTGTGATTTGTTTCAGAAATGGTGTATTTGATGAAAAAGAAATTTATTATATGCCTGATTTAGTTGGCTTGGATTATTATAATTTAAATTTAGAAAATGATTTAAATTTAGATATTCAAGTGGACGGCTCTGCACTTTCTGGTTATGATGAAAATATGATTTATGAACAAGATATTCCTGCTGGAGAAGTGATAGAGTTAGGGCAAACTGTGCATGTAAATATTAGTTCAGGATTCGCTATGGAAATTATCCCAGATGTCAGAAATTATCAATCTGCTTATGCAAAAAAAATGTTAGAACAAGCTGGTTTTAAAACAGAGATTCAATATGAAATGAGTTTAGGCGGTACAAAGATGGGCAATGTCATTCGTACAGAACCTGAAATTGGTGAAGAAATCGTAATTGGTACTGTTGTTACTATGTTTGTCAGTCAAGGCAGTGATAATACATCTGCTCCTGTGCCAAATGTCGTGGGTATGTCACTTGAAAAAGCAATTACACTTTGCGAAGAATCCGGATTAACAGTAGATGCTGTTGCCGTGCCTTCTATGGAAGCAGAAAATACAGTCATATCACAAAATTTAGAAGCAAATACACAAGTAAATTTCGGTACAGTAATTATATTAAATTATAGTAATGCCGAAGCACCTGCTGGTACAGTAAATTATCAATTAGAATTACCTGCTTATGCAAATGGCAGATTTACAATTGATTTTATTGACCCTAATGGAACAGTGCTTGCATCTGATACACTCGTTGCAGGATTTTCAGCAGGCAGTGCAATTCCAGTGGAAAGCTATGGCAAACAACAAATCAGAGTAATTTTAAATAATGATGCAACTGCACAACAAGCAGAAATTGGTGTTTATGATTTTGATTTCACAACAGGTATTTATACAATTATAACAGAAGATGTGAAGAAAGCATTTGAAGCTGTAAATGGTATTGGATAATTATTAATTATATTATTAAACGATTAAAAAAGTCTTGCGATTGGCAAGACTTTTTTTGATTAGACTTCTGAATTTTAACTTTTTGTTTTTTCAAATAATTGTAAATGATATTCTTTTTCGACATAAGTTAACATTCTTAATGCTCGGGAACGGATATTTTGCTGACGATACTGTCTGGAATTGCGAAATAAGTAACTCATAGGCTTGCCGTTTGCATATTCCCTGAATATCATCGAAGAATAATAATTTGTCGAAAAAAGATAAATAAAATCTTCTTCAATTTGTAAATAAAAATTCATACGATGTTGTTCTTGTGTGCAAAATATCTTTGCATTTTTATTTTTCTTCATAATAGTGTAATCCTCCTTAAAATGGCACAAATTTTATAAAACAGAAATCTGTAAGATTTCTGTCATAAATACTTATCGATTTATGGCAATTTATAGCAGGATATTTGTTATTTTGCTTGATTTTAAGAAAAAATAATACCTTGTTTTTGTATAATTTTATAATATTTTAAAAAAAAAGCATATTTCATTGTAACATATTTTTCAAATTTTGTCAACTGTTTTTTTTTATTTATTTTTGTTGTTTTTGTTATATAATTAAAAAAATTAAAAATAAAAATTAAATTTTATATTCCAGTTGAAAATTATTGTAATAAATTACAAAAAACGCTTGACAAACTGTCAGAAATGTGATAAAATGATGATAGCACACGCCAAAAAGTAAATTTACAAATTTAAGGAGGCATTTTATGGAAAAAATTATTGGTGGTGTAAAACGTGATTGTTATCCTCTAACGCCAGCACAAATGGTACATATGTATACGCTTGGACTTAGTCCGACAGCTGAAATTGTTAATATTGGCACAGGACAATTTCTGCAAACAAAGCTAAATATATCTGTTTTGCGTGAGGCACTCAACAGGGCTGTTGAACGTTGCGAAACAATGCGTCTGCGTATCTGGCAAGACCCTGAAACAGGTGAGTTATGGCAATATATCATGCCTTATGAAAATCGCTATTTTGAATATTATGATTTTTCAGAGTTAGAAGAAGAAAAGGCTCATGCTGTTTTGCAAAAATGGACTTCTCAACCGTTTGATACATTCCGTGGTGAATTATCCAGAATTGTAATTGTTTCTATGCCGAATGGCTATAATGGCTATTATTTTAATGTCCATCATACTTGTATGGATTCTTGTTCTGTGATTACGTTCACAAGAGATGTGATGGCTTTATATTGTAATCTCATGTATAATACGCCTTATCCAAGCCCAATGACTTCTTATATTGACTCTGTCAAGAAAGATTTAGCCTATGAAGGCAGTAAAAAGCAACAACGTGATATGGCTTATTGGCATGAAAAATTAGCACAGCCTGAACCAATTTATACAGATTTTACAGGATTAGGCAGATTACTGGAATTAAGACGTGAAAATAATAATCCTCAACAACGCTGGGGTAAATTATCTACACCAGATGGTGCAGGTAATACGATTACATATGATTTAGATGCAGAATCTACGAATAAATTAATTGCTTTTTCTGAACAATATGATATTCCAGTTGGTGTCATCATTTTACATGCAATCAGAACTGTATTATCTAAATTTAATAACAATGAAACAGATATTACAATTAGAAATTTTATCAGCAGACGGTCTACTGTTCTACATAAAAAATGCGGTGGCGTGAGAATGCATTGCTTGCCATTAAGAACAATTATAGATAATTCTAAAACCGTGTTAGAATCTATGCGAATTATCAAAAAAGAACAGCAAGAACAATTTTTACATGCAGATTATTCTACGATGCGTTATTATTATGAAGAAAAAACAAAGTATAATTATGGTGATGATGGAACATATCATAGCATTAGCTTTACGTATCAAAATGCAAGTATCAAAGGCTTAGTGCCAATTTTAAAAAATATTCCGTTTAAAAGCCGTTGGTATACAAGCGGTAAACAGCCACAGCCTATGTATATTACTGCAATGCATCGTCCAAATGATGCTGGATTGACATTTTATTTTGGTTATCAGACAGCTGTTGCAACACCAGAAGAAATTGAATTTTTATATTATTTTGCTGGAAAAGTTTTATTCAGAAGCATTGAAAACCCAGATAAGACAATTCAGGAAATTATAGACATGACTTGATTTTTAAATTTTAGGAGGTAAATTTTTATGTTTGAAAAATTAAAGCCATTTGTTTGCCAATATGTTGAAATAGAAGAATCTGAAATAAAAAAATCTTCCAGATTTGCGGAAGATTTGGGATTTAATTCTTATGATTTTATTTCCATGCTTGGTGATGCCGAAGATGAATTTGAGATTGAAATTGATGAATCCGTTGCAGGTTCTCTGAAAACTTTAGGAGAACTGGCAGAATATTTTGAGGAGCTGTCTAAATGAAAACAGTTACAACACTAAAAGAATTAGTTTATTACGCTGATGAAACTTATCAAAATCAGCCGTTTATTCGTGAGCTTGTTCACAGAAAAATTCAGGAAAAGAATTTTCATGAATTCAGACAAGATTGTGATAGCCTTGCTTGTTGGATTCAAAAGCAATTTCCAGATACAAGAACACATTTGGCATTAATTGGCTCTACAGGCTATGCATATTTAGTTACTTGGTTAGGCATTCAATGTGGCAATCATGTTTCTGTGCCTTTAGATGTAAGTAACAATGCAGAACGTATTGCAGATGAAATTAATCGTTCAGATAGCGAAGTTGTTTTCTTAGATGACAGACATGTTGCAGATTTAGAAATTTTTAAAAAGCTTTGTCCAAAAGTAAAATTTTATATTCATTTGCATCATGCACAGGAAAATATGCTATATTTGGGAGATTTAATTGCAGAATATGCGGGACAGCTCCCTATTGATAATCCAAAAGCACAAGATTTAGCAGCGATTTTATTTACTTCTGGAACAACGGGACAAAGCAAAGGCGTGATGTTAAGTCATGCAAATTTAATAGATAATACAACTTGTGAACCAAATCAAGATTTTGGGAAAAATATACGTTTGACGGTATTGCCAATTCATCATATTTTTTGTTTGACTTGTGATATTTTATGTAGCCTTTGGTTTGGAAGAATTGTTTGTGTTAATGATTCTCTCATGCGAATTGTAAAAAATTTAAAAATATTCCAGCCTAATGTTGTAAGTTTTGTGCCAATGATTGCTGTTTCTATTTTAAATCGCATGCAACAGATGGCAGAAAAAAATCCAGATAAAATTGCAATTGGCAAAGAAGTCTATGGTGAAAATTTTGATATTATTTATACAGGCGGTGCCTATCTTAGCCCTGAAGTGATTGACGGCTATCGGGAATTCGGCATTGAAATTGCCCAAGGTTACGGCATGACAGAATGTTCTCCCAGAATTTGCACAGGTATTAAAAATTGCCCAAAACCAGATTCTGTTGGAAAAATTGTTCCTGGCTGTGAAGTAAGAATTGCAGAAGATGGCGAAGTCTGGGTAAAAAGCAAATCTGTTATGATGGGCTATTATCATAATCCAGAAGAAACTGTAAAAACACTTACAGAAGATGGCTGGCTGAAAACTGGTGATTTAGGACATCAGGAAGACGGATTTTTATATTTAACTGGCAGAAAGAAAAATTTAATTATTTTATCCAATGGTGAAAATGTTTCCCCTGAAGAATTGGAAAATCAATTTGCATATTTTCCACCTGTGAAAGAAATTGTTGTTTATGAACAAGAACAGCAAATCACAGCAGAAGTATTTCCAAATCAAGATTATGAATCTGATAATATACAAGCTGAAATTCAAGCAAAAATTGATTCTGTAAATGAAACATTTCCACCAGCAAAACGCATTGTAAAATTAGTCATTCGTGAAACAGAATTTCCAAAAACGGCTTCTAAAAAAATTATTCGTGCGGATATTCATAAAATTTAAAAAAAAATTATCCCTGCTTTTTGAAAAGCAGGGATTTTTTTATTTAAAATAGCAATATAATTGACAAGAAATCATGCCATTATAAAGCTTACGTCGTTTGTCAGCTTTTTTATGAAAATATTTTTCAAATTCTGTATCGCCACAGATAATATATAATGGCTTTTGCAAAACTTTCCCCATAGTCTGATAAATTTCACGGGCTTGTTTTTGTTCCAGCATACGTTCCCCATAAGGCGGATTGCAAACAGTAATTGCCTCTGAAATTGGCTTAAAATTGCGAATATCTGCCTGTTTCACTTGAATATATTTTTCAACGCCTGCTTTTTTGGCATTGGCAAGTGTCAAAGCAACGGCATTTTCATCAATATCATAACCATAACCCATGAATTCTATCTCATGTGTAATATTATCAAGGGCTTCTGTTCTTGCATTCTGCCAGACTGTTTTTGGAACACAGTCCCATTGTTCGGCAATAAATCTTCTGTCAAGACCAGGTGCAATATGGCAAGCCCGTCTGGCAGATTCAATTAAAAATGTTCCACTGCCACAAAAAGGGTCACAAACTGTCATATTGCTTTTAATTCTAGCCAAATCTAAAATACCTGATGCTAATGTTTCCCGAATGGGTGCAAGATTTGCATTTCTGCGATAGCCTCTTTTATGCAGACCAGCTCCAGAAGTATCAAGATAAATACTTACTTGATTTTTTAGAATTACAAATTGCAGTTGATGCAAACTACCTGTTTCTGGTAAAAATTCGCTTGTATGATAGGCTTTCTGCAGACGCTTCACAGCGGCTTTTTTTAAAATTTTCTGACATGCGGGTATGCTATGCAAAGTCGAATTCAAAGCATGTCCCTTGACTGGGAATGCATCTTCACGGCTGATAAATTGTTCTAAATCGGCATTATACATGCCATTGAATAATTCTTCAAATGTTTCTGCATGATATTCTGCAAGTACTATTTGCACACGCTCTGCAACGGATAAATTAATATTTGCCCTTGCAAGCGTTTCAAAATCGCCTGTCCAATTCACTCTGCCATCTTGCACAGTAATATTTTCACCGCCAATTTTTGTTACTTCAAAACGTAATACTTTTTCAAGTCCAAAATGACAAGGTGCTGAAAAACAAATGCTTTTACTCATGAAAAAATTTCCTACTTTCTTGATTTTGATTTTTATTTTTATAATTTATATTAATTATTAGAATTTCTATTTCTGGACGAATAGCCGCTCTTACAGCTTGTACAAACAGGAGCATTTGTAGATTTCCAATACCCATTTTCGCCTTTTGGACAATAAGCACCTGCAACTAAACCTGTATTAGAACAAATCGGCTGTTCAATGACAGTATCACATTCTGGATAAGTGGCATCAGATTCAATAGAATTTGCATATTCGCCAATGACGTTATACCACATCTGGGCAGAATTAATAGAAGTATCCAGTTTTTCACGGTCTTTATAACCAATCCATACACCAGAAACAAAATCTTCTGTTAAGCCAATAAACCATAAGTCATCCCAGTTTTGCGTTGTGCCAGTTTTTCCGACAACTTCTTTATTAGAAAGCTGTGCATTTCCTGCTGTACCACTGGAAGAAACAACATTTTTCATCATACGATTCATGACATATGCTGTTTCAGGGTCAACTGCTTCATGTGGGTGTCCGTCATTTTCATAAACAAGCTCATGATTGCCCTGTTCTAATTTGCTGACAACATGTGCTTTATAATACGTACCACCATTACCATAAGGAATATACGCATTTACCATGTTTTTGACTGTAACACCATACGTTAAAGCACCTACACTTAATGGCGATAAGTCTTTGTCAGAATAGCCATTCGGGTCAACTTCTGTTAATTCCAGTCCCATTTTTTCTGTACTGAATTTAAAAACAGCTTCTGGTGTTAAACTATCTACTAAACGTGCAGAAATTGTATTCAAAGATTTCATTAAGCCATAATAAACACAAAGATTATTATAAGAATAATTAGAAGAAACAGAGTCTGAACTATAGTTTTTAGGCCATACTGTGCCATCTTTTAGCGTCAAACCAGAGTCTTGTAATTTTGAACCCCAGTGAAATTCGTCTGTATAAATACCATAGCCATAACCTGCAACAGGCTTAATTGTAGAACCAGGCTGTCTTGTTTCTCTCACAGCATAATTCCATACAAGAGAATCTTTCTTTTCACCAACTGCTCCTACACAAGCAAGAATTTCGCCTTTATAATTCATCGCAACAAAAGCACTTTGTGGATATACAACATCATCGCGGTCATCAATCACACCATCACCGTTTGTATCGTTATATCTAGCAGAATTTCTAGTGTTAATTAAATTACTTAGATTTAAATATTTTTCTTCTACATATTCCTGCATTTCTTTATCAATTGTGACATAAATCTGATAACCACCAGAATTAATTCTTTCTAGTGCAGTTTTACGGTCAATTGCATAGGTATCCATTAAATAATCTTCTACTTCAATAATTGCCGCATCAACTGCCCAAGAAGTAATATTATCTTTGGGATTATATTCTTTTGCTTGTAATTCAGGGTGCAATTGTTTAAATTCATCCGTATCTGCATAAACAATATGCTCTACCAATGCTTCTTGATATTCATCATAAGAAATTGCTCCATGATTATACATCTGCCATAATACATATTCTTGACGGTCACGATTTCGTTCACGTCCTGTGTTAATCCATTCGCCTGTGATATCATCTTTGTAACCTGCAAACGGATTGATTGTTTCTGGCGACTGTGGAATTGATGCCAAAACTGCTGATTCTGCAATGGTTAAATCTTCCACATCTTTTCCAAAATATTTAATAGATGCCATTTGAATTCCATTTGCAGTACCACCGAAACCAATATAATTTAAATAAGTCTCAATAATTTTTTGTTTCGAGTAATTTTTTTCCAGTGTCATCGCACGAAAAATTTCACGAATCTTACGGGACGGAGAAACAGTATCTTCTCCAGTAACGTTTTTAATTAACTGCTGTGTAATCGTAGAGCCACCACGTTCACTGTCCCAGAAATGCAATACCATATTGACACATGCAGCAATTGTATTTTTATAATCTACGCCATCGTGTGTGTAAAAACGCTCATCTTCTGTATAAACAAATGCGTCTACCGTATGCTGTGGAATCTGTTCAATTTTAACAGGGAAACGTTGTACAGCATTTGTTACTTGATAAAGCGTTTCAAGCTTGCCCTCTTCGTCATAGCCATAAATATTTGTATTATAGCTTAATTCCATTTCTTCTAGTGTAACAGTTGATGCTTCGTCCATGAAATTTAATACATAGACCGCAACAGCAGATGCTACAATTGTTCCTGTAATTAAACATATCAGAAAAATCGACAGCAACGTTGTCAGTAATATTGAAATCAATTTCCTGACAACCCGTAATTTTCGGCTTGGCTTTTTTTTATTGCGTTCTTGGTTTTTCTTTTGCTTTGCCATAATATAAAAATCCTTTCTTGCTTATTTTTGATGATTTTAAAAATCATACAGTAACATTATAACACAGAATTTCTGATTTGTTAAGTCTTTTTTTGAAAAAAAGTTTTTTTTCACGAAATTTTCATGATTTTTTATAGAAACTTGCTGAAATTAAATTACTTTTTACAGAAAACATGCAATATTTTTGTATATTCTTAGTTTTGCAACACATACTAGTATAAAATTATTATCAAAAAGGAGCAATATTTCATGGAAAGTGTTCGTTTGCAAATCGGAATATTACTCACTGCAATGACAATTTCTGCAGTAATAATTCTATGTTCAGCAGGAAAATCCTTGGAACAACAAAAATCTTATGCAATTGAACAAGCATCAGCTTTTGCTGAAAAAGAGCCAATTGGATTTGTTTTGAAAACTTATGAAGGAAAAATTGCTTTGTTTCGTGAAAATAATGAAAAACCTTATCAAATTTTAGATATTGAAGTGTATTTATTACCAGATGCTGACAGAGAATTATTAGAACAGGGAATTGTAGCAGAAAGTGAAGAAGAATTGAAAAAAATTTTAGAAGATTGGGAGGGCTGATGTTAAAATTCAGCCCTTAATTTTATTTTTTTGAAATACTACTTGCTTTTCTTGTCAAAATATGTTATGATAATAGATATTAACAAGAAAACAGGTGAATTTTATGAGATTTCAAAAATTTATGCGTGTGTTATTGACATGTGTGATAACAATTGCATGTATTATGCCAAAATTTAGTATGACTGCAAATTCAGCAGAAGGATTATTATATTACCAATTTGATGACCGTTGGAAAAATACAAAATTTACAAAATATTCTAAAACAGCAAATACAATGTCTTCGTCAGGGTGCGGAATTTTCAGCTTTTGCAATGCGATTTATGCATTAAATGGCATTCGTCCAGATGCGGTAGAAGTTGCAGCATGGGGTGTTCAGACAGGTGGTTACAGACCAGGAGCAGGCGGTTTATATCGCTATGATTTTTATGAAAGAGTAGAAAGTGCCTATAGCCAAAAATATAGATTTTATCTTGAAAATTATTGCTATGGCAGTGTAACAGATGCAAGATTTATCCAACATCTGCAAACTGGAGGTGTTGCTGTGATTCATGTGGCATCACATTTTATGGCAATTTCTGGTTATAATCCAGAAAATAATACTTATTGTGTGCTGGAAAGTGCGCCTGTTAAAAGCAGAGGGCTAGAAACTACTAGTTGGGTTCCTGCACAAACTTTGATAACAGCTGGTAGTACTAAAGTTGACTGGTATGCATTATTAAGTAATATTCCATTATTGGGCGATGTGAATGCAGATAATCAATTAAATACAAAAGATGTTCAAATATTACAAAATTATTTACTAACCAATGAAACATTTACAAAAAAACAATTTGAAGAAGCAGATGTCAATCAGGACGGCGAAGTAAATATTTATGATTTGATAGCTTTAAAACATGTGATTCAACAAATGCAATTACCTGTTGTAATCGAAGATGAACCAGAAGAAGATATAACGGAAGAAACAGAAGTATTAGAAGATGCTCCAGCAGAAGCACCAACAGAAGAAACGACACAAGAACCAGCAGAAGAAACGACACAAGAACCAACGGAAGAAACCACACAAGAACTAACAGAAGAAACGACACAAGAACCAATAGAAGAAACAACACAAGAACTAACAGAAGAAATGACACAGACACTAACTGAAACAAATGAAGAATTATAAAAAATAACCCTCTTGTCGAATTTTAACAAGAGGGTTATTTTTAAGAATGATTTGCAGGGAATATATCAGCTACATCACTAATTGTAATATAAGCCATTTTATCTATTTCATGTACAATACTTCGCATTTTAGTAACCTGAAAACGATGAATCACAAAATAAATCATTGCTTTATCTGTATTAGAATAACCACCTTTCGCATTAATTACTGTCATGCCACTGCCAAATTCTTGTGTTAATGCTTCACAAATATCCCATGGACAAGATGTAATAATCATAGCACCCTTTGCTCGGTCTAAACCATCTACAATGAAATCAACTGTTTTTAAAGCCGCTGCATATGTTACAATAGAATATAACGGCAAAATCCAGCTTTTGATGATACAACCACAGATAATATATAAAATTACATTATAAATCATGCAAAATGTTCCTACAGAGATACCAAGTGTTTTACTAAATACAACGCCTAATACTTCGATTCCGTCCATTGCACCGCCGAATCTTAATGCAATACCGCTTCCGATACCAGAGATTAACCCTCCAAATAATGCACAAAGTAATAAATCTGTTCCAGCAAGCGGAGAAGCAAAGCTGACATCAATTGGCAAAATATCTGTAATAAGCCATGCCGAAATCGAATAAATAATCACTGCATATATCGCATAAAATGTAAATAATTTTCCCTCACGTTTTAAACCAAATAAAAATAATGGTGTATTTAACAACAATAAAAATATAGAAAGTGACATAAAATCTGGCGTAATTTGTGATAATAGCATTGCTGTTCCGGATATGCCACTATCATATAATTTCACAGGACTTAAAAATATTGTAATCCCAAAAGCATTAATCATGCCAGCAATTGTCAACATAATTATATTTAATATTTGAATTCGTTCTAAAAATTGAAAACTTTTTTTCATGAATTTCCTCCCTGAGATTTCAAAATTTTATTTTTTTTGCTCAAACTATGAACAAATAAAATATCAGATTGATATAATTTTAATGCACAGAATGCAATCGCAACTAAAAAAATAATTTGATATACCATGCCAGCTAAAAATAATCCTGTTTGATGAAAACGCAAACAGCCTGTTGCAATAAATGTATGTGTAAATGGAATGCAATATAATAAAATTCTGACAGGTAATTCAAGATTTCTAATATCAGAAATCATAGATAATATATAGGGAAACATTGTAAAAATTAAAATTGGCAGGCTTGCAGTTTGAGAGCCTTTGGCATCTTCTACCAATCCGCCAAGCATCATGGACGCTGTTAAGGAAATGCCTACTGTTAATAAAAGCTGAATGATAACACCAGCCCAGCCAAGCACTGGAATTTGCAAGCCAAGTGTTTGTGTCGCTTCTTGTATATGAATCATATCAGAAAATGCAGAACTAATATTTATATTTTCTGCTGTGCTGTCAACTGTAAATAATAAAGCTGTTAAAAATCCTAAGCCATAAACGATAGCATAAATCAATGCTACAATGAAAGCAGATAGCATTTTTGCTCCAATAATTACTGAACGTGGCACTGGAGCAGATAATAATGTTTCTAATGTTTTATCTGTTTTTTCCGTTGCAATTGCTGTAATAATCGTTTGTGATGTTAAAATAACCAGCATAAATAATAGCAAAGGCATTAATTGGTCAAATATTGCCATAGAACTAACAAGAGATATACTGTTTGCTTGAATACTTTTTCCGTTGGCAACAGTATAATCTGTAATCATAATCGGATTTTCCAAAAATGCAAGATTGTCTGTTAAAAATTGTTCAGATAGCAAAATTTTAATCATGTTATTGACAAATTCTGCACTGGAGCTGTCTGCAAATGCAAAATTCATTGTAGATGTTGTTTTTAAAGCTGTAATGCTATTTAATTCACAAGTTTGATTTTCAGATAATAAATTATCAGTAATTCCCTCTGGTAATACAACAGCTTCATTCCAGTTTTGTTCTTCTAAAATTATTTCATAAGGCTTATTTTCTGTTGTAAATTCAACAAGATAGCCTTTTTCTTCTAGTCTTGTGATAATTTGCTGTGTAAATTCTGTATTATCTAAATCAATGATATGAATTTCTTCCCCAGTTTCTAATGTTCCTGAAACCGTAGATGTCATAACAAATCCTAACATAATAATTAAAATAAAACTCACAAGTAAACCTAATAACATTTGTTTATTTAATAATTCTGATAATTCTTTTTTTAATAAATTTTTCATGATGATTTCACCGCCTTTTCAAAAGCTTCTTCTAAAGATTCTGCCTGATATTTTACAAGTAATTCCTGAGGGGAACCCTCTGCTAAAAACATGCCGTCTTTCATGATAGCACAGCGATTCGCCGTTGTAGAAACTTCCAGCATATGATGGGAAGATAATAAAAAGGCTGTCCCATATGTTTCCGCACATTTACGGATTGTCTTGCGAATATCTAAAGAATTTAATACATCTAAACCGCTTGTTGGTTCATCTAAAATTGCAAGTTTCGGCTTTATCATAACGGTTCTGGCAAGTACTAATTTTCTTGTCATACCTCTGCTGTAAGTATTAATTTTTTGTCCAAGTGCATCACCCAGACCACAAATTTCTTCACCTAATGTAATGCAATTTTTCTGTTCTTGCTGGTCTTTAAAATATAGACCTGCAATAAATGCAAGATAATTTTTCCCCGTCATTGTTTTATAAGCACCTGCTTCATCTGGTAAATAACTAATACAAGCACGAACTTTTTCAGGATGTTTCACAATGCTATTTCCGTCAATCAAAGCATCACCGCTATCTGGTTTTAACAACGTTGCAAGCATACGTAAAATAGTTGTTTTTCCTGCTCCGTTCATACCCATTAAGCCGAAAATTTCGCCCTCTTGAATCTGGAATGAAACATCTTTGACAGCTTGTTTTTTGCCATAGCTTTTTGCTAAATGCTGTACATCTAAAGCAATTGTCATAAAAATTTTCCTCCTTTTTTATTTATTTAATTTTATATTTATCATAACATATTTTTATTAAATTGTCAATATTATTTACTTAAAATAATATTTTTAACTAAAATTATGGATTTCCAAAATTTTAATAAAAAATATTGTAAAACAGTTGATTTTTCTTTACTGATATGATAAAATAAGAATATCACAATGCAGTATTTTTATGTTAAACTGCGGAAAGGAATATTACTATGCCATTACATGAATCTGGTGAGGATTATTTAGAAACCATTTATTTATTAAGCAAGAAAAATGCTTTTGTTCGTTCTGTTGATATTGCCAATGAATTAAATTATACAAAAGCAAGTGTCAGCCGAGCTATGAAATTACTTCGGGAAGAAAGTTTAATTACAGTCGCAGAAGACGGACATATTAAATTAACGAAAAATGGCTTGCAGAAAGCACAGGGTGTATATAGTCGTCATACACTGATTACAGATTTTTTTGAACAAGAACTTGGTGTCAATCACATCACAGCTGAAAAAGATGCTTGCAAAATTGAACATGTTATCAGTGAAGAGACATTTCTAAGATTACGTACCTATATGATAGATAGAGGCTATGAACCACATTTATAATAATATGCAAGAAATTAATATCATTAAGATTCCAGAAGAATTTGGTTTATTAGTTACTTGTCCTGTTGCAGAAAAAAATTATCACATACAGCATGAAACAGCACATTGTTTATTAAAACACAGTTTACAGCATTATGCAAAGCAAAATCATATTATCATTCCAGAAAAAATTAATTTAATCTATCAAGAATATGGCAAGCCAAGCTTACAAGATTACCCAGATATTAAATTTAATTTAAGTCATTGTGATAGCTTAGCGGTTTGTCTGATTTCTTATTATGAATGCGGTGTCGATGTAGAAGCAAAGCGTTTGATTCGTGCCAATATTGTAAAGAAAATTTTCACAACAGAAGAACAGAATTTACTTGCTCATTCTGAAAATCCTGACTGGTTATTTACGAAAATCTGGACTTTAAAAGAATCTTATGTAAAAGCAATCGGTCGGGGAATTGGATTTCCTATGCAAAAAGTTAGTTTTTTATTACAAGAAGAGAATATTATTTGCAATCAGAAACAGGCTAAATTTTATCAAGTTTTGTTAGAAAAATATGTAATTAGTATTTGTATTTTGGATAAATAATAAGCGTTTTCTAATTGTTATACCAGAAATTAAAAATAAAGTCGATAAAAATTAAATGAAAAAATAATCCCTCTTTTAAGACAAATATGCATATAGAAGTAATGCCCGAAAGTAGTTTTTTAACTGCTTTCGGGCTTATTTTAATTATTGGTTTATTCACATAAATCAGAATTTATACTATAGTAAGCAATTTGCCCATACAGTGATAAGTGCATCATATATACCATGCATAATAATTAACGATAAGGTTGAACAATCCTTTATTTTTTTTCTGCACAAACAGAATAATATACCCAAAAATCCCGTTACGAGCATCTGACCGATATCTCCACCTAAAATATGAAACAGCCCAAATAATATCGAAGAACCTATAACTGCGACAGCTTCTGAACCAAATACTCCTTTGATTTTCTCATGGCAACACCGCACAGTTGCCAAAAGCAAGAAAATGTGGTATAATAGGAATATGGACAGACAAATGAAACTGGCAGAAATAAATGATGAATTTGGTGCAGCCAGAACCAACAAAAGAGAA
>JAAVHJ010000057.1 GCA_014799805.1 Ruminococcus sp.
AAGCTGTTCATGGTGACATTCTTAGAATTGACAGTAATGGATTACTAAGCCGTTCAGAGTTTGAAGAAACTGACTATAAATACGTTCCTTGGTATGGATTGCCTTATGATGATGATTACGAGGATGAAGAATTATACACAAGCCACGAACAGCTCCTGTTTGATATTTGCAACTATTATGGCATTGACAAATACGACATTATGCTTTTGCTTGACTATGGTTATACTGCTGATGAAATTGAGGATATGCTTATGGATTATGACTTGCTTACAGATGCTGTCAAGTCTATCAAAGAATTTTTCTGATTTCTTAGCGTATCACTAAATTTACAAAACCGTCTCAGAAAGTATACTTTTTGGGACGGTTCATTTTTTATCAAAAATTTGTGCCAAAAAGTCTTTTTCCGACTTTTGGAACATTCCAGAAGTGCAGGGACTTTTTGAGACAGACTGGAGGTATTTTATGGATAACAGAATTTATGGTTATGCAAGGGTTTCAAGCCGTGAGCAGAATGAAGACAGGCAAATTGAAGCTCTTATTTCTTTCGGTGTAAACAAGAATAATATTATTATTGATAAATGTTCGGGTAAGGATACTGAGCGTGAGGGTTACCAGTATCTCAAAAAACAAATTCTCAGAAACGGCGATACACTTGTTATAAAAGAACTTGACCGTCTCAGCAGAAACAAATCCGACATTAAACATGAGCTTGAATATTTCAAAGAAAAAGGTATTCATGTCAAAATACTCGATATTCCAACAACGTTGACTGATTTTCCATCAGAGCAGATGTGGATTATGGATATGATTAATGCTATTCTCATTGAAGTGTTGGGCAGTATCTCTGAAAACGAAAGAAATAAAATCCGCACACGTCAGAGAGAAGGTATTGATGCTGCCAAAAAGAAAAATATTAAATTTGGTCGACCTGCAATTGCCAGACCTGAAAACTGGGACAGCATTTGTGCAAAAGTGGAAGCTAAAGAACTGACAGTATCTCAGGCAATCAAAATTCTTAACATCTCCCGTTCATCGTACTACAGAATGCACAATCATCAGATTTAACACAATAAAAACTATTATGTAAAAATATTTATCAGGAGGTATTTCTATGGGAAAAACAAGAAGAGGACATAATGAGGGAAGCATAAGAGAACGCAAAGACGGGAGATTTGAAGTCCGTGTTACGGCTGGCACTGACTTTGAAACTGGAAAATCCAAGCGAATTTCCTACTATGCAAATACAAAAGCGGAAGCTGTAAAACTTCTGCATGAAGTAGAGTATCATATTCACATCAGCGAAATGGTTGACCCTACTTCAACAAAACTGATTGATTGGCTCAAAATATGGCTCGAAACGTATATGAGAAACAGTCTGAAACAATCGACTTATACAAGTTATTCTGGATACATAAACAATCATCTTGCTCCTGCATTTCCCACGCTCAAACTCAAAGACCTTACTGCAAAGTTGTTGCAGGAGTTCTATAATTACAAACTCACCGAAGAAGGCTTATCACCGAAAACAATTGCGAACCTGCACCGCTGTCTGCATAAAGCTTTAAAACAAGCAGTACTGGAGCATCATATCAATTTCAATCCATGTGATGCTGTGAACCTTCCCCGAAACGAGAAACCACAAATTGAAATACTTACCCGTGAAGAGCAGGAACGCCTGATGTTCATAAGTTATAATTTCAGATATGGTATTTTCATCAGGCTTACACTTGCTACAGGAATCCGTCTCGGTGAACTTCTCGGATTACGATGGGAGGATATCGATGTCAGAAAAAATATGCTGCATATCCGCCGTACTTTGAATCGTTTACCCAAAATTGACTACAATGGTATTGGAAACTCGACCGAGATAGTAATACAAGAACCAAAGACTAAAAATTCTACACGTTCAATTCCGCTTATGCAAGTAATAATCAGAGAATTACAGCAGTGGAGAAATGTACAGCTTTCAGATGCAAGAACCGCAGGAGCAGTGCATACTGATTCAGGATTTATAGTCACCAACCCACTTGGAGGATACATAGAACCACGTACTTTCAAGGACTACTATGACGAAATTCTTGAAGCATCAGGTCTTGGACACTACACGTTCCACGCACTTAGACATACTTTCGCAACAAGAGCTTTGGAGCAGGGTATGGATGCCAAAACTCTTTCAACGCTTTTAGGACATTACTCTGTTGCGTTTACTCTTGATACTTATACTCACGTTCTTGATAGTCAGAAACATGAAGAAATGAAACTCATGGAGAACTTATTCAATATGCCAGCTATGCCACAGCATCAGTCCTATCCTGTTATAGTCACTCCTGCTCCGAACGGTTTCATTCTCAATGCTGTTGACTTTGACGAACTGAAAATTGAAGCTGACAATATCAACTATGGTATAAACTGTATACAGTCGGCAATAGCACAAAAGCTCTTAAACATATATCCGCCCTCGCCTACTCCGAACAGCGAACTTGTAGTAAGTATCGGAGAATTTGTTGTTATGGTAAATATTTAAATCATAAGTGCAGCTATAACAGCTGCACTTATTTTTTTGTTGTTTTATCATTGTATAAATATTTTTGTCCACCATTTTTATTTTGTATATCAGTTAATATGGTTTATTAAGGTTTATTTATATTTGCAAATTGTATTTTAAAAATATTGTGGACAAAATCATAAATTCATTGGAGAAATGCTTATCTGTAACGGCATACTGTTTGTTATACTGCCATCAGCGAGTTCGACTCCGCTGTATACTATACCCTGACCTTTGGTCATTTTTTCAAGTGCATCTTTATAATATTCATACTTTTTATTGTCAATTGTCTTGGCCACTCCTGTTGAAGAAGCTCTGCTCAGATGCAGAGCAATTTTTGTTGCACTTTGATTCAGCAGTAAAGATTTTTCTACAGAACCTTCTTTTGCAAGAAACTGGGTTGCTGAAATCAAATGTAATCCAATGCTTCTGCCTTGCCTGAAAATTACATCTGCAATACTCTGTTTATTTTCATCTGAAAACCGCTCTGAAAAATTCAGAGAATTTATCTCGTCAAGTATTGTATAAACATCATACTCGTGCTTCTTATTGTAGAGGTTGAGCCATTTAAAAATATTTGCAAGAATCGTTACTGCATAAGTAGGTTCACAATGTACAATATATACATTCTTATCCCGATACATTTCTGATATATCAAAAGTACTGTACCAACGATAAACAAATTCATTCATTGAAAATCCATTTTCAAAGACAGACAAGCCTGTGTTTTCCGTAAAATTTTTATCCATATTTTCAATATCAGACACTGAATAACTTGTTTTTTCGGCATAATCAAAGATAATCACTTTCTTTCCTGCTCTGCATAACCGCTGTGCAAGCAGGAATAACAATGTTGTCTTCCCTGAACCTGAATCAGCCTGAATGTACAGATGCTGATTTGCAAGCCTGCCATTCCCTATACTCCAATATACAGGCTTTTGTGTATCCATTGTCATTCCAAGGAAAATTCTTTCCCTGCCGTCAGTATTATCAGGCGGCTGATACCCAGTTGCTGAAATGCCTTTCTTCTTTATGACTGGCACAAGGCTTTGAGCTTCTTCTATCAGCAGACTTTTCTTTAATGCAATAAAATTCATTCTTTCTGAGGAATCTTCTGAAATACTCGCCTTATACAGCAGTTTATCCCCGTTGTTCGTGACGAGATACCCCTTTTCACGCAGAATGCTCCTGAGCCTTATTCCGTTCATTTTCGGGGTTCTGTCTATCAGTCCAAACGGGATTTTTCGTTCCAAATCAGCAAAATCATTTACAGTAAACAGCAGTAAATCATCTTTGACATATACAACAGGAATATTATCTTCACCTGTCATAAAAGCTATTTTTCCCTGCATTACAGCATTGCTGAGTGCATCTCTGAATTGACTGACGATATAATCATCATCAAAGAAGTCTTCTGACTGTTCTGTATAGTTCGATATATCCGAAACATACTTTTCAGAATGCGAACCTATATCAAGAACAGTTTTCAGCACCTTATCGCAGATTATTTCTATCGTATGCAGAGAACTTAATAAAGCACTGGTTTCAATTTCTGTATGATATTCACTGACATCAAACAGCATTGATATAACTTTATCTGACTTCACAAGCTGAATGGTAGTGTTTCTGATTCTATATTTCAATGCTGTTATATCAGGACAAAGATTCAATTCAGAAATATCAAGCCATAAAATGCTGTCAGAATATTCTTCAAGAACTGCCATTGTCTGAGCGTGACTGCAAAGAATGATACAGTTGCACTCCGCTGTTTCATAATCAAACTTTCTCCTTCTGACACAGGCATCATACAAAAGTCTGACATTTTCTGATAATCGGTTCTTCGTTGAAGCATCATCTTCAAAAATTACCGCTTCATCTTTTCTGGAAAATAAGATATTTCTAAGCTCATTCGGTTTCAGGTTCAATGATAAAGCATCATCATCGTCACGGTCAAACACCTTGAAAAACTCTCTGAACATATTGATTTTTTCTCTTGTATCACAGCCCGTAACAGCTATGATTTTCCTGAAATCATGTCCGTTGTTCCTGAGCGGAGTATACATAAATGAAACAATATCCAGAACTGTAAGTATCATCAGCAGGCTGTCATTTTCAAACCTGAATTTCAAACTCTGATAATCAATGCTGTCTATACGATAATCCACATATTTCGCCTGTTTTACTGCTTCTGTTTCATATTCTACGTCTGTATGTACAACAAAGCGATAACCATCGTTATCAGCATAAAATCCAGCTTTTTCAGGAATTTCCGTTATCTGCTCTTTCATAATGCTCCTGAGATAGTTGAAAAGCAGTTTGTTCATTAAGTTCTCTTTGATGTCAGCCGAAAATACAGCATTACGAGCCTGTTCCTCAAATGCAGACTTAATTAAATATTTGCTGAACTTTGCATAATCTATTTTTATTGTAAACTTCTCGCTGTACATATTCTCACAGCTTATTATTACAATATCAGAACAGGTCTTTTCTCCTGCTCTGTATACCTCTCTGACTGCATCATGAATACAGAAATATGAAACAACTTTTATAGATGAACTGACATGAGTGTTCATGGAATTATTAGGTAATTGCAGCATTCCCACGGTTCGTGTCCTGTTTGTACTACTTACCTTTCCCTTATTTGTCATATGATACATTTTCTTATTCTGTGGGTCATTGACAAGACTACTCATATCACCTATCTGAATTTGATTCATTTCTGACTGTATCAAAATATCACCTCATTCAATTGACAAAACAATTTTTTTATGCTAAAATAATAATATACAAATTATAAATGGAGGAATTTATATGCCTGATGATAACAAACTGATTTTTGATTTCATGAAAGATTTTGAAAATGAAAACTTTAAAGCCGCTGATACTCCTGATAATCCAGCAGAAAATACTGAACCTGTACAGGAAACCACTGTTTTGCCTGAACCAGCCTGTCCACAAAGTCAGGAAGTACAAGCAGTCCAGCAGATAAATCAGCCAGCCAATAACAATCAGCAGTTTAGCTTAGCTACTTCTGTAATAAACGCTGTAACTTCTGCTACTTGTGTAGGAAAATATATTCAGATTCCAAATTATCCATTATATGCACGAGTAATTTGCGATGAAAACTATAATACTTACCTCGGTATTCCAAATCCACAAACCAATCAATATGATGCTAATGGAACAATTATACTTGAAACTTCTGGGTATGCTGTATATCAAGGATGGCAGAAAGTTGGTACTCTGCAATACAATTTGTTTGAAGACTCTGTATGGCAGTTTGTTCCTGTTGAAATGAATGTTCCACAGCAAAGACATAATGCTCAATATTTTACTCAAAATAATCAGCAGACCAAGTACACATTCAACAATGTACCGCCTGAACACGCTGAAAGCATTGTCAACAGCATCGTGGAAACCAACCCTCAGAACATTGTCGAAGTCAACTTTTCTTCGCCTACACTGAAATCAGGAAGTCCCTTTATCTCTGTAGATGAATTGAAAGCTATCATTGACATCCTTCCTGAATAAATTATACCACACTTTTCCATAATAATCAATATAAAAAAACGGAATAGGACAAATATCCTGCTCCGTTTTTCTCATTTCACATTTTTTTAATATTTTGGGGTCATTTTGGGGTCAAAGTCAGAATAATGGACAAAAAAATTACCACGTAGTATAGGTTTTTGCCTATATTACGTGGCTTATTTGGTTGCGGGAGCTGGATTTGAACCAACGACCTTCGGGTTATGAGCCCGACGAGCTACCTAGCTGCTCCATCCCGCGGTACTTATTTCTGATTTTCACGTCTTTTTGCTGAGTACTTGTTAAGTATACCATAAATCGTTTAATTAGTCAATAGGTTTTTTGAAAATTTGTCTGATTACACAAATAAAAATATATTTTAGAATTTTTTTTATTGATAATATCAATATTTTAAAGCAGATAATTCAGTTAATTGAAAAATAATCACAAAGCCATGCAAAACCACAAATTACATCTGGTATAGCAGTTAGTTCTTGTGTTCGACCTGTAGAAATATCAATTACACAAATTTTATCCTGTTCAATTCCAGAACCAAATGTATTTTCATAACTATCTTGCAAAGCAATATATGTGCCACTTGTAGAAAGTTTCACATCATAGCCCGAAGTCTTGCATAATTTATATTTCTGTTCTCCTGTAAAGGAACTTATGTAAACACCTGAATCATTAACCAGTAAAATATTTTCATGATTCCAGAAACAAGCTGTTGTACCTATG
>JAAVHJ010000058.1 GCA_014799805.1 Ruminococcus sp.
AAAGAGCTTAAAACTAAGCTTAACAAGTGTAAAAATTTCTTTTTTCATTTTGATTGAATAATAGATTGAAAAACTTGCAATATATTTACAGCCAAAGAAATCATAATTTTTATTTGCTATTTAATAACTTGATTAATTTCATAATAATAAAACTCCAACCTGCAAGTGCAAAAATTTTGGTTATAATTTTATTTATCAATTTATCAAGTTTTTTAATTTTCTTTGTGAGATTTCTGCAATTCAACCCTTTTATTTCCTTTCTTAAAAATATTTAAAAATAATTATTTTTTTGTTGCGATTTTATAAATGCACTAAATTGTGAAAAAACTTGCCGTTCCAATGGATGTGATAAAAATTTATTTCTATCACAGAGCAATTTCATTCGTTTGGCTCTAAATACTGCCGCTTGCATAGAAATATGACATACTTGTGCAATTTGTTCTGGTGTATGCAAATGCAACCCCCAAAGCACACAAGCGGGTGCAAGCATATCAATTGCAAATTTATCCGCTGCTTGTTCTTCATACGGTTTACAGTCATGCTCCGAACGGGATAATGGCTCAGTTCCAAGATGCCCTAACAGAAAATGCCCTAATTCATGCATAACTGTATAACGTTGTCTTGTTGGAATTGCATATTTATCAACTAAAATATATACTTGATTCTGATACATGATAATTTCTCCAGAATCTCCATTCATTTTTTCAGGGACATTTGTGCGACAGTCAATGCCATAATGTTTAGCAATTTGCACAGGACGAATAGGAAGCTTGCAAATATTGCAGTCAATTAGACAATTTCATGAGGCATTTCTTGCCTGCTGATAAATACCATAAGTCATAGTATTATAAATCATCGTCCATAGGATCACAATTTTGAATTTCGTGCAATTGTTCTTCTGTCATGAATTCTTCTTGAATCGCTCCGCCATCACGGCTTGCTTTTTTGACAAGAATTAAATTTTGTTCTCTTGTAATTTTAGAAATATTTTGCTTGCTATTTTCAGATTCAAAATTTATAATAAGACGAATTAATTCTTGACTTTTAGGGCTTAAAAATTGATATTTTTTTAACATTTCCCATTCTTCTGTGGAAATACTTTTTCCTGTTTCTGAAAATTCACGTTCTAATAAATAATCCAGTGAAACATCAAAAAAATCTGCAATTTTAATTAATATTTCATAGCTTGGTTCACGCTCTGATTTTTCATAATCCCAATATGTAGATGGCCTAAGAGAAAGCTTGTCCGCAACTTCTGTTTGTGACAGCCCCATTTTTTCACGCAATTTTTGCATTCTATTCATACGATGTTTCATGTTAATATCCAAAACTCCTAATTAAAATTATTTTATTTTCAACCTATATAATTATATTAGCTATGTTTTTATTTATTATATCATATATTTTTCAGCATGTCAAGTAATTATAATATCATAGATTTGATAATAAATTAAAAAAATCTATGATAGAAAACAAAATTTCTTTTTGTCAACTCTTAAGAAATTATCAACTATTTTTTATATGTTAAAATTCTTTTACAATGATTGCTAATCCTCGGGCATTCCACCCAGTATGACTGCTGATACTACAAGAAAGTGGAACATATGGCACATCAAATTCTGGAAAAGCTTCCTGTACTTGATTTTTCCAGATTTGTTCTTGTTGTTCCTCTTCAAAACTACCTGCTGTGCCAATGACAAGTTTTTCTTTTGGAAATTTAGAAAATCTAGTATGATAATCTTGTTTTAATGCTTCTATCATTTTCTTTTGGCATTGCTGAATGCCTCTTACTTTGGCAAAAGCATCTAATTTATCACCCTGAATACTTAGAATAGGCTTGATATTCATAATAGTTGCAATTGCCGCACCTGCTTTTGTCACTCGTCCACTTTTTTTGAGATATTCCAGCGTATCAACTGCAATATAAATCATAGCATGTAAGCCATTTTGTTCTAATTTTTTACGAATTTCAACAGCAGACATTCCAGCATTTGCCATATATATTGCATCTAAAACAGATAATTTCTGTGTGAATGAAATTCTATGATTATCTGCTACCTGAACACGTCCATTATATTCTTCTGCAAACTGCATAGCGATATGACAAGAGCCAGACAAACCACTAGACATAGGAATATATACAATTTCGTCATAACCTTGTGAAAAAATCAAATCCCACATTTCTGTTAAAGCCATTGGAGCTGGCTGCGATGTTGATACATCATAGCCTTGACGCATTGCAGAAAATAATTCACGACTTGTAATATTAATCCCTTCTAAATAATTTTTTGTATTGATAATAATTGGCATTGGCAAAACAAAAATTCCTAATTTTTGTCCTTCCTGAACAGTAATACCACTGTTAGTATCTGTCATGATAGCAACTTTCATGTGATAATACTCCTTTCTGTTTATAAAAAAATTTTAGTCATATATTTATTAATTATATATTATATTATAGCATATTTTTCTGATTTTGTCAATCATTTTTATCATGCAATGCGATATGATTAAAATAACTGATAATAAATTAAAAAATTGATTTTAAAAATGACGCTGACACTTGACAAACAAAAATTTTTGTGCTAAAATATAAAAAAAGTTAAAATTAAAGTATATAGGAGTAATTTTAAAACATGAAAAATAAATTAAAAATTGCAATTTTTATTATCATGCTATTTTGTACAGGTTGCAGTGCAGAAAAAAAAGATAATATATCTGTTTTAAACAGCAATCAATCTATTGAAAGTACAGAAGAAGCAACGAAACCAGAAGTGCCAGAAGGTGCTATTGTAGATGAATCAGGAGATTTTGTTTATGCAGGAAAATTACAACCCATTGGCAATGATGAAACAGGATATATGCAAGTGCCTTTGGGATATACAGAAGTACAGTCAGAAGATGTATTAAGTACATTTTCTGGTATGGTACAATATTGTGATGCAACGGGTGTTAATATGATTACACTAGGGCATTATGAAGATATTTCTTATCAGGTGCTTGCCGAAAATAGAAGATATGCCCTAGAAGAACAAGAAGAAATAGAAGGCTTATCTGGTGCTATTGTCACAGTGGCAGGTTACTCTGCACTGCAATTATATTGCCATCATACAGACGGCATTTTTTTTACAACTTGGATCATAGAAGACCCTAAAAATTCAGAAAATTGCTATTTTATGGAATTTGAATTTGATGCAGATCATCAAAATATTTTAGCATGTTCTTCTACTTTTCAAACGATTCAAGATTATAAAAAATCCCAAGCAGTAAGTCAAGAAAAATAAATTTTTTTGTTTTCAATTTTATTTTAATAATCAGACATTTCTATGCTAAAACATGTTTTCTTAGAATGACTTTTGTTTTTGCTTGACAATTTAGAAAGAATGTAGTATAATATTTCTATAATTCCGTTGTCAGTGATGGAAAGTTTATCAGAAATTTTATCAGAAAGTAGGAAGAATACACATGCTGAAAAATAGTGAAAAAAGTATGGACAAGATTGTAGAGCTTTGTAAAGGCAGAGGCTTTGTTTATGCAGGCTCTGAAATTTATGGCGGTCTTGCCAATACATGGGATTATGGTCCTTTGGGAGTGGAGCTGAAAAATAATATCAAAAACGCTTGGAGAAAAAAATTTATTCAGGAAAGCCCTTATAATGTCGGTCTTGACAGTGCAATTTTAATGAATCCAGAAACATGGGTTGCTTCAGGACATTTGAAAAATTTTACAGACCCGCTTATGGATTGTAAATCTTGTCATACTCGTCATAGAGCAGATAATTTAATTGAAGAATTTGATGGTACAAATCCAGCTGGTTGGACAAATGAGCAAATGCTGGATTATATCTGTGAAAAAAATATCCCTTGTCCCAATTGCGGAAAAAATGATTTTACAGATATTCGGCAATTTAATTTAATGTTTAAGACATTTCAGGGTGTGACGGAAAATACAAAATCTGAATTATATCTTCGTCCAGAAACAGCACAGGGAATTTTTGTTAATTTCCAGAATATTCAGAGAACAACCAGAAAGAAAATCCCATTTGGTGTTGCACAGATTGGTAAATCTTTCAGAAATGAAATCACCCCTGGTAATTTTATTTTCAGAGTCCGTGAATTTGAACAAATGGAATTAGAATTTTTCTGTAAACCAGATACCGATTTAGAATGGTTTGCATATTGGAGAAATTATTGCCGTGAATTTTTATTAAATCTTGGTATTAAACAAGAAAATTTGCGTTTAAGAGACCATGACCCTGAAGAATTAAGCCATTATTCTAAAGCAACAACAGATTTTGAATATTTATTCCCGTTTGGTTGGGGCGAACTCTGGGGCATTGCTGATAGAACAGATTATGATTTAACACAACATCAGGAACATTCTGGAAAATCTATGGAATATTTCGACCCTGATGACAATACAAAATATATCCCCTATGTAATAGAACCGTCACTTGGTGTAGAACGTTTATTCTTAACAATTGTGACAGAAGCTTATGATGAAGAAATCGTTCCTGAAACAAACGAAACAAGAGTTGTCATGCATTTACATCCAGCACTTGCACCATTTAAAATTGCTGTTTTACCATTGTCTAAAAAACTTTCTGCAGAAGCAGAAGAAATTTATCATGTACTTTCTAAAAAATGGCTTGTTGATTATGATGACAGAGGAGCAATTGGCAGACGTTATCGCCGTCAAGATGAAATTGGCACGCCGTTCTGTGTGACTTATGATTTTGATACAAAAGAAAAAGACCAATGTGTCACAGTTCGTGACCGTGACACAATGCAACAAGTGAGAATTCCTGTTGCAGAACTGGAAGCTTATTTTGAGGAAAAGCTGGCTTATTAATTATGGAAGATAAAATTAAAATTTCAGCCGATGAATTTTTTGCCTTAAGAAATACTTCTAAACAACGTCAGGAATTAATAGAAGGTACTTTGAAAAATATAGATGCCTGTACCATTCAGCATCAGCAAACAGTAATTGCATTAAGTGATTATATTCACAGATATATTCAGCATTCTGAACAAGCAGGGACTATTTTGCCATTCATGTGGTCAAAAATAAATGCCTATAATGTTCTAATTCCAGATATTCAAGTAACTTTTAAGACCGTAGAATTAAATATTACTTGTTATGAAGGTGTGCCTGATTGGATTATTGAAGTAGTTTCTTCTGACGCATCAAGAGATTATTTTGAAAAACTAGAGTTATATAAAAATTTAGGCATTCGGGAATACTGGATTGTGAATCCTGTTCGCCAAACAACAACTGTATTATCTAATGAATCTAATAATTTAGGTTTATATCCGTTTGAACAGACTGTTCCTGTGAATATTTATAGAAATATGCCTAATCCGTTAGAAATCTGCATTGCAGAATTATTATAAAAAAATCCCCCTGTTTAGGGGGAATTTTTTATTAAGTGATTTTAATAGGATTAGTAAAAAATTGACAATTGGTCTTGACAAATAAAATATTTTATTGTAAAATTAAAATAATAACGAAAGGAGAGCCAATAAATCATGAGTAAATTAAAAGCATTACAAAGTGCCAAAATCTGTATGGAATTACTTTCACAAGGCATTGACCCTATTACAAAGAATCCTGTTTCTGAATGTGAAGTGATTAAAAATTCTACAATGATTAGTTGTTTTCAATTTATTGCAAAAATGTTAGAAGAAAATATAACGGCACAAGAAGAAATTAAAAAACGTTTTTTTGTTTCTGAGGAAAGAATAAAAAATTTAAAAGCCGTTGACGAACCAATTACAATTACCCAAATAGCACAAAACATTAATTTTGGTATTTTGCCAGAAGAAAATGGTTTTATTCCATTTTCTGCAATTGGTTATTGGCTAGAACAGCAGGAATTACTTGTTAGAGTCGTTACTGGTGAAAATAGTAATATCCGCAAACAAGCGACAGATAAAGCAATTGCTTATGGGATTAAAAATTTGTATACAAAAAATGGTAATATAAAAAATGTTATTTATACCCGACAGGCACAAGAATGGATTTATAATTCTATTCCTGAAATTTCAGAATTTTGCATAAAAAATAAAGAACTTTTTCCAGAAAAAAATTTTATACCGTCCTTGAAAGCAATTTTAATTCCAAAACAAATAGAAAAACAAGAATTTAATCTCACTCCAGAACAAAAAGAAAGCTTACATGCATTTGCACCAGAAGCAAAAATTTCAGAAATAACAAAATATCTTAATTCGTTCATTAATGAAACGCAGCTAAAACCTCTTAAAAATGGTATTATTTCTAGTTGGTTATGGAGTGAAAAATTACTGACAAAACTTCAAGACAAAACATATATTCCCACAAAAGAGGGGGAACAAATAGGAATTTTATGTAAAAAATATATAAGAAATAATTTTGAGCATAAAATTAGTATTTTTACTGAGCAAGCACAAGAATATATATTTCGTCATATTGATGATATTATAATATTTAATTCTTTTGAAAATTAATAAAGTGAGAGCTAACATGAATATAAATCAAAAATACAAGGGAATTTTATTAATTATCTGTTCAGCATTTTGTTTCGCTGTGATGAATGCATTTGTAAAACTTTCAGGGGATTTGCCCTCTGTACAGAAAAGTTTTTTTAGAAATTTTATTGCCTTGCTAATTGCTTTGAGTATATGCATACGTGACGGAAAAAATATAAAAATCCCTAAAAATAGTATCATTTGGCTAATTTTAAGAGCATCATTGGGAACAATTGGCATTTTATGCAATTATTATGCAATTGACAAGTTAGTATTATCTGATGCATCAATGCTAAATAAAATGTCGCCGTTTTTTACAATTTTATTTTCGTGGCTATTACTGAAAGAAAAATTAAAACCTGCACAAGGAATTGCTGTTTTATGTGCATTTATTGGGAGTTTATTTATTATTAAACCAAGTCTGGATTTTTCAGATTTTAAAGCCTCTGCAATGGGTTTACTTGGTGGTATGGCAGCAGGTTTTGCCTATTCTGTTGTAAGGGTTCTGGGACAAAAAGGCGTAAATAAAAATTTTATTGTATTATTTTTCTCAGGATTTTCATGCCTTGTGACATTGCCTTATTTAGTATTTCAATTCCATGCTATGACAATTTCACAAGTATTTATTTTAATTGGTGCAGGAATTGCCGCTGCTGGTGGACAATTTTCTATTACGACAGCGTATTGTTATGCACCTGCAAAAGAAATTTCTGTTTATGATTATTCACAGATTATATTTGCTACAGCATTAGGCTTTTTCTTATTTGATGAAATTCCGGATAAATTTAGTTTTTTGGGCTATGTGATTATTATTTTATCAGCGATTTCTATGTTTTGGTATAATAATTATTATTTGCCTAAAAAAAATATATAACATAAAAACAGTTTGAAGATGATGTTTCAAACTGTTTTTTTTTCGGACTTGACAATTTTAATAATTTGTAGTAAAATAATAATTATTATTTAAAATAAAATTTAAATTAAATTTAAGAGGAGCTGAATTTGATGAAAAAAATTGCAAGTTTTCAAGTGAATCATGATTTACTTGAAAAAGGCATGTATGTATCTAGGACAGATGGTGATGTGATAACTTATGATATTCGCATGAAAAAGCCAAATAATTCAGGAAATGATTATATAAGCCCTGCTGGCGGTCATACACTGGAGCATTTAATTGCAACTTGGATGCGTAATAGCAAATACTCAGACAAAATTATTTATATAGGACCTATGGGTTGTCAAACAGGATTTTATTTTTTAACAAGAAATTTATCCCATGAAAATGCAATTGCACTTGTGCAAGAATGTTTTGCATATATTTCTAATTTTAAAGGTGAAATTCCTGGAAGCAAGCGTATCGAATGCGGGCAATATTTATTGCATAATCTATCTGAAGCAAAAGCGATTGCTTTAGATATGTGCGAAATTTTAAAAAACTGGACACCAGAAAAATTAATTTATTCTAATATTTAATATTATGCAAACAAAACAAAATATTAGCTATCGTGTCGCATTAGGGGGCATTGTTTCAGCATTTTGTCTATTTAGCATGTTTTTAACAGGCATATTTCCGTTATTATATTTAGTTTTACCCATGATTTCAGGTATTTTATTATTAATTATTATGATAGAAATCGGCATACAATGGGCATGGGTAACATATTTTGCCGTAAGTTTATTATCTTTATTTATTACTTATGATAAAGAAGCGACTATGATATTTATCTTATTTTTCGGCTGTTATCCGATTTTAAAAAATTATATTCAGAAAATAAAATTAAAATTATTACTTGTAATCATAAAATTATTTTATTTTAATTTTATTATGCTTGTTTATTTTTATATCAATACTTATTTATTTGGCTTAACGGATTTACTGGAAGAATTCCAAAACTATGGGAAATATGCAGGAATTATCATGTTAATTATTTTAAATCCATTTTTTTTGATTTATGATTCTTCGCTTGATGGGTTGCAAAAAATTTATCAGCATATTTTAAAGCCACGTATTACAGGAAAAAAATAAAAAAATCCCCTTTTATAAAAAGGGGAATTTTTTATTATATATTATTCATATTCTACAACATCTACCCATTTCAGAAGCAAATCAGATTCTTCTTCGTGACCTTTTACAGATTGAGATGCTGCAACAATTGGCAGCCAACGTTGTACATATTGCTTTGCAGTATCGCTCTTGCTGCAGAAAATGCTTAAATATTTTTCAGCACGTTCTTTTCCATAAGTCAAGCTAAATTTCAAGTAAGTTCTTGCTGCATCTGCTGAAGCATTACCCTGTGTTGCATGTGCCCAGTCAATGATATAAAATTTACCATCATCTGTTAGAATAATATCGCCAAGACCTAAGTCACCATGACAAACTTTATTATGCTTTGGCATGCTTTGTAATCTGGTATGCAAATCATAACGGGTTGTTGCATCAAGCTTTGTCTCACAAATCTTACGTTTCATCTTGTCATGCAGTTTATTCAGCAATGGTGCAGTTTGCTTGTGAATCATCAATTGAATATCAACAAACTGATTTAAAATTTCTTCTTCTTTTTCGGGTTGTTCTGTAATAATTTGCTTGAGTGTCTTGCCAGGAACATATTCCATAACAATTTCCCATTTTTCACCATTTTTACGAACTTCCACCAATTTCGGAATTGGCAAACCAGTTTCTTCTACT
Organism: Ruminococcus sp.; assembly: GCA_014799805.1. GTDB lineage: Bacteria > Bacillota > Clostridia > Oscillospirales > Ruminococcaceae > UBA3855. The sequence goes on from JAAVHJ010000058.1 coordinate 9,193, forward strand.
CTCGCTTGATTGAGTGCTTCATTCAGAACATCAGCATTAGAATAATCTGCGTCAAAGCTCTTAATAGCATACTCACCTTCACGATAAATTACTTTCTTTGGACGTTTTTCAAGGATATTCTGTTCTTCCATGAAAAAAGCCTCCTTTCAGAATTAAATTAAATAAATTTTAAATAAAGCTTAGAAACAGCTTCTAGTTTCTTTGTTAATATTTCTAAATCCATACCTAATAATTCCGCACAACGTGCATGATTCTTAGATTTATCAAAACTTGCATGTGCATTAGAAAATGCAATTCCCGCCATTGTGCCAGCAGATGCTAATTTTTCTAATGCATAATCATTAACTGGATTTTCCAGAATTTTAGGCAAATATGCAAAAATTAAATGAATTGCCTGTATTGCCATACTGTCGCTGTAATCCGTTGCACCATCTGAATCACATGCACATACAGCCGTACCTAACGTAGCATGAATAACCCAACAAATATAATTTATATTAGTAGACATCAAATCTGTGTCAATAATTACCATGTCTGCAAGATTATTATTATCATAAGCCAAAGGCTTTACCTGTGAAGATATTCCTACACTACATGGCACAGTGATAAAATATATTTTTTTTTCCATAGCCATTAAAAGTTCACCTGCTAGAATCACATCACAATCGATTTCATAAAACGCTAACATACAATCAGGTTCAAATATTTTCACAGCATTTGTCATGCCTGCATACACATCATGTATTGCATAGGCAATGCCCAATTCATTCAGCTTATCTGTAACAGGCTTTAATTTTCCTTGTTTCTGCATGTCAAGACTTGTTGCAATCAGCACTTTTTGTTTATGATAAATATATTTCAGCTCCTCAAGAGCCACAGATAAACAACCTTTTTTGCAATAAATTTTTTCAGGCACACGAAAACTTTGTAAATTCATAATAAATTTTCTCCCTATGGGAGACTGTTCTAAAACTAATTATTTTAGAACAGTCTTTTTTATTTTAATTTTATTCGCCGTAATAAGCTTTCAAATACAAAGCTTTGATTTCGGAAATTAATGGGAATCTTGGATTTGCACCTGTGCATTGGTCATCAAATGCATCTTCGGACATTTGGTCAAGACTATTCAAAAATTCTTGTTCATCAACACCATAATCTTTAATCGTTTTCTTAATGCCAATTGCTGTTTTCAAATCTTCCAGTTTTGCAATAAATTTCTCAAAAATTTCTTGATTATCATTACCAGTTATACCGCAAGCCTTCGCACATTCAACATAGCGTTCTAATGCATGTGGATACTGATATTGTGAAAAAGTACCCATTTTGGTAGGCTTTTCACAAGCATTGAAACGCATAATATCTGTAATTAACAATGCATTTGCAACACCGTGTGGCAAATGATGATATGCACCTAATTTATGTGCCATAGAATGGCATATACCTAAGAATGCATTTGCAAACGCCATGCCGGCAAGTGTAGATGCATTTGCCATTTTTTCACGAGCAATGACATTTGTGCCGTCATTATAAGCTGTTGGCAAGTATTCAAAAATTAATTGTATTGCTCTGATTGCAAGACCATCTGTATAATCCGTTGCCATAACAGAGGCATAAGCTTCCAAAGCATGTGTCATAGCATCAATACCAGATGCAGAAGTTAAGCCCTTTGGTGCAGACATCATCAAATCAGTATCAATAATCGCCATATTTGGCAATAATTCATAATCAGCAAGCGGATATTTCTGTCCTGTTTCCTGGTCTGTAATAACGGCAAAAGGCGTTACTTCTGAACCTGTACCAGAAGAAGTCGGAACTGCAATAAAATATGCTTTTTCGCCCATTTTTGGGAACGTATACACTCTTTTTCTAATATCAATAAAACGCATTGCCATGTCTAAGAAATCAGCTTCTGGGTGTTCATAAAGAACCCACATAATTTTTCCAGCGTCCATTGCAGAACCACCACCAAGGGCAATAATGCAATCAGGTTCAAATTTACGCATAGCGTCTGCACCTTTTTGAGCAGATTCTAAAGTCGGGTCTGGTTGCACATCTGCAAAAACAGTATAAGCAATGCCCATTTCATCAAGTTTATCTGTAATAATTTTCGTAAAGCCGTTTTTATATAAAAATTCATCTGTTACTAAAAATGCTCTTTTCTTGCCCATGACGTTTTTGAGTTCATCAAGAGCAACTGGCAGACAGCCCTTTTTGAAATATACTTTTTGAGGCGTTCTGAACCAAAGCATATTTTCTCTACGTTCAGCGACAGTTTTAATATTTAATAAATGCTTCACACCAACATTTTCTGAAACAGAGTTGCCACCCCAAGAGCCACAACCCAGCGTTAAAGACGGTGCAAATTTAAAATTATACAAATCGCCGATACCACCCAAAGAAGATGGCGTATTGACTAAAATACGGCAAGTTTTTAATCTATCAGAGAATGCTAATAATTTTTCTCTGCCCTCTGCACTGGTATTATCAATCCACAAAGAAGATGTGTGACCTAAACCACCAGCATTAAATAATAACTGCTCTGCTTTATTCATAGCATCTTCAAAACTTTCTGCTTTGTACATGCCTAAAATTGTTGTCAATTTTTCATGTGCGAATGCTTCATCAACGTCTGTACGTTCTGCTTCTCCGACAAGCACTTTTACATCTTCTGGAACAGAAAAACCTGCTAATTCTGCAATTTTATAAGGCTTTTGACCGACAATTTTCGCATTTAATGCACCATTAATTAACATTGTATTTCTGAGCTTGTCAGCTTCCTCTGGATTCAGGAAATAAGCACCACGTCTGATTAATTCAGCTTTTACAGCATCGTAAATATCTTGATGTGCAATGATAGTCTGTTCTGTTGCACAAATCATGCCGTTATCAAATGTTTTAGAATGCATAATAGAATTCACAGCATTTAAAATATCAGCAGAATTATCAATTACAGCAGACGCATTACCAGCACCAACGCCTAAAGCTGGTGTACCAGAAGAATATGCTGCTTTTACCATACCAGGACCACCAGTTGCAAGAATAATATCAGCTTCTTTCATGACCATATTTGTCATTTCCAAAGAAGGAATATCTACCCAACCAATAATGCCTTCTGGTGCGCCAGCTTTTACGGCTGCTTCCAGAACGATTTTTGCTGCTGCAATTGTGCATTTTTTGGCTCTTGGGTGTGGTGAAAAAATAATACCATTTCTAGTTTTTAAAGCAAGCAAAGATTTAAAAATTGCAGTAGAAGTCGGATTTGTTGTCGGAATAACTGCTGCGATTACGCCAATTGGTTCTGCAATTTTTGTAATGCCATATTGTTTATCTTCTTCGATGACACCACAAGTTTTTGTATTTCTATATGCATTATAAATATGCTCTGCAGCGTAATTATTTTTAATGACTTTATCTTCTACAATACCCATGCCTGTTTCTTCCACAGCCATTTTTGCAAGTGAAATTCTTGCGTGATTGGCTGCCAAAGCCGCCGCTTTAAAAATTTTGTCCACCTGTTCTTGTGTATAAGTGGCGAATTTTGCCTGTGCAGAGCGTATTTCCTGAAGTTTTTCCATCAGGCTTTCCACACTGTCAACCAGCTTTTCATGATTCATGAAAACCTCTCCTATCTTAAAAAATATTTTTTGAATTAATACTTGTTGCCTATAATTTCTTTTTGCTACAGTTTTATTATAGCACATTGTTATTTTTTTGTCAATGATTTTTTTCAATTCCTGAAATATATTTTTGTATAAAAAAATTTTTTATTTTTATATATTATGCACAAAAATCATAGTAATATTTTTCATATGCATTAATAATAATCGTTTTATGATAAATATCTTGTCTTGGCAAGTTGCTGTAATTTAAATGCACATGTCCATGACAGAATAATTTTGGCTGATAGTTATCTAACAATTCACAGAAACAAGCAAAGCCGTTATGTGGCATATCAGGTAAATCATTCAGATTTTTTGCAGGTGCATGTGTAACCAGAATATCAAAGCCATGATGTTTCCATAAACTAAATTTTAATTTTTTAATACGCTTCTGCATTTGTTGTTCGGTACATTGAAACGGCATTTTTATTTTTTGATTATACTGCATACAACCGCCTAAACCTAAAATTCTAATACCTTGATAATTAATGATTGCATCATCAATACAAATACAACCCTCAGGAGGTTTTTTTAAATATTTTGTGTCATGATTACCATGTACATAAAATACAGGACAATGTGCAAAAGTTGCCAAAAATTCTAAATATTCTGGTTGCAAATCTCCACAGGAAATAATTAAATCTAAATTTGCTAATTTTTCAGGTTCGTAAAAATCCCAAAGAAATTTGCTTTCTTCGTCAGCTAATAATAATAATTTCAAAATAACAACTCCTTAATTAATTTTATAATAAGCAATTGCTAACTGTTAATTAATATTCATGTTCGGATATAAATTATTATCCGAACACGAATTGATAACAAATGCCTAACCATTCACGCACCCAATAAGATGGCACTAAATACCATGATGTTTTGGCTGAAATTGCACTAGCTTTTAAATCTAAATTACTTGCAATTTTAGACGCTCTATATTGATGATAGCCATCTGTTACAATAATAATATCATTTTCTAAATCTTGTTGTTCTAAAATTTTTTTCGCATTTTCTAAATTTTCCTGTGTAGAGCTAGACATATTTTCCTGATAAATTCTTTCTGGTGCAATATTATTTTTGATTAAATAATTCGCCATGCATTCAGCTTCTGTGATAATTTCGTCCGTCCCTTGTCCACCACAAACGATTACAGAAATTTCTGGATTTTGTTCTAAATAAGCAATTCCTGCTTCCAGACGTTTTTTTAGCATTAGCGTCGGCTCACCATCTTTGCGAACTCTACAACCTAAAATTACTACTGTTGTTGGTTCTTTGGGCTTATGACATTCTGCATGTATCATTAAAATACTAAATATTATTGCTAGTATGACACTAAAGCCCAATATGCCTAGAAATATACACAAAACAACATGTCCAAATTCATTTTCCCAAATAGTTTTTAATATTCTTGCAACAACAGAATTAAATCCAAAAAATGCGATTCCTGCCATGCAAATAATAATTCCCACATAGCACCCTGCATGACGAATGCCCAATAATACAGGAGTTAAAAAAAATGCAAGTGCTACTAGGGACAAGCTTGTCCCTAATAGTTTTATCCAGAGCTTAGAAATTTCAAACATATTTTTAATTTTCTATTATGCAAGCGGATTGTCAGAAACTCTTGCAACACTAGAATCAATGCCAGCCTGTGCGACAGCTTTTGCAACGGCTTTTGCAATATTTCTATCAAATGCATTTGGCAAAATAAATTCTGGGCTAAGCATTTCATCAGACACACAATCAGCAATTGCCTTTGTAGCAGCAAGTTTCATTTCCTGATTAATATCTTTTGCACGAACAGCCAATGCACCCTTGAATACACCAGGAAACGCAACGACATTATTAATTTGATTCGGAAAATCACTTCGACCTGTGCCAACAATATAAGCACCGGCTTGTTTTGCTTCATCAGGCATAATTTCTGGAACAGGATTTGCCATTGCAAATACAATTGGCTTTTCATTCATACTTTGAATCATAGCACTTGTCAGCAATTTTGGCTTAGATACGCCAATAAATACATCAGCTCCCTGCACAGCATCAGCAAGTTTGCCGTGTTTATTTGCTTTATTTGTCAGATTAGCAATTTCATTATGTGCTTGATTTTCATAATTTTCATCACATGTTAAAATACCCTTAATATCTACCATCAAAATATTTCCAACGCCCAAAGATAATAAATGTTTCGCAATTGCAATTCCAGCAGAACCTGCACCATTAATAACAATTTCTAGTTCTTCTAGTTTTTTCTCTGCAACTTTACAAGCATTTAATAAAGCAGCACCAACAACAATTGCCGTGCCGTGTTGGTCATCATGAAAAACAGGAATATCAACTTTTTCTTTTAATTTTGCTTCAATTTCAAAGCAACGTGGTGCAGAAATATCTTCTAAATTAATTCCGCCGAAACTATAGGCAATATTCGCAATTGTATTTACAATTTCATCGGTCTCTTTTGAATTTACGCAAATTGGAAATGCATCTACATCTGCAAATTCTTTAAACAAAGCACATTTTCCCTCCATAACAGGCATTCCTGCCAATGGTCCAATATCACCCAAACCAAGTACCGCTGTACCATCAGTAATTACAGCCACAAGATTATGTCTTCTTGTTAATTGATAAGACAAATCTGGATTTTTTTCAATTTCCAAACAGGGTTGTGCAACGCCAGGCGTATATGCCAATGAGAGTGATTCCCTATCTTTAATTTCTGTACGGGAAACAATTTCAATTTTACCGTTCCATTCTTCGTGTTTCTTCAATGATTCTTGCATAATATCCATGCTATTTCAAATCCTTTCTAAAAAAATAATTTTAATATTTCCAGTATAGCATATTTTTTAAAATTTGTCAATTATTCAAAAAAAAATTTCCCTTGCCAATTAAGACAAGGGAAATTGCTTGTTCATAATATTTCAGATTACCAAATAAAATCTTCCAAATTTGCACTGCCAGTTGCACCCATTGCAGCAGAATAAGCTAAGATAATAGAAGCATCTCTTGCATCAATCACACCGTCACCATTAATATCTGCGGCATCTTCAAAACCAGAAACAACATCAATGTTCACACCTGCTGCACGACACGCAGCATAATGTAAAATCTGCTTTGCATCCTGTGCATTAATCACATGTGAACCATCTACATCACCTAATGTGAGACCAGGAATATATTGACCCTCAATTACTGCGGGTTCAGTACCAGAATAAGAGCCAATCAAATACATACTCCAATAATAATTATATTCTGCATCTGGACTATAATAATAACCAATACCAATATGCGTATACTTGTCACCTAAAATATTCTTTCTATGTCCGTCAGAATTCATCCATTGCTCTACTGTAGAAACGGGGTCTGCACGTCCCGCTGCGATATTCTCACCAGAAGTAGCATATTTAAAAGCACTTTTCTCTGCTTTGAGAAGTGAAAAGCAACTAGAACCATCTGGGCGATCATGTGAAAAACAATCAGGTCTTGATATTTCCTCTGCTCTGACACAGGCCAACTCATTCAGCAATGGGAATGTTGCCAATTCAGACAAGCCTTCCTTTGCACGTTCCGCATTCACACTGCTTACAACAATATCACAAAGCTCTTTAATTTGTTTTTCTTCTTCTGTCATTGTAGCTTCATCACGCAGATTGACTGCACCTGCCTGTAAAGCAGTACTGAAACTGCAAACTGTTGCACAACATGCCAATAAAACAGCAACTAAGCGATTTTTCTTTTTCATATAAAATCCGTCCTTTCTTAATCTTAAAAGTATTATTTAGAAAAATGTTTAATCCTCATTGGAAAAGTACGATAGTTTAACAGAAGACCTTAAATTCTAATATTATCTCTCCCACCTGCTAAGTAGGAATACTTACTAAAAAATCCATTTACTTTCTATCACGCTATCATTTTAACATAAGATTATAAAAAAATATATGTGATTTTATGTCTAAATTGAAAATTTTTTATGAAATTTCAGCTTTTATTTTCCAAATTGCAAAAAAATTTCAAAAAAACTCTTTTCTTTTTCAAAAAAATATGCTATAATAAAAATAATCTATTTTTAGGAGGCTTTTTTATGAGGGCAGTTATTACAGTTATTGGCAAAGATACCGTTGGCATTCTGCATAAAGTCAGTGGTATTTGTGCTACTCACAATGTGAATGTGATTGAAGTCACCCAAAGCGTCATGCAAGATATGTTTGCTATGATTATGATGGTGGATATTTCCCAAATTAGCACAGATTTTTCTGTACTTTCTGATGAAATGACAACACTTGGAAAATCGCAACATCTTGACATTCACTGTATGCATGAAGATATTTTTAATTCCATGCATGAAATATAATTTAAAAATTTTTGAGGTGAAAAAAATATTATGCTGAATACATTTGATATTCTGGAAACAATCCGCATGATTCAAGACCAATGTCTTGATATTCGTACGATTACAATGGGCATTTCTCTATTAGATTGCATTGACCCAGATATTGACAAAGCATGTCAGAAAGTTTATGACAAAATCACAACAAAAGCAGAAAATCTTGTAAAAACAGGCGAACAAATTGAAAAAGAATATGGCATTCCGATTGTAAATAAACGCATTTCTGTGACACCAATTGCAATGCTTGCAGCAGCATGTCCTAATGCAAACCCTGTAAAATTTGCAAAAGCCTTGCAAAAAGCCGCTGATACTTGTGGCGTAAATTTTTTAGGTGGCTATTCTGCGTTGGTTCACAAAGGATTTAGTGCAGGGGATTTGGCATTAATTCACTCTATTCCAGAAGCACTTGCTGAAACTTCCAATGTATGCTCTTCTGTAAATGTTGGTTCTACTCGCAGTGGAATTAATATGGACGCAGTGGCACTCATGGGCAAAATTGTGTTAGAATCCGCATATAAAACTGCGGACAATCAATGCATAGGACCTGCAAAATTAGTTGTATTCTGTAATGCTGTGGAAGATAATCCATTTATGGCAGGTGCATTTCACGGCGTTGGCGAACCTGATTGTGAAATTCATGTTGGCGTTTCAGGTCCAGGTGTAGTGCGTTCTGCAATTGCAAAATATCCCGACGCTTCGATTGATGAACTCGCAAATGTCATTAAGAAAACAGCATTTAAAATCACTCGTATGGGGCAATTAGTCGGTGCAAGGGCCTCTAAAATGCTAAATGTTCCATTTGGAATCGTGGACTTATCACTTGCACCAACGCCAGCAATTGGGGACAGTGTCGCACATATTTTAGAAGGTATGGGCTTAGAATGCTGTGGCACACATGGCACAACAGCATGTTTGGCTTTATTAAACGACGCTGTGAAAAAAGGCGGTGTAATGGCTTCTTCGAATGTAGGAGGTTTGTCAGGTGCATTTATTCCTGTTTCCGAAGATGCGGGTATGATTCATGCTGCACAAAATGGTACACTTAGCCTTGAAAAATTAGAAGCTATGACAGCAGTTTGCTCTGTTGGCTTAGATATGATTGTTGTGCCAGGGGATATTCCTGCTGAAACGATTTCAGCAATTATCGCAGATGAAGCGGCAATTGGCATGGTAAATAATAAAACAACTGCTGTCAGATTAATTCCAGCAATTGGAAAGCAAGTAGGTGACATGCTAGAATTTGGTGGATTACTTGGCAGTGGTCCTGTCATGGCTGTCAATCAGAAATCCTCTGCAAAATTTATTGCCAGAGGTGGAAGAATTCCTGCACCAATGCATAGCATTAAAAATTAATTTTAATATAATTTATAATATAATTATGTATCGAGAAATTTTTACTGTTAGAGTAAGTTTTAAAAATACTTTCAAACCTACTGGTATTGAATTTGCTTTTTATGCTGTTTGGCTATTTATTTTATTCAAATATATGCATATACAATCTAAGCCTGTAGTTGTTAGAATTTTGTTTATTGTATATCCAGTAATTTATTTTTTGAGAAATTTTTTAATTAGAATCTGTTTTCGAATTACTGTGAATACAGTGGAACAAAAATTCACTTGTCGGCGATTTTTGCATAAAACAGAAATATTTTTCAAAAAAGATATTATTAATTTTACACGAAAAAAAGAATATTTAATCATTCAAACAGCAACTAGTAAAATTACTTTGCTTTGCACGAAATACACCAATTTCCAAGTATTAATAGATTATTTAAATTCTTAGCGTTCTGCCCCCTTATCACATCAGGGGGCATTTATTTTCAGGAGGATTTTTATGCATGAAAATAATTTTTATTTTGTCAGAACTTCTGACAATCAATTTATCTGGACAGATCATCAAAATTATAAATTTGTCTGGGAAAATCCAAAAATTCAAACATTTGATTACTATATGCTTTTAAATTCTGAAAAAGATATTTTATATTATTATTATAATTTTAAAATATATCAATTTTATGGCGGTGATTGGAAAAAAATTGCCGCTACCTATGCAACGGATTTTCCTTGTGTGCAGCTACTGAGCAGGGCGATTTATGATTTCATGGAAACAGATATTACAGATTACGCAGAATATAATAAAAAAACAAGAATTTATCATGAAATGCTTGATAATTGGTCACCCTTGGGAGAAGATTTTTTTAAATTAGAACGTTATTTTCATACAGAATTATTACAAGAATGGTATGCAATTTGTTTAGGTGCAGGCAAAAAATCTATTGCAATTCCTAACATAAATTTTAATGATTTGCTGGAATTACAAGATTGTGTGGATTCGTTTATTGCTTATAGCTGTGAATTGCATAATAAAGAAAAAATACAAGCTAGAGAATTCAACAAGAAAAAATATATTTGCAAAAATCATAAACTTTATGTTCAGGAATTAGACAAGCAAGGCAATCCAACTGGACATTATGAACAAGCAATTTGCATAGGTGATAAATTTTCAAGTTTTTATGCTTTTCCAGATGATACATATCAAAAAAATTGTTTAGAATATCCTGATGCAATCCTGTTACAGGCTGAATATAATAATATTATACTAGATACTTATCAGGGTAAAAAAAATATTTCTGTGCAGAATATTCAATACATTTCTAATGATTTTAATGATAAAGTAACTTGGAATATTTCACAAATGGCACAGGAATTTCATAAATCACTTTCTAAACCAGAATTATTAGATTTTCAAGAAAAAGCTGTAAAATCTCTTGTTGAAATCTATGCAGACATGATAATTGACCGCTATGCAATTTATCGTTCTGAACATGAACTTGTTGGCAGTTATGAATTTAGCCATGAAGAACGTGAAAAAATGGCACTTTCAGCCGTTGCAAAAATTATTTCTGAAATCAAGCAAAATTTAATATAAAATTATCCGCTGTAATAAATTATTACAGCGGCTTTTAATTATATTAATTTATCTCGTCATAGGCTTGACGAACAGCAATTGCCAACTGGTCAGCACAAGAAGTAGTTCTTCTGCCACAAGTATTACCTTTGAGAACGCTTTCAATTTTATCAACAGTTAAGCCGTCAACTAATTTTGAAATTGCTTTTAAATTTCCATTGCAACCGCCTAAAAATTCCACATTGCGAATAATTTCACCATCAATATCGAATGAAATTTGCATAGAACAGACACCCTCTGTTTGATAAATATATTTACTCATAATAAAATAAACCTCCCTTTCAAGATTTTATAATTTATATTATTATAACAAACTTGATTTTATTTGTCAAGCATAGAATTTTATTTTTTCGCATACATATCAACAGAACAAGCTTTATTCAGAAAGGCGGAGTTTTGCAACATGAAACGAAATATCATGAAAGATACGATTTTATTAACTGTCATACAAATGACATTAGATGGCTTAGGCTTATTATTAAATGCATTTATGACAAGACAATTAGGCACAGAATCTATGGGGATTTTAACACTAACAGGTTCATTTTTCAGATTAGCAGCTATGACAGCAAGCGGAAATGTATTTCTTTGTGCAAGCAGATTTATTTCCGAAGAATTAGGCAAACAAGAACGTAACCCGAAAAAAATACTTGCTTATTGCTTGTTAGTTAGTCTAGTATTAAGCATTTTAATTTCTGGAATTATTATTTTATTTGCACCTTGGTGTGGAATGCATTTTTTTAAAAGCGAAGAATTAACAGCTCCCATTCGATTAATGGCTTTATCATTGCCATTGATTACAATTACAGCGTGTTTAAAAGGCTATTGCA
>JAAVHJ010000059.1 GCA_014799805.1 Ruminococcus sp.
AGAAACAATAGAATTTACAATTAAATTATCAGATAGAGATTATGAAATTATTGAAGAATTTGCCTCTGAACATTTTACACCAGATATGACAATTTCAGAATGTTTATATGAAACTTGGTGGTGGATTCACTGCAATGTTGATTATGCATATGTTGGCGATAAATGGAATGAAATCTGTAATTTATCTTATCCAGATGCTGTATTTCATCATAAATTAGGACAATGTGTACAATATAATGGTGCAATGGCTGCAGTATTAGCTTATTATGGATTTGATGTTTATATGGTCAAAGGCTGGACAAATCCGCCTAAAAATACAACACAGCATTATTGGACAGAAGTTATGATAAATGATACAAGATATTATGTAGAAACTGGAAATCAAGGAAAAAACGGCGATTATTGGGAATATTTCTTTGTAGACGCTGACACAGTAAGTTATACACAAATAAATGATAATACTGAAGATACTGAAAATATCGAATCATAATGAAAAATTAAGCTGTATCAGAATATCTGATACAGCTCATCTTGAAAATTCAGTAAAAAGCTTAATTTTTTAGCAATGTAAAAAAAGATACTTTACTAATAGTCAGAAAAACAAAGCAAATTATTGATAAGATTTATTTTGATAGTTTTCCATGAATTCGCCAAAATTGTTGATATTTCCTGCACCATATTCTGCAGAAAATACTAATATCAATGTGGCATCAGAGGCATCTATTTTTCCATCGCCGTCTATATCAGGATTAATGCCGTTCCATGTTGTGCTAGTATGATTAGTATCTGTTAGAGCAGGAGCTGTCCCAAGAGATACAAAATTTCTGTGATATGTTTCAGCATAGGCTTGTGCTGTGGAGTTATCATATCCATAGATAGTAGCTGTATCAGAAATTGCGTATTCCTCATCATAAATTTCACATTCTGGATTCTCAATTGTGATAGATGTTAAAAAATCACAATCAAAAGCACCTCTTCCAATTGTTGTTACACTGTCTGGAATTGTGACAGATGTTAAGCCAGTATAATAAAAAGCAAATGCTTCGATTGTTGTCACACTATCTGGAATAATAATAGATTCTAAAGCAGGACAATAAGAAAAAGCATGATTGTTAATTATTGTGATACTATCTGGAATCACAACAAATTCTAAGGAAAAACAATGATAAAAATCGCCCTCTCCGATTGATGTCATACTATCTGAAATTGATACAGATGTTAAAGAATCACAATTAGTAAAAGCGTATGTTCCAATTGTTGTCACACTATCTGGAATGATAAAAGATGTTAGAGCATTACAAGCAGAAAAAGCATTATTTCCGATTGTTGTCACACTATTTGGAATTATGACAGATTTCAAAGCAGAACAATGAAAAAAAGTAGCATATCCAATTGTTTCCACACCATTCGGAATTGTGACAGATTCTAAAGCAGAACAATGAGAAAAAGCACTATATCCGATTGTTGTCACACTATCTGGAATTGTAATGGATATTAAAGAACTACAATTGTTAAAAGCACGATTTTCAATTGTTGTCACACCATCTTCAAGTATAATTTTTTTGATATCTTCATGTAAATGATACCAAGAAGGGTCTGCAAAACCCCAATTTTCCATTGCACCAGTTCCGCTAATCGTTAGTGTTCCTGTAGATTCTTCAAAATTCCAAGTTAAATTTTCCCCACATGTCCCAGAAGTAATAACTTCTTCGGTATCTTCTGCATTTGCAAAAATAGAATGCATTGGCGGAATCTGTTCAGTGATTGGCAAACAACTTGCACAGAAGCATGATAATGCTGTCAAACTGGCAAGCCAAGCCTTTAATTTCCTCATGGTTAAAAACCTCCTATATAAATATTCCAGTTTCTTATTATACCATGAAATGAGTAATAAAACAAGCAATTTTTGATAAATTCCGCAGTTTTATGTGAAATTTGTATATATTATACACACACAAAAAAAAAAAAAAAAGAAGCAATTTTTTGGTCATTTATCACAAAAAGCAACCTGTGAAAAGGTTGCTTCAGCTTTTATTTAAAATTCATCAATCAAGCCAACAATAAATTTCATGATGTTCAGAGAATCAGAAGGGTCTACAATACCATTGTGGTCAACATCACTGGCTTTATTTTCTAAAGAAGTTAATACTTTCTGTCCTAAAATGGCTTTATTAATCGCAATGATGTCTATAATATCAACTTGTCCATCAAGATTGACATCACCTAGTAACGGTTCTTCGTCTTCTATCACTTGAATATAGCCGTCTGTCCATGTGATAGTGCCATCTGTTCCATAATTTGTTTTTGTGCCGTAATTATACCAGATATGATTTTTTCCTTCGTTAAGAGGGGATTGTATTAAATAATTAATATAATAATAATCATTTGGTTGTGTCGTTTCAGGAAGTTTCACAAGAACTAGCAAAATATTAGAATTTTCCTGAAAATAAGGCTGATTACTTGCCCACGTTATCCATGCATAGCCGTCCATGTTGGGACTAGATTTACAAGATACTTCAAGATTTAACATTTCGTTATAAATTTGTGCATAAGTATTTTTAGTAATAAACTCAAAACGACAATTAGGGTCGATTTCAAGCCCAAATTCAATTGCATTCAGATTTTCATTTTGTTCTAAACGAATAAATACTGGGACTTCATAATTAGAAGTTTCAAGCTGATGCATACTGACAGATACTTGATCAATAGAAATTTCAATATCTGATTTTACAGCAGATATTGGAAGTGAAATACTAGATAGGTTGTTGAATAACATACAAGTTGCAATCAATAATCCGGATAATTTTTTGTTCATAATAAATTAAATTCTCCTTTTTCGTAATTTTCTTATTTTTATTTTAGCATATTTTTTATCAGATTGCAAGCCTTTTTTTGTTTTTACAGATAATATGTTATAATTTTGTAATTTGTTAGCTTGTTATACAGGTTAAATTTGACAAAAATTTAGAAATATGCTATAATATAAGAAATTTGATGATATTTTGAAAGGAAGATTTTTTATGCAATTGGAATCATGGAGAAGTATTTTTACAAAAGCAGTTTTATCAGGCATTTTAATTGGCATTGGAGGTACTGTATATTTGACTGTAGAAAATAAATATCTGGGAGGATTTTTATTTAGCTTAGGCTTATTTACAATTTTAAGATATGGTTTTGCTTTGTATACTGGAAAAGTGGGTTATATTCCTGAACGAAAACCAATTTATTTGCGTGAAGTAAGTATTACATTGCTTGGAAATATTTTTGGCACAGCGATGACAGCATGTTTAATTCGGCTTACTAGAACTGGAGCAATTGTTCATGAAAATGCTTTGACTGTGATGCAGACAAAAACAGAAGATAGTTTTATTAGTAAATTATTATTAGGTTTTTTCTGTGGAATACTTATGTTTATTGCTGTTGATAATGGAAATCGCTGTAAACAGGAACAAAGGGATATGTCATTTCTATTTGGAACAGTTCTGCCAATTATGGTATTTATTCTTTGTGGTTTTCATCATTCTATTGCAGATTGTTTTTATTTTTTCTCTGCAATTGATAATTCAGAAAATATTTTATCAGGGCTTAGTCATATTTTATTAGTAATTATTGGTAATGCATTAGGTGGCATGCTGATTCCTGTCGCAATGAAATTATTTGATGCTAAAAAAGTCTAAAATGCAATTTTGATTTGACAAGTTTGAATTTATATGTTATAATAAATATAAAAATTATATGATAAAAAAGGAGAGAAATTTTTATGCAAGAATTAATATTACAGGTCACTGGCATGATGTGCCCACATTGTGAGGCAAGTGTAAAAAAATGCTTGGAAGCATTACCAGAAGTAGAAAAAGCTGTGCCAAATCATCAGAAAAATAAAGTAGCATTATATTTCAAGCAGGATTTGAATCTTGAAACAATCAAGCAGGCTATTAATCAAGCAGGTTATCAAGTAGTAGATTAAAATATTTTAGAATTTTCTTGTATAATATCTTGCATAGTGTGCATACTAGAATTATTCCGGAATAAAATTTAACTTTATCAGAAAGTGAGTGGTATCTGTTATGAATACTATGAAGAAAAATTCTAATATCAAATGTACCGTTTCACAGTGTAAAAATAACATGCTGACAGAAGATTACTGCTGTTTGGATTGTATTCATGTTGGCACACATGAAGAAAATCCAACTGTACCTGAATGCGTGGACTGCAACTCTTTTGTTAAGAGAACTGACTCTGCAATCAATTAATTTTATTAATTTATTAAAAATATTGCTGTCTTGTTTGGGAGCTGACCAGACAGACAGCAGTATGATTTTAGTAAATCTGCACAAGAATCAATTCTTAAAATTTTGCAAAAGGTAGAAACCAAAAACAAATTTGCGAAAAACTATTGTGATGAATTTCAAAATCAGTTATAATAGAATCAGCAGAAAAATTTTCTATAGGGAGGGCATTATTATGTTTGATAAAACAATGACATTTTCTTTGAATCAGGAAAAAGAATTAGAACTCAAGCAGACTCTGACGATTATTTATGATGCTTTGGTGCAAAAAGGATATAATCCAATTAATCAGATTGTGGGATATATTCTGTCGGAAGACCCGACTTACATAACCACACATAACAATGCTCGTAATTTGATACGGCATATTGACCGTGATGAGCTGTTACAGGTTCTTGTAAAGTCCTATTTGAATAGTTAATAACAATGCCCTGTATGTATATTGTATATGGGGCGTTGTATTTTTTTCAAAATGTTTGTTTAGGGCATAGATTTCTGGATATAATATTAATAATGATAAAATTCAGGAGGTATGCTTTTTGAAATTAAAAAAATTAATTGCTGTTATGACAGGGCTTGTGATGAGTATTTTGCTTGCTAGTAGCATTCCTGTATCTGCAGGTACGGCAATTGGCTATGGACAGGGAACACAAGTCAATGCAGAAAATATGCCATTAGGTGCACTGGATTTTGATGCAGAATATCATAAATATGATGCTTATGCAACAACACCAGATAGAAACAGAATTATTATTACGTTTGACCAAGGCTATGAAAATGGTTATACTTCGCAAATTTTGGATACTCTTGCAGAAAAAAATGTAACTGCTATTTTTTTCTTAACAGGAGATTATGCCAAAAAAGAAACAGAGCTTGTGAATCGTATGATTGCAGAAGGGCATATGCTTGGTAATCATGGTATGACACATGCAAGTTTACCCTTATTAGATGAAAATTCTGCAAAAGAAGAAATTATGAGCTTGCATGATTATGTACTTGAAAATTATAATTATGATATGCAATATTTCCGTTGTCCTTGCGGAGAATATTCTGAACAGGCATTGAAAATTGTACAGGAATTAAATTATAAAACAATTTTTTGGAGCGGTTCGCATGTAGATTGGTTGACAGATAAACAACCAGACCCAGGACAGTCTTTGCAAAAATTAGTATCAAATGCACATGGCGGAGAAATTTTATTATTGCATTCTGTCTCACAGACAAATGCACAAATTTTAGGTGATTTAATAGATAATCTCAGAGAAAAAGGTTATATTGTATAATATAATTAATATAATAATAAGCAAAAACGGCAGTGGAAATTTCACTGCCGTATGTTTTTAATAATATTTTTTGCTTTTACTACAATATTTTTATCGTTTTCATAAGTAAGTAATCTTGGTGCATAACCAGCATCTACCCAACGGATTTCAGAAATTTCTTCTTTTTGTGGCATAAAATTATAATTTTTTGCACGTGCAATAAAATAAACTACAATTTTTTGGGTATCTCGTTTGGGAGAATAAGAAACAGTTTCTCTAAAAGTAGGGTCAATATATACATCAATTGCTGTTTCTTCTTTGATTTCACGCAATGCTGTTTCAATTTCTGTTTCCCCTGATTCTACATGTCCCTTAGGAAATGACCAGTGACCGCTATTAATATGCCGAATTAATAAAATTTCAATATTTCCATGAAATCTTCGGTAGACAATTGCACCGCAAGATTTTTCATAGTGCATAAATATTTAGCCCCCTCTCATGATGATTAGATAGTTTGATAATTTTTGTTATAGATATTATAACATATTTTATTAATTTTGTCTATTGTTTTTTTGTCAGATAGAAAAATTTTTTTCTAAAAACTGTTTACGAAATTTGATTTTTATGTTATAATAATAAAAATAGATTATTTTAAAAATTTTAGAAAGGAGTTTGATATGACTATGCTATATCAATATGACCCTGATGAATTGGAAGTGAAAAAAGAAAATGAGAATCCGGAAAAACAGGAAGAAATACTTGAAATTGACCCGAGAAATCCATTTCAGAACGAAACGGAATTTGTTGCTTATAATTCTGATTATGGGGAAATTGTTCCACAGATTCGCATGAAGGGCTGTAAAATTCCATTATTTCCGAATCAGCAGGAAAAACGCAGAATCCATCGCTATGAAAATATTGTCGGAGGATTTTTATTAGGGCATTTAATTTTAATGAATGTTCTTGCATTAATTTTAATGACAGGATTTACATGGCTACAGACAATGATTGACAGTGCAGCAACAGGAGGAAATTTGCCAGCAAATTATAGTATATTGGCATGGGATTATTTTGAAAATTCTTCTGCATATATTGCAATTACGATGCTAGCAATTGCAGGTTGCAGTATTTTTGTGACATGGCTTGGCTGTAAATCTACAAAAATTCCGATTTCAAATTTATTTCAAACTAGAGATTTTCATATCTCAAATATTCTAAGTTATATTGCAATTGCATTATGTATTCAGACAGTTACAGGATATTTGGCTTCTGGTATTACGGATTTATTAAATGGTGTTGGTGTGACTGCTTATGAACCAGATTTAAGCCCTTCACAAGATATTAAAACTGTATTAATCTCATTTATTTATAGTGTTATCGTTGCACCAATCACAGAAGAATTACTAGTCCGTGGTTTTGTGATGAAAAATTTATGCCGTGTCAGTCAGCATTTTGGAATTATTGCAAGTGCGTTTTTCTTTGGGGTGTGGCATGAAAATATTGCACAGTTTGTGCTTGCATTCTGTGCAGGGTGTTTTTTTGGATATATTACTGTAAAACATAATTCTTTGATACCGTCTATGATTGCACATATGGCTGTAAATTTCTGTGCAGAAATGTTTAGTATTTGTGAAGTGTATCACTGGGAATTTCCAGCAATGCTATTAAATATGCTATATATGCTGTTAGTTTTAGTTGGCATAATATTATTAATTCGCATGTTTGTTACAGAAAGATTTCCCAAAACAACACCAGAGCAGGCAGAACGTGGCGGAAGATTGGCATTAACAAGCCCATTATTAATTATTGTTTTTCTCTGTCATATTGGCTCTGCAATTTATTTGATTTTACAAGAATCTGTTTAAATTAATATTAAAAAAATTTCCCCTGTTGTGACAAACAGGGGATTTTTTATTTAATTTATTGCATTTTGAATGGCTGTGATAATTTCTTCATAATGCCAGTCGCAAGTTTCACGGTCAAATAGTCCATAAGAACCTTCACCATCAAAAACATTATTATCCCAAATTATACAGGGAATTCCATGTTTATCAGCTTCACTGATATAATAATTATAATATTCTGCACGGGCTTTGGTATTATTTTTATTTTCTGCACCGAATTCGCCTATAATAACAGGGATATTCTTGCTGACAAATGTTTCATATAAATAATCAAATTGTGCAGATAATTCTTTTTTTGCAGATTCATCAAATTTATTATTATTTTGATATTCATAAGTGGTAAATTTCCAAGGGGAATAATTATGAATTGAAATAATAAAATTATCATCATTCGGGAGCTGTAAGCCATTAATTGCTGTTTCTTCTATAGATGCTGCATGTGTGGTAATAATTAATGTTCGCATACTATTATTACCGCCTGATTTTCTGACAGTGTTTATAAATTCTTGTAATAAATGATTAATGACTTCATGTTCTTCAGGTGTTCCGCCTGTCCATTCTTCATCACTTCCAACCACCCGGGGTTCATTCAGTCCTTCAAATAATAATTTTGTATCATAGTTTTGAAATCTTTCGGCAATCTGTTCCCAGATTTTAATATATTTTTTTGTAATTTCTTCTTCGTCAGCATAAGTCGGATTTAGCCAAGTATAATCATCATGGTGCATATTAATAATCGTATATAAATTATTATCCATAGCATAATCCACAACTTGTTGCACACGGTTTAACCAAATAGAATCAATATTGCCTTCTTCATCAATATGGTCTGTCCATGAAACTGGAATTCTTACTGTATTAAAGCCAGCAGATTTGACAGTATCAATCATTTTTTTAGTCGTTTTCGGATTTCCCCAAGCCGTTTCAAATTCTGAAACAGACCATGTGACATTATAGCAATCTAATGTATTGCCTAAATTCCAGCCTACAGTCATATTTTCAACAATTTTTTTTGCATCTTCATTCTGGTGCATCACTTGAATATCTACGCCGTCAGGTAATCTGTTTTTATCAAGCATACCCTGTGAACCATAGCTATATTTTACAGTAATGGAATCTAATATAATATTATCTGTTTCGCCCCACCAGTAATTAAACTCTGTTTCAGCATTTTTAGGAATGCTATATTTAATATCTTCTGGAATCAGCCAAGTTAGACTTAAATGATTTTCGTCTGAAAATTTAACAATTGTTTCGCTTTGATACCAGTCATCAGTGATTTGAATGCCAAAAGCACCTGTAAATTTACCAAATGCAGATTCAGAGCTAATATCAAATGTAATGGCTTGTGGTGTATAATTATCATCTAAAATATCTGCAAGTGAAATTCTGGTTGATTTTTCCGTATCTGAATGATAATTTAATTGCTGACCAACTGGAATTTCTACTGTATCATCCACTGGAATTGTAGAAGTTCTGGTATAATTACAAGTGACATATTTTAAATTCACTTCCATTGTATCGCCCCACCAGTAGCCAATTTGTATTTTTCCGTTTGCGTCAATATCATTTTGAATTTCTTCTGGAACGTCCCAAGTAATTTTTACATATTTGCCCTCTGAAACAACATTAAAATCAGCTGATTGATACCAATGATCATTTGTTGCGGCTTCACAGTCTTCATTTACAGAAATCCCACAGCCTCCTTGATAAGTACCAATATTAGCATCAGCTTCAAATTCAAAAATAAATGACTGTACAGAATCGCCTTGCTGAATCAAATCTTTCAAAGAAATAGGATAATTTTTATTTGTTTCATGATTCAGTGTTACATCAGAAATTTCTAATTGTGTACCTGATTGTACAGTAATTGTTTCTGTAGGACTGATATGTTCTGTTGTAGGTTCTTCTGTTTCCTCTGGAACAGTTTCAACTAGTTTTTCTGCATGACTGGAATTATCAGAATTGACTAAATTATCTGTTTGTATGACAGTTGATTCTAATTGTAATTGTGAGTCTGTTTCTGATTCTTCTTGCTTTTTACATGCTGTCAGACTACTACAGCCCAAAGCAATTGTTGCCATTAGTGCAATGATACGAGAATATTTTTTTCTCATGAAAAATTTCCTCCTCTGAATTTTTGCAATTGTGATTTTATTATAACATATTTTTTATTAGAATTCTACAAAATTTTTAGAAATTATTTTAAAAAAATTAATTTTTCACAAATTATACAGCAAATAGATTCTAAATTGTTCACAGATTGGCAAAATTGCCGATTTTTTAAAATTGCATAAAAAATATAGCATGAATTTAGCAAAAATGCAGAATTTTTAAAACAGGCTAATTTTTTCAAAAAATATAGTGCTTTTTTGTTGAAAATATGCTATAATAAATACGAAGTCTATTTTTTTCATATATCGCATAGATTTGAATAAAAAAATAATTTTGGAAAAAAAGGAGCTGTAATTGAAAAATGAAAAATCCGATTATTACAATTGAAAGAGAATATGGCAGTGGCGGTAGCGTGATTGGTAAGATTGTTGCGGAAAAATTAGGAATTCCGTTTTATAATCATGAAATTTTAGAAATGGCATCTGAAAAATTGGGCGTGCCTGTGACCAAGCTTCAGGGAGCGGAAGAATCTGCACCAAAAAGCTTTTTGTATACATTGTTGTTAAATTCCAATCCGTCCCGAACAATGGGGGATAATTTGCCAGTTTCTGATAAGATTTATATCACAGAAACGCAAATTATTAAAGAACTTGCACAACAAGGAAGCTGTGTTATCGTTGGCAGATGTGCTAACTGGATTTTAAGAGATAACCCCAATAGATTCAGTGTATTTGCTTATGCAAAAAAAGCATTCAGAATGCAATATGCACAAGATACATATCATGTACCTGCAAAAGATACTAACACTCTGTTAGTTAAAACAGATAGTCGCCGTGAAAAATTTTATAATATTAATACTGGCGGTAACTGGCATGATAAAGGCAATTATGCATTATGTTTAAATACTGGGAAATTAGGCATTGATGGTGCAGTGAATCTAATTATAAGTGCTGTGCAGAATCTGCCTGAAACAGAATAATATTTTTATATCTCCAGTAAGTCATTTACTGGAGATAATTTTATTTAAATTATTTAAAAAAGAGAGTGATTTTATGCGTTGTTCGTTTGATTTAGATGATACGTTGTTGATTAATCCTGCTAAAATTCCTGCAGAACCAAAATTAAAATTTCCATTTTATTTTATTTATCCTGACAGATTAAGAAAAGGAACTGTAAAATTAATAAAATATTTAAAAAAAAATAAAATAGAAGTCTGGATTTATACCACTTCGTTCAGAACAGAAACATATATTAAAAATTTATTTTTATGCTATGGCATTCAGCTGGACGGCATAATTAATGGTGCAAGACATTCACTTGAAGTACAAGGCAGTCAATCAGAATCTATGCCGTCAAAATATCCGTCACATTATAGAATAGATTTGCATATTGATGATGATAAATCTGTATTGGAAAACGGTAAAATTTACGGCTTTCGTGTATATTTAATACAAGGACATGACGAAAACTGGGTAGAGAATATTATAAATATAATCACAAATTGAAATAATACTGCATATTCTGTAACAAGAGCAGAAAAGCTCAAAAAGGAGAGATTTTATTATGAGTAACAAAAAAATAATTCTCGTTGCGGG
>JAAVHJ010000060.1 GCA_014799805.1 Ruminococcus sp.
AAGGAAGAATATTTCCAATCACAATTCTGTTAATTTCTGTTGGCACAGTGACTTGATTACCAGCATGGTCGATAACTGTAATTGTATCATCAGAATTAATTTCTTCATTCTGGTTTTCTGTGTTAATATCGCTATCACTGTCAATATTGCTTTCTTCATCATTACTAATTTCTGTAGCTGGTTCATTGATAGTATCATTAACAGAATTATTTTCTGCTATGCTATCAGAATCATTTATTGTTTCATTGCTACAACCTCCAGCCATTAATAAAGCACTTGCTACTAAAGAGAATGCAACTAATT
Source organism: Ruminococcus sp. (assembly GCA_014799805.1). Lineage (GTDB taxonomy): Bacteria > Bacillota > Clostridia > Oscillospirales > Ruminococcaceae > UBA3855. The sequence continues at coordinate 304 of JAAVHJ010000060.1, forward strand.
TTGCTAATATTTTTTTCATATTTTTAAACCTTTCTAAAAAATAATTTATCATAATTGATTTAAAATCCAGTCAAGACTATCTGTCATATCTGGCATAATATCATGATAGATTCTACCAGAAAAGCCTTCATGCCCAAGCGGAATAAATTTTGCTGATTTTGGACAAATTGGCTGATATAATGGGTCTGCAATGATAATTTCTGCTTGTTTTAAAATTGGAATTAATTCCGATTCATCACGGGCTATGCTATCATCATGGGCAAGCATAGCTTGTTCAAATTCTGTTGCAATCACAGATTTTACAGCTTTACCTGTTTCTAATTCTAAAGCTTTTGCAAGACTACCAGAGCTTACACCCTCACCAATCGTAATCATTTTGGCATTTTGCAGACGGTTTTCCTGAAATAATACAGGATTTTTTATATTAGAAAAATTTTTAATTTCCTGTATTATCTCAGAAGTAAATTTTTTGCCATAAGGTCTGGCAATTAGATATGGCATGTTGAATTTAGTTTTTAAATATTCTGCAACGCTTAGTCCTGCATAAGAAACAACAAGATTTAAGCTAGCAGATGGTGCAAGTTGCAATTGTTCTAAATTATCGCCCATGCTCCAACAGGAAATTACTTGAATTTGATTATTTTCAAGAATTTCACGCATATGTTGTACGCTATTATTAATTGAAAAGTCTAATGGCGTAACACCTAATAAATTCACAGATAAATTTTTTGTTTTTTCAACAGGGTTTATGACAAATTTTTTTGCTAATGCTTCCAAAGCTATAGAAATGCCTTGTACATATGTATGCATACCATTTGTTGCTAATCCAAAAGCAGGAATGCCTGTTTGTTTTTCAATTACAGAAGCAATTGCTTTAAAATCTGTTCCAATCATCATGGGAATTGGTGTTCCAGCAATCGCAACAAATTTTGGTGAAAGTTGTTCCGTTGCAGAAATAATATCCTGGATTAATTTTTCATCATCACCCATGATAGCCTCCATTTCTGAAATGCCAGATAGAAAAACCATACTGTCATAATCATACCAACGGGGTTCATCATGCGTATTATAAGTCGAATTACAGCCTGATGCATCATGAATGACAGACATGCCACCCAATTCAAATAATGCTGAACATACACCAGAAACATCTGCTGTATAAGTTGAAATAATTCTTGCTGTTTGATTCATATTTTACCGCACCCCAATCCTTTGATTTGTACTAATTTTTTCGTATCTTTTTCTGTTAAAAATGCTTCTTCCAGTAATTCCAGTAAATTAATAATTCCAGAGAATCCCCACAATCCGCCATTTTCGACAATATTAATAAAATACGGTGTATTTAAAAAATAAGCGGCTTTTTGTCCAATTGCAATTATTTTGCTTTTGCTTTCACGGGGAAGCATACGCATTTTTATTTGAGATATTGCAAATAATTGCAAATCTGGATAATTTTCTTGTAACCAGTAAAAATCTTGTTTTTCTTCTTGTGAAAAACTATCTGCATAAATTTTGCAAATATTTAATTTATGCTCTAGTAAAAATCTTGCTAATCCTAATGGACGCATTGTTGCAGAAGAGTCAATTGCAATTGGTGTATCGCCAATTAAATTTTTAACTTGTTTGATTTTATCTTCACATAAGGCAATTTGTTCTGACCAATCAGGAGGCATAATATTTAGATATGTTGCATAAATGGTTAGCCAATGCTGAATTTCGCCATAAGAATAACTTAATGGCAAGTATAATAATTTCTGATTTAGTTTTTTTAATAGCATTTCCCCAGCAGGTTTTCCAGAAGCATGATAACAAATATTTGCTGTTGCTGATGCCATTTCTTGATATTCCTGATAATTTTTGCAGTCATGAATTTCTGTGACTTGATAGCCAGCAGATTCCGCTAACTGATATAATTCAGAATTTTTTTTAGTTGCAATATTATTGCCAATAATATTAATTTTTTTGCTGTCTTGTGGACGTTTGTGTAATAAACTATATAATTGTCTTCGCATGGTTGGGTCAGGTGCCAAACCGCTTTTACGCATGATAGGATTCATGTAACAATCTGTAAAGTCAATCTCAGGATATTTTTTTCTAAGCGTTTGATAACAAAGTTTTAAATCACAGCCAATAAAATGATGGATACAGCTTGTAAAAATTTGTACAGCTTTTGGACGATACGGGAGCTGTTCTAAAATATCAGAAACACCATTGATTAATAATTCTTCCATATTGCCTTCTAACACATTTTCTTCACGGATTTCAATTGTAGAAAATCTTTCAGAGGCTTGCATTTCGGCTGCTGTCAATACAACACCTCGCAAACAGCCAGCGGCACAGACATAAATTTCATGTGCTTCTGGCATTAAAAATCCTGTGTGAACAATATTCCAAGTGCCTCTGGCAGAGCAACTATATTCTAATTCTGTTTTAAATGGATTTGGAAAATTGGCATGTTTTAATAATAGCATAGCATTTGTACTATCTAATTCTTGTCCAAGTCTTTTCAGCATGACGAATCCTCCTGACAAGCTTTTAAAATTTGTTCTGCTAATATTTTATATTCCTGTGCCATATCGCTTTCAGGAAAAGCTTCTATTACTGTTTTTTGCAATTCTTCAGCATCTTGTACAGTTTCGCTACGGCTAAGTATGCCAATTAAACTTGTTTGAAATTCTTGACATAATTCAGAAACTTTTTCAAGTTCATTTTTTACATTGCGTTTATTTAAAATAATGCCTCCAAGCTGTGCATAGTTTCTATCTTGAAAATTCTGAACAGCCATTGCAATATTTGCAGTTGCATAAATTGCCATATTTTCACCAGAAGTAATAATAAAAATTTTATCTGCATAGCCATCACGCATTGGCATAGAAAATCCTCCACAGACAACATCGCCTAATACATCATAAATTACTACATCAGGATGATATTTTTCATAAAGCCCTTTTTTTTCTAAATTTTCAAGAGCTGTAATAATACCACGTCCAGCACAGCCAACACCTGCTTTAGGGCCTCCTGCTTCGACACAAATAACATTTTCATAGCCAAAACAAAACATATCTTCCAGTATAAAATTATTTTTCTTGTTTCTGACTAAATCTAAAACACTTGTTAATTTTTTATCAGAATGCAATAAAAAAGTAGAATCTGCTTTCGGGTCACAGCCAATTTGTATGACTTTCAAGCCCTTTTTTGCAAGTACAGCAGAAATATTAGAAATTGTTGTTGATTTTCCGATTCCGCCTTTTCCGTAAACTGCAATTTTTAACATAAATTTCCTCCTGTAGATAACTGATTAGATTCTGCTAATTCTAATGGCAGAATGCTATAATAAACTTGATTTTGATTTTCAATTTTATGAATGATAGTTTTTACATGAAAAGCCTCTTGAATTTTTTCAGTTGTAATAATTTCAGAAGTTTTCCCAAATTTACAAGTGCCGTTTTTTTGTAATAATAATGCCTTATTAGAACGCCTTAAAGCATGGTCAGGATAATGTGTATTAAAAATACAAGTCATGCCCTGTCTTGTAAGAGAAGACATTGTTTCTAAAATAATTAACTGATTCCGAAAATCTAAATTAGATTCTGGCTCATCAAGAATTAATATTTTTGGTTCTGCAATTAAGGCTCTGGCAATTAAAACCATTTGTAATTCACCGCCACTCATTTCGGAACAGCTTTTTTTGGCTAAATACAAAATATTTAATTTTTCCATAATTTCATGCACAAGCTTTAAATCTGATTGTTTTGGCTGTGAAAACATGCCTAAATGTGCATTTCTGCCTAATAAAATCGCTTCTTCAGCTTTTGACGCAGAATTAAAATTTTTCGCTTGTGGGACATAGGCAATTTGTTTCCAAAGTGTTTTAATAGGAATCTGATTTAAATTTTTATGATTTAAAAGCGTTTCTCCAGAATGCCATTTTAAAAAGCCTAACATGCAACGCAATAACGTTGTTTTGCCTGCACCGTTAGGACCTAGAATGGCAACTAAATCACCAGATTCTGCACTGAAATCAATATGATTTAATATTATTTTTTGCTTAGAATAGCCAAAACAGCCGTTTTTAATTTCTAGTTTCATGTTAGATTTTCCAACCCCCAGTTTTCCGCATGAGAATAATAAAAAATGGAGCGCCAATCATGGCTGTTAATACAGAAATTGGGATTTCTGATGCAGAAATACTTCTTGTCATTGTATCAACAATGACTAAAAATGATGCTCCAAAGCTAATACATGCAGGAATCAAAGCACGATGATTATTGCCAAACAGCATACGGCAAATATGTGGAATCAACAATCCAACCCAACCAACTTGCCCACACATTGCAACGCTGGACGCTGTCATTGCAGTTGCACAAAGAATTGTAATAATTCTCAAAAGCTGAATATTACTGCCTAAAGAACGTGCTTCATCTTCACCTAGAGGCAAAATATTCAATTGCCAACGGAATAAATATAATATAAAAATAGTAATAATAATACATGGTGCGCCAATTTGTAAAGATGAAAATCCAGCACTGCTTAAACTGCCCATTAGCCAATAAGTGATTGCTGGAAGTTGGGATTCTGTATCAGCAGCGAATTTTACAAGTGAGATTAATGCTGAAAACAATGACCCTATCATGATACCAGATAATACAACAGAATTTAATCCAGATGAAGATTTTCCCGCAGAGCTAAGCCATGTTAGCAAAACTGCTAATATTCCAAAACCAAAAGCAATTGCCTGAACACCAATGAAATTACAGCCTAACAGCAAAGCAAGTGCTGCACCAAATGATGTACCAGAGGCAACTCCCAATGTATCAGGCGTTGCTAACGGGTTAGAAAATAACCCCTGAAATGCACAGCCTGAAACAGATAGTCCAGCTCCAACAAGCATTGCCATGAGAATTCTTGGTAATCTAATATTCCAGATAATCATTGAAATTTGCTTATCAATTTCTATATCAGAATTTGTAATTTTTGAAATAAAAACTTGCCAAATCTCACTGATTGGATAAGAAATTCTTCCAATGCATAACGCAAAAAAAGCAAATATAACTGGCATAATAATTAAAATAATATTCCAGACAGGTTTCAGGGCTTGAATTTGCTTTTTGGAATTCATTCTGTATTCACCCTTGCAGTAATATTAGAATATGCTGTTTTTGCTGAAATACCAGTTAATCTTCCAATTTTTCCAGTTAGTGTATTAATTTTATCCTGTGGTGCGTCAATTGCAACACTGATAATATTAATATTGCGTTTATGATAAGGAATGCCCATTCTGCCGATAATATAATTGCTATATTCATGAAGCAATTGATTTAATGCGTCAACTTGGTCTGGATTTTCAACAATAATGCCAATAATAGCAACTCTTGTTTCTGGTGTATTCAAAAAATATCCCTCCTAAAAATAAAAATATGCTATATCCTGAAAAAAGGATATAGCACGGTTCTGAAAACTAAAATCTAAAATTAAATTTCATAAATGATTCAAGACAAAATGCTATATGCTTTCGCTTTAATAACAATTATTTCAGCGTCAGGATACAACAAACAGTATAACACAAAATTTTTGATTTGTCAATAATTTTTTTGCAATTTTCTATGACGATATTTTTTAAAAAAATGAATGAAATTTTTCGGTTGTGGCAATATAAATTCTATCATAGCACAGTATTTATCTACAAAAGTAATTAAATAAGTTTCTGCATATTTGGGCTTTTCTGGTGTGAGAGGCCACATGTGATTATAAATCATATCCCTTTCAAGGTCATTTAATTTTATGATTTTTTCGGCATTGTGTAATGCAGTTTGGGGATGATATTTGCAATGTTTTACAGCTGGTTTCTGTCTGATATAATGTTTCGTATCATAGAAATACAAATCATGCAAAAGTCCTGCTCTTGCACCAGAATTTGCATCTAATTTAAAAAATCTGCAAATTTTATAATGATAATAAGAAACATTTAAGCAATGCTGAAATCTTGTTGTTGTGATATGATGTTGATAATTTTTTAATTTTTGAATTTCTGGCAAATTTAATAAATCTGCAATGACACTATAATATTCTGATTGTAGAATATTTTTTCTTGAACCAGTAATTTTCAAATTTTGCATAAATATTGTCCTCTTTTCCGAGTAATTGCTTTTATCATAACATGTTTTTTTTACTTTGTCAAGGGATTTTGAAATATAATATACTATTTCCACAAATTTAATTTATATCACTTCTCCATTTTGAATATTAATTATTTTTTCCTGCCAATGACCAGGCGGATCCATTTCACAGCTAATTTTTAAAAATTGTTTGTCATCTTGTGTAAAAACTTCATGAATAATCACGCCGTCTACCGCAAGCGTTTCATTTTTCCAGATTGTTTGTAATGTAGAACTTACGGCAATAATACCAGTCCCAGAAGCAATATATAATATATTTTCATGAATAAAGAAATAGCCAAAATAAAAATCTACTTGCATGGAAATAGACCCTAGAGATTCTAAATTTACAAAAATAACACTGCTACCTGTTCCAATACATAAATATTTTCCAAAAATACAAGCTTTATCAAAATATTCTGAAATAGCATCTACTTGAGCGACCAGATAGGGAATATTATTTTTCGTGACGAAATATTTTTTTCCATTTCCGAATGAAACAGTTTGAATGACAGGCATATCAAGGCTATCACAATGTTCAAATTTTTCAACTAACTGATAATTTGTCATAATAACAATCCTTTCTTGATTTTAAAAATATCAAAATAAATACACAAGTTTTATTATAGCATAAAAATTTTAAAAAGTCAAATCATGTCTAATACAAAAAATCATGACTTGTTATTAACGAATTTGTAAAATTTTAATAAATCGTATTGACAAAAATTTCTTGCTGTGCTATAATAGTAAATGAAAAAATACGGGAAAGAAAAAATTAACCCGTGAAGAAAGGATTTGAATACCCATGAGCTTAAAAATTGTAAATGTGTATGGCAGAGAAATTCTGGATTCCAGAGGAAATCCAACTGTTGAGGCTGAAATTACACTGGCAGACGGTACTATCGCAAGAGGTACAGCACCATCTGGTGCATCTACTGGTGAATTTGAAGCACTTGAATTGCGTGACGGCGACAAGTCCAGATACTTGGGCAAAGGCGTTCAGAAAGCTGTTGAAAATATTAATACAGCAATTAAAGATGCTATTGTTGGTTTAGATGCATCTGATATTTATGCAGTTGATGCAGCAATGATTGCAGCAGACGGCACAGGTGCAGCAAAATCTAAACTTGGTGCAAATGCAATTCTGGCTGTTTCCATTGCAACGGCTAGAGCAGCTGCTACTGCTTTGGATATTCCATTGTATCGCTTCCTTGGTGGCATTCAGGGTACAAACTTACCTGTACCAATGATGAATATCCTGAACGGTGGGGCACATGCAACAAATACTGTTGATACACAGGAATTCATGATTATGCCTGTTGGCGCTCCATCTTTCAAAGAAGCTTTGAGATGGTGTGCAGAAGTATTCCATGCATTAGCTAAAATTCTCAAAGACAGAGGTCTTGCTACTTCTGTAGGTGATGAAGGCGGTTTTGCTCCTAATTTGTCTTCTGATGAAGAAACAATTGAAACGATTCTGGACGCTGTAAAAGCAGCAGGCTATGAACCAGAAAAAGATTTCATGATTGCTATGGACGCTGCTTCTTCTGAATGGAAGAGCGAAAAAGGCAAAGGCTTTTATAAACAGCCAAAATCTGGTAAAGAATTTACTTCTGATGAATTAATTGCACATTGGGAATCTCTGATTGATAAATATCCAATTATTTCTATCGAAGATGGTCTGGACGAAGAAGACTGGGAAGGCTGGCAGAAGATGACTGAAAAAATCGGTCACAAAGTTCAGCTTGTTGGCGATGACTTGTTTGTAACAAATACTGCTAGATTGTCTAAGGGTATTGCACAAGGTGCAGGTAACTCTATTTTGATTAAATTGAATCAGATTGGCTCTGTTTCTGAAACTTTGGAAGCAATTAAAATGGCTCACAAAGCAGGCTACACAGCAATTTCTTCTCACCGTTCTGGTGAAACAGCTGACACAACAATTGCTGATTTAGCTGTTGCTTTGAATACTTGCCAAATTAAGACTGGTGCACCAAGCCGTTCTGAGCGTGTTGCAAAATACAATCAGCTCCTGAGAATCGAAGAAGAATTAGGTGCTGCTGCTGTATATCCAGGCATGAAAGCTTTTAATGTAAAGAAATAATCAGATTTTTTTGAAAAATATTGCTCCTGTTTTTACAGGGGCATTATTTTTTTTAATATTTCTCTTGACAAAATAAAAATTATGTTATATAATAAATATAGATTTAAGTAAGCAGTTGCTAACTAATAAAAATATTTTATAAAAAAGGCAGGTTATTATTATGAGTGTTGTAATTGTTGGTGGAAATGACAGCATGACAAGGCAATATAAAGATATTTGCAAAGCTTATCAATGTCGTGCAAAAGTATTTACACAAATGCATGATGGATTGAAACATAAAATTGGTTCACCAGATTTACTAGTATTATTTACAGGTACAGTGTCACATAAAATGCTGAAAATTGCATTAAATGCCACTAGTAAAGATACTAGGGTTATTCGTTCACATACTAGCTCTGCAACAGCATTGCGAAATATTTTACAAGAACATACAGCTGGATTTCATTAAAAATCCAGCTGATTATTTTTATATTATTTTTTTTCTTGATTTTCTTGTAAATGCTTTTCGCAATTTTTTAATAATTCTTTTGCCGCTGGGTCGTTGGTTAATTCACAAATTACATGCAAATAAAATACAGCTTCTTGCCAATTTTTCTTTTCTACTGCCTGATTTGACATAGAAGTCACAGTATGCATAATTTCTTCACAAGGACCATTTGGGATTTTATATTTTGCAAAGGCAGATAATACTTCTTCACGGGTTGGCGGTGCAATTTTTTTGCCCATAAGTTGAGAAATATTTTGTAATTCGCCACGGATTGCAGGGTGATTATAAAATATCATGCTTTCAAAATAAAATGCAATGGCACTTTCATAATCTTTCAGTTCTGTGCAGTAATAGCCCATATTGGCATAGCATCTTGACAAAGCATAAGCTGACATGCAGACAGGAAGCGTTTCTTTAATTGTAATCAAAAGTTTTTGCTTTTCATGCATTAATTTATATACTTCTGCAAGCTCAAATCTTGCGTCAGCACATACGGGATTAAATCGAATGGCTTCGTTTAATACTGGAATTGCTTCTTCCAAACGGCGAACTTCTACCAGATTATAAGCGTGTAAGCCTAAATATAGCATAAAATCAAATGGAGCTTGTAATAAATTTTTTGTCGGATGATAGAGCTGATAATATAAATTAGATTCCAGTAAATTATGAAAACTGAAAAATCTTGCCGTTTCTGTTTCTTTATAATTTTCTATAATATGCTGATATAATTGCTTTGACAAAGTAAGCGATTTTGCTGTTTGATTTTGCAATCTAAGTCTATTCGCTTCACCATAAACTGCATCTAAACGGCGTTGACCAATATAAAGCAATTTATTTAAATATTCTGATTGTTCTTTTGGCATTTTACTCATCGCAAGTTCTGTTAGTGCATTCGCAACTTCTGCATTTTTCTGTGATGCATAAAAAGCAACCTGTTCTTTTAAGAACAACATGTCTTTTGTTAAATCACCTGTTAATTGTTTTTTGACAGATTCTATTATTTCATTTTTTTCTAACTCAGTCATAGTTAATTAAACCTTTCTGTTTTTTTATTTTTTCTTTGTTCTGGGAGACCATTCCCTGTAGCCCTGAATTACAGGTTCATTTTTGGGTGTCTGATAAGAAGTCGTGTCTTGTCCAAGTCCATTCAGTGCGGACAGCACATCTCCTGCAACAGTTTGTGGTGGTGTTGGTAAATTTTCCTGAAAAGCCTGACTTGTGGGTATATTAGAATGTCCTGTAGCAACAGGATTCTGCATAACAGGCTGGTGAAATAAAGCTGGCTGTGGATAAGCTTGTTGACGAGGTGATTCTATGACAACAGATGTTGCATCAGTTGTCATGCTAGCAATTTCTAAATCACTTGCAATATCTGCAAGTTCTTTAATAAATTCAGCATCATCTTTTTTGTCAGCAAATAATTTCATAATATTTAATAATAATAACGTACCATTTTTGGGGTCATTCATAAGCTGACTACGGATAGCGGCATGTACTGCCTCACGTTTCATAGCTGACATAGTCATTCTGTCCTTTCTGAATACAGGCAATTATTTGCAGTTAGATTAAAAATTTAATTTTCTACAAATAATTGCCACACATGATGTTAGATTTTATTTTTTATATTATAAATTTTTTTTATGAAGACCTTTTTTAAAATCTGCAAGTTTTTTATCGTCTCTTTCTCTTGGTCGCCATTCTTTGTAACCTTGAATTACAGGTTCTTCTTCCTCTTTTTGAGGCTTATTAAATGAACTGGTATCTGCACCCATTTGGCTTAAAGCGGAAGTAATATCTGTTAAGACTTCTACTTTTTTGCCTTGCTGGTCAAAAATATTTGTACCAGTTTGCGTGGCTGTTTTTGCAATTGCATTACGAACAGAATCAGGTATCACAGTATTTTGCCCAATTGTAGAAACACGAACCCCTTGTGAAACGGGTTGTTGTGGTGCAGGTGTTCCATAAGGAGCAGCTGTATGAACTGCAGGAGCAGGTGCAGGCTGTGGATAAACTGGTTGCTGTGGTGGTACATATTGTGGCTGTGAATAAGCAGGCTGATTATAAATCGGTTGCTGTGGGTAAACAGGTTGTTGTTGATACATAGGCTGATACCCCATAGAACCTATTGGCGGTGCAGAGAATGCATTGATATCATCATCAGCAATTGTTGGCACTTCGGCAAGTGTAGGAACTTCTGGAATATCTGCATTTGCATCTGCTTCAAATGGATTAGATGGAATATCTGGCACATTCGGAACATTTGGAATATCTAGTGTAGGAACACTTGGAATATCCAGTGCAGGAACATTTGGAATGTTGAGTTCAGGAACATTCGGAATGTCAAGTTCAGGAACATTTGAAATGCCTAAATTTTCTAAATTTGGCAAACTGAATTCTGGTACAGGCACTTTTGCAGCAGCGGCAGCATTCATTGCAGCGGTTGCAGCCTGAAGATTTCCAGCGGCGGCATTCATTGCAGCAGTTGCAGCCCGAATATCTTCCACAGTCAATTGATTTTCTTTTTTAGATGTTTTCACTGTTTCTTGTGGTACATAGTCTTCCGTGTCCTCATCGTCATCATCATCAGAGGGGGCATAACTGGAACCATGATATTCTTCATCGTCATCATCATCATCAAAATAATCATCATCATCATAGTCATCGTCGTCATCATCATCGTCATCATAATCTTCTAAACGTGTATTGACAACTCTAGACATATATTCAAATTCATCATCTTCTTTATTTTCTTCTTTTGGAGCCATTTCAAAACTATCCAATTCATCTGCGACAGGTTGTAAAACAGATTCTTTAATTACTTGTGTATTATTTAAAGATGAGGCGTTTAACTGTGGCACTTCCAAATTGTCAAAATCTGCAATAGCTGGCGTTTCTGGTTCTGTTGGTGCAGGTTGTATATTTTGTTCTTCCTTTTGCTTTTCTTCATTGAATTTTTCAAGCAATTCTTGAAGCGTTTTTTCTTCTTTTTCAGAGCGTTTTTGACCAAATTCGGCTAAAATTTCTTCCATGCTAGTAATTGGTTTAGCTACAGGTTCTTGTGTTGGACTTAATATCGATTTTTCTTGTTCTGGAATTGCAAATTGTGCTAGTGTATCATCGACATCGATTGCGTTAAAATCCTGTGTAGATGCAGAATTTTCTACAGAGTTTGGTGTATCTGTATGATTTAATGCAAACTGTGCAAGCATATCATCGACATCAATTGCATTAGAATCTTGTGCAGGCGTAGAATTTTCTACAGAGTTTAATATATCTGTATGATTTAATGCAAATGTATCATCGACATCAACCGCATTAGAATCTTGTGCAGGTGTGAAATTTTCTTCTGGCACATTCGCATTTGGAATTGCAAATTGTGCTAACATATCATTCATTGCATCAGACGCTGTTTTATCTGCTTCTTGCTGTTCAGCTAGCACGTTTGGATTTTTACTATTATCAGATGCAAATGCTGCTGCGGTGGGATCTTCCTGTGTGCCAAGCATGAATTTTGAAAGCTCGTCATCCATTCCCATTGGATTTGCACTAGCAGGTGATTTTTGTTTTTTAGATGGTGGTACCCATTCTTCATATTGTGGCAAAAAGGAATCATCTAAGTCTGGTACATCTGGCACTGTGGGAGCAGGTTCTGGCTCTGATGGAGCAACTGGTGCAACAGGCTGTACAGGAGCTGGTGCTGGTGGTGGTGATACTGGCTGAATTCTTGGACGCTCCTGTCCTGTAGAGCTAGTATCTGGGGTACTCTCATAGTTAATTATTCCTTTTTTCTCAGCTTTTAATTTTTGTTTCATCGCCTTACGGTCACTTTTTAGAATTCTAGGCGTGAAATAATTTTGACAATTCTGACAATTTACTTTGTCAAGAAAAACCATTAAATCTGAAAAATCTTCTGTACCAGCTGGTGATAACTGGCTTGCATTTTTCAATTTTGTTCTGCAACCAGTCGCTTTTTGATTCGCTGATGCATGAATCGTTCCATCTTTGGTATCACGATACAAAAAAAGTTGCATTGCAAAAATCCTCCTTTATGAATTTTGGTGCTAAAAATAATTAACTTGCACCTGATTTTTTATTGTTTATTTATATCATAACATATTTTTAGAAAAAAATCAACTGTTTTTTAAAGAAAATCTAAAATTTACTGTTAGTATTATTTTGCTTAAAATATTAATCTTATAATTTGTTTGGCTATTATAATTTTAAAAAATAAAAAATAGCATTGCATTTTTTTAGTAACTATGCTAAAATATAAAAAATAAATGATAAAAAAGGAGTTGCTTATAATATATGAGTAAAATAATCTGGAAAGGCAGTGCTTTGCTTGCACCTGTACCACCTGCACTTGTTACTTGCGGTACAATAGAAAATCCTAATGTTTTCACTGTGGCTTGGACAGGCATTGTCTGCACACATCCGCCAATGACATATATTTCAATCAGACCAACAAGATATTCTTATGAAATAATTAAAAAATCAAAAGAATTTGTGATTAATTTGCCAACTTCATCTATGAGCAAAATTACAGATTTCTGTGGTATGAAATCTGGTGCAAAAATCAATAAAATTAAACACTGTAATTTAGAAATTTCTTCAGCTGGTATTGTAAAAGCACCTGTTTTAGTTCAATGTCCTGTTAGTTTAGAATGTCAGGTGATAGAAATTAAGCATCTTGGAACACATGATATGTTTTTAGCAAATATTCTTGCTGTACAAGTAGAAGAAAAATATCTTAATAGCAAAGGCAAATTAAATTTACAGCAAGCGGGATTATTGGCTTATGCACATGGAGAATATTTTGCATTGGGGAGAAAATGCGGTGATTTTGGATTTTCTGTCAAGAAAAAACGAAGATAAATTAACTATGAATAAACTATATAAAATCTATTGACATTTTTGAAAAAAAAGATTATAATTAATATAAAATTATGATTCTGAAAGGAGAAATTTTATGAAGCGTTCCCTGAAAAATCGTATTCAGGCGTTTACAGCATCTGTTACAGTCTTAACAGCAAGTATGCTATCATGTTTTAGCTCTGTACAAGTAAATGCAGAATTGACAGAAAATGATAATTTTGCAAGATTATTGCAACATTCTATGTATTTCTATGATGCCAATATGTGTGGTTCTGGTGTTGAAGAAAATTGCCAATTATCATGGCGTGGTAATTGTCATACTTATGACGCACAAATACCATTACAGCCCATGAATGAAAAAAGCATTGGCACAAATTTATCACAAAGTTTTATTGATAAATATAAAAATATTCTTGACCCTGACGGAGATGGCTATATTGACGTTGCAGGTGGTTTTCATGATGCAGGCGACCATGTAGAATTTGGTATGCCAGAAAATTATTCTGCGGCTGCGTTAGGCTGGGGCTATTATGAATTCCGTGATTCGTACCAAACAACTGGTCAGGATAGTCATATTGAAACTTTATTGCGTTATTTTAATGATTATCTCATGAAATGCACTTTTTTAGATGAAAATAACACAGTGATTGCACATTGTTATCAAGTAGGTGATGGTGATATTGACCATGCATTATGGCAGTCTCCAGAAGTCGATACAATGGCACGACCTGCATTTTTCCTGACGGCTGATAAACCACAAACAGATTATGTTGCTTCTGCAGCGGCATCTCTGGCAATTAATTATTTAAATTTCAAAGATACTGACAAAGCATATGCTGAAAAATCACTGAAATATGCAAAAGCTTTATTCCAGTTTGCAAATGATAATCCAAAAGAATTATCTGATAATAGCGATGGACCTAAGCAATATTATAATTCCAGTAAATGGGAAGATGATTATGTCTGGGCAGGGGCATGGCTGTATCTCTGCACAGAAGATGTGAGTTATTTAAATGCTATTTTGCCTTATGTAGATTATTATGCACCTTCAGGCTGGGCGTTCTGTTGGAATGATGTCTGGAGTGGTGCAAATACCATTCTTGGTATTATTGATTTAAAATATCCAGAATTGGATTTACAAAATATGTATCGTTCTGCACAAGGAAAAAATCAATATGATGATGCGGATTTCTGGCTGGAAATTGATAAAGCAATTACTACTTGGGAAACAAAATATTCCACAAAGCAAAACTATGCATTTATGAGTCAATGGGGCAGTGCAAGATATGATACAGCGATGCAATTAGTGACATTAATTTATGATAAATATAAAAATAATGATAAACCGTCTTCAAGAAGTGACTGGGCAAAAAGTCAAATGGAATATTTGATGGGTGATAATGATATTAGCTATTTAGAGACAGACGGTTCAGAACATGGCAGCAGATGTTTTATTGTCGGTTTTAATGATAATTCTGTCAAATATCCCCATCATAGGGCAGCTTCTGGATTAACAAAATGTGAAGACCCTGCGGAACAAAGACATGTATTATATGGTGCTTTAGTTGGTGGACCTGACGGAAATGATGCACATAAAGATATTACTTCTGATTATATTTATAACGAAGTAACAATAGATTATAATGCTGCTTTTGTTGGTGCGGCAGCAGGTTTATATCATTTTTATGGAAGTCCAGATGATAAAATTGATGAAAATTTCCCGCCTGTAGAAGAAAATTCCAGTGAAAATGGCAGTAATAATTATTGGGTGGAAGCATTCGCTGTAGATGAATTGAAAGATGATGGTTGCGGTGTGACAAAAATTTCTTTTATGGTAAGAACAGATTCTAATAAGCCATCTGATAAAATTTCAGTCAGATATTATTTTGATGCAAGTGAAATTAATAATATCAGCACTGTAGAGGCAAAAGAATTATACGACCAATCTAATATGGAAGCTTCAGAAGATGGTGCGGATGGCATTATTTCACAGCCAAAACTTTATAAAAATAATATTTACTATGTAGAAATTTCATGGGATGGCTATAAAATTGCAAATTCAGGTAAAAAATATCAATTTTCTATGGGTATGTATTATGGCGATAACTGGAATCCTGAAAATGATTATAGTCATCAGGATTTGCCAGTCTTATCTGATAATGCAATGTTCGGTGATAATAACGAAGTCAAAACAGAATATATTTGTGTTTATGATGACGGTAAATTTGTAGGCGGTATTGAACCAGATGGTTCAACGCCTGTACAGGATACAAAACCAGTTGAAACAACAGCTCCTACAGAAACAAATAATAATAATAATAATTTGCTTCTTGGTGATGCCAATCTTGATGGAACAGTTGATATTTTAGATATTATTGTCATGAATAAAGTTATTTTAGGACAAAAAATTTTAAATGGGCAGGGGTTTTTAAATGCTGATTTAGATAAAAATAACATGATAGAATCACCTGAATCACTTGCTGTTATGAAATTTATTGTGCAATTAATTACTGTTGATGAACTTGCAAATTTTTAAATAATTTATTAATAAAAATCCTTGCTAAAAAAGCAGGGATTTTTTGATTGTTATAATATTTTTCTGAAATTTCTAAAAAACATTTGCCTTTTTTAAAAATATATGCTATAATAAAAACAGCCAGCATTCGCTGTGTGAATTATTAACGAAAAGGAGTTATATTATATTATGTCTGTATTCCGAATTTATGTTGAAAAAAAGCCATCTTATGCGGTGGAAGCACAGTCTGTATTAAGTGATTTAAATACAGCACTCAGATTGCATTTGTCTGGTGTGAGAATTTTAAATCGCTATGATGCAGATAAATTAACAGAAGAAGATTTTAAAAAAGCAATTCCGACTGTATTTTCAGAACCAGCAGTAGATGAAATTTATGCGAAACTGCCGAAATTGCAAAATGATGAAAAATTATTTGCAGTGGAATATTTGCCTGGACAATTTGACCAGCGTGCAGACAGCTGTGAGCAATGCATTCAGATTTTGACCCAAAAAGAACGCTGTCGGGTGCGTAATGCCAGAATTTATATTTTATCTGGTGTGACAAAAGAATCTGATTTTGAGCGTATTAAAAAATATTTAATTAATCCAGTGGAAAGCCGTGAGGCAACATTGGAAACGTATCAAACGCTTGACACAAATTATGATATTCCAACAAAAGTGGAAGTTCTGGAAAGATTTATTGAATTAAACGAAGCAGGATTAAATCAATTTATTAAAGAATTTGGTCTTGCAATGGATTATGATGATATTAAATTCTGTCAGGATTATTTCAGAAATACAGAACATCGTGACCCGACGATTACAGAAATTCGTATGATTGACACATACTGGAGCGACCATTGCCGTCATACAACATTTTTGACAAATATTAAAAACGTAGATATTCCAACGGATTATATCAAAGAAACTTATGACCAGTATTTGCAGGACAGAAAAGCTTTAGGCAGAGAAAATAAGCCATTAACTCTAATGGATTTGGCAACGATGGGTGCAAGAAAATTAAAAGCAGATGGGCTTCTGAAAGACTTGGACGAAAGCGAAGAAATTAATGCTTGTTCCGTTAAGATAAAAGCCAATATTGACGGCGAAGAAGCTGACTGGATTTTAATGTTTAAAAACGAAACACATAATCACCCAACGGAAATTGAACCGTTTGGCGGAGCTGCAACTTGCTTAGGCGGTGCAATCAGAGACCCATTGTCAGGGCGTTCTTATGTGTATCAGGCAATGCGTGTAACGGGTGCAGCAAATCCATTAGTACCTGTTGAAGATACAATTGCAGGAAAATTGCCTCAAAGAAAAATTACTGTCGGTGCGGCGAATGGTTATAGTTCTTACGGGAATCAGATTGGACTTGCAACTGGACACGTTGCAGAAGTTTATCATCCTGGATATGTGGCAAAGCGTTTAGAAATCGGTGCCGTATTAGGTGCAGCTCCTGCTGAAAATATCCGCCGTGAAGCGCCTGTTGCAGGTGATGTTGTTATCCTGTTAGGCGGAAAAACTGGTCGTGATGGTTGCGGTGGTGCAACAGGTTCTTCTAAATCTCACACACTGGAATCTTTGGAATCCTGTGGTGCAGAAGTTCAGAAAGGCAATCCTGCTGAAGAACGTAAATTACAGCGTTTATTTAGAAATCCTGAAGTAACTTCTATGATAAAACGTTGCAATGACTTTGGTGCAGGTGGTGTATCCGTTGCGATTGGTGAATTAACTGACGGATTAATCATTGATTTAGGTGCAGTACCAAAAAAATATGATGGATTAGATGGCACAGAAATTGCAATTTCAGAATCACAGGAACGTATGGCAGTTGTTGTTTCTGCACAAGATGCTGAAAAATTTATTGCTGAAGCTGAAAAAGAAAATTTACAAGCGACTAAAGTTGCTGATGTTGTTGATGAACCTAGATTAAAAATGATTTGGAATGATAATATTATAGTAGATTTATCAAGAGAATTTTTAAATTCCAACGGTGCAGTAAAATATACAGATATTGCAATTGAAGAACCAATAGAAGAAACGACAGAAACATTAAGTGATTCGCCTGAAAGCTGGTCTGAAATGATGGCAGATTTGAATGTTTGCTCACAAAAAGGACTTGTTGAAAAATTTGACTCTACGATTGGGGCAGGCACTGTATTAATGCCTTATGGCGGCGTATATCAAATGACACCTTCACAGGCTATGGCTTGTAAATTGCCTGTTTTAAACGGTGAAACAGATACTTGTTCTTTAATGGGCTGGGGCTATAATCCAAATATCAGTACAAGAAGCCCTTATCATGGTGCAATGCTTGCCGTTGTAGAATCTATTGCAAAAGTAATTGGTGCAGGCGGTAAACGTTCACAATGCTGGTTAACATTTCAAGAATATTTCGAGCGTACTCAGAATGACCCGAAACGTTGGGGCAAGCCTATGTCTGCTTTATTGGGTGCATATAAAGCACAGTTAGAATTAGGCTGTGGTTCTATTGGTGGTAAAGATTCTATGTCTGGTACGTTTGAAAAAATTGACGTTCCGCCAACTTTAGTATCTTTTGCTGTTTCTACTGCAAGTTCTGGCAAAATTGTTTCTACAGAATTTAAACAAGCCGGCGATAAAGTTATTTTATTAACACCTGCTTATGATGAAAACGGCTTGCCATATTTTAGTAGTATGCGTAAAATTTTTGACCAAATGGAAAAAATTATTGCTGATGGCAGAGCAAAAGCCGTTTGGACATTGGGCTATGCAGGTGTTGCAGAAGGTATTGCTAAAATGTGTATGGGCAATAAATTAGGCTTTAAATTTGCTGGACAAGTTTCTTCTGATTTATTATTTAAGCCTTGCTATGGGGCATTTATTGTAGAATTAGAGGGTGATGCATTACCTGATGAACATGTCATCGGACAGACACAAGAAGAATATAAAATTTATACACTGGATTATTCTGTATCTCTGGAATCTTTGCAGAGAATCTGGGAGGGAAAACTTGAATCTGTCTATCCATGCAGAATTAAAACAAGTGATGAAACAATTGAAGCTTATTGTTTTGAAAATAAAACTGCTCGTCATGCGAAAATTTCTTATGCGAAACCTCGTGTATTAATTCCTGTTTTCCCTGGGACGAATTGCGAATATGATACAGCAAGAGCCTTTGAAAAAGCTGGTGCAATTACAGAAACGTTTGTAATCAGAAATTTATCCGCCTCTGCAATTGAAGAATCTGCTAGAATTGTTGCAGAAAAAATTGCAAATGCACAAATGATTATGCTTCCAGGAGGATTTTCTGGCGGTGATGAACCTGAAGGCAGTGGCAAATTTATTACTGCATTTTTCAGAAATCCAGCTGTAAAAGATGCTGTGCATGAATTATTAAAAAATCGTGACGGCTTAATGCTTGGTATTTGTAATGGTTTTCAGGCGTTAATTAAATTAGGTCTCGTGCCGTTTGGCGAAATTGTCGATATGACAGACGAATCGCCGACTTTAACATTTAATAAAATTGCAAGACACCAGTCTATGATGGTCAATACTAGAATTGCGTCTAATCAATCGCCTTGGCTTGCAGATAGCAAAGTTGGTGATATTCATGTAATTCCGATTTCGCACGGGGAAGGTAGATTCGTTGCACCTGAAAGCTTTATTCAAAAATTAGCATCTGCTGGACAAATTGCAACACAGTATGTTGATTTAAACGGCAAGCCTACTATGGATATTCGTTATAATCCAAATACTTCTATGTCAGCAATTGAGGGAATTACTTCTCCTGACGGTCGTGTACTTGGCAAAATGGGTCACAGTGAACGAAAAGGATTTGATATTTGTAAAAATGTTTCTGGTGAAAAAGACCAGCATATTTTTGAAAACGGTGTAAAATATTTCTTGTAATATCATAATATAAAATTTAGGCAAAGCGACTAGCTCATAGCTTAGTCGCTTTTGCATAAATATATATTTTTATAGGAGGTTTTTTATGAAAAATAAATCCATAATCTTAAGAACAATATGTATTATTATTATTTTTTTTCTAATGGCTTTTATTGTTTTAGTTACATTTGAAAATATGAATCGTAAAATTAAAACTCTGAACGAAGAAACAGTAGAAAAAATTGGTTTTACATACTTGTCAGCACTTAGTGCTGAAACTGTAAATCATTCCAGAACTTATTTTAGCAGTAAATTTGAATCACTTGGACAAACACTTGATGCTGGACTTATGCTGGAAAAGTCACCTGAACAAATCAAGGAGTATCTCAAGAGTGAAATTACACAGGGAGCAAATTATATTGCTTTGCTAACGGATTCTGGTGAAAGAGAAGTGCTTCGGGGTGATGAAAGCTTGCATCCATTTGATGAAGAAGGGTTTCAGATTGCACAGGAACAAAATAATAATAAAGTAATTTTAACAATAAATAATGAAAATAAACGAATGATTGAAATGGTCTTATTCAGAGATTTTTCAATTGGAGAGAAACATTATTCTGCATTGCTCTGTGATATTGTACCAGAAACATTAAACAGTGTTTTGAATTTATCTTATGGAGAAGAGATGGTGTATTCGTTTGTTATCAGAAAAGAAGACGGTGATTTTGTTGTTAGAAACGAAGAAACGGAACGGGAATCTTATTTTGAACGCATCACAGCTTTATATGAAGAATATGAGGGTATGCAGGCAGAAGACTATATTAATGATTTTAAATCTATTATGAGCAATAATGAATTATACCAGAATGTATTTAAAATTAATGATGAACGCAGAATTTTATATGCAAGACCATTTTCTTATTCTGACTGGTATCTGGTTACTTTTATGCATTATAATGAAATGGAAGATTTGGTAGAAGATAATAATCTGAAAAGAAGTGAAATATTTAATCAAAGTTTTGTAATTATATTTATTGCATTTGGCATTGCATTTATTAGTTTTGCTTTGTATTCTTATTATCAGTTAAAAATACAGCGTGCATTAAGAGAAAAAGCGATATTAGCGAATAAATCCAAAAGTGAGTTTTTATCTAACATGAGCCACGATATTCGTACGCCTATGAATGTTATTGTTGGCATCACAGATATTGCAAAAAGTAAAATTAATGATAAAGAAAAAGTAAAAGAATGCCTTGAAAAAATTTCACGTTCCAGCAGGCATTTGTTATCTTTAATTAATGATGTTCTGGATATGTCACAGATTGAAAGCGGTAAAATGACACTTGCACCTGTGCAATTATCACTTTGTGAGAGTATGGAAAATATTGTTGCCATTATTCAGCCACAAATTAAAAGCAAACAACAAAAATTTGATATTTATATTAAAAATATTATTCAGGAAAATGTGTTCTGTGATGGTCTTAGATTGAATCAAGTGTTAATTAATTTGCTTTCTAATGCCGTAAAATATACACAACAAGAGGGACAAATTGTTTTAATGCTGTCGCAAGAAAATTCCCCAAAAGGTGATGACTATGTTAGAAATCATATTATTGTGAAAGATAATGGCATTGGCATGACAGAAGAATTTCAAAAAATTGTATTTCATAGCTTTGCAAGGGAAGATATGGCAAGAGTTAGCAAAGAAGAAGGCACAGGATTAGGGCTTGCGATTACAAAGCATATTATTGATGTTATGGGCGGTACGATTACAGTTAAAAGTAAATTAAACGAAGGCAGTGAATTTCATGTAACACTGGATTTGCAAAAGTCTAATTTAGAAGAAAAAGATATTATATTTGATGATTTAAATGTTTTAGTCATTGATGATGATGAAGAATTATGCCAAAGTGCTGTGCATTCTCTGGAAGAATTAAATGCACAAGCAGAATATGTCACAAGTGGAGCTGATGCAATTGAAAAAATTAGAACAGGTGCACATGAATTTGATGTAATTTTAGTAGACTGGCAAATGCCCCATATGAATGGTGTGGAAACTGTAAAAAATATTCGTCAGCATACTAGCACGGAGATTCCAATTATATTAATGTCTGCTTATGATTGGGGCGATATAGAAGACCAAGCAAAAGAAGCAGGAATTAATGGCTTTATTGCAAAGCCTTTGTTTAAATCTACACTATTTTTTGGCATTAATCAGCATATCAATGATTCTATTTCTGAAGAAAATAATAATAATAATAAAAATATTATTAATTTTAATGGCGAAAAAATTTTAATGGCTGAAGATAATGAATTAAATACAGAAATTGCAATTGCAATTTTAACAGAAGCTGGTCTGGAAGTTGATGCTGTAGAAAATGGTAAGTTATGTGTTGAAAAATTTGCTAGCACAGCAGAGGGCTATTATGATGCAATTTTAATGGATATTCGTATGCCTGTTATGAATGGACATGAAGCAACCAAAGAAATCAGAAAATTGGATAGGTCTGATAATCATATTCCAATTATTGCAATGACAGCGGATGCATTTGCGGAAGATGTTGCCAAAGCCAAAGAATGTGGCATGAATGGACACGTTGCAAAGCCTCTTGATGTTAACGCATTATTCTGTATTTTGAAACGGGAGTTTACAAAATAATAAATTTATTCTAAATAAAACCGATGGAAATTTAAAATTTCCATCGGTTTTAACTTAATTTTCATTTTTAAATTTTTTAATTGCTTCAGCTGTAATTTGATAATCTTCAATTACAGTCACTGCTAATAATTTTGCTTGCATAATATCTGGTGCACCATCTCGCAAAGCTTCTGTTAATTTTGCACTGGATTGATATAATCTAGTAAAAGACAAATTCTGACAAATGCCTTTCAGTGTATGTGATGCCATAAATGCTTTCGCATAGTCTCCTGTTTTCATGGCTGTGCATAAATCATTAAAGCTTGTGTCATCTAAAAATTTCAGAACAAATTTCTTTACCATACTTTCATAAGGTAATCTTTGCATCACATCATGAAAATCGCCACCAAGTTCTTGATAACAAGTCTGTAAACTCATCGTTTATCACCCATTTCATAATATAATATATGATTAATTTATTTTTTCCAAATGTACAATTTTTCCAAAAATTCCTGTATATTTCGGATTTTTATCATCACTCCATGCTGTTCTGGCAATCATTTTGCCCCGCACGGGTTCGCCTTGGGCAGTCAGCTCCACATCTATTTCAATATCAGGATGTTCAGGACTTAAATTTTTAAAATATTCTCTGAATCTATTCATACAATCTGTAGTTACAATTTGATTATTTTTTTCAAGCATATTATGCACTGTGCCTGTTATGCCGAGAAATTTCGCACCCCATTTAGAAATTGTAATAATAGATGTCCTGCTGTCATAATCAAATTGCAATTCTTCTGCTGTTTCTGAATAAAAATTTGCTTTTTCACGTTCTTTAATAATTTGATTTAATGACTGTGTTAATCCATTAAATTCATGATATTGCTCAAGGTCACCAACAAGGCTTTGTAATTTTCTTTCATGAATCTGCACACTAGAATGTACCCCAAGTTCTTCGATAATATTTTCATGAATTTCTTGCAAGCATTCTAGTAATAATTCACTAAATGTACCACATTCGCCATTTACAATCATTTGTAATGCTTTTTCATGAGAAAATGCTTTTTTATAACATCTTTCGCTTGTAAGAGCATCATAAACATCAGCAACAGATACTACTTGTGCAGAAATCGGAATTTCTTCGCCTTTCAAGCCATCGGGATACCCTCTACCATCATAGCGCTCATGATGCCAACGGCAAATCTGACGTGCAATTCTGACCAAAGGCTCATGCTTATAAATTGGAATTTCTTCCAGCATTGATTCACCAGCAACTGTGTGTGATTTCATAATATCAAATTCTTCATTTGTTAATCTTCCAGGCTTATTTAAAATCGCACTTGGAATACTAATTTTTCCAATATCATGTAATGCAGATGCTGTTGTAATCATGTAAATTTCATTTTGGCTTAACTGATATTTATCTGTTTTTTTAATCAAATGCTGTAATAATAAATTTGTAATAGACGACACATGCAAAACATGCAAGCCACTTTCGCCATTTCTAAATTCTACAATATGGCTTAAAATATTTACCATCATGGTATTATTTTGTTCTTTTTCATAAACCAAATCTGTAATCATTCGATTTAATTTTTTATGTTTTGCATGCAAATTCAGTGTATTAATCACTCTACGGCGAACAATAGAAATATTAAACGGACGGTTAATATAATCTGTCACACCCATTTCATAAGCCCGCTCAATACTTGACATTTGATTTTCAGCAGAAATCATAATCACTGGAATATCTTCAATCATTTTGCATTTATTCATCATAGCAAGCACTTCAAAGCCATCAATTTCAGGCATAACAATATCTAATAGCATTAAATCAATTCTTGTACCATATTCACGGACAGCTTGCATCGCTTCCGCACCATTGCATGCTTCTAGAATTTCAAAATCGTTTTCCAACATATCCATCAGCATAGCCCGATTCATAGCGGAATCATCAACAATTAAAATTTTCTGTTTTTTTTCTTCTAATTTCAAAACTACTCTCCTCCAAATGAAAATTAGCTTTTAGCCGAAACATGCGAAAATTTAAAAATATTATTATTTTAATCAAATTGCTATGCCCATAGTTTTTTTATTCTTGCACGTCCCTTGTTTAAATTATAACATAATTCTAAAATTTTGTCAAGTTGCAATTTATGATATTCTCTAACACTTGATTTTCAGTAATTCTGCATTTCCGCAAATTTTGCAAATTCCTAATCCTGCTGGTAAAAAAACACAATCGCCTTTTTGAATTTTCATAAATTCCTGTTCATGATGTAATATACTCATGCCATCTAAACAAAGCAATACTTGAAAAGAATCTGTTTTTACAATAAAATTAAATTTATTTTTTATGATAATTTTTTTTGTTTCAAAATACTGACAATTGCAAAGCGTTTCTATTTGATAATCAGAATTTTTAAAAAAATTTTTATCAAAATTGATTTCAGAAGCTGGTCGACAATGCATAACTTGTAAAGCTTTTTTAATATGTAATTCCCGTTTATTACCGTTTTTATCAAGTCTATTATAATCATAAACACGATAAGTAATATTAGAATTTTCCTGAATTTCAGCAATTAATACACCTTTGCCGATGGCATGAACTGTCCCAGCAGGAATATAAAAAACATCGCCTTTCTGCACAGGAACTTTATGCAAGTATTTCATAATTTCATGATTTTCAATTGCCTGTTTAATTTCTTGCTTTGTAAAATTTTTTTCAAATCCATGAATTAAAAAAGCATTTTCTACAGCGTCCATGACATACCACATTTCAGTTTTACCGTTTTGATGTTCATAATATCTTGCATAAGCATCATCAGGGTGTACTTGAATTGACAAATCTTTTTCCGCATCAATTAATTTTACTAAAATTGGAAAATAATTATATTTTTTTCCTAAATATTCAGGGTGAAGTTGAATGACTTTATCTAATGTCATGCCAGCATGTTCACCATTGGTAACAATACTTGCACCGTCAGGATGTACAGAACATTCCCAAGTTTCAGCTAGCGGACTAAAATTAAATTTTTTATGATATTCTGTTTTTAATCTTATGCCACCCCATAAATAATCTTTTCCAGCAGGGGAAAGTTTCAGCATGTGCATGAAAAAATCTTCCTTTCTTATGCAATATAGTTTCTATCATGATACTATGCAATTTTTGCAAGAAAAATCAGACTTCCGACAGAGAAATTTGTCGAAAGCCTGTGTATATTATTTGAGTTTCATAAAAATTATTTTCTTGTGATTCATGACATCAAAACTTTCTGTTTTATTTTGCTAATTTTAATTATAAGCTAAAATTTTAAAAATGTCAAGCATGAATGTAAAATTTTAATCATATTTATTGCAATCCAGCTTGTTCTGCAATTTCTTTTAAAGAATAAGTAATATCTTTGTCACGATAATCAATAATTAAAATATCTTCTTCTGAAAATGGCTCTGTTTTTACAAATCCCAAGGAAAAATCGCCTGTTTCTCTATTATCATAAGGGATTTTTTTCACACAATAAAGTTTTAATTCTTCTTGATAGAATGAATTTTCTGTACGTTTTACACGAGAATTTAATATCCAATTTCCAGTAGCTGAAAACGCAAAATCAATTTCATAATCCCCATTTTCTAGCATTTCAGCTGTATAACTTACTTGTATATCCTCTTGTTTTGCTGGAATCACACCCCAGAATAAAAATAAAAATATACTTGCTAATAATACAGCTCCGACAAAAAAGCTTACAATTGCTTTTATCATGACAGATTTTTTGATTTTTTTCAATGGCTGAATATCATGATTTGGTATTTCTTGTGTAGTTGGATTTGATTTAATCGTTTCATAAAATTCTGCACAGATTTTACAAGTGTTCAAATGTGTTTCAATTTCCTGATTGCTCTCCTGTGAAGTCAGATTTTCGTAATATAATGGCAATAAATCTTGAATCATACCACATTTCATAACAATAACCTCCTAAATTTTCTTTAATTTTTGTTTGGCTCGGTAATATGTCACTCTTGCCCAGTTTTCAGACCTGTTAAAAATTTCTCCGATTTCCTTAAATGTCAATGCACCTGTTGCCCGAAGTAAAATAATTTCTTTTTCCTGTTCAGGCAATTCATGAATCTGTTTTAAAATAAATAATTTTGAGTCTTTTTGTTCTGTACATTCCACAGGTGAAGGAGAATTATCTTGATAATACAAATCTAATTCTGTTGTAGGGTGTCTGGTTCTGCGGTCTATTTCCTGTAACCAAAGATGTTTTGCAATGCCACAAAGCCATGTAAAAACAGAGCTTTTTCCCTCATAACGGTTTAAATTTTTAATCGCACGGTAAAAAGTTTCTTGTGTGAGTTCTTCCGCCGTGTCTGGCTCACTACAGAGGGATAATAAATATAAATAAATTTTTCTGCCATTTTCCTGATAATATTGTTCTATCTCACGTTTCAAAATAAGCACCTCCTTTTGAGTTTTTATATTTATTTCATAAATTAGTCAGATTCAAATGCATTTCGTTACAGAAATTTTAAAAAAATATCTTGCATTTTTCTAAAAATTATGTTATGATATTATTAAATTAGATTAGAAAAGAGTGAGTATGCATGCTAACAAATAAAACTGTTTTATTAGGCATTACAGGAAGTATTGCAGCTTATAAAATTGCAAATCTTGCAAGAATGCTGAAAAAATTGCATTGCAATGTACATGTCTTAATGACAGAAAATGCAACGCAATTTATTAATCCAATTACACTGGAAACGCTGACAGAACATAAATGCTTAATTAACACGTTTGATAGAAATTTTCAATACAGTGTGGAACATGTTGCCCTTGCCAAACAAGCGGATTTGGTTTTGCTTGCACCTGCTTCTGCAAACGTGATTGGCAAAATTGCAAATGGTATTGCAGATGATATGCTAACAACAACAATTATGGCATGTCCTTGTAAAAAATTAATTTCTCCTGCCATGAATCATAACATGTATCATAATGCAATCGTACAGGATAATCTCAAAAAATTAGAAAAGTTTGGTTATGAAATTATTAAACCCGATACAGGCATGCTTGCCAATGGTGACATTGGTG
The DNA here is from genome assembly GCA_014799805.1 of Ruminococcus sp. Classification (GTDB taxonomy): domain Bacteria; phylum Bacillota; class Clostridia; order Oscillospirales; family Ruminococcaceae; genus UBA3855. Next base: position 28,034 of record JAAVHJ010000060.1, read on the forward strand.
ACGGTAGAATGCCAGACGAAAAAATATTACTAGAATATATTTTAAAAGAAATCGCTTTTGAAAAAGATTTATCAGGCAAAAAAATTCTTGTTACAGCTGGTGCAACAAGAGAGCCAATAGATTCTGTTAGATTTATTAGTAATTATTCTACTGGAAAAATGGGCTTTGCTTTAGCAAAATCTGCAATGCTCCGTGGTGCAGAAGTAACTGTGATTGCTGGACATACAGAAATTGCTCCGCCTATGTTTGTTAAAGTAATCCCTGTCACATCTGCAAAGGACATGTTCCAAGCCGTGACTAGTATTGCAAGTAATTTTGATATTATTATAAAATCTGCCGCAGTTGCAGATTATACACCTGTAACAACGGTAGATTATAAAATAAAAAAATCTGATGCTAGTTTAGAAATAACATTAAAACGCACACAAGATATTTTGCAATATTTAGGGGAACATAAAACAGACAAGCAATTTTTATGTGGGTTCTCTATGGAAACGGAAAACTTGCTTGAAAATTCCAGAAAAAAGCTAATTGCTAAAAATTGCGACATGATTTGTGCAAATAATTTAAAAATAGACGGTGCAGGTTTTGGAACAGATACTAATATTATGACATTAATTACACAAAATAGGGAATACGAACTCCCGAAAATGGCAAAAGAATCTGTTGCACATGCAATTCTTGACAAAATTTTAGAAATCATGTACTAAAAAAAGTTGTCCCTACTATTCCATGAACAACAGAGGTTCAACCCCGCACATGCGGGGAAGGAAGTAGGGACAAAAAGGCTAAACTAAAGCGGAAGAAAAGAATCACCCCCGCGCATGCGGGGAAAGCTTATTGCTCACAATCCAACATAAGTTTGATGCCAGTGTAGAACCCAACAGCATAAGCAATTTCACGTTCTCTGTTGAGTGCATCTAAAAAAACTTCTTTTTTTTCATCTTTGTTGCAAACCTCTAATAGCCTTTTTGTTTCTGGAGAATCTTTATATTTTTCGTTCCACTGGTCATACAACGCTTCAAGAATTAAATTCATAAAAAAATTTTTCCTTTCCACTCTATTTTTTTGTAGCCTGTTTACAAATATATTGTACACTAAAATAGACAAAAAGCCAATCGGCATTTTGTACAAACTTAGTAAAATATTTTTGTGCATTTTAATATACAATGATTGGGGGATATCCTATGGCTATTTCATATCAAAAGCTTTTCGTTCTTTTACAGGAAAAGGGCATAAAGAAGTATCATTTGCGTCAACAAGGAATTCATGCTAATGTTATGGACAAACTGATAAAAAACGAAAATGTTAATGTATCAACTATAAACAGGCTTTGCCAAATTTTAGAATGCCAACCTTGCGATATCATGGAATATGTTCCAGATGATGAAACAAAATCTTGAAAACTTTTAATTTTTGCTATAAAAAACTGCTGTATAAAAATACAGCAGTTTTTATTAATTTTCTAAAATTATTGTTAAAAAAGGATTTTCAATAGCTGACTGTTTCAGAACTTGTAAAATTTTTGCGTGTATTTTATCAGGAAAATTAACTAAAAAAACAGTCTTTTCTGTGATTTCTGTTAGGCAGTCAAATAAAGAATCTAGTGTCATTCCGTAGTAAGCAGGAAATTTCAGAATATTTTTTAAATAACTATGTGCTTGTTTTACATCTTGCATTTGTGAGCCATCAAGTTCATAAATCATGATTGCAAAATTCCTTTCTGGTTTAATTTAATAAAGTTGTGTAAATGTTTGATAATGGTCATTGGTATAATAAATACTGCCGTCATCACTATAAATAATGCGTTCAGCTCCACGATAGTCGCCTGTATAGTTTACATCACATTCATGATAAGTACCCTGTGGGAGCAAGCCCTCATAATTGCCAAAATAGTCACCACCAATGCTTTTATTGGGTGCAACGTCCCATAAATTCCCTTTGGAGCTGTCCCAACCTAAAGCTTGGGCTTCTTTTTTCGTAATAAAATTTTTCGGCAAAGTCCCAAAATTATGAATATATTCTGCAACATCTTCAGGGCTAGTATAAGAACCATCTTTTTCAACGGATTCTGGCAATTCTTGATTTTCAGGTGTTTCAAAAATTTGTGCTGATTCTGTCGTTTGGGATTCTGTTTCTAGCTCTGTTATTTCAGATTCTATTATAGATTCTATTTGTGGTTCTGTCGTAATAGAAATATCTGGCTCTGATACTAGCGTAAATGCATCACAACCAGTTAATAAGATTCCTACACAAAAGCATAAAAATATTGCTACTATACGTCGATACATCAATCAACCTCCCATGCATTCTCTATGATGGTCAGTATAACCAGCATTATGAGCTTGTTCAATTGTTGAAAAATAAATTCTGTTTTTTTCGTAAGGAAGACTGTCACAATTTGTACTATGAAGTTTACCACTATTTTTATTTGCGATATAATTTTTTTCAGGAGCTGTTTCAGGTTCTGTTATTACAGGTTCTGTTATTACAGGCTCTGTTATTTCTGGTTCTGTTGTTTCTGGTTCTGTTGTTTCTGATTCTGTTGTTTCAGGCTCTGTCGTTTCAGGCTCTGTCGTTTCAGGCTCTGTTATTTCAGGCTCTGTTATTTCAGGCTCTGTAATAGATTCTGTTTGTAGTTCCGCAGTAATCATAGGCTCTGTTTCCGGAATGGGTTCATGACAACCAGTTAATAATATTCCCACACAAAAGCATAAAAATAATGCCAATATACGTCTATACATAAAACTAATCTCCCTTTAACGTTGCAATCGGATAAGAAATTTTGTTGTGTCTTCTTCTATTTTTTTGTCATTTGTCCTATGAAAACCATGTGTTTCATAGAAACAAATTGCTTTTTTATTTTTCTCTAATGCCCAAAGAAATTTGATATTATAATTTTGAATTGCATATTCAAGCAAGGCAGAGCCAATTTTCTGATTTTGTAAAACAGGTTCTACAAATAATTTTTTTATTTCTTTGTCATCAATTCTAATAAATCCTTTTACTACGCCGTCATCATAGACATAAGTATTGGCAAGAATATCAGAATGACAGCGATATGTTTCTAATTCTGTTGCAACTTGAAGCTCATTAAAATAATAAAAGTCATTTTTAAATATCGGATAAAAATTTAATCTATAATTAAAAATTTCAATTTCAGCAAGTCTGGAAGCATCTTCTAGTTTTGCTTTACGAATATAGTTCATTATTATCAACTCCCTAAAATTTATAATTCATGATAATAAGGACAGATATTTTCAAAATGCCCGTCTTTTGTTCTAAAACCATTCGGAATTGTTCCAAGTTGAATAAAGCCCAATTTTTCATATAAATATCTTGCATGTATATTTGTTTCAACAACAGCATTAAATTGTAATATTTTAAATGCATGTTTTTTTGCTTGTTGTAAACTATCTAATACAAGTTTTTCTCCGATATGTTGTCCCCTGTTTTTAAAATTAACTGCATAACTTGCATTGCAAATATGCGAACATCTTCCAATATTATTAGGGTGAAGAATATATAGCCCATAGATAATATTTTCATCTTCTGCAACAGCTGTATATGTTTGTGAGGCAAAAAATTCAGCTCCTGTAATATGATTTAATAATTCTTCTTGTGGAAAAGCAATGCCTTCTGTTACAACTTCGTTCCAAATTTGAATCATGAATTTCAAGTCTTTTTTTTCATAAGCACGTATTAGCATTTGTGTCACTCCAAAAATTTGTATTATTATTATTATTATTATTATTATAACATAGTAATTATTTTCTGTCAAGTTGGTTTTATGGATTCTATGTTGACAAGTATTCTAATTTGTGGTATAATAATAAAAATTAATTTATATTTTTCCTAAGAAAGGTTGGAAATTCATATTATGATAATAAACTTAAAATCAGCAACAAGTTTCATGTTAGCAGGTATGTTATTTTTTCAAAGTACAGGCTGTTCTGTTTTTCAAAAAGAAGAAAACACTAGCATAACAAGTATTCAGGATTTAACAGGTAAAAAAATTGGGACACAGCTTGGCACAACTGGCAATATTTATGCAGAAGATATTGAAGAAGCATCTGTACAGACATTTATAAAAGGTCGTGATGCCATCAGTGCATTAAAACAAGAAAAAGTAGATGCAGTGATTATTGACAGTGAACCTGCAAAAATATTTATTTCTGAAAATACTGGTTTGAAAATTTTGTCTGAGCCTTTCGTAGAAGAAGAGTATTCTATTGCGTATTCTAAAGATAATGAAACATTAGGAGATAAAATTAATTCTGCACTTGAAACATTGAAAAATAATGGTACGCTTGACGAAATTAAGACGCACTGGATTGGTGATGATGCAGATCAAGCGTCTTATCAAATTGATACAAGTAAGCCCCATGAGAATGGTAAGATTATTATGGCAACAAATGCAGAATTTCCGCCTTATGAAAGTAAAAATGGGGAAGAATTTATTGGAATTGATATTGATATGATGCATGCCGTTTGTGATGAATTAGGCATGGAATTAGAAATTAAAAATATGCAGTTTGATTCTATTATTCCGTCTATTACGGCTGGTAAAGTAGATGTTGGTGTTGCAGGGATTTCTATTACACCAGAGCGTGAAGAACAAGTTGCTTTTACACAGAGTTATGCAATATCAAATCAGGTTGTGATTATTCTTGATGAAGAGATAACACCAGAAGAATAATCATTGATAAAAAAAGCCGTTTCTGTTATGCTGACAGAAATGGCTTTTTTATAAAAACTTACTTGTTGCGTTGGGAAACATGCTTGACAAGAAAATAATTTTATGCTATACTGTTAATTGCATTTAAGTAAGCAACAGCTTACTAATATGCAATAAATTTAGTAAATTACTTTTAAAAAAGCAGTTTACATAAGGAGAGAGTATATGAAAAAATTTCAAAAAATTGCTTGCTTAACAGCAGGGCTTGCATGCATGATGAATGCAATTTCAATTCCTGTTTTGGCAGAGGGAGAAAATTATATTTATGGTACTATGAATATTCCCTATGCTGATTTTTATCGTGCAGAACTTGAAAATAGCAATAATGCTTATGAAGTAGATGCTGTTTCTTCTGCAACAAATACAAAATGGTCTAAAAATGGCGAAGGAGAATTATTTGAGGGGTCTTATGGACAAGCCAATGAAGATGGTTCAGGTCAAATTTTAGGCGTTACCTATCCAGTTGCTATCACACAAGAAGATTTAGAGACTTTGGCAGATAATAATTATAATTTTCAAGCGTTAGATTCTCAACCAGAGGCTTATAAAATAGTCACTGTTACTGACGGGAAAGCTAATTTTTCAGCTGTACAGGACGAAAATCCAGAAACTTTTGAAGCAACACTGAAATTAAATACTGCTACTGCATGGGGTGATTATCAAATTGACGTTGAAACAGCTCCAGAAAATTTAGGTGCAATTTATGGTGCAATTTTAAAAACGCAAGAGGGCAATGCTTATGCCATGCGTCATGAACAAAATATCTGGCGTGGAGAATTTGCTTGGTCAAGTGGTATTAAAACTTCAGAACCACATGGCAATATGCTAGATTATGAAAATTTTGAAAGTTTAATGGGTGAAACGATTGAAGAAATTATTTATATTGCAAAATCAGGTTATTATACAACGATAAATGACGGCTTGTACATACCGATTAAATTTAATAATACTCTGGAAGTTGAGAGTAATACTGCTGGAACTGGAATAACAGCATTAACGCTAGAAAATTTTCCAGATGATTATGACCCAGAATTTACGATTGCAGATAATTTTGTAATTACAGATAATGAAGTTTCTTACACTGATGCACTTGCTGGAAGTTATACACTGAATGTTTCTGATAAAAATAATAAATATGCAAGCTTTTCCACAAGTTTCATTTTAAGCACAGAAGATTTGCCAATTACCTATGACAAAGAATTAAATAAACTTGTTCCGGCTGACGGTTTCACAGAACAAGACGCAAGTAATTTTATAAAAAATCTTGCAACTGTAACTATTAATGAAAAAGAGTATTCTGCATCTGGCAGAGGTTCTGTTCAAATTGTGCAGGAAGATGGCACGGTTGATTTCACTACAGAAAACAGAGGAGAAGCTATATTTGATGGCAGTGGCAATTATAATTTAACATTTACAGCAACAGGCTATGCAAATGCGTTAACAGTTGCACTAACAGCCGAAGCACCAACAGAAGCTTCTACAGAGGTCCCAGCAACAACTACACAGTCATCAACAACAAGAACTAATTCTTCTGGTACATCTTCTACAACTGTGAGAACCGCAACATCTAATAATACATCTAACAATACATCTAGCAATGCATCTAACAATGTATCTAACAATGCATCTAATAATACGTCTAATAATAATGCTACTACTTTAGATACTGGCAGTCCCAAAACAGGCGATAAATCTGCAATTCCAGTTGCAATGCTTGCACTGGCTGGCTTTTCGGCAATCTTCTCAAAAAAGAAAAAATAATTGATTCCAGTTTCCTTTCAGAAAAATTGATAAACCCTGTACGATGCAAAAACAATTGTACAGGGTTTATGTATAGATTTTAAATTTTAGAACAGGAGAAATATTTTTATGTTATTTTTAATTTCAATTCTAATTGCTTGCGTATTCTCATGGTTTTGTGCAAAGCCACTCAAAAAACATGCTGGTGTATGTTATAGCATTGGTGCAATTTTAACAGTAATTATGTGTATTCTTGGACAAATGCATTTGCAAACAGCAAGCATTATTACTAATATAATTAATTTGTTTCAGAAAGGCACACTTGCTTGTGCGTTTTGGTGCATTGTAGCAGGCATGGGTGCATTGCCAAACGGTTCAGCAGCGATTAAAAAATTAATGCCAATTCGTGGCGAATTATCTATTTTTTCAGCAATTATTACACTTTCACATGTGATTACTTATGGTATTGTATATCTGCAAAGATTGCTAAATGGCAGTTCAGATTTAAATTTTATTCTCACATGTATAATTAGTTTATTATTATTAATTATTATGATACCATTGACAATTTTGTCATTTAAAACTATCAGAAAAAAGTTAAATGCAAGAACTTGGAAAAGAATTCAACGTTTGGCTTATTTATTTTATGCTCTTATTTATGCACATGTTATGATAATTTATATCCCTCGTGCAAAATTAAACAGAGAAGGCAGTTTGTTTAGTATTATTATTTATACGGCTGTTTTTGTAGGCTATGCAATTTTCAGAATTCGCAAAGAATTTATTAAAAAACAAAAACCTGAAAATAAAGCTTTATTAAATATTGTCTGCATGTCTGTTTTAGTCATCGCAACGGCAAGTATGGGTCTTGTTTCCAAAGCAAAAGAAAAGCCTTTAGAAACTGCTGAACAAATCACTACAGAACTAGCAACGGAATTTTCTACGACAGTTCCAGAAACAATTCCAGAAATGATTACTACAACAGAAGCTAATTCCACACAAGCAGAAACAGAAAATTTAGAATCTGAAACAACAGAAAATAATACGGAAAATAATACAGAAACTTCTGAAATTGCCACAACAGCAGAAATGAAAGCAACATCTGACACGCAATCTGTTGCAACAGAAACTATCACACAAGCAAGTACTGTATTACAACAAGATAATGTTTCACAATCTCCTGTACAAGAAGAAACACAAATTGATATTATTGATGATGAACAAAATGATAATCAAATTTTACAACAAGAACCAGAAATAACTGACCCTGAACCAGTGATTCCAGAACCCATTATAACTGAACCAGAGCCGGAAATTTCAAATACAATTTATCATGATGGAACATATACCGCAGAAGCATTTGGCTATGACAGTATGGTTTCTGTTACTATTACAATTGAAAATGATATTATTACAGATATTACAGCCACTTGCAACGAAAGTGATATGTATTATTTTGAAGAAGCATATCCTGTTATAAAAAGTCGTATTCTGGATTCACAAAATGCAACAGTAGACGCCGTTTCGGGTTCTACTTACAGTTCCAATGCTATTATGAGCGGTGTGCAGAAAGCATTGGATTCTGCAAGAAAATAATTAAAATCCAAGACCCATATGTATTAAAATATAAATTTAAAAATAATACACAACCCTGCGATATTTCACCATATAGTGCAAGTGCAGGGTTGTCATCTTTTGTGTTTTTACCGTAATCGTTTCGAAATCATAATTTTTAATAAGACAGGAATTATATTAAAATAATTAAACTAGTTGAACACTAAGTAAAAATATGATATAATATTTTTGAATTATTTCAAAAAGAAAGGGTATGAATATGAAATTAAAAAAATATTTATTTTTTTTCTGTATGTCAGGATTTTTATTATTTTCAGGTTGTCAAAAGCAATCAGAATCAATTTTATCTTCTTGTGATATATTCGCAATGGATACTTACATGAATTTAAAAATTTATTGTGACAGTGCGATAGGACAAGAAGCTTTACAAGCAGGAGAAAATTTAATTCAGGATTTAGAAAATAAATTCTCTATTACAAATCCAGATAGTGATGTCAGTTACATAAATCAATCTGCTGGAAACGCTGTACAAGTAAGCTCCGACACAATAAAACTTTTAGAAACAGCTTTGACCATTGGAAATGAAAGCAATGGTGCATTGGATATTTCTATTTACCCTGTTTTAAAAGAATGGGGATTTACAACACAAGATTATAAAATTCCTGAAAAAAATTTATTAGAAAATTTATTAAACTATGTTGATTATACACAGATTTCTATTGAAAATAATACAGTACAAATACCTGAAAATTTTCAAATTGATTTCGGTTCACTTGCCAAAGGGTATACTAGTGATAAATTAATTTCTTTATTTCAAGAATATGGTGCAGAGTCAGCAGTTATTAATTTAGGAGGAAATGTACAGACATTAGGAACAAAACCAGACGGAAGTTTTTGGACAATTGCTGTTGTGAATCCTTTTTCGCCTAGTGAAACTATGTGCATTTTACAAGTGGCAGATAAAGCTGTGATTACATCTGGTAACTATGAGCGTTATTTTATTGGCGAAGATGATACTATTTATTGGCATATTATTGACCCAGAAGATGGTTATCCAGCAGATAATGGTTTAGTTTCTGTGACTATTATCGGAGAAAGTGGTTTACTATGTGATGCACTCTCTACAACACTATTTGTAGAGGGAACAGAAAAAGCAATTTCTCATTGGAGAG
>JAAVHJ010000061.1 GCA_014799805.1 Ruminococcus sp.
AATTTTTGTATTTCTATAATCTACTGTATAGAAATTTAATTTGCAAATATCATGCAATAATGCCACTAATGCAACACTTTCTTCTGAATAATCCATGCCGTAAAGCTCTTTTGTGCGAGGTCTTGCCAAATAATCTACCAAACAGTGATATACATTTAGGCTATGCTGAACTAATCCGCCTTCATAAGAACCATGAAATCTTGTACTTGATGGAGCTGTGAAAAAATCGCTTGCATCACTTGTCAGATAATCTAATAATTTCTGTGAACCTTGTCGCTTAATTTTATCTTGATAAATCTGAATAAATTCTTCCTTTGCAGTTACGCCCATAAAAAAATCCCCTTTTTATTATCATTTCAAATTTGACAGGTATTATTATAGCATATTTAAAAATAAAATGCAAGTGTTTTGTGAAAAATCATTCATTCGCACAGTATTAAATCATTAATTTTGTTTAAATTTCACAAAGTTTTTAAAAAATAAAAATTTTTTTAAATTTTATCCAATATTTTTGAAAGTTTTTTGTTTTATTAGTAAATAGCTTTTAAAAGCAAATTGATACAAGATATAATTTTATGAAAAATTATTTATTCCTATAATATTAATTCACTAATTTTGTGCAAATTTCATAAAGTTTTTAAAAAACAAAAATTTTTTTAAATTTTATCCAATATTTTTGAAAGTTTTTTGTTTTATTAGTAAATAGCTTTTAAAAGCAAATTAATAAGGGAGGTAATTTTATGAAAAATTATCAAAAATTAGCAATTGCCGTAATGGGATTGTTACTTACGGCAAGCATGGGAACTGTAATTTCAGCCCATGCGGAAGAACCAGTGCCAACACAAGCAGAAATTTGCATTGATCCATTGTGGCACATGTATGAATTAACAGATGTGAATTTACAAGAAGGAGATATTTTGCATCTGGAATTTGCAGGCGATGGCGTGTACCATATGAACATTGATATTATGGACGAAGAGTCTAACCAGCTTGACGGAGGTAGCTTTTATGAATACTCTGACAACGATAACAAGGTAAAAGTCAATTATACAGTGTCAGAGCCAGTTGATTCCGTGAAAATTTATACTATGATATTTTCTGACAATGATGCAGAGTTAGTTTCCTACAATGTATCATCTGAACCACAAGTAGTAGATGCTGTTGTGCTGACAAAATATTTACACGGCAAGCACAATATCACAAAAGAAGATTTTACAAAACTTGACAGAAATTATGATGATACTGTCAATATTTATGATTTTGTGATTCTGAAACAACAGTTAATTAGAGCAGGAGGAACAGAAATTCAGCAGAAAGTAAATAAAATAAATGCAGTAACAGATATCAATGATATAGCGTCTGCAACAATTGAGGGCTGGGATTCTGCTATGAGTGATACTAGTTATACATTTGAGTCATTCGGGCAGTTTGATGAAGTGATTACAGAATTATTTAAACCAGCAGTAGTTCGCTCTTTAGAAAAAACATATGATGAAGAATTTTTTGAGCAGAATTTGCTTTGTATGAATCTTTGGGCGCAAAATCCAGATGATGATTTTACAATGCATATTGCAGATGTCACTTATAAAAATAATAAATTATATATTGACTATGAAAAATCTTATTTAAATGAAGGTATTGGTGAAAAGAGAGTATTAATTTCACAAGTTGCTGTGCCAAAAGCAGAATGTCCTAATTATGACGGTGTTGTTTGGGGCATGGAAAATACACAGCCTGTTAATTATGAATATGATTTTGACAGTGCAGGGCGTTATTATGGTGATGGTGCTGAAGAACCAATAGAGCCGAAACTAATTTGTAGTTATGAAGAACTCTTAGAATATGCAGATACACTAGGCTATTCCCAGAAAGAAACTGCACTTGAAAAATATCCAGCAGAATTTTTTGAAACAAAGGCAGTTTATTTCCGTCCTGTTTATTATGTGGAATCTGGTGCAGAAGAAACGGCTTGGAATGTCAGAAAACAAGGAGATACCATTACGGCTGATATTAAAGTATCACGTCCGCCAACAGATAATTTGACAGGCACAATCGGACTGGGACAGTTGATATTAGATAAAGCTGACGCAGAAAATGCAGTTGTTTCCTGTCGTGAGTGTGGTGCTGTTATGCATTATTATGCGTCTAATGAAACATTTGACGGAGAAATGATAAAATATTACATTCCAGACATGCATACTTCGCTTGCTGTCAATCAGTACCGTTTCAAAGACGGAAATGCGATTGAATTTTATTGGTATTACAGCGGTTCTGGCGGAAGTGGCTATCAATTTATTGATTCTGTAGACGTAGATTTAATTTATCAACCGTTTGTAGACAATGTAGAGATAATAGAAGATGATATAAAAAAGTGGGAAAACAATTACGAGGGCGAAAATTATAGTATTATTTATAATCCAGATAAAAATAGCCTTACAGTAAAATTTAAAACAAGTGCTGATTCTGATGAATTTGTCACAAAAGAATTTGAAGCCCCAGTTAATGCTTGGTGGTATTGATAATAATATATAATTTTTATAGTAGATAAAAATATTATTTATGCAAAATTCACAAATTTTTGGAAAATAAAAATTTTCTAAAAAAATAATAAGATATTTTTAGATGTTAGCCGTCTAATAAGCAGAAAACGAAACAAGGAGGAATTTTGATGAAAAATTCTGAACGCAAAGTTATTTTACTTGCTAGTTGCTTATTGACGGCTATTTTATGTATGCCTGTTTCAGCACATGCACAAGAAATACAAGATAATGCGATTGGTGTAACAGATGTTGTGATATTAAAAAAATATTTGCACGGCAAGCAAACTATCACAGAGGAACAATTCACAAAGCTTGACAGAAATCATGATAATTTAGTAAATATTTATGATTTTGTCATTCTCAAACAGCAATTAATTCAATCTGAAATTGCAGAACTTCCACAAGAAATACATGCTGTAACAGCAATAGATAAAACAGCTTCTGTAACGGTTGCTGGTTGGGATTCTGCTATGAGTGATACAGCCTATACGTTTGAAACATTCCAGAATTTTGATGAAACAATTACAGAATTACTTAAGCCAGCAGTGGTTCGTTCTCTTGAAAAAACATATGATGAGGAATTTTTCAAAAATAATGTCCTGCATATGAATTTATTTGCACAAGAAGAAGATTGGTTCACGGTGGATAGTATAAGTGTAACTTGTCAAAATCATAAATTATATATTAATTATGAAACAACTGATTATGATGATTATGTTAGCCCGAAACAAGTAATTATTTCACAAGTTGCTGTGCCGAAAACAGAATATTCTAATTATGATAGTGTTGTTTGGGGCATAGAAAATACACAACCTATTCATTATGAATATGAATTTGATTACATAGAGGGGCTTGACTCATTTGAAAACAGAAAGCGACTACCTAGATTGATTTGCAGTTATGACGAACTTTTAGAATATGTTGATACTCTAAACGATTTTCAGAAAGAAACTGCACTAGAAAAATATCCAGCAGAATTTTTTGAAACAAAGGCTGTATATTTACGCCCTGTTTGCTATGAAGAAACTGGTGCAGAAGATACCGTTTGGAATGTCCGAAAACAAGGAAATATGATTATATTTAATGTTAAAGTACCACAGCTACACTCAGATTGGATAGGCGGTACAATTGGGCTTGGACAATTAATATTCAATAAATCTGATGTGGAAAATTTAGTACATGTTTTCTGTGATGAATTTCATGCTGTTGTGGATTATTACATGTCTAATGAAACGTTTGACGGCGAAATGTTACAATATTATATTCCAGAAATATATCGTACAATTACTGTCAATCAGTATCGTTTCAAAGACAAAAATGTAATTGAATTTTATTGGGATTATAGCTTTGACCATATGGGTTATGAATTGATTGATTCTATCGATGTGGATTTAGATTACAAACCGTTTACAGGTGATGTCGAGAATCCGTGTAATGATTGCGAGGGCGAAAATTATAGTATTATTTATGATGAAGATAAAAATAGCATTATAGTAAAATTTAAAGCCAGTGCTGATTCTGACGAATTTGTCACAAAGGAATTTGAAAAAAAATATGGTCGGTAATATTACATAATTTTATAGTAGATAAAAATTACTATTTGTGCAAAATTTACAAATTTTTAAAAAATAATAAGATATTTTTAGATATGAGCCGTCTAATAAGCAGAAAACAAGATAAGGAGGAATTTTTATGAAAAATTCTAAACGCAAAGTTATTTTACTTGCTAGTTGCTTATTGACGGCTAGTTTATGTATGCCTGTACCAGCACACGCAGAAGAAATACAAGATAATGCAATTGGTGTAACAGATGCTGTTATATTGCAAAAATACCTGCATGGCAAGCAGTCTATCACACAAGAGCAATTCAAAAAGCTTGACAGAAATCATGATAATTTAGTCAATATTTATGATTTTGTGTTGTTGAAAAAAGAATTGATTTCTGGTGGAAATACTAATCAATGGCAAGAAAAAACTAGAATTGATACAACAACAGCCGTTAATTGTTCTGCTTGGGAATCTGCAACCAGTGATGAATCTTATGTGATTCAATCCGTTGAGGAGCTGAACGAAATTATTAGTCCAATGTTTCATGCTGGTGTGGTTCGTGAATTCAATCAAATTTATGACGAAACATTTTTTGAAAATAATGTTTTGCTATTGGATTTAGAACCGCCCGAATCTCAAACTATATTTAAAATTACTGGTTGTGAATATAATTCTAAAAATCAGCTAGAAATTCAGTATGAAAAAGAAATCGTTTTAAATGATGTTGTTCTTACCACAGATAAACAACTTATCATTGGGCAAGTTGCAATCCCAAAAGACCAATATCATGACAATGATGTAATTTGGCGTATCAAATCAGGGTATGTGAATGCAAAGACAATGGAAGAACCAATTGCTTATGAATTTAAATCAGATATTATTTCATCAACAGAACTTAACTTTACACTAGATGAAAAGATACTCATTACAACGCAAGAAGAATTAATAGAATTTCTTGCAGAACGTTTTGACGACGAAACAGTTGCAACTTATCAAGAATTATATCCAGCAGAATTTTTTGAAACAAAAAATGTATATTTAGAAATAGATGGAAGAGTTTTAGGTGATGAATATTCCGTTTGGCGTGTAACAGAAACTACTATGCAAGATGATTCTAGGCAAATTATTATTTATTCCAAAACAAGTTGGGGATATGGAGATATTGCAGACTATTATTTAAATCAAGTCATCATGGATAAAGTAGATAATATTTCTGGAATTGATGAAACAAATATTATTTTCTCTTCTGATGTTTCTTTTGATGGTGATGTATATTATTATGACATCCCCAGAACATTTTGGGAATCAAACCGATTCGTGACAATTGCAGTCAATATTTATCAATTTGGTGATGAAAAAGAAATTGCAATTTATAAAGTATTTTCTGCAGGATTTGTTCCCTATGGTCGTCATGAATTATTAGGAAGTTTTATCTATACTGGTGAAGAAAATGTATTTAAGTCAGGTTATGCAACAGAAACTGATGAAAATGGTAATTATATCGGCAAAGATTTTTCAATTGATTTTCATGATAATAGCATTGTGATTAATTATACAGGTGCAGAAAATCCAATTGAAATTGCTGTTGATTAAAATTTGATAAAATATATAATTTTACTGAATATTTCTTGGCAAAAATAGTTTGTTATGTACATATAGCGGAAAATTGGGATATACACTTGACATGAAAAAAATGTTATTATATAATTATATTATTAATTATTTAGAAGAGGAGTAATTTTAATGAAACATTATCAAAAATTAGCAATCGCTGTCATGGGATTGTTACTGACGACAAGCATGGCAACTGGAATTTCAGCCCATGCAGAAGAAATAGACGATTGTGATGAAATTCCAGAATATGCATTAGGCGATGTCGATTTCCCTCCTTATTCAGAGTATAGATTAACAGATACAGAAATTAATTTAAAAACTGGTGAAACTTTACATTTGGAATTTAAAGGCATAAGTAATTTGAAAGTTTATATTCAAGTTCAAGATAAAAATTATCATGTAATAGATGATTTTAAAGTAAACTACCCTGATGAGAATCATAAAATAAATTTTTATTATACAGCAAAAGCTGATTATTCAGACTTGAAAATTTTGACTCTTACTGATTATGGCAATTATATAGATGTAGTAAGCTATGATATTATTTCTGCTCCACAAGTGACAGATGTTGTATTGTTATATAAATACTTACACGGTAAGCAAACTATCACACAGGAACAATTCACGAAGCTTGACAGAAATCATGATAATTTAGTCAATATTTATGATTTTGTGTTACTGAAAAAAGAATTGATTTCTGGTTCTGGTGAAAATACTAGCCAATTACAAGCAAAAACTAAAATTGATATGACTAGTGCAGTGAATAATTCTGCTTGGGAATCAGCCACCAGTAATGAATCTTATGTTATCAAATCCGTGCAAGAGCTGAACGAAATCATTAACCCTATGTTTCATGCTGGTGTCATTCGTGGACTGAATCAAATCTATGATGAAGTATTTTTTGAAAATAATGTTTTACTATTAGATTTAGAGCCATTAGAATATAATACAAAATTTACACTTGCAATTGCAGGCTGTGCTTATAATTCAAAAAATCAATTAGAAGTTTTATATGAAAAAATGCCTGTAAATGTTCATTCAGGTCAAAAAATTGCTATTGGTCAAGTTGCAATTCCAAAAAATCAATATCATGACAATGAAGTTGTCTGGAATCAGAAATATGCTAATGCAAAGACAATTGGCAAGCCAATTGATTTTGCATATAAGACAGATGAGCTTCCTGATGATTTGCTTAGTACTGCTGATTTTGAAGGAAGTGCATTCATTACAACATATGATGAACTTACAGAATTTCTTGGAAAATATTTAAAAGAAGAAAGACTTGCGGAATATCAGGCATTATATTCTGATGAATTTTTTGAAACAAAAAGCGTATATTTAAAAATTGATGGTAGAATAGATAGTAATTTTGAAGTTTGGCGAGTGACAGAACAAATTGCAGAAGATAATCAGAAGCATATTAGCATTGATTGTAAAGAGGATGAAGGATATGGCTGTGAACTCTTCTTGTATTTGAATCAAGTAATTATTGATAAAGTTGAAAAATCTTGTGCCATAGAAGAAACAAATATTAGTATACCTATTGATAATTCTTTTGATGGTGAAGTATATTACTATAATGCACCTAGAACATTTTGGGAATCAAAAAATTTTACAACAATTGGAATTAATATTTATCAATTTGGTGATGAAAAAGAAATTGCAATTTATAAAGCATTTCCCGGTGTAAACGTTGAATATGAATATCATGAATTATTAGAAAGTTTTGTATATACTGGCGAAGAAAATATATTTAAGCAAGGTTATGCAACACAAACTGATGAAAATGGTAATTATATTGGCGAAGATTTTTCAATTGATTTTCATGATAATAGCATTGTGATTAATTATACAGGTGCAGAAAATCCAATTGAAATTATGCTAGATTGAAATATTTTGATTAAATTTTGCTAAGTATTGCCTGATAAAAATAATTTGTTATGTGCATATGGCTGAAATTCGCAAAACGTACTTGACATAAGAAAAAAAATGTTATCATATAATTATATTATTAATGAAAGAGGAGGAGTAATTTTGATGAAAAATTATAAAAATAAAATCGTTGCAATTGCTAGTTGCTTATTAATAGCTAGTTTATGTATGCCTGTATCAACACATGCCGAAGAAGTACAAGATAATGCAATTGGTGTAACAGATGCTGTTATATTACAAAAATATCTACACGGCAAGCAAACTATCACAGAGGAACAGTTTATAAAGCTTGACAGAAATCATGATAATTTAGTAAATATTTATGATTTTGTGTTACTGAAAAAAGAATTAATTTCTGATTCTAGCAAAAATACTAGTCAATTGCAAGCAGAAACTAGAATTGATACAACAAGAGCCGTGAATTATTCTGCTTGGAAAGTTGCAACAAGTAATGAATCTTATGTTATCAAATCCGTGCAGGAGCTGAACGAAATTGTGACACCATTATTTCAAGAGGGTGTAATTCGTTCTCTTGAAACTACTTATGATGACAAATTTTTTGAAGATAATATTTTATTATTAGATTTAGAACCGTTGGAATCTGACACAAAATTTACACTTGAAATTGTAGGCTGTGCCTATAATGCAGAAAATCAATTAGAAGTTTTATATCAAAGAATGCCTGTAAATACTTATTCGGGTCAAAAAATTGCTATTGGTCAAGTTGCAATTCCAAAAAATCAATATCATGACAATGAAGTTATCTGGAATAGCAAATGTTCTGATGCGAAAGATATTAATAAACCGATTGCTTTTGAATCCAAAACAGATGAAATTTCATGGCATATAAAAGATGGTTATATTGATTATGGTAGAGAAGAAAATATTTTAATTACAACACAAGAAGAATTAACAGATTTTCTTGCAAATATCCTTGATGAAGAATATCTTGCAGAATATCAGGAAGTATATTCTGATGATTTTTTTGAATCAAAAAGTTTATATTTACATATGAGTAACATGGATTGTGGTGATGACAATACTTGGCGTGTAACAGAAACTGTTATGCAAGATGATTCTAAGCATATCAATATTGATTTTAAAAATTATGGCAGTGGTGGCTGTATTATTGGCTGTTATTTAAATCAAGTCATTATTGATAAAGTAGACAAAGATTGCATAGTGGATGAAACAAATGTTGTATTATATTCTCGTAATAGCTTTGACGGGACAAGATATTATTATGACTTGCCAGAAACGTATCTCGAATCAAAAGATTGTAAAGCAATTGCAGTGAATATTTATGAATTTGCTGATAACAAAGAAATTGCAATTTATAAATATAAAATAGACAATTGGGGCGTTGCCTGGGATGGGAATTTTAAATTATTAGGAAGTTTTACATATACTGGTGATGAAACTACATTCACAGAAAAATACGAAATAGATGAAAATAATAATTTTATCGGCGAAGATTTTTTAATTAGTTATGATGAAGAAAAAATTATCATTAATTATACAGGTGCAGAAAATCCAATTGAAGTTGCTTGGAATTAGTAAATTTTTGTATAAAGCATAATTCTTGCGTGATTGGTCATACTAGAGTACAGAATTATAAATTTTATAATTCTACACATGCAAGAAAGGAGTAAATCACATGAAACAAAAATATGTAATACTTCCAGCAATTAGTATGACTTTATTATTAACTGCTTGCGGTACAAATAGAAAAAATAATGATAATACAGATAGAGCAATTCGAGTAACAGACGAAAATAATATTTCTGAAACAGTTCGTGCCACGGAACCAATACGAGAAAATCATAATAATAATAATAATAATAATATCATAGATGATGCTGGTGATGTGGTAGATGATGTTATTGACGGTGGTAGAGATGTTGTAGATGATGTTGCTGATGCTGGAAAAGATGTAGTAGATGATATTACTGGTGAAGATAGAGATATTATGGATGATGTAGAGAATACAGAAAATACTGATTCTAACCGTTAGGAAAATTTTTAATTAAAAATTTTTTTAAAAATGACTTTGAAAGATTTCAGAGTCATTTTTTTTATTTAAAAATTAAAAAATGATTGACAAAGAAAAGACAATTTGTTATAATAAATATATCACCTGTGTTTCACAAGGTAAATTTTTATTTTATAGTTACAGGAGGAAGAAAATGGAAACAAGACAAATTGATATTACAGCGAAAAATAATAAAAATGTTCGTTTAGGATTAATTCCTGGTCATTTCGCAACGAATCATTCGCATGTTAATTATTTTGTTGACATGACGACTATCAAAACACAATACCGTGCCGCAAAAGAAGCAGCACATGAATTGGCAAAAGCTTATGCACATTCTAAGAAAATTGATACAATTCTTTGTTTTGAGGGTACACAAGTTATCGGGGCATTTCTGGCACATGAATTAGCAGACAATGGCAGAAGTATGAACGGCGGTCAGGATATTGCTGTAATTACACCAGAAACAAACATGAATAATCAAATGATTTTCCGTGATAATTTGCAGAAATATATTTATAATAAAAATATTCTGCTTTTGATGTCTTCTGTTTCTACAGGGAAATCAATTACACGTTCTGTAGACTGCTTGCAATATTACAGTGGTTCATTAGTAGGCATTGCTTCTATTTTCAGTGCCATTAAAGACTATCATGGCATAGAAATTGACAGTGTATTTCATTTGAGTGATTTGCCAGAGTATAAAACAGCAATCCCGTCAGAATGCGAATTATGCAAAAAAGGTGCAAAAGTAGATGCGATTGTAAATAGTTTCGGCTATTCTAAAATTTAATCTCACATGAAACTACCAGAACTACCAAAAAAATTACCTAAAATTGAAGTCAATTCCCCTGTGATAATATGGTACACAGTAATTTCATTTATTGTATTACTATTTGGCTATGCAACAAGTAAAACATCTACAATGAGTATTTTTACTTGTTACAGAACAAGCCCAAAAGATATTATGATGTATATTAGATTAGTAACTTATGTATTTGGGCATGCAGATATTTCACATTACATGAATAATTTTTTCTTGATTACTTTAATTGGACCTATGTTAGAAGAAAAATATGGAAGTAAACGGCTTATTATCATGATGGTAATCACAGCTTTAATTGGGGGCATTGTGAATATTCTTGTGACAACTTCTGGATTATTGGGTGCAAGTGGAATTGCTTTTATGATGATAATATTATGCTCTTGCACGTCAGTTAAATCTGGAAAAATTCCATTAACATTAATGATAGTTGTTATAATTTATATTGGCAAGGAAATTGTTGCAGGTGTGACAACTATGGATAATGTTTCACAATTGACGCACATTTTAGGCGGAATCTGTGGCATTGTGTTTGGATTATATTATAACGAAAAAGGTATTTCAAAATCAAATTAATAAAAAAAGTCGGAGCTGTTCCGACTTTTTTTATTTTTAAGAGAATATAATTTTTAATTCAGAAGTTTTTTGATTTGTTCGTCTGTCATACCTTTGGCTTTCCATTTTTTGATTAATTCAAATTCTTTTTCGGCTTTCCCCTCAGCTTTCCCTTCAGTTCTACCTTGTGCAAGTCCCAATGCAAGACCTTTTTCGTAGTTTTCTTCCATAAGGGTATTATAATCATACAAAGCTTTTTGTCTAGCGGTATATTCCAGTCGTTTTTGTTCGTCCTGACTGATAATATTGAGCGTATCTAAAGCAGATTCAAGATATTCATTTCCCTGTGCAATCATCTCAAATTCCTCCTTTTTTTCGGCTTTTATGAATTGTACCCATTTGTAAAGGTCAGTTCCGTCAGTAATTGATGGAATTTTTGGTAGTTCGACAACATGCCATTCAAGAATATCCGTATATTTAATATTTTCGTTATCTTCCCGAATATGCCAGACAGTATGAAAATTTTCTGTTTGATTAATATAATTAAAATCCAAAATATTAATACCAATGCATTTTTTGAAATTACTATATTTTTTGTTAATTTCAGCCTGTTCTGTCATCATTTTTGCAACATAGAAAACACTTCTGTCTGCCCATGCCGCCATATAGGATAATTGAATTTCAATATCAATTTCCTTATCATTGTTCATTACAAGTCGAACGTCAAGAATGCCTTGTTTTTCATGTTCATGTGTTTTTCTGAGATTTGTATTTTTTAATGTAGTGTTTTTAATACTTTCTGGCGGAATGTTTAACACAGCACTTAAAAAGCCTTTTAAAGCTTTTGGATTTGCCATAATTTCTTTAAAAGCAAAGTCAATTTTAGGCGACATAATAAAATTTTCGTCATATACTTGTAGGTTCATGTCAAACCACCTCATTTTTTTGTATAATTATTACTATTAAGTTTACCACATTTTTTTTAGTTTGTCAATCTTGTGGGAATATATTTTTTAATTGCTGAGTTAATTGTTCTAATGTTTGAATTGTATTTTTAATTGTTTGTTCCTGTGTATTAGTGATAGATTCTCTGCCTAATAAGTAATCAACAGTCACATCAAAGAAATCTGCTAATTCTTGTAATCTTTTTGCATCTGGTTCACGGCGATTATGCTCCCACATAGCAACAGTGCCATTTGTTACATGCAAATAATCCCCTAATTGTTGTTGTGTTAAGCCTTTTTGAAGGCGTAATTTTTTTAGTTGTTCACCAAACATTTTATCACCTCTGGAGTATTATAACATGATTTGTATGATTTTTTCAATTGTTTTTAACAAATAGTATGAAAAATTCTCAAATCGTTAAAATTAATGCTTGATTTTTTAAAAGTTGTATGGTATAATAAGAAAGGATTAGGAAAAAAATCCTCTTTTGGGTAACTAGTCCAAAAGAGGGAAAATAAATTAAATTAAAATTCGTGATAATTATCTAGTTTTTTTCCAATCCAGATATTCGTCATAAGTACCTGCTCTGTCAATACAGCCCTCTGGTGTAATTTCAATCACACGATTGGCTACTGTCTGCAACATCTCATGGTCATGAGATGAAAATAGTACAACGCCTTTAAATGCAGATAAGCCATTATTAACTGCTGTGATACTTTCCAAATCTAAATGATTGGTTGGTCTGTCCAGTAATAATACATTTGAGCCGAATAGCATCATACGTGAAAACATACAACGTACTTTTTCGCCACCAGACAGCACTTGGACAGACTTGTAAACGTCGTCACCAGAAAATAACATCCTGCCTAGAAACCCTCGCAAATAGGTCTCAGTCTGGTCTTTTACCGCAAATTGTTGCATCCACTCAATTAAGTTTAAAGGACAATTATCGAAATATCCAGAATGGTCAACAGGAAAATAAGAAACAGACGTGGAAACGCCCCATTTAAAACTACCTTCGTCAGGTTGTTCTTCTTCCATGAGGATTTTCATAAGCATCGTAATCGCCTGTTCACTCTCACCAACAAAAGCAATTTTATCAGTTCTACTTACGGTGAAAGAAATATGGTTTAATAATGCAACACCATCAACGGTTTTGCTGAGATTATTTACTTGCAAAACATCTTTGCCGATTTCACGGTCAGCGTCAAACCCAATATAAGGATAACGACGACTGGAGGCAGGCATTTCTTCTACAGTCAGCTTTTCTAATAGCTTTCTTCTTGCCGTAGCCTGTCCAGATTTTGATTTATTTGCTGAGAAACGTTCTATAAAAGATTTTAATTCTTTAATTTTTTCTTCTGCTTTTTTATTCTGTTGTTTTTGCAGGCGTTGCATCATCTGGCTAGATTCATACCAGAATGCATAATTGCCTACATACATTTTGATTTTTGTATAATCAATATCTACGATATGCGTACACACGTTATTTAAAAAATGTCTGTCATGTGAAACAACAATAACAGTACCAAAATATTCGGCTAAGAATTCTTCTAGCCAACGGATAGCGTCAATATCCAGATGATTGGTAGGCTCATCCAGCAAAATAATATCAGGATTGCCAAATAAAGCCTGTGCGAGTAATATTTTTACTTTTTCGTTACCAGAAAGGGCATGCATTTCTGCATACAATAAATCTTCGGGAAGCCCTAAGCCTTGTAATAATTTTGAGGCATCAGATTCTGCTTCCCAGCCGTTCAGCTCCGCAAATTCTCCTTCAAGTTCAGAAGCTAAAATGCCATCTTGTTCGGAAAAATCCTCTTTGGCATAAAGTGCATCTTTTTGTTGCATAATTTCATAAAGTCTGGCATTACCCATTAAGATAGTATCCAGTACTGTATACTGATCATATGCGAAATGGTCTTGTTTTAGAATACTCAATCGTAGTCCCTTGTCAACGGTGACTTCTCCGCTTGTAGGTTCTAAATCGCCACACAGAATTTTTAAAAAAGTAGATTTGCCTGCACCATTTGCGCCAATTACGCCATAGCAATTTCCACCTGTAAACTTGAGGTTCACGTTCTTGAATAATACAGAGCTTCCAAAAGAAAGGCTGACATTTGTAACTGTAATCATAACACTGCTCCTTGCATATAATGTATATAATACAGTATAGCATAATTTCTATCAGAAAAACAATTTGCAAAAATACAGAAAAACACTTGCAATTTTTGTTAGAATATGTTATAATAATACAAATTTATAAAAATCAGAGAGGAGTGCTATCAATGTTTAAAGTAATTGTAAAAGGTGGTATGTTACCACAAGAAGAAATTAATGCATATATTTTGCATACAAAGAAAAAATATGGAGCAATTTTGCCGGAAAATTTGGAAATGATTCTGGAAGTAGATGGGGATTATGTAAATATTAGTTATAATCCGCCATTTATTTATCACGCTTACCGCAGTACGGACTATCTTGTCAACGATGCCCGTAAATTAAATCCATCAAAATATGATGAACTTTTAGACAAAGTAGCACATACAATAAATTAATTCTGCAAAATAGTCATTAAAATTATTTTGCTTTGGAAATTAATGTTCTTGTATTAGTTTGCATTGCAATACTACCAGATTTTCTTTGTAAACGAAGTTTATCTGTAATTAATGCAATAAACTCTGAATTTGTGGGTTTACCTTTGCATGTATTCACAGTATAACCAAAAAATGCATTCAAAACATCTAAATCGCCTCTGTCCCAAGCGATTTCAATTGCATGGCGAATAGCTCTTTCTACACGGGAAGAAGTTGTGCCGAATTTTTGAGCAACAGTTGGATATAACAGCTTTGTCACGCTGTCAAGTAATTCTGGATTTTCTACAGAAGCTAGAATTGCTGTTCTCAGATAGTGATAGCCTTTGATATGTGCAGGAACACCAAGCTGATGAATCACATCTGTGATAGTTAATTCTAAATCTTGTTCTCTCTTAGTGGTCGTATGTGGTGCAGTTAATGCAAGAATACGTTCCGCAAGAGATGAAATTTCAAACGGCTTGAGCATGAAATAAGCAGCTCCCAATTCCATAATTTGATGTTCCACAAATGGATTGTCATAAACAGAAGTAATAATAAATGCTGGAAAATAATCCAATTCTGCTTTGACACGCTTTATTAATTCAATTGCGTCCATGTGTGGCATCACACAGTCTGTTACAACTACCTGTGGTCTTTCATCTCGGATTGTATTTAATAACACATGACCATCTTTACGACGAGTGACAGCATATAAGCCATAACTACGCAATGCACTGGCAGTGGTAATTCCATAATCAACAGTATCGTCCCCAATCAGGACTTTTATCTTTTCATTCATAATAGTAAAATCTTTTCCTCCTTCGCTCTACAAATAAAATATTAACATAAATTTTATAAAAAATCAAGCGGTTTATTTACAGTTTTCTTGGAAAACGAAAAAATAATTTTTAGTTTTATGTTGAATTTTGTCGAAAAGTTTAAATAATTTGAAAAAAATTTTTTTGGATTTAAAAATATGCATATTATGCATGATATGCAGAATGTTATGCATATTATTCATGAATTTGAAAAAAATTTGCATATTTATTCAAAAAGTTCTTGACATTGTCTAATAGATGATGTATAATTAAAAAAAAACATTTTGCTAGGAGGTTTTTTTCATGAGCAAAGAAATTAAAAAAGTTGTATTGGCTTATTCTGGTGGACTGGATACGTCTATTATTATTCCATGGCTGAAAGAAAATTATAACAACTGTGAAGTTGTTGCTGTTTCTGGTAATGTTGGTCAGGGTACAGAATTAGATGGTCTGGAAGAAAAGGCTATCAAAACAGGTGCATCTAAGCTTTATATTGAAGACCTGACAGAAGAATTTATTACGGATTATGTATTCCCAACCGTACAAGCAGGTGCAATTTATGAAAATCGCTACATGCTTGGAACATCTTTTGCACGTCCAATTATTGCTAAGAGAATCGCTGAAATTGCGATTCAAGAGGGTGCAGATGCAATTTGTCATGGATGTACTGGCAAAGGCAATGACCAAGTTCGTTTTGAGCTTGCAATTAAGGCTTTTGCACCAGATATGGAAATTATCGCACCATGGAGAATTTGGGATTTGAAATCTCGTGATGAAGAAATTGATTATGCAGAGGCACATAATATTCCTCTTAAGATTAACAGAGAAACAAATTATTCTAAAGACAAGAATATCTGGCATTTATCTCATGAAGGGCTTGACCTGGAAGACCCTGCAAATGAGCCACAGTATGAAAAAGAAGGCTTCTTAGAAATGGGTGTTTCTCCAATTCAGGCACCAGACAAGCCAACTTATGTGACAGTTCATTTTGAAAAGGGCGTGCCAACAGCCATTGACGGCAAAGAAATGAACGGTACTGAAATTGTGACGACTTTGAACAAATTAGGCGGAGAAAATGGTATTGGTCTTGCAGATTTAGTAGAAAATCGTTTAGTTGGCATGAAGTCCAGAGGCGTTTATGAAACACCTGGCGGTGCAATTTTATATCATGCACATGAAGTTCTGGAAACTATCACAATTGATAAAGAAACTGCTAGAATTAAGCAGTATCTGGGCATTAAATTTGCAGATATTGTTTATAATGGTCAATGGTTTACACCTTTGCGTGAAGCAATGAGTGCTTTTGTAACAGAAACACAGAAAACTGTGACTGGCGATGTAAGATTAAAACTTTACAAGGGCAATATTATTAATGCTGGTGTGACTTCTCCTTATACACTTTATGATGAAGAAGTTGCAACTTTTGATGCTGATGAAGTATATGACCAAAGAGACAGTGCAGGATTTATTAATTTATTTGGTCTGCCAATTAAAGTAAAAGCACAGCTTGATAAAAAACGTGCTGAAAAGAACGGAAAATAATTATAAAATTTTTGCAAACGCACGGAGATTTTTTAAAATCTCCGGCATTTGCATTTTATCAGCGGAGGAAGATTATGGCACTTTGGGCAGGAAGATTTTCAAAGGAAATAGATGAAACTGTGAATGCATTTAATTCTTCGATTGCATTTGATGCCAGAATGTATGAACAAGACATTCAGGGCAGTATTGCACATGCGACAATGTTAGGCAAATGTGGTATTATTGCACTATCTGAAAGTGAAATGATTGTCAAGGGTCTGCAAGAAATTCTGAATGATATCCAAAATGGCGTATTGGAATTTGACCCGAATGCAGAAGATATTCACATGTTTATAGAAGCAGAATTAACGAAAAGACTTGGTGCAACAGGAAAGCGTCTGCATACAGCACGCTCCAGAAATGACCAAGTTGCATTAGATATCAGATTATATCTGCGTGATGAAATGCAAGTTATAAAAAAATTAATTTTAGAACTTGCAAATACTATCTGTGATATTGCAGAACAGCATACAGAAACAATTATGCCTGGTTATACGCATTTACAAAGAGCACAGCCGATTACATTTGCACATCACTTGCTAGCCTATGCACAAATGTTAAAACGTGACTATGAACGCATGATTGATGCGGTTGACCGTATGAATGAATGTCCACTTGGAAGTGGTGCTTTGGCAGGGACAACATATCCAATTGATAGACACATGACAGCTGAATTATTAAATTTCCGTCAGCCTGTTGCAAATAGCTTAGATGGCGTTTCTGATAGAGATTTTTGCATTGAAATTTGCTGTGCATTGTCCATTTTAATGACGCATTTGTCAAGATTTTCAGAAGAAATTATTTTATGGTGTTCTTGGGAATTTAAATTTATTGAATTAGATGATGCTTATGCAACGGGTTCTTCCATTATGCCACAGAAAAAAAATCCTGATGTCACAGAATTAATTCGTGGCAAAACTGGTCGTGTGAATGGTGATTTAATTACATTGTTATCTATGATGAAAGGCTTGCCTTTAGCATATAACAAAGACATGCAGGAAGATAAAGAAGCTATTTTTGATGCAATTGATAATACAGAGCTTTGTTTAAAAACATTTATTCCTATGCTGAAAACAATGCGTGTATTAAAAAATAATATGCGGAATGCTGCTGCAAAAGGTTTTATTAATGCAACTGACTGTGCAGATTATTTAGTCAAAAAAGGTATGCCGTTCAGAGATGCCTATAAAATTACAGGTACTCTTGTTGCAAAATGTATTGAAAAAAATCTGACTTTGGAAACTTTGCCATTAGAAGATTATCAGAGCATGACGGATTTATTCACAGAAGATGTCTATCAGGCGATTCATTTAGAAACCTGCGTAAAAGAACGTTGTTCTTATGGTTCACCATCACCAGAATCTGTAAAAATACAGCTCCAAGAACTTCGGGATAATTTCGCAAATTATTAATTATTTATTTAAAATGAAAAAAAGACAATTTCTATTTATTTTTGCATTGACGTTTCTAAGTGTGCTAATTTGGATAGTTGGAGAATTTTTAATAGGACAGTATATTAATCATTTTGGCGTTTCTGTTGGGTGGGCTGTTTTTTGTTTAATTGCCTGCTGTGCCTATAGCCTATGGAAATGCCCACGTGAACCTGATGACGAACAAGAACAGGAAGAAACGAAGCAAAAAGAAAATAAAAAGGGGGACAAATAACATGTCCGTAAAAGTTTATGTAGACGGTCAGGCAGGGACAACTGGTCTGAAAATTATTAGCCGTTTAGAACAAAGGGAAGATATTTTATTATTAAAAATTGCAGACCAGGACAGACATAATCCTATAAAACGTGCAGAAATTATGGCAGAAGCTGATTTTACGTTTTTATGCCTGCCAGATGATGCTGCAAGAGAGGCTGTAACACTTGCTGGAAATCATACTAGAATTATTGATGCTTCCACAGCTCATAGAACAAATCCAGATTGGGCTTATGGATTCCCAGAATTGTCACCAGAATTTAGAAATAAAATAGTAAATTCTTGTAAAACAGCTGTTCCAGGGTGCTATGCAAGCGGATTTATTTCTATATTATATCCAATGGTGAAAAATGGCTTGTTGCCAGCTGATTTCCCAGTATTTGCTTATGCAACTTCGGGTTATAGCGGTGCAGGGAAAAATGCAATTGCAGTATATGAAAGTGCTGATAAACCAGAAGAATTTTATTCTCCTCGGCAATATGCACTTACACAAGAGCATAAGCATTTGCCTGAAATGCAATTATTTTCTGGTTTAAAATATAAGCCTATGTTTAATCCTATTATTTGTGATTATTATAGTGGCATGGTCGTTTCTGTGCCGATTCAGACCAGAATGCTTGATAAAAAAATTTCTGTTCAGCAAGTAAATGCTATGTTTCAGGAACATTACGAAACGGCAAAGCTTGTGACGGTAAATAAAATTATGCCACCAGAAGAACAGAAAGCATTTTTCTTAGCGTCTAATACACTGAGTGGAAAAAATAAACTTGAAATTTTTACGTTTGGCAATGACGAACAGATTTTACTTTGTGCAAGATTGGATAATTTAGGAAAAGGGGCGTCTGGAGCTGCTGTGCAGTGCTTAAATATCATGATGGGCATTGACGAAACAACAGGTCTAAAATGAGGTGTTATGATTGTTGAAGAAAAAAATTTTTAAAAATTTTAAGTTTGTAAATGGCGGTGTCTGTGCTGCAAAGGGTTTTTTAGCAAATGGCATTCATTGCGGATTAAAACCAGATAGTAATCCTGATAAAAATGATTTGGCTATGATTTATGCTGAAAAAAAATGCAATGCAAGTGCGATGTATACGACAAATAAAGTACAAGGCGCACCAATTACTGTAACTAGAAAAAATTTACAGGATGGTATGGCACAAGCTGTGATTGTGAATTCTGTCAATGCAAATACTTGTAATGCTGACGGAATCGAAAAAGCCGAAAAAATGTGCGAATTAACAGCAAATGCTTTAGGTTTGCAGCCAGAAGATATTATCGTCGCTTCTACTGGTGTCATTGGTCAGCCCTTGCCCATTGAGCCTATTATTAAAGCGATTCCAGAATTAGCAAAAGGTTTAAATCCAAAAGGCAATGCTTCTGCTGTGAATGCTATCATGACAACAGATACACAGCCAAAAGAAGTCGCTGTAAAATTTATGCTGAATGGCAAAACTTGCACAATTGGCGGTATGCTCAAAGGCAGTGGCATGATACATCCTAATATGGCAACAACACTGACGTTTTTAACAACAGATTGCAATATTTCTTCTGAAATGTTACAAAATGCTTTGCATGAAGTTGTTACTGTTACGTTAAATCGTGTTAGTGTAGACGGCGATATGTCTACAAACGATATGGTTTGTATTCTTGCCAACGGTGAAGCGGAAAATAATTTGATGCAAGCCTTTAGTCCAGAATATGAAATTTTCAAAGACGCATTATATGCTGTATTAATGAATTTAGCCCGTATGATGGCAAGAGATGGTGAAGGTGCGACTAAATTAATTGAATGTCTTTGTGATGGTGCGGCAGATGACAAAACTGCTGAAATTGTTGCAAAATCTGTGATTATGTCAAGTTTGTTTAAAGCTGCTATTTTTGGAGAAGATGCCAATTGGGGAAGAATTTTATGTGCAATTGGCTATGCTCACGCAGAATTTGATATTCAGCAAGTTGCTGTAAATTTAAGTTCTGCAAAGGGCTGTATTGCTGTTTGCAAAAATGGTGCAGGTGTGAAATTTTCAGAAGAACAGGCAAAAGAAATTTTGTCTGAAGAAGAAATTTTAGTTTCTATTACTATCGGAACAGGTGCAGGCTCTGCTGTTGCATGGGGCTGTGATTTGACATATGATTATGTCAGAATTAATGGCGATTATAGAAGCTAAGTAAAAGCTAAGAAGTTAAGGAGCTGTTAGCATGGAGGAAATTAAAAATATTTCTAATTCAGTAAGAGCAAAAATTTTAATTGATGCGTTGCCATATATTCGCAAATATCATGATAAAGTCGTTGTAATTAAATATGGTGGTAATGCTATGACAAATGAAAATTTAAAACAGGCTGTCATGAGTGATATTATATTATTAGCATTGGTTGGCGTAAAAATTGTATTAGTTCATGGCGGAGGCCCTGAAATTAATGATATGCTGAAAAGATTGGGCATTGAGAGTAAATTTATTAATGGCTTGCGTTATACAGATGAAGCAACGATTGATGTTGTGAAAATGGTTCTTGCTGGAAAAGTCAATAAAGAATTAGTGACGCTTTTAGGACAAATGGGCGGTCAGGCAATTGGACTTTGTGGATTAGATGAAAAAATGCTGCTTGCTGAAAGAGCTTATGGCGAAAATGATGAAGATTTAGGCTATGTTGGCAAAATTGTAAAAGTAAATAAAAAGCCTATTATAGATGCTTTAAATAACGGCGTGATTCCTGTAATTGCTACTGTTGCATGTGACGAAAAAGGACAGGCTTATAATATTAATGCTGATACAGCTGCTGCCAGAATTGCTGCGGAACTCAAAGCAGAAAATTTAATTTTATTAACAGATATTGCAGGGCTATTGCGTGATAAAAATGATGCTAGTACATTGATTTCTTCTGTGAATGTCAGTGAAGTGCCTTTTATGAAAAAGCGTGGTATTATTTCAGGCGGTATGATTCCTAAAATTGATTGCTGTGTAGAAGCGGTTCGCCGTGGTGTGAAAAAAACGTCTGTGATTGATGGCAGAGTGCCACATTCGATTTTGATTGAAATCTTGTCCAATGAGGGCATTGGCACGCAGTTTAGATAATATAATTTTGATGGTTTTAATTTTAAAATTATTGCCGATTTTGGTTGCAGGAATTTGTATTTTGCTTGCCTGTTTGCCAAAACAGCATAGAAATATCAAACAACCTGTTATCATAGAGGGCGAAATTATTTCACAGGTGACACAAAAAATTTATCGTAATCATAGTGAAATAGAAACAATTGCCCCTGTTGTGCGTTATATGACAGAGCAGGGGGAACAGATTGCAACCAGTCGGCAGTTTTTTCCTGAATGGCAGTATGACTGGAAACAAGGCGATAATATTAGAATTTGTTATAGTAAATTACAGCCTGATATATTTCAAATTTGTCAGGATAGCAAATCTGAATGGAAAAAATTAATATTATTGACGATTGGAATTGGAACGTTAATTGCTTATGCTGTGCTTTGGGTAGAGTATGATTAAATTAGAGATATAATTATATAAATAAAAGGAGATAACATTTATGAGTGTAATTGAACAGACAAATACATATACTATGCCGACTTACGGACGAAATCAAATAGTGATTGATAAGGGTAATTGTGCGACTTGTTATGATGAAAATCATAAAAAATATATTGATTTTAGCAGTGGCATTGGTGTTACTTCAATGGGCTATTGTAATAATCTATGGGCAGATGCCGTTTGTGAACAAGTGAAAAAATTACAGCATACGTCTAATTTATTTTATCATGAACCACAGGCAAAACTTGCAGAAAAATTATGCAATATGTCAGGCTATGAAAAATTATTTTTTGCCAATAGTGGAGCTGAAGCTAATGAATGTGCCATAAAACTTGCCAGAAAATATAGCTTTGATAAATATGGAAAAAATAGAAATACTATTATTACATTAGTAAATTCTTTTCACGGCAGAACACTTGCAACATTGTCTGCAACAGGTCAAGATGTATTTCATAATTATTTTTTCCCATTTGTAGAAGGATTTAAATATGTAAAAGCAAATGATATTGCAGATTTATATGCAAATTTAGATGATACAGTCTGTGCGATTATGATAGAATATATTCAGGGCGAGGGCGGTGTTATGGCTCTTGATGCTGAATTTGTTTCTGAAATCCGTAAAATCTGTGATGAACAGGATATTTTAATGATTGCTGATGAAGTACAGACTGGAGTTGGCAGAACTGGAAAATTATTTGCTGGAGAATATTATAACTGTAAAGCAGATATTACAACAACTGCAAAAGGTCTAGGCGGTGGCTTGCCAATTGGTGTTTGTCTTGCGAATCAGAAATGTGCAGATGTATTAAATGCTGGTTCACATGGTTCAACATTTGGTGGAAATCCTGTTGTATGTGCGGGAGCTGTAAAAGTATTAGAAATTCTGGAACAAGACGGCGTATTAGAAAGTATTCAGGAAAAAAGCAAATATTTACGTGAAAAATTATCTGCTTTAGATGAAGTACAAGAAGTTTCTGGGCTGGGTCTCATGGTAGGGATTCAATTAAAATCTAAAAAAGCACCAGATATTTTAAAAGCTTGTCTGGAAAATGGCTTGCTTGTTTTAACAGCAAAAGACAGAATCAGATTATTACCGCCTTTAACTATTAGCATGCAGGAGCTGGAAGAAGGGCTTGCTATTCTTTGTAAGTGTATTAATGGCTAATATAAAATTCGGAAAAATATATTATTTTTATAGCAATATATAAAAACTATTTCTTGCAATTGGTTGTAATATATGTTATAATAAAACCATAGGAGGAATTTGTTATGAAAAAATATATTATATTATTGGGATTGATAGGAATCATAACTAGCGTTCATACTGGCTGTGGTGCAATGTCATCTATGTCTGTTGTGCCAGATGGTTCAGAAGAAACAGTAGCTCCTACGCAAGAAAATGCAAATAAAAATTCTCAGTCTGTTTCTGTAGGTTATATTATATTGACGGCTAATCAAGATGCAACAGATTTATATGCTGAAATGGACGATAACTCTCAGGTGCTTTCTAAAATGTTTCATAGTGAGCCAGTTAGTGTGTTTTCAATTAACGGAGATTGGGCGAATATTTCTTATGGTGGTACACAAGGCTATGTTAAAGTTGAAAATATTTCTTTTACAAAACCAGAATCTATTTCAAATGAACCTGTACAGAGTGAGAATGCTATACCAGTAGAACCAGTTGCTAATATTGAGAATTCTGGAAATATTCCTGATGTTAATCATACTAATGCTGATTCTGGAAATGCTTTGGTTAATAATCAAATTAGTAATGAAATTAATATTGTTCTTATTTCTGATAGTGATGGTTTTCAAGTTGCCGACCCTGTACCGTCTTATTCTAATTATGTTCCAGAAAATTCAGGACGAAATGCATGGTGTTCTGCAGAATCTGTTTATATCTATGCACAGCCAAGTAAAAGTAGTGCCAAACGTGAAGCAAATATGCTATATTATGGTGATTCCTTAACAGTATTAGGAGCTGTTGACGGTTGGTATTATATTAGTACAGATAGTGGCAATGGTTATGATTTACATGGTTATGTTGGACAGTCTTATATTACTTATGGGGAAAGTCCAGCAGCTCCAGAAAATCCAAATGCAACTAAAGGATATGTTAGTGTTGCAAGTGCGAATGTGCGTAGTTCTCCCAATAAAGAAACTGACAATAATATATTATTTACATTATATGAAGGCGATTCGTTTGAAGTATTAAGTTATGATGGCTATTGGTATAAAATTTCTTATAATGGTACTACTTGCTATATCAGTCATAAAATGGTTGAAGTTTGGTAATATTTTTCACTTTGAAAAATAAATAATATTTATTAAATGATAGGAGTTGCTTATTATGAAGCATTTATTAAAAATGTTGGATTTGAGCCAACAAGAAATTTTTGATATACTTGATTTGGCTGATAAGTTGAAATATCAGACAAAACATGACATTCCACACCCTATGCTACAGGGGAAAACACTTGGTATGATTTTTCAAAAAGCGTCTACCAGAACCCGTGTTTCTTTTGAAACTGGTATGTATCAATTAGGCGGTTATCCGTTGTTTTTATCTGCAAATGATTTGCAGATTGGACGTGGTGAGCCTGTGCAGGATACCGCAAGAGTGTTATCACGCTATTTAGATTGCATTATGATTCGTACATTTGCACAAAAAGAAGTAGAAGATTTAGCAGAATATGGCAGTATTCCTATTATTAATGGTTTGACAGATTTCTGTCATCCTTGTCAGGTACTTGCGGATTTATTAACAATTCGTGAGTATAAAGCAAATTTTGACGGCTTAAAAATGTGCTATATCGGTGATGGCAATAATATGGCAAATTCTCTGATTGTTGGCGGTTTAAAAGTTGGTATGAATGTTTCTGTTGCGTGTCCTGATGATTATCAGCCTGACGAATCTGTTATGAATTTTGCAAAAGATTTTAAAGGTTTTTCTATTACAAATAGTCCTTTGAAAGCCGCTGAAAATGCTGATGTATTAATTACTGATGTTTGGTCATCTATGGGCATGGAAGCTGAAATTGAAAAGCGTAAAATTGCATTTAAGGGCTATCAGATTAATGACGACATTATGAATGTTGCAAATTCTGATGCAATGGTATTGCATTGCTTGCCTGCACACCGTGAAGAAGAAATCACTGCAAAAGTATTTGAAGCCCATGCAAAAGAAATTTTTGACGAAGCTGAAAATCGTTTACATGCTCAAAAAGCTGTTATGGTAAAATTAATGTTACCAGATGGCGAATAATATTTAAGATTTGAAAAACTGTGGTATTGATTATCACAGTTTTTTTTGTGTTCTTTTGCACGCATTTTGTAAGCAAAAAAAAGTGCAAAAATGAATCTATACAAATAAATTTATCTATGTTATAATAAATATAGAGTTTAAGCCAGTAGGCAGAGAGAAGGGATTTTATGGAAAAAAGGTTTTCTAGCCTTAATGAGGTTGCGATGGAACTTTTGAAGCAAGCTGCACAAGGAGACCCTAAAAAGAGGGAAAATCATGTTAACAATTCTTTGGGAAAAGAAACAAAAGAGTCTCAAAAAAGCAAAGAATCACAAATACCAAATAATACAGAGAAAATGTAAAAAAATATGTAATTATTTTTTGAAAGGAGGGACTTTGCATGTTTCAAAATTCAGCAAGTAAATTAGTAATTATTGCTACAATCAGTATGATTTTGGAAATAATTGGAGGAATATTTTTTATTAGTTCCATGCCAATAGCGATAATTATGAAAATACTATTAATAATAGCTGTAGCAATTGGTCTTTGGGGTAATGCATTGGTTTTAGTGACATTTGCGGAAATAGCTCAAAATATTGAAACTATGTCTTACAGACTTCATGACTTAAGCAGTCGTATAAAAAGTATTGAAAAACGGGATTAAAGATTTTTATGCGAAGAAAGAGAAGTGCAAAACGCTTCTCTTTGTAATTATTTACAAAAATATTTCATTTATTTTAGATTTATTTGGCTTGACAAAGATGAAAAGTTGTGTTATAATAATAAAGCTGTCGGACGATAGCAAAACGCTTTAGAAAAAATTTGAAAAAGTTTTGAAAAAGGGCTTGACAAAAATTTGAAAATGTGGT
>JAAVHJ010000062.1 GCA_014799805.1 Ruminococcus sp.
TACAATAATACCTGTTCCAGCAATTTTAAAAATCAAATCAATATCCACATCATACAGCCCCTTATTTTTTAAATAAATAAAATTGCCAGCATTGCACCGCCTAACCAGCCTAAAGATTGATATAACTTACTTTTCTTTTCACAACATGCAAAACTTTGTTCGCAAGCAGTCTGCATTTGTGCTTGATATAATTCCAGAACTGCAAGCTGTCCCTGTGTATCTGTTTTGCCTAATTCATGCCCTAAATTCTGTAAAATTTGCTTTGCCTGCAATGGCAGATTACTTTCCTGTATGGAATCATGCCAAAGTATTTCCAGTGATTTTTCAGGTGAAAATTTTAATTTTTTTAAAAAATTAAAATTTTCATAATCAGGATTTTCAGATAAAATTGCAAATAATTCCTGTAATGGTAAACTCTGGTAACGAATATAAATTGCACAATCTTCCAGGAATGCAAGTAATTTTTGATATTGTTTCACTTGATTTTTAATAAAATAAGCTTTATAAATGCCTGTTCCTGCACAAGCTGACATAATACAAAAAATTCCTAATAATTTCATGTCAATCTCCGTATGGTTTCCAGATTTCTGTTTTTTAAAAATACACAATACTGAAATATCTGTTTTTCCAGCAAAGGCTTAATCACAATTCTGGAACGCAATTCTTCTAAACTTCCCGCATGACAAGAGGCAATTAATTTTATTCCACAACCAGAGGCTTGTAATAAAGCTTCTACATCTTCCTGTGTACTAATTTCATCACAGATAATATATTCAGGATTTAGTACCCGCAAAGCAGTTAAAATACCTGCATCTCTTGGATAGCCGTCTAATACATCTGTCATGAATCCGACATCATGCAAAGGCTTTCCTTTCTGCATAGAGGCTAATTCACCACGTTCATCAATTAAAGCTGTCCTGTGCCGATTGCCAATTAATCTGCATAAATCCCGCAAATAAGTAGTTTTACCGCTTGCAACTGTACCAGTTAATAAAATACTTCCTGTTGTCTGTCTCCATAAATTTTCTGCAATGCCTGTCCATTCTCCAGCAATTCTAAAATTCAGACTGCTGATATATTTTAAACACTGGATTTTTTTATTATTTCTAACAGCTGTGCCACAAATGCCAACCCTGCAACCGCCTTTAATTGTAATATAACCCTCTGCTAATTCTTGTTCATAGCTATACACAGAATAAGAACAAACGGCTTGAAAACATTTCATAATTTCTTCTGGTGTGATAATACATTCTGGCTTGATTGCCTGTTCCTGTCCATTGGTAACAATTCCAGCAGGACGACAACAACGTAATCTGATTTCTTGAATTTGGCATAATTTCTGTTCGGGCATTTCCTGTAAATTTTTTCTGACACGCATTGGCAAATATTCTAAAATCGCTTGTAAATTTTCCCTTGCTTGCATAAAAATAACACTTCCTTTTGTTACTAATATTACTACATACTATGCAGAACTTGTCCTATCTATGCTAATTGGCATAAAAAAAAGACTGCTGTTTCCAGCAATCTTTTTTTAATATTTAAATTTATCATGAAACTAAATTTTTCTTTAACAAGCACAAATCATAAATATTGACAACGCCGTCTTGATTCAAATCGGCTCTTTCAAATTCATATTTAGACAAATTATATTGATTCAGCAAATATTTTTGTAAAATGACACCATCTAAGACTGAAACTCTGCCATCTAAATTGACATCGCCTGCAAGGATAGTATCAGAATCTGGCAAATAATGCATATTTGCTTTTAAAATTGCTTCATTTCCGCCTGATTCAAGAATTGCATTATCTTCTTTACAAATATTCACTTTTTGCCAATCCGCTCTTGTGCTATTATAATAAATATCAAATTGATGTTTATAATTATTACAGTTACCAAATACATTTTCCTCAATTATTTCTAATGTATTGGGCAAATAAATTTTTTTCAGTGCATAAGAATGTAGGAAACCGCCATTAAACTCATAAGAATATTCAGTCCAACCATCTGGTTGACCATTTTCATCTACACCACAATAAATTGTTTCTACTGTTACCAAATCGGACGGCAAAATAGTCATGCCTTCTTCAAACGTGATACTTTCCAAATCACAATATGCAAATGCATAATTTTTGATAGTTGTGACTGTTTTAGGGATTTTAATTTCAGAAATACCTGTATTATCAAAGGCATGTTCGCCAATGATTTCTAAACTAGCAGGCAATATAACACTAGTAAGATTTTTATAATTTTCAAATGCCCCATTGGGAATTTCTGTAATCGTATCAGGAATTTCGACTTGTGTTACAGTGCTAGGAATAAATATAAATTCTGTAAAATCTTTATTATATAAAATATTATCTTTTGATGCAAAATAAGCGTTATTTTCGCCTACTGTCAAGCTTTCTAGTTTTAGACCCTTAAATGCATCTTCTCCAATAAAAATCACACTGTCAGGAATTTCTAAACTTGTTAAACCTGAATAATAAAAAGCTTCTTCTCCAATGACTTGCAAACTATCAGGCAAATTAATTTTTGTTACATCATCTCTTGTATAAAAAACACTTTCACCAATGCCAAGTGTGCCATCTTTGATAGTAATTTCGCTAGGAAGATCCCCTTGAGAACTATAAACCATATTGCCTAAATATGTAACACTTTCATAACGGTGTGATTGATACCATTTTGTGCCATGAAATGCCCCTCTTTTAATTTCAATATAAGTTTCTGGCATTTGAATATCTTTCAGATTTTCGCAACTTGTAAATGCATTTGTGCCAATATAAATAATTGTTTCTGGAATCGTAACACTAATTAAATCATTACAATCTTTGAATGCTTTTTCTGCAATTTTTGTAACAGGCTTATTATTAATTATTTCTGGAATGATAACTTCTGTCACATCTGTTTCACAACCCACAATTTCAATATATCCAGAATTTTCATAATATTCTAATGCTTCATAATTACCAGAAACTATTTTCGCAGATACAGTAACAGGCAAAACACTAGATACTAATCCGATTGCTGAAATGAACGCTAAAATTTGTTTTTTCATAATAACAACTCCTTTCTTTTATATAATTATTATAACATAATAATTATATAAAGTCAAGGTCAAATTCTTTCCCATTTTGAATAAATTTTTAATAAATATCAAATAAAAAACTGCAAAGCAGATTGATTTCTGCTTTGCAGTGAAATATTATTTTACTTCAGAAGAAATTGAAATATTCGCATTTTTAATCGCATTGGCAACTAATCCAGCAACGGCATTTGCACCTGTTTCAGTAAAGTGTGTCATATCAGTAGAACCCTCAACAGCTCCGCATAAATGATAAGTATACGCTGTATCATAGCCAATTGTATTATAATGCTCTACCATAAGCGTATTTAAATCAATACATGGAATATTATATTTTTTTGCCATATCTTTGCAAGCATTGCAATATTCTGTATAGCTATTTACAAAACTGCCATTAGAATATGCTTTTAATCCAATTACTGTCGTAACTAAAATTGGCGTGCCACCTTTTTCAAGTGTACCTTCAATATATTTTTCAATATAATATTCATAAGAACCTGTTTCTGGATTGTCTACATTTCCGCAAACTGGTGCATAACGTTCTTCATTGCCTTTTGCAGAATCATTAATTGCAAACTGAATTAATAAATAATCATCTTTTTGCATAGAATCTAAAATTGTCTGTAATCTGCCATTATCATAGAAACTTTTAGAACTTCTGCCAGCAATTGCCTGATTAGAAACTGTTACATTATCTGTGAAATAATTTGTTAAATAATAGCCCCAACCTTGTTGTGGTGCATAACTTGCACGGTAACTTTGCACGGTAGAATCTCCTGCAATATAAATGGTTGTACTACCTTCAACAGGGTCTAAATTTGGCTTTTGTTCAGGGGTATATACTTCTGCAATTGGTTCGTCAGTTAATTCTGTTCTTAAATAATCAATATTAGGACCCCCGTCTGCCGTTGCAGAAGTTAATCTGATTATATTTGCACCTGCAACTAATGGTAATACAATCGCTCTTTCTTGCCATTGTGTCCAAGAATCCGTAGATAAGAAATCCTGTAACCAGTAATCAGAATTTTCATTGACTTCAATTTTCATTTGGCGATTATTGGCACTGCCATTTGCAATATTAAACGTACATAAATAATTGCCGTTTTTAGGAGCATTAACTGTAAATTCAACAAAACTACCTGCTGTATTATCTAAATTCAAATAAGCATCTGTTGTAAAGCCTGCATTTGTATTCTCTGCAACACCTCTGTTAAAAGCAGAATCTACTGCATAATAAACTTTTTTGCCTGTTTCCCAATAACTTGTATTGCCTTTACCGTGTAAATATGTTGTTAATAATTTCACATCTTGTGAATTAATCTTTGCGTCGCCGTTCATGTCAGCGACTTTTTGGGTATACGCAGAAACAGTTTGCTTTTTTATTTGCTGTTTTAATATCACTAAATCATAAATATTCACAATGCCGTCATGATTCACATCACCAGAAATAAAATTCTCTGTATTAGATAATTGCACACTGTCAATAAACCATGTTTGACAAGCATTGCCATTACGTTCCCATTCCTGAATATTTGCTTTATGGTCCTGAGAAGCTCCGATTACTTCAACTGCACTTTTATCATTAGAATTTTTTGTTGTAATAATATAACTGCCATCTTCCTGCTGAATAAATTTAAATAACTGTGCGTCATTGTTTGTATCGCCCCAAATGCCAATATTTGTGCCATTTTTGGTATCACCATAACTTAAATCTAATAATTTTGATGCATCACCAGAACAGCTGTAAATATAATAATAGCCATCTCCAGCTGAAACTGCTTTCCATAGAGCTGATTTGCTGTCAATATTTGGCTGTGCTGATTGTACAACATTAGTACCATCTTGAGATTCACCGTCTAAAGCCATATATTGCCCGGAATTTCCATTTCTTAACATAAATATTTCATTTTCTGGAATTTGTGTGCCAGTGCTAGTTTCTGAAAAAGCTAATTCAGCCATAAGAGATGCTAATTTCATAGAACCTGTTTTACTTTGGTGCAAATCATCTTCAGAGGCATAATATTCCTCCATAGCATCATATCCAAGTGAAAGCCCGAAATCTTGCCACGGTGTAAATAAATCTATTACTGTTACATTCTGTTCAGCTCCAATTGTATCTAATTGACCACCAAACCAACGACCGCTTAATAATTTATCACGGCTTAAATCACTTCTTCTGCCTTGTTGTTTCACTAACATAACAGTCATGCCTTTGGATTTGGCACGTTTTACCATATCTGTGACTGTATGATAATATTCTTCTGCATTAGAATAATTTGTGTCATTAATGCCAATAGAAATAATATAATAATCTCCTGCTTTTCCATAGGTTTCAATGGCATCAAATTGCCCTGCCTCTACAAAGCCTTTTGCATACTGTCCACTTGCTGCCATGTTTCTGACTTCATAATTTGCAAATGCACTAGGCAAGTAATTTTTCAAATACTGCCCCCAACCATGCTGTGAATTATCACTAGTATTATAATAATTTGCAACGGTAGAATCGCCACATAGCCAGATTGTCGGATTTGTCTGTGCTGTATTGTTTAACTGTGTAATTTCTATAGAACTAATTGAAAAATAAGTACCTGCTCTGCCCTCTGTTGCCATAATATTAAGCTGACCGTCTGTCACAGGGATTTGAAAAGTTTCAACAGCATGATTACCAGTTAAATTAATTAATTGCAACATGCCCTCTGCACGAATGCTAGTTCTTGTAGTATCGCCTGTTGTGACCGTAACTTGATATAAACCATTTGGTAAATCTACATTAAACGTATTATTAATATCTGTAGAAGTAAATTGCACAGCATCACTTAATGCATCTGTTCCAGAAGCAGAAACATCTTTTACACTTGAAGTATTGGCAAAACCATAGCCTAACTGTTTGCTATAGGCTGTAGAGGCATTGACTCCAGTATAGCCAGAAGCTGTTCCATTGCCTCCTAAATCAAATTTCCAGTTTGTCTCTGCGGAAGCTGTAATTGTATTGGAAATGTTTAACGGAATCGTTGGAATTGCCAAAGCGATTGCTAACAGAGCACTTAAAAATTGCTTGTGAAACTGTTTCATAAAAACCCTCCTTGTTAATATTAATTAATAAAAATATGATTTATGATACATGATATGCATAATCTGCACCAAAATCTGCATGAATTGGCTTATGTTCCGTAATACTTCTGGGAATATCTAAAATTCTTTGATTTTCACTGCCACGGAATAATAAATTTAAACTTCTTTTAGACTGAATAAATTTTCCATCTACCAGCCAATCAGAAATATCTAATAATTCACCGTAAAAATTAAAATCTCTATTCGCAGATAAATATTCAAACGTATAACCAGTATATGTCATAATATTCAAGCCTAATTTATGAATTTCTCTGCCAAGTTCCGCAAGTGCCTGTGCCTGACAAAATGGCTCACCACCACTAAACGTTACACCGTCTAATAGTGGGTTGCGTTTGATTTTAG
Source organism: Ruminococcus sp. (assembly GCA_014799805.1). Classification (GTDB taxonomy): domain Bacteria; phylum Bacillota; class Clostridia; order Oscillospirales; family Ruminococcaceae; genus UBA3855. Next base: position 6,558 of record JAAVHJ010000062.1, read on the forward strand.
CAAAAATTTCTTCTGTTGTCATGAGTGTTCCGCCTTGAAAAGCATGGGTTTGCGGATTTTGACAACCTTTGCAATGATGCGGACAACCCTGCACAAAAATTGTAAAACGAAATCCAGGACCATCTACAATAGAATCATTTGCCAAACCTGATACTTGTAAAAACATGAAATATCACTCCAAAATATATAAAATATTAAAATAAAAAGACCTGCCCATTAACATTGGACAGGTCTAATTGCTAGTACTCAGCAATTAATTAAACATTATGCTTTACTCTGTCCTCAACTTCACTGCGTTTTGCGTCATTAAATCTGTCAAGTGTGCCAACTAAATAGCCAGTAATACGGCGAATACGTTCAAATCCTATTTTATTATGGTCTTTTTCAGGACGGCCACATTTTGGACAAACGTCATTAATAATACCTGTATAACCACAAACGGGGTCACGGTCAACAGGGTGATTAATTGAACCATAGCCAATGCCAGATTCTTTCATACAACGGATAATTTTTTCAAAAGCTGGTAAATTTTTTAATGGGTCGCCGTCTAATTCTACATAACTGATATGCCCTGCATTTGTTAAAGCATGATAGGGGGCTTCAATCTGAATTTTTTCAAATGCACTAATACTATAATAAACAGGCACATGAAAAGAATTTGTATAATAACTTCTATCTGTTACACCTTCAATGATGCCATATTTTTTAGCATCCATGCGAACAAATCTGCCAGATAAACCCTCTGCTGGTGTTGCCAATAAAGAATAATTCAAGCCTGTTTTATGTGCCTCTTCATCAAGACGATTTCGCATTCTGGTAATAATTTCTAAGCCTAATGCTCTTGCCTGTTCGTCTTCACCATGATGCTTGCCGATTAATGCTTTTAATGTCTCAGCAAGTCCAATAAATCCGACAGACAAAGTTCCATGTTTTAGAATTTCAGCAATGCTTTCATCTGGACTAAGATTATCAGAATCTATCCAGATGCCTTGTCCCATAAGAAATGGAAAATTTCTGACTTTTTTCTTGCACTGAATTTGGAATCTATGATATAACTGGTCTATTGCTAAATTCATAATAGCATCCAGACTTGCAAAAAATTTATCTAAATCATGATTGGCTTCTATCGCAAGTCTTGGCAAATTGATAGACGTAAAACTTAAATTCCCCCTACCTGTGACAATTTCACGTGATGGGTCATAAATATTGCCAATGACTCTGGTTCGGCAACCCATATAAGCAATTTCAGTACGATAATCATTAGGCTTATAATACTGTAAATTATACGGTGCATCAATAAATGAAAAATTCGGAAATAGTCGCTTTGCAGACACTCTGCAAGCTAATTTAAATAAATCATAGTTTTTATCTTCAGGATTATAATTAATGCCTTCTTTGATTTTAAAAATATGAATCGGGAAAATAGGCGTTTCGCCGTTGCCTAAACCTGCTTCATTCGCAAGCAAAATATTTTCTGTTACCATGCGACCTTCTGGACTTGTATCTGTACCATAATTAATAGAAGAGAAAGGCGTTTGTGCCCCTGCACGGCTATTCATCGTATTCAAATTATGCACTAAGGCTTCCATTGCCTGATAAGTTGCACGATTGGTTTCCTGATAAGCATGTTTTGCAACAAAATTTAAAATTCTTTCTGCTGTTTCAGAAGACATGCTTTTTTCAAGATATGCCTGTGCTTCTTCCTGAAAATGATTATCATTTGCTAATACTGGAATTAAATTTTTTTCAGAAAGTGTTTGCATTAAATTTTTGGCAAGCTCTGCTGCATTTTCACAGTCTGCCAAAAGCTCCAGACCACGTTCTAAATTTTGTTTATATCTTGTGATATAAGTCTTACGAACACCATCAGCCATAGCATAATCAAAATTTGGAACACTTTGCCCACCATGTTGGTCATTTTGATTTGACTGAATTGCAATGCAAGCCAATGCAGAATAACTTGCAATATCGTTTGGTTCTCTCAAAAAGCCATGTCCTGTTGAAAAACCGCCTTTAAATAATTTCACTAAATCAATTTGACAGCAAGTTGTTGTAAGCGTTAAAAAATCCAAATCATGAATATGAATATCGCCATTTTTATGAGCTTTAGCATGTTCAGGCTTTAAAACATATAACTCATAAAATTCTTTTGCAGAAACACTGCCATATTTTAGCATTGTTCCCATTGCGGTATCACCGTCAATATTTGCATTCTCACGCTTGATATCACTATCTTTTGCAGAATGAAATGTCAATTCATTCAAAACAGTCATAAGATTTGTTTTCATTTCTCTGGAGCGGGTACGCTCATAGCGATATAAAATATATGCTTTTGCTGTGTTGGCATGTCCCTTTTTAATTAAAGTTTTTTCTACCAAGTCTTGAATTTGTTCCACAGTGGGTGTATCCCCATACTGTTCCTCACAAAGTTTTGCAACTTGTTCTGCAATAGAAACTGATTCCTGATAATCCGTCCCTCCCACAGATTTCGCCGCTTTGAAGACAGCATCTGCTATTTTTTCCACGTTAAATGGAACTTTTCTTCCATCACGCTTGACAATATACATCAGCATTGCAACTACTCCTTTGCCTTAATTTTTCAAAATACAATAAAAAGCACTAATTATAAAATACAAAAAATACAATATATTGTGTCTTATCAAAAGTGCTATCTACTAGTATACAGCATATTTTTTGAATTGTCAAGCTGTCAATTTGCATAATATAAGATTTAAAAATTCGTATATTTTGCATAAATATGTTGCTTTTTTAGCAGTTTTCCCAAAAAATAAGCATATTTTCATACTTGATTTATATGATAAAACATATGTTCTTAAACACAATATCTAGTATGCTAAAAAATGCTAAAAAAATCTGAATTCTTGTTTTTAACGCAGTATTGCTATCATAACTTCTGTTGAAAATGGTTATTTTGGCAATTTGTTCAAAAGGTATGTTGGGCATGTGACCGAAATTAATCTATAAAAAAAATTTTAAAAAATTTTTTTTCAACAAAAAATTACTCTTGACAAATTAAAATAGATATGTTAGAATAGAATAGTTTTATTTTTTTGAAAATTTTTATTAGAAATCAAAAAACTGCCTGAAAATAGGCAGTTTTTTATTTTATTTCATTAATTTTCGTTTTCTGTTAACGTTTTAAGTCCTGTTGCAAGTCCAGCAAGTCCTTGTATCTCACTAGGAATAATAATTTTAGTTGCTTTGCCATCAGCGGCTTTTGCAAAGGCTTCTAAAGCTTTTAATTGCAAAACAGCCTGATTGGGATTGGCTTCATTTAATTTTTGTAAGCTATCTGCTAAAGCCTGTTGTACTAATGCAATTGCTTGTGCTTCGCCATCAGCTTCTAAAATTTTCTGTTCTCTCACAGCATCGGCTCTTAAAATCATAGCTTCTTTTTCCGCTTCGGCTTTTAAAATTTCAGAGCGTTTGTCAGCTTCTGCACGTAAAATTTTAGATTCTTTTTCTGCTTCTGCAACAAGAACCTGTGATTTTTTTTCGCCCTCTGCTTGCAAGATTTTTTCACGGCGTTCACGTTCTGCTTTCATTTGTTTTTCCATAGATTCCTGAATCTCACGGGGCGGAAGAATATTTTTTAATTCTACTCTAATTACTTTAATACCCCATCTGTCTGTTTCTTCGTCTAAAATAGCTGTAATTTTATTATTAATCGTATCACGGGAAGTTAATGTAGCATCTAGTTCCATTTCACCAATAATATTTCTTAGTGTTGTTGCTGTAAAATTTTCAATTGCCATCATAGGATTTTCAATGCCATATGTATAACGCTTTGCATCTGTTACCTGAAAAAATACAACAGTATCAATTTGCATTGTTACATTATCTTTTGTAATAACTTGCTGAGGCTTAAAATCTACAACACGTTCTTTCAGAGAAACTTGTTTTGCGACTCTGTCAAAAAACGGAATCAGCATATGTAAGCCTGTTGACCATTCTGTTTGAAACGTTCCTAAACGTTCTATCACAAATACATGTGCTTGTGGAACAATTTTAATACATCTCACAAGTATAATTAATAAAAAAACAATCACACCAATAATAATATATACGCCCATAAAAAACCTCCATAAATAAAATATAATTATATTTTTGTGACATAAGCCGTTGTGCCTGAAATTTTTTCTATACGAACCGTTTCACCAGTTTTAAATACTTGATTATCTTCTGTTCTTGCCCGCCAATTCACACCGCCAATTTTCACACGTCCTGTATTTTCTGTATTGCTAATATCTTGAATTACAATTGCCAATTTTCCAATTTCTAACTCTATATTTTCAGGTAATATATTTTTGACTTGTATTTTTTTTATAATTGGTCTGGTTGCACAAACTAATATAACAGAAACAACTGTAAAAATAATTGTCTGGCTTAATATAGAAAATCCCGTTGTTGCCATAACTAAGGCAATCAATGCACCTACTGCAAACCAGATACTTACCAATTGAAATGTAACTGTTTCTGCAATGACAGTCGCAATTAAAATCACACTCCAGAAAATCATATAAATGTACATAATTTTGCTCCTTTCTTGGCATTTTTATATTTTTCAGTATAAGCAAGTAAATAAAATTTACAAATTTCAGAACAAAATATTTTAAATTTCTACTGATAATTCTATTATAATATATTTTTTTTGATTTGTCAAGAGATTTTCACAAAAAAGTAAATATTTTTTACCTGCTTGTAAGAAAAATAAAATCTATCCAGAAAAAATGCAAAAATGCATTGACGACAATGTTTTTTTGTGTTATAATATACAAGTATATAAATAAAATAAGCTTTCATAACTTGAGGAGGAGAAACAAAATTGTTTCAGATTTTAAAGAAAAAAGTGCTGAATGCATCTGTTACACAAATAGAAATTGATGCACCATATATTGCAAGAAAAATACAAGCAGGACAGTTTGTTATTTTTCGTGTAGATGAACAAGGCGAACGAGTGCCTTTAACTGTCGCAGACAGCAATCCAGAAAAGGGTTCTATTACACTGATTTTTCAAATTGTAGGGCGTTCTACTATGAAATTAAATGCCTTGCAGGAGGGGGATTTTATTCAGGATTTAGTAGGTCCTTTGGGATTGCCAACAGAATTACCAGAACATGCAAAAAATATCTGTGTCATTGGTGGTGGTGTAGGCTGTGCAATTGCCTATCCGCAAGCAAAAGCATTTTCTAAAGCTGGTTTACA
>JAAVHJ010000063.1 GCA_014799805.1 Ruminococcus sp.
CATTGGAGAGCATGTAATAATTTTGACATGATACTTGTAACAGATACAGGAGAAATTTTAATCACAGAAACCATTGCAGATAATTTTCAAAATGTAAGTTCTCTGCCTGTGGAGGTAATTACTTATGACAAAATCAGTTAAAATAATATTCATAATTATTATTTTTATTTTTATCATTTGCTGTATTTGGACAGTTATTATTTTTCAAAAGCCAAAACAGCAGAATATTAAAATTATACAAGATAATCAAGTATTACAGGAATTTGATTTATCTATTACAAAAGACCAGGAAATTAATATTCCTGCACCAGATGGCGGATATAATATCATTCAAATTAAAAATCATCAAATTTGTATTTTACAATCTGATTGTCCTGACCAAACTTGTATAAAAACAGGTGTATTAAAAGCACAAGGCTTGCCAATTGTATGTTTACCGCATAAGTTAATTATTCGTTTTGCGGAGGACGAAATTTCATGAAAGTAAAAAAATTAACAGAATTAGCTTTATTAACAGCAATTGCATTAATAATATTTATCATTGAATTAAGATTTCCAGATATTATACCAATTGCAGGTGTAAAATTAGGACTTGCTAATATTATTACTGTATATGCTGTATTTCACTATAAGCCAAGTGAAACAGCAATGCTATTATTTTGTCGTGTGTTATTAGGTGCAATTTTCAGTGCAAATATTTCAGCTTTATTTTATAGCCTTTCTGGTGCAGTGATGTGTTTCGTAGGCATGTTAATTATTAAAAGATTTATTTCTGAAAATTATATTTGGCTTTGTAGCATGTTAGGAGCTGTATTTCATAATATTGGACAAATTTTGGCATCTATGCTTGTCATGAGAAGTTTTGCAGTTATTTCTTATTTGCCTATTTTAATTATTTCTGGCTGTATTGCTGGATTATTTACAGGATTATGTGCGGAGATATTATTAAAACGTTTACAAAATTAAAAACCCCCCTGATTTTTCAGGGGGATTTTTTCAACAAAAAATTACTGATAAAAATAATTTTATTTTTTATAGCATGTCCGATTGTCGGGAATAGAAGATTATCTGATTTCCAGCTTCATGTCAAGTAATGCTTTTAAAATAGCTATTTCAATACTCATTTTTTAAACGCTCTTTTTTAATCATAACTAATTATCTTCCTTTAAAAATAACAATCGGAATTGGTGGACAATTCTGACGATTTACAAAAGGCATTTCTACAACAGTATATAAATTACTATCCAAACTTGGCAAAAATTCTAATAATGCATCACGTTCTGCAAAGCCAGTTTCTTTGCCATAATATAAAATTAACGTCATAATACCATCAGGTTTTAATAATTCCAGTCCTTGCTGAATTGCTAAAATACTTGTTTCTTTTTTTGTAAATATATGATGATTTCCAGCAGGTAGCCAACCAAAATTAAATACAATACAAGAAACAGTTTCAGGTTGCAAATAATATTTCATGTTGCTATGACTATCTAAAATTACTTTTGTACGCTCTGTCATGTGATGCTGTGCTAATAATAATTTTGTGCTGTCAATTGCTTCTTGCTGAATATCAAAAGCTGTCACATGTCCCATTTCGCCAACAAGCTCTGCTAAAAATAACGTATCTCTACCACGTCCAGCCGTTGCATCAATGCAAATATCCCCAGCTTGCACATGTTCTTTCAGGATATGCTGAATAATTTGCAAAGCACTGAAATGTTTTCTGCTATCTGCCATAAAAAAGCTCCTAATCTAACACATAATTTTTATGAAATTTTAAAAATTCTTCTTGGGTAAAATCTGGCAATTCTCCAAATGATTCTAGTAATAATTTTAAAATAGCAACAGACCTTGCCTGTGTATTAATGCTTTTTTCAGGATTAAATTCAATATCTGTGAAATAATCATAATCAGCAATCTGTTGAATTTCTTCTATTTCAAGAGAATCTTTTACAGATTTTAAATAGATATAATCATAAAAAGCAGTTTTTGGTTCCAGTTCCCATAATATATTATCAAATAAAAAACCTGTTAATTTACCTGAATTTCTAAGACGACTGTCTCTTTTTGCTTCTTTTGGGGAAACAGTCAATAAATCCTGATATGCACCGCCATGTTCAAATACTTTGGAACTCTGAAATATATTTTCCAGAGAATGCCCCTGATATTGTAACTGGAAAGCACTAAGTTTTGCACCTAATTCTGATTTACTTTTAGTACTGATTTCAAGAGGCTTTGCACAGGGATTCTTTTTTATGATTTCCGCATGTAAACTAGCAATACATTTTTGTTTCTGTGACAATGCAAATCCAGAATACCATATAAAATCAAAATTTTTTTGAATAATTTTATGATCAGAAATACAAAATGCAGGTCGCTTTGCCATAAAAATCCTCCTTATATCTACAATAATTAATATTTCCCAGTAATCATGCCATCATTTTTCCAGATACTTTTTTCAGGCACAACGCCACGCACACAGCTTGTTGGATAAATATTAGAATTTCTTCCAATCACAGTACCAGGATTTAAAACACTATTACAACCAACTTCTACAAAATCTCCTAACATTGCACCCATTTTTTTCAGATTTGTTTCTATATTTTCTCCATCGCCCTTAATTACAACAAGTGTTTTATCTGATTTTACATTAGAAGTAATAGAACCTGCCCCCATGTGAGAATAATACCCTAAAATACTATCACCAACATAATTATAATGTGGCGTCTGAACATTATCAAACAAAATCACGTTTTTTAATTCTACAGAATTGCCAACAACACAATTTTTTCCGATTAAGGCACTCCCACGAATAAATGCACAATGACGCACTTCTGTATTTGCACCAATAATACATGGTGAACCAAGATAAGCACTTGCAAATATTTTTGCTGTCTTGTGAATCCAGACATGTTCAGACGGATTGTCATATTCTTCTGGATTTAATTTCTCACCAAGTGCGATTATCATGTCTTTTATCCCAGTCAGTGCCTCCCATGGATATATAAATTTTTGCAAATATTCTCCTGCCAAAGTATGTGACAAGTCATATAAATCTTGAATACGAACTGCTTGCATAATTTACCGCCTCCTAATAATATTTATAAATTATTTTATCATATTATTTAAAGCTTGTCAAGTATATATTTTTTTGTCACGCAAATCAATTTTGTTGGGTAAATAATTTACTTTGTCTCTATTTTTTTAAATTTGAAAAAGATTATAGTTTTAATTCAGGTTGTTGCTATATATTATTTTTTTTGTTATATCAATAAAAAAAGTCCCTGAAATAAGGACTTTTTTTAGTTTGATTAATTTATAATAGCTTTTGCAATAGCAATATCAGATTGCATATCAAGTTCTGGATATTTTTGATTAAGTTCTTCAAAAGTAGATATTATCTTTTGACTTTTAAAGTTGAATGCAATTTCTTCAAAAATTTCTGATATATAATACAAATCTTCCTTTTTGCAATGCTTCAAATACAAGATAGTGTCACTCTCATTTTGAGTTAAGATTTTAGCAATATTATCCCAACATTCATAAATAGAATAGCTATCATTTTCATTTACTTTTTTTCTCTTGCTAAGCCAATCATTTAATTCAATAAAATTCATTTTTTTATTCAATTTCTCCTTGCTGTCTGCTGGAAGAAGTACACCAAATATATTTTTATTAACTATTCTGTAATTTTTTTAACTCGTTTCGGATTGCAATAAGAGCCTTATCCGGTGAAGTTACTTTGGATACTGCTATTTCAATCGGACAGAATCCTGTATTATCACGGTTGCATATAGCTTCTGTGAGTGTATTGTAATTAACCAGTATATTGTGCTGTTGTAACGTTTCAAGCGCAATCCTGCTGATAACATTTGCATGTAATTCTTTTACTCCAAGAAGTATATATAAAAATGCAGCACCGTTTCCCACAACTTTGTCAGCAACAGAATATTCTTTGAGACATTTTCTTTCGTCAAGCCATTCAAGCAATGGGGCAACACCACGTTTCCGACTGGTAATTATTTCCTCATTGTTACAACACACACAAGTAAAACCTGAACTATTTAGTAGTTCTTTTGCTTTTTCAAGATTATTCATTGTCTGCCTCTTTAAGTTTGAATACAACAAGCGGAATGATAACAAGCTGTAAGATGATTCCAACCAAACCAGTTATTATGCTTGTAAGTATCACAGAAGCATTTACAGATGTTTCAAAAGCATAGAATCCGATTGTGATTGCTCCAGCTTTTAGTAATCTGCCTGCAATCTGTGCAATAAGTACTTTTGTGATTGCAGGAATCTTCACATCTTTGAGAAGTCCAGCACAAAGTCCATAAATACAAAGTTCAATCATCATAAAAGGAAGCATTACGCTTGAGGGCATATCTGTGAGCAGAAAACTTACAAGCGGACTTAGTAAACCTGCAATTCCTGCGGAAAAAGGGCCTGTTAAAAGTCCCATAAGAATTATTGGTAAGTGCATAGGCAGCAATATTTCACCAAGTGAAGTATCAATTCCCGAAGCTTTTCCAATTACATGGACAAGCTGAGGAAGTGCCACTGCTGAAATAAGTGCAATTAATGTGCCAGTTGCCTGTGCCTTTACTGAAAGTTTTTTACGTGTAATTGTCATTTCCATAATAACAACCTCCTGAATAAAATCTTAAATAAATATGATTATATTTTTTCAAGTATAGCAAAACTTATTGCATTAATATTTTTTGGATTTCTGTTGGACAATCTAACAGGAAATTCTGTAAATTGCGGACATCTTTTTCATAATACATCTCCATTTTTAATGTTCAAATTCTTTTGCCACATCTTCAAGCATTTCTGTAATTTTCAGATGCTGGGGACAAATTTCCTCACACTGTCCGCATTTTATACATTCTGAAGCCTTGCCGTTTTCACGAGTGAGAACATTACTGTAATAATAATCTTGATTCCAGTTGTTGAAAGTTGTTTTTAGATTGTAGCAGGAAAATAAATCTGGAATAAGAATATTCATTGGACAACCATCAGTGCAGTAACGGCATGATGTACATGGTATCATGCTCATAGAACGGAATATCTGACAGACTTCTTGTACCGCTTTCATTTCAATATCATTAAGTGGTTTAAAATCTTTCATAAAACTGATATTATCTTTCATTTGTGCCATGTCGCTCATACCAGAGAGAATCATGCAGATATTCGGAAAACTTCCTGTAAATCTGATAGCATAGCTTGCATTGCTCATGCCAGAATTTAAATTATCAAATACTTTCTGTGCCTCTTCTGGTAGATTGACAAGACTTCCGCCTTTGACAGGCTCCATCACAATAGCTGGTTTGCCGAATTTTTCACAGACTTCATATATTTTTCGACCTTCAACAGAAGCATCGTCATAGTCAACATAGTTGAACTGAATCTGGACCACTTCAATCTGTGGATAGTCCGTAAGTATACGTTCCAGAACATCTGCTTTGTCATGAAAAGAAATTCCGAAATGTTTAATCTTTCCTTCTGCTTTTAATTCAAGGGCTGTTTCATAAGCTTTGCAACGACGAAATTTTTCATAAATAGCACCGTCCTGTGCGTGCATAAGATAAAAATCAAAATATTCTACACCACAGGCTTTAAGCTGTTCCTGAAACAAAGGACGTATTTCTTCTTGACTGTTGAAACAGTGTGTTGAGAGTTTGTTTGTAAGCACAAATGATTCTCTTGGATAACGTTGGCTTATTGTTTCACGGATAGCTGTTTCACTCATACCGCCGATATAAATATGTGCGGTATCAAAATAGTTAAAACCATTTTCCATAAACATATCAACCATTTGTTTTGTCTGTTCGATATCAACTTTCCCGTTTTTCATGGGAAGACGCATACAGCCAAAACCGAAATTTTTTTTAATCTCACTAAAAAATGGATTGTTCATACAATCGCCTCCTTCTTACTATAGGCAACACCGCACAGTTGCCAAAAGCAAGAAAATGTGGTATAATAGGAATATGGACAGACAAATGAAACTGGCAGAAATAAATGATGAATTTGGTGCAGCCAGAACCAACAAAAGAGA
>JAAVHJ010000064.1 GCA_014799805.1 Ruminococcus sp.
TACATAGATGATTTATATACCTGTTGTGATAAGCTATATGAATCAGAAGTTAAAGATATTTTAGAAGAATTGAATGAATTACATAAACAATAATATAGAGATTATATACACGGTGAAAGTAGTGTGTCTTCCAGTGATGAGGCTGGCTACTTAGCGAACGGGGGGAAGTGAATATTTTATGGGAAATGGAAGAAAAACTGTCTATAACAGTATCTCCTCACCAGAGAAATTAGCAAAGGTCAATCCAGAGAATATTCAGTTAGGAAGTGATTTCCTTGAATATCTCACTTCTATTGACAGAAGTAAATCGACAGTAGATGCGTATCGTAATGATTTGAATATTTTCTGGTGTTGGAATCTTGAAAATAACAATAACAAATTTTTTGTAGATCTATCTAAACGTGAAATTGCAAAATATCAAAATTATTGTTTAAAAACATTAGGATGGAGTCCTGCAAGAATGCGAAGAGTCAAATCTACTCTTTCATCTATGAGCAACTATATTGAGAACATGATGGATGATGAATTTAAAGACTATCGCCCAATTATAAGAAAGATCGAAAGTCCAGCAGCATGTACCGTAAGAGAAAAAACAGTTCTTGAAGATAATCAGCTTCAAGAATTATTAGATAAACTTGTTGAAAAAGAACAATATGATAAAGCATGTATGCTTTCCTTGGCAATGAATAACGGCAGAAGGAAGTCTGAATTGCCAAGAATGAAAGTGTCATATTTTACAGATGATAATGTAATTTATGGCTCTTTATATAAAACTCCTGAGACTATCACAACCAAGGGAAGAGGTTCCAGAGGAAAACAGCTTACTGTTTATACATTAAAGAATGGATTTCAAAAGTATTTAGATTTATGGTTAAAATATAGAGAAGATAATAATATTACATCTGAATGGCTAATTCCCAGAAAAGAAAATGGTGTTTATATTGATGAACAGGTTCCTATCACTACAATGGATAGTTGGGCTGATACATTTACTAAAATGTTAGGAGTTCCGTTTTACTGGCATAGCCTCCGGCACTTCTTCACCACTAGCTGTTCACGCAGTGGACTACCTGACGATGTAATAAAAAATCTTGTTGGTTGGGAATCTAATGACATGGTTGCTACTTATAAAGATATTGCAGCGGATGAACAATTTGCACAGTATTTTGGAGAAGGTGGTATTAAGAAAGTAGAAAAGAAATCATTATCTGATATGTAATGTACATGGAACTCCAATGTCAAAGATTTTACATTATTGAAAAGTTAATTTTCTACTAATTTACAAATAATTTACTATAGGACTACAAAAGCAGAAAATATTCTAACAGCACAATTAAGTTTTGTTTATTTTTAGCAACTCATAAAATCAAATTTATTTATCAGCTTTAAATATAGAATAATTAGTTGTAAATATATTCATATACTTCTAAATACATCCCATTACCAGATGTATCAGTAGTTGTGGCTCTTACTCTATATAGATTATTAGGCGTTACATATGCACTAGTACTTATAGAACCACCACCATTTAAAGTATGGCTATTAATTACAGTCCATGTACCATTCGCGTTTCGCTCTTCTAAATAATATGTATAAGATGTTCCTCTCGTTCCCCATGAACCAAATATTATACTAACTCGATTTGTATTCGGTGAAAATATTTTACTTGTATATGGGGCATATGGATAAATTCTAACATTATAGTCGTAGATAAGATGATTTATCGTTTCATATTCATAAGTTGTAACATCACTCAACTTTGTAGTATATGTTGTTGCATATGTTGTTACATTTGGTAAAAATAACAATATAAAAGCTAAAGCAAGCACAATAAGATTCTTTTTTTTCATTTGACAGCCTCCTTTCGTTTTATGAGTTGCTTAGTTCTATTATATTACATTATTAATTATATTTCAATATACTATATTTATATTTTCATGGATGTGTGAGCGAAATTGGAATCGCAGCAGACTTAAAATCTGTGGCTTTGGCATTCCTGGTTCGAGTCCAGGGCATCCACTACACAAAATTCGAAAACTCAAAAGAAAGTAGGTGAATGAATGGCAAAAACTTTAGATATTATAGATAAGCAATTAGAATTAGGGCAAGTAAAAACAATTAGGACGGGTGAGTATTTAGATTATGTAGAACTTCTCTTCTCTCCCACTACAAAAGTACAATTTGCCCCTTCTGAAGACAGAAAAACTGTGCGATTGTCTGTGAGTGACAACACATTACAACTACCACAACTTGACTGTCTTATTACCAAAGAAGTATTACGCAATTATATAATTAATTTAAAAAATATTTATAACCAGTTAGAAGATGAGGAGGAAAATACATAATGAAATTTAATGAAAAAATTAATACAGAACATAATATAGTGAAATATTCTTTAACAACTGACTACAATGAAGAATTAACAGATGATGAATCTATGGAGATTGAGACACTCCATGATTATATTAGAAAACTTAAATTTGCTAATATAGATTTTACTGCAAATGTTACTATGAGTGATGGAAAGCCTGTTGTGACTGATGAAGATATTAGTGATACGGTTGTCGAAGTGTCATTAATAGTAGCTCCAAAAGAATATATCTTGGATGAAAATTTAGACATTCAGTTCTCTATTGATGCGGGTAGAATTGCAGATACAGAAATAAACGAAGTTTTAAAAACAAAAGTATTAGTAAGCCAAGCTAAGATTGCAGTATTTCAAAATAAAATCAAAGAAGAAGTTTTGAGGCTACTTGAGGAAGCTCGCAATGAAGACAATTCTTTTGAACAAGAAAGCGAAGTTATTATGTAATGGGGAGGTTAAGATATGTTTTCAATTCTTATCAAAGATCAGAAAAATGGTTCCATGTATCGTTTTTTGACAGTAAAACAAGAGGTTTTCAAAGAAGAGTCTAAAGAAATGACTGACCCTGAAACACAGGAAGTAAAGACAGAGATTATTCAGATCCCAACGGGAGAAACCGAAACGGTAGTATATTCCACAGATAATAGAGATGATTTAGAGAAAAAATGTATAGAATTGCTTAGAAGTTATAAAGTAACTGATTTTATTCCAATTGATACATTAGAATATGACACAGATCTGATTTGGAAAACAGATAAAGAATAAAAATTAATATGGAAGAGTAGCAACTACTACTCTTCTATCCTTCAAATAAGCATTTCAAAGGGAAAATTTTAGGACTTATGAGGGTCAAATCTCATAGGTCTTTTCTTATGTACAAAAGTACATAAATATTAAATAGGTTGCGTCTTACCGCTGGAGGAAAATACATGAACAAAACAGAAAATATTTTTAATGAAACAGTCAAAACACTTACTGAAGATGCTATGTCATTGCAACAGAAATTTCATAAGTTACAAGAAGATAATAATGTCAAAGGTTCTATTGACTGTTTGCGTTTATTAAAAGATACTCTCTCACTCATCAAAGAATATGACTGGCATTTAGAATATTCAGAGTATAAAGTAGATGGACGAAAGCAAGTTTCTGTATGGGAGCAAAACCATTGTGGAGATATTAAGAATCACAAGACATGGAATGTTTACGATGGAGATGATAAGTCAATAAACAGGTGGTATGAAATATTTGATGAAGCGATTTCTTCTGGACAGAGTTTCATATCTCATAATGGTAACAACTATAGAGCATCTGGAAAATCATATACTTTGGCTAAACTCTGTTATGAATATAATGGAATTGTGGTCTATAAGAATGCATCTTCTGTATTTGGAATTGAAAATGCAGATCATGAAATAGGTATTAGTAATAAGTTTGTACCATATAAACTTGGGGACAAATATTTAAATGAGTTTTGTAATAAAATTGTTTTTATTGATGAAAATTCAGGATTAACAGATACGGAAATTGATACAATCAAAAAGAAACATATCGTCATTGGTTTTATGTAACTTTATAAATTATTTTGTAAAAGCGGAGTCGTCATTTATGGCGGCTCTTTTTATATTTGTTCTTTCGCCATTTCATACAGGGTAATTACTATCCTCTCCTTACTTGGGGTAACTGTTGCAGCAGTTACTCTGTATGAGATGACGAATCGTTATCTGCAAATAACGTATAAACAAAATATTAGCATCCACTGCTCAGTGTGGAAGTAAGGAGACAAATATATGATCAAAAAATTTAACAAACGACAACTTTTAGACCAATGTGGATTTACCGCTGAGGAAGCACGAGTTATTTTGGATTATCAGAAGAAACTACCTATTCTTGTTGAAAACGATGAGGTTGATGGATTTTGTGTAAACGCAAGAGATTTATGGGAACAATTAGATAGACCTCAAGGTAAATTCGCAGATTGGACAAAACGTAAATTAGTTGCAAAGAAAACCAAAGGTGGGATCATCACTTTTCAAGAAAAGAAAGACTACATAGGTTTTTCTCAAAATTGCGAAAAACTTTCTGGCGGTAGACCTACACACGAATATTCTTTAACAATTGATTGTGCGAAAAATCTATCTATGATGGAAAATACTGATAATGGTGCATTGTGCAGACAATATTTCATTCTTATGGAAAAGCTGTAAAGAGAAATACTGAATGGGAATTAATCCGATATCCATTAAAAGAAGGATATAAAGCAATGCAAAAGGCATTAGATGAATATATGCTTAGAATGATTCAACGAAATGCAGATGATTGGGATTATAGAATTGAAGCAGATGCAATAAACATTATTGCCACTGGATTTAAAGCACAAGAAATACGCAGTTATGTGGGTTGTAAAGATAATATTACAAGGGATAGTTTAACAGCTACATATAACGAATATCTGCTGAAATTACAGGAATTAAATATTGTTTACCTTGGTATGAATTTGAATCGCTATGATAGATATAAAATGTTGAAACAATCTTTTGATATTCTATTTCCCAATGCGGTTTCGATCAAGGATGATATTGATGTGAATAGAATTCAAGCAAATAAACAGAAATTATTGGATGAAGTAAAAGAAAAAGTACAAGGAGCAGCTTAACCACTGCTCCTCTACCATTTTTTAAAAGAATTGTTTCATTGGGTGTTATTATCGTTTTGTCTAAACTGGTAATTATCTGGATCAGCCAACATTACTCTTTCGATGATCCATCTATACATATTGTTCTTTTCGGAAGGTTCTAATTTATCAGCCATTTGAATAGCTGTAAGATATTTCTCCGTTGAACTTAATCTCCTATGATACTCATTTAATTGTTTTAAACTTTTACTATACATCCAAAAGCTTAATCCAGCAACTAACTCTACTACCGTTCCAGCAATAGTAGTAAAAATTGCTATATCTTTATTTAAAATAGCGACTATTAAAAATCCACATATGTATATAACCACACCAAAAACACACGAAATAATGGCTAATGTAAAAGATTTGTTTGCTTGCCTTTTACTGATTATATAATATTCGGTTGATTCTCTTACATTTTTGTATAAAAGCTTAAAAATATCATAATCTGGTTGCTCTTGAATATATTTTACTATTTCATCTGTTTCTATTTTAATATTTTTAGCTTCTTTATTATTAATAACTCCAACTAATATATTTGCAACATAGCCAAACAAAGTTGCGATAGCAGAAGCTATAATACCCACTATAAAATCCGGCAACAAAATCACTTCCTTAAATATTTTTATTTATTATAACATAATTTGAATCTACAATAAACACTCAATTTAATTATTCCGCACATATCATTTAACAGTAAGACATTTGACTTTCACTCGAATAATGAGAGTTCGATTCTCTCTATGTGATTTCTTTAATAAAAATACAGAAAGGTAATATAAATATGATTTTACATGTTTCAATATATGATGATAAAGAAATAGATACAGAATCAGAAGATTTTAAAAAATTAATTTCTGAGGCTGTAAAAGAAACTATTTTAAGAGACTGGGACAAAATTGCAAAAATAGAAAAACATGAAGAAATAAATAATAACAAAAAAGAATATCTGGTTAATGTAAAATTTGGATATGAATAATTATTCTTCTATGTATTGAAAATAATTTTTCTTGTCGCAATTACGGCATCTTACATGATACATATTATCACTATCATTATGTTTATCTAATTTAGATGCAGGTGTAGTATCTGTAGGATAACTACCAGAATATATTCCATATTCTTTTGAACGTATTATGTAATGCCATTTAATTTCTGCACCACAATTTTCACATCTAATTGTTCCTGTTATTGTTTTCTCTGGCTTGATTCGATACATATTCTATCTTTCTCCCTACATTATGATATGATAATTATACTACTTATAGTAAATGTTGTAAATGTTTTGCAGAATAATATTTTAACGAATTAGCTCAATTAGTAAAACAACACCATTGTAAAATGTAGGTGTAGGCTTAAGTCCCCACTATTCAGATTTGCGA
>JAAVHJ010000065.1 GCA_014799805.1 Ruminococcus sp.
CTGAATGAATTGTATTTTCTGTTATGATTTCTGATTGTGTTGCAATTGTTTCTGTGATTTTAGTAGTTGCCATAGTTTCTGAAATATTTTCAAGATTTTCTTGCTGTTTTTTGCAAGCTGTGCATGATAACAATACACTAGCAAGCAGAGTAAATAATATTATTTTTTTCATAAATAAATATCTCCTTTTTGAATTTAAAATTTTTAAAATTAATAGCTGATATATAACTGTTTCGTATCCAGTGCAATATCTGCATAAATAACTGGATAAGGGCTATTTATATCAGGATTAGTCATCACAAAATGATACATGGGAGCTTGTACAGCTCCTGCATATTGATTATCTGGATAAAAAAACAATGTTTGATAGTTAATGTCTATACTCTCAACAGGATAAATATATTCTTGACTGAAATAATCTGAAAGAATTGTACAAGCCTCATCTAGTGTGCAATATGTGCCAGCAAGCGTTTCTATTGTGTCAGGTTCTTGCATGAGAATAACTGGTAGTTCCATATAGGCAATAGAATTTGTTTGAAACATTAAAATTTTCATTTCCTGAGGACATATTTGTTGCTCTTCGTTTAGAAAAGCTGATTTTGAAGTGTTATCAATTTCTATATTGGTTTCACTGGAAGCTAATTGCAATGTGATATAAAAGCCCTGTACGCCGTTAGAAAATTCTAATAATTCGCATTTTTCAATCCAATAAAAATCCACTAGAGAAGATAGCCAATTGTTTTCTTGTACTTGTTGAAAATAATCGTAAATAAAACTATGAATATCAAGTAAACAAGTAGCTTCCCCATCAAGAATATAATTTTTTTCTGCATAACCTGTTACTTCGCCTAAATTTGTGCTATATTCCAGAGGATTCCAATTTTCTGGAATTTCTTCCCCTGTAAATTCTTGAATCATGTCAGGGCGATATGTGAAACATTCGCCTGTATTTTGGTATTTTAAATATAGCGAATCGCTACTGTAAATTAAATATTCAGAATCTTCTAAAGTTTCTGCACTGGAATTAATCTGATTTGTATTGATTTCAACATTTGCGAAATTTTTTGCTATTTTATGCATTTGTAGTAAATTTTTTCCTGACATAGATTTTGCTTCAAAAAAATATTTATGCACATTAGAGCCATTACTTGAGTTTGGTATTGATATTCCAAAGTTTGTAATATCAAGATTTGAAAACTTATTTCCATCAAAATCAAGTGTCGGATTTTTATAATAAATCCCCTTTTCAGTTTGTAGTTGCACATCTTGAATCGCTTGTTGTTCTTCTTCGTCAATGGCATTTTGTAATGCTACTTGCATTTCTAATTGTAATGACGATTCAGTCGGGTCTATTATTTCAGTAATAGTTGGAGCTGTACTAGAGGATAAATTTGTTATGCTTGTGTTACTAGTCGTAGAATTTTTATTTGATTCAGAATTATTATTTGTTGTAGTAGTTGATTTTGTTTCTAATTTTGAATTAGTATTAATATTAGTATTAATTGTCATTTCTGATTGCATTGCAATTGTTTCTGTGATGGTTGTAGTTTCTGGAATTGTTTCCAGATTTTCTTGATTTTTCTTGCAAGCTGTACAGGATAATAATACACTAGCAAGCAAAATAAATAAAATTAATTTTTTGGTCATAAATATGCACCGCCTTTTTAAATTTAAAATTCTATTAATAAAACAAATGACTTCAAGAAAACCTGACAAGAATTTTCTTAAAGTCATGAAATTTGTGATTTATCATAAAAATAAATATTTAATTTAGTGAATCTGCTGAATTTTCTAGCTCTTCATCATCAGAATCAGAATTTAATTTCGGATATTCAATACCAGTTGTTACTTGAAGCGTTGTGCCGTCACTTAGAAATTGCATATTGCCATCTTGATAGGTAATATAAGTTTGAATATTACGCTTTTCAAGTTCTTCAAGTGTACTGTCTGCAAGGTATTCTTCCGAAGTAGAAATTACAGCATATTCAGGTGTAACAGCATCTAAAAAATTGCTTAAATTTGCAAGTTCTCTGCCGTGATAGGGTTCTTTTAAGAACGTACAGTCGCCAATGTTCATAATTTCCTGTAAGCGTTCATACATAGCATCGGCTGTGAACAGAAAAATATTATCATGATGATACAGTTTTGTTATTAAAGAATAATTATTATCATCGCCTTCTTTGTAAGAATTTGCTTGACAAGGATAAATATCAAATTCAGCATCATCTAATAGAATTGCTGTATCTTCTGTGATAAATTCAAAATCAAGATTTTTTTCCTGCATGGTTTCAGAAAGTTTCTGAAATTCATTACTGTTATTGTGTTCATAGTCTGGAGCAAGGACATGTGCAACATCAAAATATTTGATGACTTTAGAAGCACCGCCAATATGGTCTTGGTCATAATGCGTTAAAATCATATAATCTATTGTTTCTACGCCTAAAGCTGTCAAACAACGTCTCATTTTACTGCCATCGCTTTTTTCACCGCAGTCAATGACAACAGTATGATTTTCTGTTTGAATGACCATGCCGTCAGCTTTGCCTAATTTCATGCAACAAAGTGTTAAATTATAATTTTCTGTAGGTTGATAATTTTCTATGGGTACAGAATTTGCAGGATTGATTGCTGTTGTTTTTGCACAGCCTGTTAATAATAATCCCAAACTGAAAGCCAATGAAATAAAAATTTTTTTCATAAAAAATCAGCTCCTTTTTAAAATTTATATATTTAGCATAGCATATTATTTTTTATTTGTCAATATTTCATAAAATAAAAAAATTGCAAATAACTACTTGTATTTTTCAGAAAAATATGCTATGATAAGTAAGTAATTATTATAATATTATCATGGAGGTTTCTAAATGAAATATACATTAATAGGTTATCCGTTGGGGCATTCTATGTCACCTTGGATTCATGAAAGATTATTTATGCTTTCTAATCGCAAAGCAGAATATAATTTAACAGAATTTCCACCAGAACAGCTTGCGGAAAAAATACCAGAATTAAAAAAATTAAAAGGCTTTAATATTACGATTCCATATAAAACAGATATGCTTGCTTATATGCAGGAATTGCACGAAACAGCAAAAAGATATTCTGCTGTAAACTGTGTTGCAACAGATTCAAATGGCAAAAGTTATGGCTATAATACAGACTGTGATGGATTTCTGAGAAGCGTAGAAAATATGCCATTAGATAAAAAAGTATTATTAATTGGCTGTGGTGGCGTTGGTCGCATGATGGCAACAGAAGCTGTCATTCATGGAGCTGATTTAACGATTTCAGAACCGAATCAGGAAAAAGCAAATGCACTTGCAGAAGAATTGTATAAAAATTATCAAAATGCTAAAATTCGCATTGCACAGGCAGATAAATTAGATGAAAATTTTGATTTCATCATGAATGCAAGCCCTGTTGGCATGTATCCGAATATCAATGCTTGTCCAGTCAGTGATAATTTAATTCAAAAATGCGAAGCTGTTTTTGATGTGATTTATAATCCAACAGAAACCTTGCTTGTGAAAAAAGCAAAAGCTTTCGGAAAAAAAGCGGTTGGTGGTTCTGCAATGCTAGTATGGCAAGCGGTTAGAGCGCATGAAATTTGGGATAATGATAGCTATGATTTAGAAGATATTCAGAAATTAATTTCAGATATGGAACAGGAAATTAATCAATTATTTCCAGTAAAGGAGTAATCACATGACAATTTTTCTATGTGGATTCATGGGCTGTGGAAAAAGTACAATCGGCTTAAAACTTGCACAAAAATTAAATTGTAATTTTATTGATATGGATAATTATATTGAACAGCAAGCTGGCATGACAATTCCTGAAATTTTTGAAAAATTTGGAGAAAATTATTTCCGTGATTTAGAAACAAATGCTGTTCAGGAATTAGCACATCATGAAGGTGTGATTGCTTGCGGTGGCGGTGCAATGTTACGTGAAATCAATGCGAATTTTGCCAGAAAAACTGGACATGTAATTTTATTAGACGTACCATTTAGAACCTGTTATTTTAGAATTGCAGATTCAGACAGACCTATTGTAAAACAAAATACCAGACAGCAATTGCAAAATCTTTATAATAAACGCTATGTGATTTATAAAAAACATTGTACACATGTAATAGATGCTTCCCACAGTGTAACGATTTCTATACAAAATATTCTGAATACGCTTGGAATCGAAATTGAGGAGAAATAATTTTTATGTTAATTTATAATGCAGAAATTTATTCTATGACAGAAGATATGCATTTTTATGGCTATGTAGAAATTCAGAACGGCAAAATTATTGCAGTCGAACAAGGCAAGCCAGAATTTGTGACAAGTCAAGATATTAATGCCAATGGCGGTCAACTTTTACCAGGGTTTATTGACGCACATACGCATTTAGGTATTATTGAAAATGGGATTGATTTTGAGGGCGATGACTGCAATGAAATTTCAGACCCATTCACACCACAGCTTAGAGCAATTGACGGCATTAATCCCTATGATAGATGTTTTGAAGAAGCACGTAAACAAGGCATTACTTCTGTTATGGTATCACCAGGGAGTGCGAATGCCTGCGGTGGGGAAATGTTACTCATGAAAACTTATGGTAGATGTGTTGACGAAATGGCAATCAAAGCTTGTGGTATGAAATTTGCATTGGGTGAAAATCCCAAATCTACTTATAGTAATCGTGATGAAATGCCTGTTACTAGAATGGCAACAGTGGCTTTAATTCGAGAGGGTTTGCAAAAAGCAAAATTATATTCTGAAAGATTACAGCGTTTTGAAGAACACCCAGACGAAGAAGAACCCCCAGAATATGATGCAAAATGTGAGGCTCTATTGCCGTTGTTACAGGGCAATATGAAAGCACATTTTCATTGTCATAGAGCTGATGATATTTGCACAGCAGTTAGAATCTGTAAAGAATTTGGTCTGGAATTTGTCATTGTTCATGGAACAGAAGCTCATGTATCAGCAGATTTATTTGGCGAATGGGGATTATCTATGATTATAGGTCCTGTGATTTGTGACAGATGTAAGCCTGAAATGAAACATTTAGAATTATCTAATGCTAGTATTTTATATCAAAATGGCGTAAAAATTGCAATTTGTACAGACCACCCAGAAGTGCCAATACAGTATTTGCCTTTATCAGCTTCTCTTGCGGTCAAAGGCGGTTTGCCTAGAGAAGTCGCTTTAAAAGCATTGACTTCTGAACCAGCAGACATGTTAGGCGTAGCAGATAGAATCGGCAGGATTGCTGTTGGATTAGATGCAGATTTCGTATTATTTGCTGATGACCCGTTAAATATCATGAATGACCCTGTTTGGGTAATGATAAACGGAAAAATGATTTAAAATATTTAGAAAAGAGTTGATAGCATGCGAGAAATTACAACACAGGAAATTACAAATGCAGTTGCTAAGCTTTGTATTCAGGCAAATAAAATTTTGCCAAAAAATTTAGAAAATAAAATTTTAGAATGTGCAGAATCCGAAGAATCACCTGTTGCAAAAGCTGTATTTGATGATTTACTTGCAAATTTGCAAGTCGCAAAAGAAGAAAATTTTCCAATTTGTCAAGATACTGGTATGACAGTAGTATTTATAGAACTTGGGCAAGATGTGCATATCACAGGCGGAACACTTCGGGAAGCTGTCAATGCAGGTGTCGCAAAAGGTTATACAGAGGGCTATTTAAGATGTTCTGTTGTAGGGGACCCTTTAGAACGTGTGAATACAAAAAATAATACGCCTGCTGTTTTGCACTTGGAGCTGACCGAGGGGGAAAAAATTAAAATTACTGTCTGTCCCAAAGGATTCGGCAGTGAAAATATGTCACAGTTAAAAATGATGACACCTGCTGTTAGTAAACAAGATATTATTCAGTATGTCACGGATTGCATTGCCAAAGCTGGCAGTAATCCTTGTCCGCCAATTGTTGTTGGTGTTGGCATTGGAGGCAATTTTGAAGAATGTGCATTATTAGCAAAAAAAGCACTTTGTCGTGATGCAAATATTAGAAATCCAAAGCCTTTATATGCAGAGTTAGAAGCTAACATGCTGGAAAGTATTAATCAATTAGGCATTGGTGCACAAGGTTTCGGCGGAACAATAACGGCTTTATATGTCAATATTGAAGAAGGTGCAACACATATCGCTGGTTTACCTGTTGCTGTGAATGTTGGTTGTCATGTGACAAGACATGCAGAAATAATTTTATAAAAGCAGGTGAAAATTTATGCTATTAGCAATTGATGTTGGCAATACAAATATTGTATTAGGTTGCTTTGATAATGACAAAATTGTATTTCAAGAAAGATTGTCTACCAATCAGCAGGCGACAGCATTAGAATATGCTTCTGGAATTAAAACAGCTTTGGATATGCATTGTATTAATAAAAATCTAATTGATGATGCTATTATTTCTTCTGTTGTTCCCTCTGTGACAGCAACGCTGAAAGAAGCTGTTGAAAAGTACACTGGTAAGCATGTTATGATGATTAAATCTGGAATCAAAACAGGATTAAGTATTTTAATTGATAATCCGGCACAATTGGGAAGTGATTTAGTGGTAGACGCTGTTGCAGGTGTGCAGGAATATCCTGTGCCTATGATTATTATTGACATGGGAACAGCGACCACTTTGTCAGTGATTAATCATAAAAAACAATATATTGGCGGTGTTATCATGACAGGTATGTCTGTTTCAACAGATGCACTTGTGAACAGAACATCACAACTCCCGAAAATTAGTTTTGAACCGCCTAAAAAAGTAATTGGCAGTAATACTATTGAATGCATGAAAAGTGGTATTATGTATGGCACAGCTTGTGCATTAGATGGCATGATTTCCAGAATTGAACAGGAATTAGGCGAATCCTGCACTGTTATTGCAACTGGTGGTTTGGCTAATTTGGTTGTGCCGTTATGTCAGAAAAAAATTATTTTAGATGATGATTTGTTATTAAAAGGCTTATATTATATTTATCAGAAAAACAAAAATTAATCATAAAAAGACTGTAAGCTATTAGTTTACAGTCTGATATTTTTTATATTAATTTAAATCAAATCTTTCACGAATATATTGTTCCAGAAAATCTGCTGTTTTTTCAATGCCTAATCTGCTTGTATTGATAGTTAAGTCATATCCTCTGGAATCGCCCCATTTAATATTGCAATAATAATTATGATATTTTTTACGTTTTCTATCATGACGATTCATAATGCCACGGGCTTCGTCTTGATTTACATTGCGTGATTCACAGATTCTTTTAATTTTACAATCTTCGTCTGCTAAAATAAATAATTTTACAGTTCCCTCATAATTGGCTAAAATTTCGTCTGCACATCTGCCAACTATGACAAATGATTCACCCTCATTGGCTTTTTTTACTAAGTAATCAAATTGATAATTGGCAACAATTAATTCTGGTGAATTTGTCTGTCCTCTTGCTGTTCTGGAAAATAAAAATAATCTTGGCTTTTCATCAAATTTACGGAGCTTTTCCGCATCAAAAGATTTTTCATTTGCGATTTCGTCCAGTAAATTTCTGTCATAGTAATTAATTGCAAATCGTTTGGCTAGCATATGTGCAATTTCTCTGCCTCCACTGCCAAATTCACGGCTGATAGAAATTAATAATTGCTTGTCCATAATCACACACTCCTTTTATATAATTTATATAATTATCACTTAAATTATAACATAAAATTAATCAATTTGTCAATAGAATTTTAAAAATCTCCTATGTTAAACAACATGGGAGATTTTTATTAATATTATAATTGCGTGACATATCTGATGCAAATATAAACTGTACTGACAAATAAAACAATTAATGTAGCAGGTGCTAATTTTTTGCAGTATTCGCCCCAGCCGATTGGATGACCAGCTTTTGCTGCTGCTGACGTTCCGACAACATTTGCAGATGCTCCGATTGGAGTTGCTGAACCGCCGACATCTGTCCCCATTGCTAATGACCATGCTAATGTTGCTAATAATGGGTCACTGCCTAAGGATAAATCTTTAATAATTGGGACCATAGTCGCTGCAAATGGAATATTATCTACAAATGCACTTGCAATGCCTGATACCCATACAATAATAATTACCATTAAATAATAATTACTGCCACAAACTTTACTAATAAAATTCGCAATAATTTCTAATACTCCTGTTTGTTCCAGACCGCCTACGACAATAAATAATCCTGTAAAAAATAATAACGTTTTATAGTCCACGCCTTTTAATACTTCTGGAATATGCTTGCCAGATGTAATTAATGTAATTAAGGCTATCACTACGCCAATAAATGCAACTGTTAATCCAGTTGTACTATGTGTAATTAATAATACAACTGCACACAGGAATATCACAAGACTTACCCAAAAGCCTTTTTTATCTGTGATAAAACTTTCAGGAGAGGGCATTTTTGCGATTTCTTCTGCACTAACGCCACCGCCAGCAAGTTCTTTTCGCATGATGAAATAAAAATATGTTATAATAAATATAAAAGATATTATTGCCGCAATACCTGTATTGCTTACAAAATCCATGAACGAATAATGTAGGTTAGAGCCAATAATAATATTTGGCGGGTCTCCGCACATGGTTGCTGAACCCCCTAAATTTGCACAGAAAATTTCTGACATAATCATTGGCACTGGATTGAATTTTAATAATCTGGATAACTCAATTGTAACAGATGCTAAAAATAATATGACTGTAATCGAATCAATAAACATTGCTAACACGAATGACATTGCCATGAATGCCAAGAAAATGGGAATTGTCTTATAATGTACCATTTTTGCAATTCTTCGACAAAGCCAGTTGAAAAATCCTACTCTTGCCATGCCTTCGACCATAATCATCATGCCACCCAGAAATAGAATTGTTGCCCAGTCAATGCCTCCTGATTCACTTTCCGCTCCGCTTGTATGCCAGAATTCCAGTGTAACAATCGATTTTAAATTAATTGTGTTCCACATTGCCCCAAAATCCCGCATACAAATTCCAAACACTGCAACCAATGTCAGCAGTCCGCACCCTAATGTCACATAATGCTTTTCGATTTTATCCATGATAATCAGAATAAACATTGCTACAAAAATGACAACTGCCGTAATTTGTGCTACCATAATAAAACTCCTTTCTTTGCAGGGATTTTACCTGCATTTAACTTTTGTTTAACTATTTCTTATTATAGCACTCAGATTTTAATAAGTCAATGTCCAAAATTTTAAATTTGGAGAATTGCACATTTTAAATTTAAAATTTACTAAACTTTTTTTAATTTTTTTTGAAAAAACCACTTGACAAATTTTTGTTTCTATGCTATAATATAAACATTGAGTATGGCATTACAATATTCTGGGGTGTCGCCAAGTGGTAAGGCAGCGGACTCTGACTCCGTTATTTCGAGGGTTCAAATCCTTCCACCCCAATCAGTTATTTTATAGCAACAACAAAAGAGGCTGATATTTCAGCCTCTTTTTGCATTTTGTATGAAAAAACTGAAATCTATGCTTGCATTTACGACTGCATTATGCATGTGTGCAGGCTATTTGCCAACGATTGCAGAAATTGTACCAGAAACAACTGTTACTAACATTGTATCTGATGAAAAACTTTGCAGTTGAGTAATTAATGACTATAAATCAAAAACTAAATCAAATGGCATTGTAAATACTATTATCAATAAAGCTGCAACAGGACAGTATGAAATTACATTAACTGACAATTCTGAAATTTATCCAATTATCGGCAGAATACCCCTACTTCTAAGTGAACGGAGTGAGCAAAAGTAGAGGATGAATGCCAATTTTTTTACTAAAGATATTGATAGTCAGTAAAATATATGATATAATAGATACAACTGTCAGTATTATTTCACAGAGAGCGAATATCTTAACTATGAAAAAAATTATGCTCTGTTGAAGGAAAGTCCAAATTACAAGGTGCTTAATTCCAATATGTCCCAACAAATACTGAAAGAAGTTGACGGCTCATTCAAAAATTTTTTTGAACTGCTGAAACTTGCAAAGAAGGGTAAATATTCTTTCAGGAACTGCAAAGCATCAAAGATAAACAGGATGGTAAGAAAATAATAACAAACTGTCAGGAAATACTTGCCGACAAAAGAAACGGAAAAGTGAATGATTACATGGGTAAAACTGTAAAAATGATAATCAGTTACTGTATCAAACATGATATAGACACTCTTGTAATTGGTTATCATGAAACATTTCAATGTAATTCTGATATAGGTAAACAAAATAATCAGAATTTCGTAAATATTCCGTATGGTAAATTACGTACAAAACTGGAATATCTATGTGAACTGAATGGGATTATCTTTGTAAAATAGGAAGGAAGTTATACTTCAAAGGCTCCTTTCTGGGTTAAAGATGTAATTCCTGTTTACAATGCAGATAATCCACAGAAATATCATTCAATGAAAAACGTGTGAAGCGTGGTCTGTACAGAATTGCAAACGGAAAACTTCTGAATGCAGATATAAATGGTGCATTGAATATTTTAAGAAAAAGTAGCGTTGTGTGCTTGATAGTCCTATATAGTAGTGGTAAAGTGAATACGCCTGTAAGAATAAGGGTTGCCCAATTTTTTCAGGTGGAAACTTAAATACCAATCTTCTTACGAAGCCCCCCTCTTAGCAAGTTTACAAGCGTAGATGGGGGAAAGTTCACATTATTAATTCTGTTACGGGCTTTGGTACAAATTCCAGTAACGGAGAAATCAATTTTCCATAGACAGGCAATAATCCTTGAAAAATTTGTTAATTGCTTTTGGCGGATTGCTGACAACAGTATTTGGATTCTCAACTGTGAAGTCTTCTGGCATGATTCTTCGTAAAAAAATGAAAATTAATTAAATTTTCCAAAAAGGCAACTTCTTAGCAGGTTTCCTTTAACTTTGCACAAAAGTAAAATAAATTTTTGTGCATTTTGTAGAAATAAAAATTTTTTTAAAAATCCTCCAATATTTTTATTAGTTTATTGTTATACAAGTGAAAGGTCTTATTTATCATAAATATTTTAAGCCTTTCAGATTTCAATTTAATTTTTTAATTTTAGAGGAGGCGTTTTTATGAGAAAATTGAAATCAATGCTTGCATTTACCGCTATAGTATGCCTGTGTGCAAGCTGTTTTCCAATGAATGGGCAGATTCAGCCTGATTTAAAATCTATTCTTGCTAGTGCGGAAGATGTTGCAACTTCTGGAACCTGTGGAGAAAATTTAACTTGGGCGTTTGACGAACCAACAGGAACACTGACAATTAGCGGAACAGGAGATATGACAGACAATTTTTGGAATAACCAAAATATCAAAGCTGTTATCATGGAAGATGGTGTCACAACAATTTGTGATGATGCTTTTAATGCATGCAGAGCTTTGGAATCTGTTATAATTCCTAATAGCGTGACAAAAATTGGAAGTAATGCTTTTGCTTCCTGTGAAGCTTTAACATCTGTTACGATTCCAAATACTATCACAGCAATTGGTGAAAAAGCTTTTTGGAATTCTGGTTTAGAATCTGTTACCATTCCAGATAGTATCACTCAAATTGAAGAAATGAGTTTTGCAAGTTGTAAGAATTTAGCATCTGTGAAAATTCCAGATAGTGTCACAACAATTGGTAATTATGCTTTTAATTCCTGTACAGCTTTAACCTCTATTGATATTCCAGATAGTGTTGCAATCATTGGTAAAAGTGCTTTTCGGGATTCTGCGTTAGAATCTGTCAATATTTCAGATAATATCACAACAATTGATGTTGATGCTTTTGAATGTTTGATTCATGTTTCTGAAAATAATCCAAATTATTCCAGTCAGGACGGTATTTTATTTGATAAAACTAAAACAACACTGTTAAGATTCCCCAAAAACAGCAATCTTACAGATTATACAATTCCAGATAGTGTTACAATTATTAACGATAGTGCTTTTGGCAGATGTTTTACGTTGCAATCTGTTACAATTCCAGAAAGTGTTACTGCAATTAATACACAAGCATTTGAATATTGTGAAAATTTGAAATCTGTCACAATTCCTGATAGTATCACTACAATTGGCACAGCTGTATTTTATAATTGTTCTAATTTGGATTCTGTTACACTTCCAGATACAATTACTGAAATTAATGCACAAACATTTTCTTATTGCTCTGCTTTGAAATCTGTTGTCATTCCAGAGAGTGTGACAAAAATTGATTTTTGTGCTTTCTTTTCCTGTTATGGTTTAGAATCTATTACAATTCAAAATCCAGAATGTGAAATTTATGATGATTATGAAACAATTTCTGGCGTTGCAATCATTTCAGGCTATACAAATTCAACAGCACAAGCTTATGCTGAAACATATGGCAGAGAATTTATTGCTCTTGATGGAACACCAGAAGAAACTAAACCTATAGAATCACC
The DNA here is from genome assembly GCA_014799805.1 of Ruminococcus sp. Classification (GTDB taxonomy): domain Bacteria; phylum Bacillota; class Clostridia; order Oscillospirales; family Ruminococcaceae; genus UBA3855. The sequence goes on from JAAVHJ010000065.1 coordinate 12,456, forward strand.
TTCAGAAGAAACAACTGCCATAGAATTAACACCACAAGAAACTTCTTATACAACCACCAGCACATATGGAATTGCAGACAAAGAAACAACCGCTTCAGAATTAACAACACAGGAAACTACTTATACAACAACTATGTATGAAATTGCAACTGGAGAAACAACAACTCAAGAATCAACAACAGACACTACAAATATATCTACAACAGCTCCAGAGACGACTACAACAGAAGCAATAATGGACCCAACAGAAACAACTATTACTAATATCGTATCTGACGAAGAACTTTGCAATTGGGCAATCAATGACTATAAATCCAAAAATAAACCAAAGGGGATTGTCAAAGCTATTATCAATAAATCAGCTGGCAGTCAATATGAAATTACATTAGTTGACGATTCTGAAAATTTGCTTGATGTTTATAGTATTGACCCAGTTACAGGTATTGGAACAAATTCCAGTGATAAAGAAATCAATTTGCCACAGACAGGCAATAATTCCTTGAAAAATCTATTAATTGCTTTTGGTGGATTGATGGCAACAGCATTTGGTTTCTTGACTGTGAAATCTTCTGGCATGATTCGCCGTAAAAAAGATGAGAAATAATTAATTTTTCCAAAAAGGCAATCTTTTAGCAGGTTGCCTTTTTTTAATTTGGAATAATATTTCTGAAAAATAGTAATTATGATAAATGATATTATTTTAACGTGAGTTCGAAGAAAAAAAGATAGAAAAAACCGCCAGAATCTGTTATAATGAGAGTAATGACAAACTCAAAGAACAGAAAGGCGGTTTTTTCTATGGAACAGATAGCAATA
>JAAVHJ010000066.1 GCA_014799805.1 Ruminococcus sp.
ATTGTAAATTCTATTGTTTCTCCTTTTTCTTCATAATATTGTCTATCATAGACTGTAATTTGCCGTTTGCCAGGATTTAATTCTGCATAATCCAGCATTTCACGAACCGTTGTGTCTATAAAATATTCTTTGTCAATCAGCACGCCATTGTCATCAAAATAATATCTGCCTTCCATTAAATCTAAAACACCTGTTTGCATGGCATAATTTTCAGGCGAAAAATAATATCTTTGTCCGTCAATCAATTGCCAACCTGTTTGTACCATGCCATTATTATCAGAATAATATTGCTGATTATTGAATGCAAACCAACCTGTTACCAGTGTATAATCTTCTTTTGCATAATAAATCTGATTTGTTTCTGTATCTTCAATAAATCCTGTTTGCAAATAACCATCTGCATTGGCATAATATAAATGAAATCCCAATGCATTTACAGAATTACCTGCACCAACCTGTGCAGAATATTTCAAAATTTCAGTTGCATCAACCGCATCAATCACACCATCTTGATTGACATCTGCAAGTAAAAAAGCCTGTTTTTCATCATTAATTTTACTTTCCTGTGCAATAAAATTTTCTGCTGATAATATCCCAGCACCTTCTTGTGCAGAAGCAGTTAAAATCGCAGAAGCATCTTCTGCATCTACTGTGCCATTTAATCCTGTATCACCAAGCATATAATTTGGCTGTAAACTAAATTGTCCTGTTAGTTTCGTACCGTCTACCATGCAATACACGCCATTTTCATCCTGTAGCATATAATCTACTGGACGCATAAATTCATTTTCAGCATGTACAGTATTAATATTTGTAACTGCACCATACATGACAGCTCCTGCAAGAAGCATTTTTATAAAATAATATTTTTTTTTCACTAAAATTCTCCTTTATATAAACAAAAAATCCGATTCTTTGCAATTTATTATACTATATTTTGAAAAATTCGTCAACGCATGATGAATATTTTCGGCATATGATACAAAAAATTATTTTATTTTTAAAAATTTTTTATTTTTTTAAATGCCAGAAAAACTATAAAAAAGATAGATTTTTTTTAAAAACTATTGACAACTATTGTGATTTGTGTTAAAATAATAATAACAAAAATCAAACTGCATACTCTGAAAAACAAATATGCAAATCAAAGTTAGGAGCTGAATCATTATGGCTATTAATTTCATGGATGCTATTACAAATGCCACTGGTAAGGCAAAGAATGCTACTGAAGTTAACAATCTCAAGCGTAAAATTCTTTATGAGCAGGAACGTATCGTGGAAGTGTTTGCCGATATTGGTAGAAAATACTACAAAAACCCTGAAGAAGACCCTGCTGTACTAAAAGCTTTGTGTGATGACGTCGACACAAGAAGACGCAGAATCAAACAAATGCGTTTTGAATTGAATAGCATTCGTGGTTATAAAGTTTGCCCGAAATGCGATTCTGAAGTCAATGAAAAATTCCAATTCTGTGGTGTTTGTGGTGCAAGACTGCCTGAAGATGATGAAGAAGAAGATTTAAATTCTTTAGATTCTGGCGATTACTACACAGAAAGTGATGATTTTTTCAGTGCAGATTCTGTCAAGTATTAATTTCAAAAAGCCCTCTGTTCAGGACAGAGGGCTTATTTTCAAGAAAGGAAATTTTCAACATGAAGCAAAACGGCGGTTATAAAACCAAACAGAAAGAAAAAATTCTGCAATATTTAACTTCTCATCCAGGCAAGCATATTACAGCACAAGAAATTTCCATGCATATGAATGCAGAGGGGACACCAATTGGCACAGCAACTATTTATCGCTATTTAGACCAACTTGTCACAGATGGAACAATTAGAAAATATATTATAGATAGCCGAACAGGAGCATGTTTTGAATATCTTCCCCAGACAGATAAAAATGCATGTGAACGGCATTTTCATTTAAAATGCATGCAATGTGAAAGATTATATCATGTGACTTGTGAGCATTTATGCGAATTAGAATTGCATGTTTTAGAACATCATGGATTTCAAATTGACCAATCCAAGACAGTATTATATGGTATTTGTGAAACTTGCAGAAATATTAATACGATAAATAAAATTAATAATTAAGTAATCCCAGTATTACTGGGATGATTGGGGGATATAAATTCTGACGGGTGCGTTGCTTTGTGAGAGCATTATCATTTTTTCTCTATCAGATTCTTTTGGAATATAAATTCTGGTTGGTGGCTCTATATTCAGCATATTCATTTCTCCTTTCATAAATTAAAAATAATTTAAAATAATTTAATAATTAAAGATAGGGCGTAATACGGTCAAGATATTCACGTTCATGTGATAAAATTTGTTTACCCTGTTGACGAATGGTATCTGGAATTTCTGGATTATGATTAATGACTTGATGCAATTGAATCATGCCCATATTAGTACCTTCTGCCATGAGTTTTGCACATTCATGAACACTCATGTTATTATGATATTTATATTTTTTCATGCGAATTGTCATGCGGGTATAAAATTTTGCCATTTTTCCTGAATCTTTCGGCAATTGATAGAAACTAGCCATTTGTGTTGTGAGTGCGTGTTTTTGGTGTTCATAATAATCAAGCTGTTGAAATAATTCTTTTCTGAAATTTTCATCTTGTACAGAATTTAATAAACAAGTAATACTATCAACTCCTACAGATGCATTTTTATAATAGCCATTTAGAACAGTTTCTATTGGATTTTCAAATTTAAGTTCTTGTTCCATCAGTCAATACTCCTTTCAAAATTTTTAGTGATTGCAAAATTAGTATGCCACGAAATTTAAAAATTATGTTTTTGATAATGTAAGTTAAATTTTAAAAGTGATTTATGATTTATGCCTTGTTTTTTTTAAAATACAAGCATATATTTCTGTTAAATTGACAAAATTTTAGAAATCACTTGACAAAATAAAATTTCTGGTGTATGATAATACTGTAAGCGAAACAATGGCGTTTCGGACAGAACAGGTAAATTTGCAGATGATGCTGGCTTTTCCCTGTGTGTCCGAAACGTCATTGTATTTTTTTGTTTTTTGATTTCAAGGAGGTTTTTTATTATGTCTGAACAGGTAAATTCTAACGTAGCGGAATATTTCGGCTGTAATGTTTTTAATGATGTCGTTATGCAGGAAAGATTGCCAAAATATGCGTACAAAGCCGTTGTAAAAACAAAACAATTCGGCATAGCACTTGACCCTGATATTGCTGATGTTGTTGCAAATGCTATGAAAGATTGGGCAGTTGAAAAAGGAGCAACACATTTTACACACTGGTTTCAGCCAATGACAGGTGTGACTGCTGAAAAGCATGATGCATTTATTAGCCCTGCACCACATGGGAGAGTGATTTTAGAATTTTCTGGCAAAGAATTAATCAAAGGTGAACCAGACGCTTCTTCTTTCCCGTCAGGTGGTTTGCGTGCGACTTTTGAAGCAAGAGGCTATACCACATGGGACCCGACTTCTGATGCATTTATCAAAGATGATTCGTTATATATTCCAACAGCATTTTGTTCTTATACGGGCGAAGTACTTGACAAAAAAACACCGCTTTTGCGTTCTATGGAAGTTGTCAGTGAACAAGCTTTGCGAATTTTAAGATTATTTGGCAATGAAAAAGCAACTAGAGTTGTGACAACAGTAGGTCCTGAACAAGAATATTTCTTAGTTGATAAAAAATATTATGACCAGCGTGAAGATTTAGTAATTACAGGGCGTACGCTGTTTGGTGCAAAGCCTCCGAAAGGTCAGGAATTAGAAGACCATTATTTTGGTAATATCAAGCAGAGAGTTTCTGATTTCATGAAAGATTTAGACAAAGAACTTTGGAAGCTTGGCATTTATGCAAAAACAAAACATAACGAAGTAGCACCAGCACAACATGAACTTGCTCCAGTATTTACGACTTCTAATATTTCTGCTGACCATAATCAATTAACAATGGAATTAATGAAAAAAATTGCATTAAAACATGGTCTGGTTTGTTTATTACATGAGAAACCATTTGCAGGTATTAATGGCTCTGGTAAACATAATAACTGGTCTATGTCATCTAATGACGGACAAAATTTATTAGACCCTGGTGACACACCACAGAAAAATATGCAATTTTTAACATTCTTGTGTGCGATTATCAAAGGCGTTCATGAATATGCACCGTTATTGAGATTAAGTGCCGCATCTGCTGGCAATGACCATCGTCTTGGTGCAAATGAAGCACCACCTGCGGTTGTTTCCATGTTTATTGGTTCTGAACTGGAAGAAGTTATCGAAGCATTGGAAAACGGTAAAAAATATGTTTCCAGCACAGCAGAATTTGATATTGGCGTCGACGCATTGCCAAATTTCAAAAAAGATACCACAGACAGAAACAGAACATCTCCGTTTGCATTCACAGGCAATAAATTTGAATTCAGAATGCTTGGTTCAGCAGATTCTATTTCCTGTACGAATACGATTTTAAATACTATCGTTGCAGAAGAACTTTGCCAATTTGCTGATGAATTGGAAAAAGCAGATAATTTCCATAAAGCATTAAAAAATTTACTTGTAAAAACAATCAAAGAACATAAGCAAATTATTTTCAATGGCAACGGCTATTCTGATGAATGGCTTGCCGAAGCAGAACGCAGAGGATTGCCAAATTTAGTTTCCACTGTAGATGCAATCCCATTATATACAAGACCAGAATATGTTTCTGTATTTGAAAAATTCAAAGTTTATACAAAAATTGAAATCGAATCCAGAACAGAAATTTTACTTGAAAATTATGCAAAAGTCATTAATATTGAAGCACTTACTATGCTGGATATGACAAGAAAGCAAATTATTCCTGCTGCAATTAAAATTACAAAAGAAATTTGTGATGCTGGTCTTGCTAAAAAAGAATTAGGCATTGACAATGCATTTGAAATTGGCTATGCTTCTAAATTATCTGCATTGACTTCCAGTATTGCCGAAGCTGTGAAAATTCTTGATGAAAAAGTCATTGCATCACAAGGTATTGAAAATGTGGAAGCAACTGCAAAATTCTGTCGCAGTGATGTCTTTGTAGCAATGCAAAGTTTAAGAGCTTTAGTTGATGAACTGGAGACAAATGTTTCTTCTAAAGATTGGCCGATTCCGTCTTATACAGATTTGTTATTTACTGTTTGATTTTAAAAATTATTTAATTAAAAAACTGTCTCTGTAATAACAGGGGCAGTTTTTTAATTAAAATTTATGCTGTTATTTTTTGTAAATTTGAGAAAATTTTGCACAAATTGCTGAATTTTAAAAAAAATTTAAAATTTCTGTAAAATCTATTGCAGGATTAGAAAAGCTATGTTAAAATGAAACTAGTATATTTTTTAAATATAAAAAATTACAAAAATCAGATTGGAGTGGAGATTCATGAGTAACAGAAAAACAAAAATTATCTGCACAATTGGACCTGCAACAGATGCAGAAACTGTTTTGCGTGACATGATGTTATCAGGCATGAATGTTGCAAGATTTAATTTTTCACATGGCGATTATGCCACACATAAGCAACGCTTTGAAACGATTGTAAAATTACGTGAAGAATTAAATTTGCCAATTGCAACTATGCTGGATACCAAAGGACCAGAAGTCCGATTAAGAAAATTTGTAAATAGTGAACCTGTAGAAATTTTTGATGGTGATATTTATACACTTACTACAAATGATGTTCCTTGTACCAACGAAATCGGAAGTATTACGTTTAAAAATTTACCGCAAGATGTCAGCGTTGGTACAAGAATTTTAATTAATGACGGCGTAATTGAATTACTGGCTGAAAAAATTACAAGAACTGATGTCATTTGTCGTGTCATTCATGGTGGCATGCTATCTGATAACAAAGGCATTAATGTCCCTGGTGTCAGATTATCTATGCCGTATTTAAGTGACGCTGATATGAATGACTTGGAATTTGGTGCAAAAATGGGCTATGATTTTATTGCGGCAAGTTTTGTGCGTTCTTCAGCAGATATTAATTATTTAAGAAGATTTACACAAAGTCTGGGTTGGTTCAATGTCAGAATTATTGCAAAAATTGAAAATTTAGACGGCGTGCAGAATATCGATGAAATTCTTGATGCTGCTGATGGTATTATGGTTGCCCGTGGTGACATGGGTGTTGAAATTCCATTTGAACAGATTCCGGCAATTCAAAAGCAATTAATTCAAAAAGGCTATAATGCTGGCAAACAAGTAATCACTGCAACACAAATGCTGGAATCTATGATTAATAATCCCCGTCCGACCCGTGCAGAAATCACAGATGTTGCAAATGCAATTTATGACGGCACAAGTGCGATTATGCTTTCTGGCGAAACAGCAGCAGGACAATTCCCTGTAGAAGTTGTTCGCACAATGGATTTAATTGCATCAACAACAGAAGGCAATATAGATTATAAACATGAATTTGCTTCCAGACGGGAAAATGATAATACTTCTATTGCAGAGGGCATTGCACATGCGGCTGTCACAACAGCACATGATTTAAATGCCAAAGCAATTATTGCTGTTACCAAACGGGGACAAACAGCAAGATTAATTTCTAAATTCCGTCCAGCAGTACAAATTTTAGGTTGTACTACTGATGAAGATAACCAACGCAAAATGAATATGAGCTGGGGCGTTACTCCATTTGTGATTGATGAAGAAGATAATACAGATACATTATTTGCAAAAGCTGTTGCCGCTGCAAAGGAACACGGACATGTAAAAGAAGGGGATTTAGTTGTCATTACAGCAGGTGTACCTTTGGGAATTTCTGGTATGACAAATCTTATGAAAGTTGAAAGAATTTAAAATAATTTTAAAATAAATTTAAAAATAATAAAAACCCTGTCAAAAATGGCAGGGTTTTGAAATTAAATTTTAAAATTAATCATTTTCTTCTTCGAGCAATTCTCTGATAGAAATAGAAATGCGTTTGTTATCCAAATCAACGCCGATGATTTTTACTTGTACTTCATCACCAACAGCTACAACGTCTCTGACATTTTCAACACGTCTGTTAGCCAGTTGGGAAATATGAATTAAACCATCAACACCATCAATAATCTGTGCAAACGCACCAAAAGATGTAATAGAAACAATCTTTGCAGTTACTACATCACCAACTGCATATTCAGATTTGAATTTTTCCCAAGGATTATCTTCTGTTCTCTTGTAACCTAAAGAAATACGCTGTTTTTCAGGGTCAAGTTCTTTGATATATACTTTCAGAACATCACCAACAGAAACAACCTGACTTGGATGTTTAATTCTATTCCAGGACAATTCGGAAATATGCACCATACCATCAATGCCGCCTAAATCCACAAATGCACCATAACTTGTAATAGATTTTACTTCACCCTCATATTCTTTGCCTACTTCAGCGGATTCCCAGAATTTTGCCTTAGCAGCATCTCTTTCTTTGCGGGAAACAGCTTTCATAGAACCAACTGCACTTTTTTTGCGTTCTGGGGCTTCCAGAATCACAAATTTTACAGTTTCACCCTTGAGTGTATCTAAAGAAACATCTCTTGCTAAACCTGTCTGGGAAGCAGGAATAAATACACGTACACCCTCATAGTATACATTAATGCCACCCTTAACAATCGTGCTGACAACAGCTTCCAGAACTGCACCTTCTTCTTTTGCCTTGACAACTTTATCAATGCCTGCTTGTTCGTCAACTCTCTTTTTGGACAGAGTAGCCATGCCATCTTGGTCACTTACTTTTATAACAATAAGTTCCAATTCGTCGCCTTCTTTTACAATATCAGACGGGCTTTTTGTTGGGTCATTTGTCAATTCACTTGCTGGAACAGTACCAGTCTGTTTTGCACCTATGTCAACCATTACTTCACTGTTATTGACAGACATAACAATTCCCTTTACTCTATCTCCATTTCTTAATTTTTTGTTGAAGCTTTCATCTTCAATTGCTTGTGCAAAGTCGATGTCTTCTTCTGTTTCTGGAACATTGTTCATATTTTCTTCCATGGTAATAATTATCTGCTACTCAAAATATGGATAAATTCACCCATATTGAAAAAATCCATGTTTCTTGGTATTTGCTTTTGATTAAAACAAATATACTACAAGTATAAATTACCGTATCGCCTACGGTATCTATTTACAAACATACTCCATATGTATTGTAAATTTTTTTCGAGTAGCTTTCTCCTTTCGTTATAATATAATTATAATATGATTATAATTATTTTTCAATTAAAAAATTCGACCAACTGCCAATTATAACATAAAAAGTTATTTTTGCAGTTCTGTCTGCTGTAAAGTCAGCACTATTTCCATTTGCATGACCTCTTGTGATACTATAATAAATTTAGCAGTATCATTATCTACATAGTTTATTATAACAGATAATTAGAAATTTGTCAATAAATATTTTAAATTTTTTTTATAAATTTAAAATAACTATCTGAAAAATATAACATAAAATATCACCCAATTCAGAATTGTATTTCTGATATTTCTATTTATTTTTTGTCATTTTCAGATATTTTTCTTACTACATCTTTAATAATATACGCTGGTGTAGAAGCACCAGCAGTAATGCCAATAGATTCTGCATTCAACAAATCTAAATTAGTAAGCTCATCTGCATTTTCAATATGATACGCTTTGCAATATTTAGAACAAACATCATATAATTTCACTGTATTAGAACTATGTTTTCCACCAATCACAATCATGCAATCTGACTGTGAAGCAAGTTCAGCTGCCGCTGATTGTCTTTCTTCCGTTGCACTGCAAATCGTCTGATAAACAACAATCTTAAAACTTTCTTCAGGAAGAACCTTTAAACACTCCCCCCATAATATATTATTATACGTTGTTTGGGCAACAATTGCAAGTGTTTTTTCAAAATTTTTTTCTAAATTCTGAAAAAAGTCTTTTAGCATAAATTTATCACGAAAAACAAAATAATTTTGTTCACAATGCCCAATAATTCCCTGTACTTCGGGGTGCTGTTCATCACCTGCAATTAAAATAAAACTGCCTTTTGCTGTTTCCTTTGCAACAATATCATGAATTCGTTTTACAAACGGACAAGTTGCATCAATGACAGGATTGCCTAAAGCATGAATTTCATCATAAACATTTTTTCCAACACCATGAGAACGAATCACAACATATTCTTCGGGACGCAATTCTGACACCTGATGAATAATTCTTGCTCCCCGTTTTTGCATATCATTTACAACATCTGTATTATGAATAATCGACCCAAGAGTTGCAACAGATTTTCCCTCTGTCAAAGCTTTATCTACTTTGTTAATAGCACGATTGACACCATAACAGAAACCAGCAGTTTTTGCAATTTCAATTTTTTTCAAAAAATCACCTCTTTTATTTAATATTTATATTTTATTATTTTTTATCTGGTAATACTTTCGGCTCATCTACTAATGCTTTAATACCATTCATAATTGGTGGAATATATTCTGTTCTAAGTGTTTTTAATAATTCTCTTTCGCTTAAATTTTCTGTACTTGGCAAACTATCTGCCAGAATCGGCTCACCAATTTTAACAGTTATTTTACTGCGAAAATGCAATTTTTCACCCTCAAAATTAATTCCAATCGGGATAATATCCGCATGGACTTTACTTGCAACCAAAGCAACCCCTGCTTTTCCTCTGCCAACACGACCGTCTTTACTTCTTGTTCCCTCAGGAAAAATTAATAAATTTCTGCCGTCCTGAACACTTTTCACAGCCATATCAATCGCACTTGTATCACCGCTGCCACGTTCCACAGGAAATGCGCCTAACCAACGAATTAATCCAGCAAATAATTTATTATCAAATAATTCTTTTTTTGCCATGAAGCCATATCTGCCATAGCCCGCCAAAGCCACTAGCACAGGGTCAGCATAACTTCTATGATTAGAAACATAAATATAATTTTTATGCTTGTCTATATGCTCTCTGCCTTCAAATTTCAGATGAAACCAAACATGCATTGCCAATCTAACCAATAGCATGACTAATATATAAACCATAAAAAATCCTCTAATTTAATTTTTCTTGTATCAGAGCTTGAATATGTTCTACAACTTCATGAAATCCCATATTTGACGAATCAATTAATATCGCATCTTCCGCCTGACATAAGGGTGCAATTTCACGATTCATGTCATTTTTATCACGCTGACGAATATCTTTTAAAATTTCTTCATAACTGGGGCAATCTGGTTTTTCATTTAATTCTAAATATCTTCTGCTTGCACGTTCTTCTGGGGAAGCTGTCAAGAAAATTTTCAAATCTGCATTTGGCAATACGACAGAACCAATATCCCTGCCATCCATAATAATATTATTTTCCAAAGCAATTTTTTTCTGCAAATCTAATAAATATGCCCTGACTGCTGGCACAGCAGAAACATTAGAAGCCATCATAGAAACTTCAGGACTACGAATATAATCCGTCACATCTTCGCCACAAAGCAAAACACGCTGCATACCGTTAATAAATTTTAATTCAATTATAATTTCATGAATTTTTTCCGTAATTTTTTCAGGTGCAGTGCAGTCATTCTGCAACGCATATAAACCAATTGCTCTGTACATTGCTCCTGTGTCCACATGAATAAAACCTAATTCTTCTGCAACAGCTTTTGAAATACTGCTTTTTCCTGCTCCACTAGGTCCATCAATCGCAATATTAATTTTTTTCATATTATTTACTACTCCTTATTAATTATAAAAATTTAAAATCCTTTACTTGCTAAAAAAGCAGTCGCAAAGGCAATTTGTAAATTAAAGCCTCCTGTATAGGCATCTACATCTAAAATTTCACCAGCAAAATATAAATTTTTAATTAATTTAGATTCCATTGTTTTGGGATTCACTTCTTTGCAAGAGACACCGCCTCTTGTAATAATACCCTCTGCAATTGGTCTTGTTCCACGCACAGTAAACGCAAAATTTTTCAGCTCCTGACAAATACGCATTCTTTGCTGTTTGGTAATAGAATTATTTTTTAAATATACTGGAATATGAATTCTTCCAATTAAAGGCATAATCATACTGGACGGCACTAATTTTCTTAATAAATTAGAAACTTGTTGGTTTGGATTTGCTGTAATTTCTCTTTGCAAACGCTTGTCAAGTTGTTCTATCTGCAATGCTGGTTTTAAATCAATATGCAATGTATAGCTATTTTTAGGATCTATTTTATCCATATGTGCAGAGGCACTTAATACTAAGGGTCCCGAAACACCAAAATGCGTAAATAACATTTCGCCTAATTCCTGAAATATGATTTTATTATTCTTCTTGAGTGTCAAAATGACATTTTTTAAAGAAACGCCCATCATTTCCGCACAATCACGTTCCAATGTTTCAATTGGCACTAATGATGGTCTAAGTGCTTCAATTTTATGTCCGACTTGTTCTGCAAACTGATAACCATCACCTGTAGAACCTGTTGCAGGATAAGTCGCACCTCCCGTTGCCAGAATGACTCTATCTGCATGTAATTTTTCTTTCCCGCGAAAAATGCCTTGACAAATATGATTTTCAACCCAAAGCCCTGTAACAGTATCTTGTATTATCTTCACATGTAATTTTTTTAATTCTTGTTGTAAAGCTTCTACAATTTCACTCGCCTGGTCACTCACAGGAAACACTCTGTTTCCACGTTCTGTTTTGAGAGCAACACCTAAATTTTCAAAATATTGCATGACATCTTGGGGCGAACATGCCGAAAATGCACTATATAAAAATCTTGGATTTCTGGGAATATTTTGCATTACTGTTTCTAAATCACAATTATTCGTCAAATTACATCTGCCTTTGCCAGTGATTCTAAGTTTTCTGCCAAGATATTTATTTTTTTCAATTAGAATTACTTCTTGTCCAGCTTTTGCAGCATGAATTGCTGAATAACAGCCAGCTGCTCCACCACCAATAATTACTGTTCTCATGGAAAATCCCCCAACATTCTGTGACGGCGTTCTATTAATTCTTGTTTTCTGGATTTTGTTTCATCAGGACATAATTTCCAGCCTGATTCTGTCCATTCTAGCAAATCGCCCTCTGTGCTATTTTCTGGGAGTGTATTTTTTAATACTTGTATCAATTCTAATTCTAATTCCAGTATTGCAAAATCTCCCTCAAAACGGTCTATTATATATTTCATAATATTTATTCCTTGCCACTGGTAATAACTTTGCTGGATTTTGTATCTTTATCATATAAAAATACAACATCACCCTGTTGTGCTGTAATATAAACATTCTCTGTCCATGTTGCCAGATGTTCTAACGTACTATTTGCAGGGTGTCCATATTTATTATCCACACCACAGGAAATGGCAACATAATCTGGCTGTACTTGTGCAAGAAAATTTTCACTGGAAGACGTATCACTGCCATGATGACCAGCTTTTAAAAAATCTGCTTTCAAATCAGGATAATTTTCTAAAATAGTCTTTTCTTCTTGAATTTCCATATCACCAGTGAATAAACATGTCATGTCATCATATTGTATTTGCAACACCAGTGAAGTATTATTCAACGAAGATACTTTTTCATCAGATACAGGTGCTAATACGGAAACCTGTGCATTTCCTAATGCAAAGCTATCCCCCGCTTTTAAAGCCTGATAATTTGCCCCTGTTGTTTCTACAGCGTCTAAGTATTTTTCATAAGTTTTTGTTGTAGGTACTAACGAATCATGATAGACAGGTTCAATCACATTTTTAGGCTTGATGACATCAAATATTTTTGGAAAACTTCCGATATGGTCAGCATGCATATGTGTAGCAGTTGCATAATCAAGCTCTGTAATATTTTTTGATTCCAGATAATTTAAAATTTTGGTACTAGCTTTGGATTCACCCGCATCAATCAGCATAGTTTGTCCATCTGCACAAACTAAAATACTATCTCCTTGTCCGACATCAATTACATGTACTTGAAATTCTGCATTATCAATCGTAATTTCTGTATTATCTTGCTGTGTTTCTTCTAAGCTATATTTACCGCTGATTAATGCAACAACTGTTAAAATTGCAACAACAATACAATAAATAATTTTATTTTTTGTTTTTGGTTCTTTTGGCATAGAACTAGTTTCTTTTTTTGCCATAAATTAACTCCTGTTCTTCATTTTTTATTCTGCAATTACAGTTGATTCAGAGTAATTTCTTTCTAATGCATTGCTATCATCAGGCATGACACCAATGAAATTCGCTAATTCTACTAAATTATCATAAGATATTTGATTCAGCATTTGCATTAAATTTTTTCTGTCCCATAATAAAACATTTGTTTTTTCTGCTGTTTCAATTGCCGATTTCGTAAATATATTATTTGTCATGACAACCGCATTTAATTTTTTATAAAACATATTTCCTGTGAAAGCCTCTTGCACAGCTTTATTTCCCACTGGTTTTGAATAACATTTACATTGAATTGCATAACTGATAGTATCTTTTTCCGCAAGAACATCAATGCCATTATCACCAGATGCTTTTGTCTGTTCTATCTTAACATATCCATTAAATTCTAAAATTTTGCAAATAATTTCTTCAAATTGAATCCCTGTAACAGCGTGAGAATCAATTTTCTGCAAAATCATTTCTGATGTAATTACATGATTCATATTAGATTTTACTTTTTTTCTGGACTTGGTTTTTCGTTTCTTAGAGACGATTATTTCAGGTTCTGTTTCTTCTGTTTCTTGTATGTTTTCATTTTTTATTGGAATATCAATTGAAAATAAATTTTCTTGTATCACAGATAAATTTTTTATAGCTCCCTGTTCAGCAATTTCTAATGCTTCTTGTTCATCATGGAGTTCATGTGCAAGCTGTTCTTGTTCATATTGTTTTAAAAATTTTTCATCTTTTCTATCTTGACGGATTGCACCAAAAATATTTTGAAAAAAATTTTTTATGATTTCAAATAATTCTGTCAGACTTTTTTTA
>JAAVHJ010000067.1 GCA_014799805.1 Ruminococcus sp.
AAGTGATTACTAGCATATAGCCTAATATTAGCCATAATACATGACTTTCTGTTTGAAAATCAGCTCCTGTCCTGTCAGCTCCGCCAAATTGCAAATAGAGTGTATAATTTATCACAAATCCTGCAATTGTTCCGAAAATTAATAATATCCCACACATAGTAGGGCGTAATTTAATATTAATATTATTTTTTTTATTTTCTGATTCAGGCAAACTGAAGTTACATTTTTCTAAGAACGGAATCAAGGCAACTCCCATAAAGCCACTTAGTAACCCTGAAATTAATACAGAAACAAACTGCAACCAGATAGGCATTATATTTCTTCCTCAGGATAAAGCTTTGCAATAACCTGTTCTAAATGCATACCATGACTTGCTTTAAATAAAATCACATCACCTTCTTGTGTGGAATTCTGGAGCTGTTCTATTAATTTAGTTTCTTCTTCTGTGCAGAAAATTTCTAATTTATCACCAGCATGTAACGCAATTTGTTTTGCTTCTTTGCCGTAGCAAATTAATCTATCAATAGTTGCATTTTTAGCCATTTCACCGACTTTGGCATGTAATTCCTTGCTAAGCTCGCCTAATTCCAGCATATCACCAAGTACTGCAATTTTTTTGCCTTTGCAATCATAATTGCTTAATACAGTTAAACCTGCTTGCATGGAATCAGGACTTGCATTATAGCAATCTGCAATAATAATCTGCCCGTTTTTTTCCATAATATTCTGTCGCATACCAGTAGGCTGATATTTGGCAAGACCACAGAGAATTTCATTTTCCTGCATACCTGTTAATATTCCAACGAAATAGGCTGCAAGAGCATTTTTGACATTATGTTCACCAACGGCAGGCAACACAGCAAGTAACTTTTTATTTTCATGACAGATAGTAAAAGTCGTCACACCATTTTCTTCTTTAATATCTTCTGCATAGACATCAGCGGAATTTCCTTGTGTTGAGAACATATAAACGGGTCTGTCAAGTTCTTGTTTTAAACTTGCTAAAAATTTATCATCTGCACTAGTAATAACTGGTGAATCAGATTGCATGCCTTCAAGAATTTCAAGTTTTGCTTTTTTAATACCCTCTTGTGAGCCTAAATTTTCCACATGCGAAAAGCCTATATTAGTAATCACTGCAATAGTTGGCTTTGCACTATGGCTCATGTGTGAAATTTCTTCAAAATGATTCATGCCCATTTCTAATACAATTGCTTCATGTGTTTTATTTAATTTTAGCAAAGTCTTAGGCATACCGATTTCATTATTTAAATTTGCTTCTGTTTTAAGCGTATTAAATTTTTCAGATAAGACACAAGCAATTAATTCTTTTGTCGTTGTTTTTCCAACGCTTCCTGTTACAGCGACAACAGGAATATTAAATTTACTTCTATACAAGCTAGCAATTTCTAATAACGCTTTGCCTGTATTTTCTACAATAAGGCAAGGCATATTAGCAACTTGAAAATCTGTTACAGCTACAACTGCACCATTAGAAATAGCCTGTTCCACAAAATCATGCCCGTCAAAATTTTTTCCTCTTAGAGCTAGAAACAAGCAACCTGTTGGCAAATTTCTAGTATCTGTACTAATTTCTGTAATTTCAGTATTTAAATCTAAATTTAAATTTATTTTTGCATGCAAGTAATCTGCAATTTCTTTTAAATTTAAGCTTTCCATGAACTAAAAAACCTCCTGTATCTTAAACTAATTCTTTTAAAATTTCTGCCACAACTTCACGTTCATCAAAATGCGTATGATAATTATTTGCAAAAATCTGATAATCTTCATGACCTTTGCCAGCAAGAACAATGACATCACCAGATTCCGCTGTTTGCAAAGCATGTTTAATTGCCTCACGTCTGTCAACAACAACATCATAAGCAATATCAAAATTTTCAAGACCTGTTAAAATATCTGCAATAATTGTTTCTGGGTTCTCATCTCTGGGATTATCAGAAGTAACAATTAATTTATCTGCAAATTTCGCTGATGCTTGTGCCATAAGCGGACGTTTTGTTTTGTCACGATTCCCGCCACAACCGAATAAGCAAATTAATTTATGCTCTGTATAAAGCTTGACATTTTCTAAAATATTTTCTAATGCGTCTGGTGTATGGGCATAATCACAGATAACTGAAAAATCTTTTCCTGTTGGAATTACTTCACAACGTCCTTTCACGCCTGCACAAGTCTGCAAATATGGCAAAATATTTTCATTTTCTAAGCCTAACAGTCTACAAACTGCATAACTAGCCGTTGCATTCGCAATATTAAAATAACCTGTCATTTGCATAGCGATTTCCAATTGATTTAATAAAAATTTAGTGCCGTTTGCTTTAACTGAAATCGGCTGATATGCATAATCACCTGTATTGCCATAACAATACTTTTCACAAGTAATTTCAGAAAATAATCTTTTGCCATAATCATCATTAATATTAATAATAGCCTTATCACAGACATCAAATAGCATTTTTTTAGCTTGATAATAATTTTCCATTGTTTCATGATAATCCAAATGGTCTTGTGTTAAATTTGTAAATACAGCAATATCAAAATGCGTTAAGCCGATTCTTTTTTGCACCAATCCAAAAGATGACACTTCCATAACGACAATATCACAGCCTGCTTGATACATTCTGTCATATAATTGCATTAATGCAAACACCATAGGCGTAGTATTATCTGTATGAATAATCTCATCACCAATTTCATTTTGAATCGTTCCGATTAAACCGACTTTATAATTATTTTTCGTCAAAATATATTTAATTACATTTGTAATAGTTGTTTTGCCATTTGTACCAGTCACGCCAATAAATTTCATTTTGCGTTCAGGGTGGTCAAACCAAGTTGCACATAATGCACCGTAAAAAGCTCTTGTATCATCTACTAAAATTTGCTTTTCCCCAAGTCCTAAATCACGTTCTACTACAACAGCATATGCACCTTTTTCAAGAGCTTGTTTTGCAACAGTATGCCCATCGAAATTTCCGCCTTTGATACAAACAAACAAACAATTTTCCTGAATTTTGCGATTATCATCTGTAATGCTTGTAATTTCCCTGTCTTCCAGACTGGTCACAACTCTGTGTTCTAGTAATTTTGATAACAACATAAACCCATCATCTCTTTCTTAAAAATTTAAATATCAACCACTTTGGTCATTGATAACATAATTTAATTCAATCACTGTACCAACTTCAACAAGACTTCCAGCTTGTTCAGATTGCGAACCAACTAATACATCAGCTCTATCTGTAGACGCTCCCAAAGCAACATAATTAAAGCCACTTGCTGTAAGCACTTCGCTTGCATCACTTGCACGATAATTTACCACATTAGGAACTTCAATTAATTCAGGTTCATAATTTTCTTCTGTATATAAAATTACTTTGCCACCTGCTGAAACAGTACTGCCAGTGACAGGAAATTGTGCGGCGACTGTATCACCATTACCTTTGACATCATATTGCAAGCCCATTGCTTCTAGTGTATCAATCGCACTGGAAATACTTGCATCACGCAATAACGGAATTGTGACATCTAATTTTGCATATTCTTCGCTTGTATATTCTGGATAATATCCCAGATATGGCAAAGCTTCTTCCAGAATATCTCTCGCATATGGTGCAACTACAACAGAACCATAATAATTAATACTTGTGTCTGGTTCATCAGCTAAAATTAACATCACAATTTCAGGGTCATCTGCTGGTGCAAAACAAGCATAAGACGCTACATATTGCATATCAGAATCGCTATATTGGTCTAATTTCTGAGACGTACCAGATTTACCGCCGATAGCATAACCTTTGATATACGCATTAGAACCGCCGTTATCATCAACAACAGCTTGTAATAATTTTCTGACAGTTGCAGAACTTTCTTCTGAAATTACCTGTCTTTTAACATTTGTATTAAAATTTTTCACAATATTGCCGTCACTGGAAACAATTTTATCCACAACATGTGGTTCTACTAAATAACCACCATTAATAGCAGCTGCAATACCAGTTATCATTTCCATTGGTGTTAATTTATTAGACTGTCCGAATGCACTGGACGCTAAGTCAACAATACTTAAATTTTCCTCACTTCTGTAAATACTGGAAGTTTCTCCTGGTAAATCAATGCCTGATTTTTCAGTTAAGCCAAATGCACTAAAATATTGTGAAAATTTATGAATTCCTACACGCAAACCGACTTCAATAAATGCAGGGTTGCAAGAATTTGTCAAAGCTTCTGAAAATGTCTGTGAACCATGTCCAGCTAATTTATGGCAATGGATTGGGTTGGGAACACCTGTAATTGTATATGCACCTGTGCAATAAAAATTATCTGTGTCAACATTGACAACTTTTTCTTCTACAGCCATAGCCGTTGTGAAAATTTTAAATACAGACCCTGGAATATATAATTCCGTCACGGCTTTATTTTTCCATTGTTGCTCACGTGCAGAAATATAAGCTTCCTGATATTCGTCCTGTGGCAAGCTTTGCAATTCGTTATAAGTCGCTTGGTCATGAATCACAGACGGATTATTTAAATCAAAACTTGGATAAGTCCCCATTGCATAAATAGCACCTGTTTTTGCATTCATGATAATACCACAAGCACGGTTACGAACTCTATATTTTTCACACATTGCTTGTAAATTCTTTTCAAGATAATACTGCAATGTTGTATCTAGTGTTAAATACAAAGAATTTCCGTCTTCTGCTGGATATGTCGTAGAATAACGGTAAGGCATTTCATTTCCTTGGGCATCTGTCGCAGAAATGACTCTGCCATTTGTACCAGAAAGATATTTATTATAATAATATTCCAGTCCATACTGTCCATCACCGTCACTATTTGTAAAGCCGATTACTTGAGCAGCAAGGTCATTTTGCGGATAATAACGCTTTGTATCTTCTGTTGTTTTAATAGACTCCAGACCATATTTATCTAAATATTCCATTAATTCATTGGCAATATTTTTTTCAACTTGTGTCTGTAAGACATAATACTTTGTATCTTTTTCAATTGCTTCCCAAATCTCATCTTCACTAATACTTAATAAACTTGCTACTGTTTGCACAACTTCTGCACGGAGTGTTTCCATAGGCATGACAATTTTATCAGGATCTAAAGTTCCACCATTGTCCAAAATTTCTTGCCGTGTTTTCATTGTATCATCAATTTTTTCCATATCATCTCGGAATTGTGTGGGGTCGATGTACACTTTGTAAACAGTTGCACTCCATGCAAGCGGGTCTCCGCTTGCATCATAAATAGCACCTCTGTTTGCAGTTAAAGTAATCCTGCTAAAATGCTTGCTGTTTGCCTTTTCTGTGTAAAAATCATGCTGGCTGATACACAAATAGCATAATCTAATAATCGTCAGCAATGCCAGTGTCATGACAATTCCCAGTATAACAAATACTGCCTTTTTTTTCATCAGAGTGGTTGGCTCATAATCTTTTGGCTTTGCGTCCAAATTATCAACTCCCTTTCTGAAATAATATTATTATAATATATTATTTAAAAAACAGGCAGGTTGTGTATTCCATGTCCTGCCTGTTTCTTTTGCTTCCTCATTTTGGAGCTGTTGCCTGTGAATCTCTTTTTTATACAGGCAACAGCCAATCGTACAACACTCGTGTTGTCATTTTCTTTTATTTCTGCCGTTGTTAAAATTTATGCGGACTACCCTTGCAGGTATGCCACAAAATCATCAAACCAATTTTTGATTTTTACAAAAATATTCTGGTCATTTTCTGGAATTTCTACAACATCATTTTTTTGAATCTGCATATATTCTACTTGCGAAGAGTTCAACGCATGCATGCCAAGAACATTTTCGGCATATTCTTGTACATTTTTATTGGAAGTTTTTCCAGCAAGTTCAGATTTCATTCTGACATTTTCGCTTTGCAGGTCGCTATATTCTTGTTGTTTCTGTGTAATATCACTTGTTACTTGTAATTGCTGAACGTTACTAAAAATAACTGCTGCTAATAATATAAAACAAATAATTGTCCCCAGAATAATCTTCACAACAGAAATTTTCTTTTCTTCTTGCTCCATAAATACAGCTTAAAACAGCTTAGCTCCTTTCTTTTTCTAGTAATCTAAGCTTTGCACTGTGACTACGGTGATTTTGTTCTAATTCAGATTGGCTTGCCGTAATTGGTTTACGAACAAGCAATTTTGCTTTTGGTTTCCTACCACAAACACACTGCGGAAAATCTGGCGGACAGATACAACCTTTGCACCAAGTTGCAAATTGTTGTTTTACAATACGGTCTTCCAATGAATGAAATGTAATCACCGCAAGTCTTCCGCCTGATTTCAGGCAAGCAAATGCTGTTTCCAGTCCTGCTGTTAAATACGCAAATTCGTCATTGACAGCAATTCTAATCGCCTGAAATGTTTTTTTACAAGGGTTTTTTTCACGCCGATATTTCTGAGGCACAGCTTGTTTGACCAGCTCTGCCAGCTCCCCTGTTGTCTGAATGGGTGCATGTTCTCTCGCACAGATAATACGTTCCGCAATTCTGCCTGCAAATTTTTCTTCACCGTATGCCCATAAAATATTTTGAAGTGTCTGCTTATCCCATGTATTAATCACATCATAAGCACTCATGCCTTCCTGATTCATACGCATATCTAATTTTGCATTCGCATGATAAGAAAAGCCACGTTCAGAATTATCTAACTGATAGGAAGACACCCCTAAATCTAATAAAATGCCGTCTACTTGTGCAATTTGTAAATCATCTAACACATTTCGCATATCAGAATAATTGCTATGTATGACTTTTGCAGGAAATTCCTGCAAACGCTCTGTGGCTACTTTCACGGCATCTGGGTCACGGTCAAGACCGATTAACAACCCGTTTTTTCCTAATTTAGAGGCAATTTCTTTTGCGTGTCCCGCTCCGCCAACCGTTCCATCTATGTAAATACCATCTGGACGAATGGCAAGCCCTTCTATTGTTTCTTTCAAAAGCACAGGGATATGCGTAAACTCCACAAAATCAGCCTCCTTTTTGTTAATTGCTTTTTTCCTCGATTTTTTTCTTTTGTTCTAATTATCTCTATATGGCTTTCGCCTTATTTCATTATAACATATTAGACAACTTCTAGCAATTAGATAATATTACAAATTTATTATAAATTAAAATATATTTTTTAGTAAATTTAAACAAGTTTTAAAAATTTTATAAATAATCATTATTTTATGCTATCAAAATATGTTACACGTTTTCGAAAAATACTTGTTTCTTAATAATAAAATAATTTGAAAATCATTTTACACAAATTCTAAATAGCTATTTTATAAATAATAAATAAAAAATTATTTTTTTCAAAAAACCTCTTGACAAAGTAGCAAAAATATACTATACTAGCATTATGCTAAGTAGCAAATAAATACTAACTTAAATTTAAATTAAAATCAAGAAAAGAAGTGAATGCTTATGACAGAACAAGAATTTTTAAAAAATTATGATAGTTCTAATTATCAAAAGCCGTCTGTTGCAGTAGATATTGCATTATTCACGATTCATGAAAATCAATTGCAAGTACTTCTGACAAAACGACAGGCACACCCATTTGCTGGCATGTTAGCACTTCCTGCAACATTTGTTGGCATAGATGAAACACTGGACGAATGTGCCAAAAGAGCTTTATACCAGAAAACGGGCTTACAAAATATTTATCTTGAGCAATTATATACATGGGGAGATATTAACAGAGACCCTAGAATGCGTATTATTTCTGTTTCTTATTATGCATTAGTATCAGAATCTAATATACAATTTTCTGAATTGGAACAAGAAGCAAAATTTTATCCTGTTGATGAAATCAAATCACTTGCCTTTGACCATGAGAAAATAATTGCTTATGGTCGTGAACGAATTCGCAATAAAATTAATTATACAGATATTGCATTTTCGCTTGTGCCTGAAGAATTTACACTTCCTCAGCTCCAGAAAATTTATGAAATTTTATTAAATCAAAAACTTTATAAAGCCAATTTCCGCAAAAAAATTTCTGATAAAATTATATCTACAGATAAAATGCTTTCTGGTACAAAACATAGACCGAGTCGCATTTACAAGAAAAAATAAGATAATTCGAGAATCTTTGACAAAATTTACAAAAAAATCCCACAAACCTCTTGACGATTTCTCAAAAAAGTAGTAAAATAAAATTAACACGGTTTTTTTATTCTTCAATAAAAACTTGTGAAATATTTTATTACAACGGAGGAATAGTTATTATGTCCAAGAAGTTTATCATTGAAACCTCTGCCCGTCATGTCCATGTGACACAAGAACATTTGGAAATTTTATTCGGCAAAGGTGCAACACTCACCCACAAAAAAGATTTGTCACAACCAGGACAATATGCCTGTGAAGAACGTGTGACAATTGTAGGTTCTAAAAAAGAACTTGCAAATGTATCTATTTTGGGTCCAGTTCGTCCTGCAACACAGGTTGAACTTTCTGCAACAGATGCACGTTCCATTGGCATTTCTGCACCAATTCGTGAATCTGGTGATGTAGCTGGCTCTGGTGCCTGTAAAATTGTAGGTCCTTGCGGTGAAGTGGAAATTAACGAAGGTGTCATTGTTGCAAAGCGTCATATTCATTTGACACCAGAAGATGCCGAAGAATTAGGCGTTCAGGACAAAGAAGTTGTGTGGGTTCTGTGCAATACAGACGGTAGAAAAGCCATTTTAGGTGATGTTGTCTGCCGTGTGTCAGAAAAATTTGCAAGAGCTATGCACATTGATACGGACGAATCCAATGCCATTGGTGCAGGTCGTAACTTAGAGGGCGAAATTATTAAAATTTCTGAATAATTTTATTAAATGCTCTGAAAAATTTCTGAAAATTATCTGCACAGGTATTTTTACTTGTGCAGATTTTTTTATTTAAATGATTAATATTAATTTTAGTAATGGAGTGATATTTTTATGATAGCTAGTTTAGAAAACTGGAAAAATCAAATTTCAGAATTACCAGAAATTTCAAGTCAGGATTTATTTTCTGGCAAAACTGCATTTGTAATTGTTGACATGGTAAATGGTTTTTTAACAGAGGGTATTTTATCCAGTCAAAATGCTTTGTCTGTCCTTCCAGCCGTAGAAAAATTATTATTATTTGCAAAAACCAATCAGATTCCTTGTGTGGCATTTGCTGATTGTCATGAACCAGATTGCATAGAATTTCATTTTTTTCCGCCTCACTGTTTAAAAAATAGTTCTGAATCGGAAATTGCACCAAGTTTAGCAAAAATAGGCGGTTTTCAGAAAATTTGCAAAAATTCTACCAATGGTTTTTTTGCACCTGAATTCCAGAATTTTCTAAATCAACATGCCGAACTGGAAAAAATCATTATTTCTGGTGTTTGTACTGATATTTGTGTGATGCAATTTGCATTAAGTTTAAAAGCATTTTGCAATCAAAATAATAAAAATTTAGAAATTATCATTCCTGTAAATACAGTACAAACTTATCATGCACCAGATCATAATGCAGAATTGATGCAATTAGTCGCATTGCAAATCATGACACAGGCTGGAATCAAATTAATTGGAGAGGTGAATTATTTATGAATATCATGAATGAAAGAAATTTAAGTATGTTAGTTGATTTTTACGAATTAACAATGGGCAATGGTTTCCTGGAAAATAATTGCAGTGAAGAAATTGCTTATTTTGATATGTTCTACAGGAAAGCCCCTGATAATGCTGGGTTTGCTATCTGTGCAGGATTAGAACAAGTGATTCAGTATTTGAAAAATTTAAAATTTACGGAACAAGATATTAATTATTTAAAAACTAAAAATTTATTTAGCGAAAAATTTTTAGAATATTTAAAAAATTTCAAATTTTCCTGTGATGTCTGGGCAATTCCAGAGGGAACACCAATTTTTCCATTAGAGCCAATTTTGACTGTTAGAGGTCCAGCAATACAGGCACAGCTAATTGAAACTATGATTTTATTAAGTATCAATCATCAAAGTTTAATTGCGACTAAGGCAAATCGCATTGTGACAGCTTCACAAGGTCGTCCTGTTATGGAATTTGGTTCACGCCGTGCGCAAGGCTATGATGGTGCAGTTTTAGGTGCAAGAGCGTCTTATATTGGCGGTGTTACTGGAACAGCCTGTGCAATTGCTGACAGAGAATTTCAAATCCCAGCACTTGGCACAATGGCACATAGTTGGATACAATTGTTTGATACAGAACTTGACGCTTTCAGAGCCTATGCGAAAATTTACCCTGATGACTGTACGTTTTTAGTTGATACTTACAGTGTATTACATTCAGGGATTCCCAATGCAATTACTGTTTTCAAAGAATTGGAACAGCAAGGGCATAAAGGCAAAGCGATTCGTATTGATAGTGGTGATATTGCTTATTTATCTAAAAAAGCCAGAAAAATGCTGGATAATGCAGGATTAAATTATATTGGCATAGTCGCTTCTAATTCTTTAGATGAATATATTATCCGTGATTTAATTATGCAGGGTGCGGAAATTACAAGTTTTGGTGTTGGCGAAAGATTAGTGACTTCTAAATCTGAACCAGTTTTCGGAGGCGTTTACAAATTATCTGCCATAAAAAAAAACGGCGAAATTATCCCAAAAATTAAAATTTCTGAAAATGCTGTCAAAATTACAAATCCGTCTTTTAAGACAGTTTGGAGATTATTTGATAACCAGAGTAACAAAGCTATTGCAGATGTTATCACTTTGCATGATGAAGTAATTGACAACAAACAGCCTTATGAAATTTTTGATCCGATTCATACTTATAAAAGAAAAATAATTACTAATTTTACAGCGAAAAAATTACAAGTGCCAATTTTTAGAAAAGGCGAATGTGTGTATACTAGCCCTATACTTGAAGAAATTCAGACTTATTGCAAAAATCAGTTAGAAACACTTTGGGAAGAAGTCAAACGTTTTGAAAATCCACAGACTTATTTTGTGGATTTATCTCAAGAACTTTGGGATTTAAAACATGATATGTTAAAAACAACATTTTAATTAAATTTTAATGATACTATGACAGGAGGAAAATTTATATGAGTATTTTTGATATATTTCATAAAAAACCAGAAAATAACCAAAAAAAAGAAATTTCTAAAACAGATACTATTGAAAAAAATGAAGAAGATAAAAGAGCAAGAGACGAAAAGATTATGAAAAATTTAGAGGAACATTTAGAAGAACAACGCAAAACAGACCCCCTAATTGGTGCAAAAGTAGGAGCAAAAATGATTTATTCCCAGATAGTAGAGAATTTAAAAGAAACAGATAATAAATTAAATGTTGATAATTTGTTATTAGTGTGCAGTGGACTTGCGGGCATGTCTTGCCAAATGACTGTGAGAAAATTAGCAGAATTAAAACAGCTCCCTTTGAAACAAGTGTTAATTTTAGTAGAATATAAAAATGGCAAAAAATATCTCATGGGTGATAATTTAAATTATTTTTTGCTGGAAAGTCAATTTTCAGTTTATCATCTAGTGCTTGGGATTTATCATCATATTGTACCTGAAAAGCCTTTGCCAGATATGCACCAATATGTACGGACATGTATTGATAATTTAGGAAAAGAAAATTATAAACTTTGGGATAAAATTTTAGAACAAGATATTAAAAAAATAAATTTTTCATTCTGGGAAAAATCACATACTGTTGCAGAAAGATATTGCAAAACGCCTGAAGAACTTCCAATTTTATATGGACTTATTTTACAGAACGCAATGGAAATGGCGATAAAAGTTATTGACGCAGAAAAAGTGCTTGACCTGACCATAGAAAATATTTTATTTTCTGCCAAATTAGATTATTAATAGGCTTGCAATTTTTTAAAAACTATGCTATAATAAAATAAATGATATTATATTAGCAATTAGCAAAGGAGAATTTCACATGAAAATGATTGGTATCATTGGAGCAATGCCATCTGAATTAAAAGACATTCAATCTGCACAAGTGAATCCTGTAAAAACAAAAATTGCAGGCTATGAATTTTATGAAAGTATGCATAATGGAAACAAAATTATTACTGTATGTTGTGGAATTGGAAAAGTCAATGCTGGAATTTGTACGCAAATTTTAATTGACAAATTTCAAGTAGAGCAAATTATTAACACAGGCATTGCTGGTGGTATGAAACCAGATATTAAAATTTTAGAAATTGTTATTTCAACAAGTGTATTATCTCATGATTTAGATTCGCATTTCTTAAATGATTATCCGCCCTATCATGCAGAATTTGAAGCAGATAGCAACTTGCAAAAACTTGCAAAATCTGTCTGTGATGAGAAGCAAATTATTACACATGCAGGTAAAATTATTTCTGGTGATATATTTGTAACAGACAGTGCTGTCAAAGCAAATTTAGTAAAACAACATAATCCTTATGCCGTAGATATGGAAACTTCTGCAATTGGACAATGTGCATGGAGAAATCAAATTCCATTTGTTAGTGTGAGATGTATTTCTGATTTAGCAGATGATGACGGTGCAATGTCTTTTGATGAATTTGAAAAAATTGCTGTAAAACGAGTGGCTGAAATTGTTTTGACCATGTGCGAAAAAGCTTAAATAGCAAAAAGACCCCCGTCTATCAAGACGAGGGTTTTATTAATTATTGAAATTTTTTAATAAATTTTTCCAGCTCTGCAACAGATGAATGATTTAAAAGCATTCCTTCTGTTAGAATAGCCGAATCAGAAACACTGTTTTTTAAATTATCAACTGTTTTTCCAAAGCCACTACTGCCAGAAGTTGCAAATAAAATAATTTTCTTACCTGAAAAATCATAGCTTTCTAAAAACGTATTAATAATTGTTGGTGCAATATACCACCAAATCGGAAACCCTAAAAAAATCACATCATATGCTGAAATATCAGCATTTTTATCTGCAAGAGCAGGACGGGAAGATTTATTTTTCATTTCAACAGAACTACGAGAATTTGGATTCTGCCAATCTAAATCAGCATTTGTATAGTTTACTTCTGGTTTAATTTCATAAAGATTGGCATCTGCTACTTGTGCTAATTCTTTTGCGACTTTTGCAGTCACACCACTTGCTGAAAAATAAGCGACTAATTTTTTAGACATAGTTTACATACTCTCCTTTAGAATTTCAATAATTTCATCATGATTTAATTTTTTATAACCACCCTCACAAATAAATGACCCATTGGCAATGCCCTCTAGCATATCTTCTGTCACACCTAATTCAGAAATATGCATGACAAGACCAATTTCTTTCATCCATGCTTCCATTGCAAGCAAGCCTTCATTTGCAATTTCTTCATCAGATTTATTATCTGGGGTGATATTCCAGACATTGATTGCAAAACGCTTGAATTTTTCCAGACCATAAGGCATTACATAATGATAATATGCCATAGAAATTGCTGAAAGTGTCATACCATGCGTCGCATCTGTATAAGCTCCGATAGATTGCCCTATCATATGAACCATCCAGTCAGTTGTTTTTCCTTTTGCAACCATAGTATTTAATGCCCATGTTGCAACCCACATAATATTACTACGTGCTTCATAATTTTCAGGATTTTCAACTGCAATTCTGGAGCTGTAAATTAAAGATTTCATTAAGCCTTCCATCACATAATCAGACGTACAATCATCAAAATCTGAAAAATACTGCTCTGTGATATGATTAAAAATATCATAAAAGCCTGCTATCATTTGATATTTTGGCAATGTAAACGTATAAACAGGATTTAAAATAGAAAACTTCGGGAATACATTTTCGCCAAATACATGACCTATTTTCAATTTAGATTCATGATTAGTAATTACTGCACCGCCATTCATTTCTGAACCTGTGCCAACCATTGTTAAAATACAGCCTACAGGAATAATTTTATTATCTACATCTTCCATACGCAAATAATATTTTTCCCATGGGTCTTCTTCACAGTAAGCAGACACAGACAAAACTTTTGCATAGTCACAGACAGAACCGCCACCCACAGCAAGAATCAAGTCAATTTGATTTTCCTTTGCAAGTTTACAACCCTCATATAATTTATTTACAGTAGGATTTGGCATAACACTAGACAGCTCCACAATATTTTTGCCGTTGTCACTTAAAATTTTTACGACTTCATCATAAAGTCCTGATTTCTTAATAGAACCGCTTCCATAAGTAAGCAAAATATTTTTGCCATAATTTGCAAGTTCTTCATTTAAATGCTCTAATGCATTTTCTCCAAAATAGATTTTTGTAGGGTTGCAATACGTAAAATTACCTAACATAAAATAAGTTTCCTCCTGTGATTAAAATTTATTTTTATCCAGTATTTTAATTACTTTTGCTGGATTTCCAACTGCAACAGCATAATCTGGTACATCTTTTGTCACAACAGAACCTGCACCAATAATTGCATATTTTCCGACACAAACACCAGCTAAAATAGTTGCTCCTGCACCAATCCATACACCTTGTTTAATTACTACTGGTTTACAAGTCAATATCATTCTATGATAAGGGTCATGATTATTAGAAATTAATTGTGCATTACAAGCTATTTGCACGTCATCTTCAATGGTAATTCCTCCACGACCCATGAAAAGCACATTGCTATTAATAAATACATGATTACCAATTTTTATATTTTCTGGACAAACAATAGAATTTAATGGTGACATCATCACGCTATTTTCTCCAATATTGCCCCTGAACAATGTTTTTAATAATTTTAGATATTCAGCTGTCATAGGCATTGTATGATTTAATTGAAATAAAATTTCTCTATTTATTTCTGCTTTTTTTGTTTCATCTGGATTCGGAATGCTAATATCTACTCTAATTTCTTCACATTTCATTTGTTTTAATCTCCAATTTTTTGATTCTAATTTGAATACTACAGGTATTATAACACAAAATTTCATGATTGTCAACTAATATTTTTGTAAAATTTTCTTGATTTTTTTATGATTTCAGTGTATAATAATATTACTATATAGAAAGGCGTGCTATTATGAAAAAAATAGAACTATTTAAAAAATTAGCATTGGCTACAATGACACAAGCATTGTTATTATTTTCAATGCCTGTCATGCCAGCTACAGCGAAAAATACGACAGAGCAGTTACATAATATCGTACTTTTTGCACAGTTTAATTCGCTTGCAGAGTCAAATTTCATGCAAGAACGTACAGAAGATATGATTTCTATGTGCAATGCAACAGATACATTACATTCATTATCTGGCTATATTAATGCAATTTCCTATCATCAAATGCAAGTTACAAGTTATTTTCCGCAAATGCAAAATAATATCATCATTCCCTATGTCATGCAGGCTAGTGAAAATAATTATTTAACTTGTGAGCAAATCGCAATAGAAATTTTGCAGAATATCACTATTCCAGATAATATTTCTATGGACGCAAATTCTGACGGCATTGTAGATAATATTATTTTAGTCGTTGATGGTGAAGCAAAAGACATGAATTCTCCCCTATGGGCAAGAGCTTTTTCTCTGAATGGCATGCAGTTAAATGGACTTGCTGTCAATCGTGTGAATATTCAAAACAGCTCACAGCTTTTTGAAAATCAAATTACAGGAGCTGAAGGCGTTTTATGTCATGAATTTTTGCATTCTTTGGGATATCCTGATTTATATCGCAATGACAGAACAGGTACACCAGTTGGACTTTGGGATATTATGGCATCTAATTCTGTGTTTTTGCAATATCCGCTTGCCTATCATAGGGCAAAAATTTCTAATTGGCTGGATTCTGAAGATATTACAAAAACTGGAACATATACGATTTATCCTGCATCTTCTGATAACGGAAATAGACTTTATTTATTAAAAACGCCCCTCTCCGATACAGAATTTTTTGCTATAGAATATCGAAAACAGAGTGCAAGATATTCTAACGAATTAGATACTAAAATTTATGGCACAGGCTTAGTAATTTATCGTGTCAATACAGAAATAGACGGAAATTTTAAATCTGATCAGGATGAAATATATATATTCCGTCCAGAAGAAACTGCTCTCGATGCAGGAGAGGGAAATATTTTTTTATCTAATTATGGCGGAACAAATGCCCCTGATTCTATAGGTTCTCTTGACTGGAATGCAGATATTACTGAAAATGCACTTGTATATTCTAATGGCACAAATAGCGGAATTTATATTCATGATATTATCATGAACGAAGAAGCATTGACTTTTTCTGTTGATTTTGCAGATGTTTCAGAGGCGAAACTTTGGGAAAGTGTCAATCATAATTTAGAAAATAATAAGCCTTATCAATTAGCAACTTCAAATGATAACACAGTATATTTAATTACTTCTGATAATAATTATGCACAATTATATCAGCTTGATGATAATAAATTAATTAAAACAGGTAATTTACTTGGTTCTGGGCAATATATGGACATGAATCAACCAAAGCTTGTATGCTCTGGAAATACACCTTATGTGTTATATCAAGATAAAAATTTTATATTACATGTATGCAAATATGATACAGTATCTGGTATCTGGACGGAAATTTATAAAACAACAGAACTTGCACAATATGCAGATATCATAGCTGATAATCATAAATTATATGTTACATATACAACAGGAAATTTTCCATATGCATTGCATGCTGTTTGCTATGACACGCAAATAGAAAAATCAGAAATAATTGGTAATACAATTGCAACAAATGCTTGTAATATGTCAATTGCAATTTTAAATCATAATCCAGTTATTGCTTATCGTGATATTAATGACGAAAATAAACCAAAACTTGCCATTTATGAAAATCATAACTGGCAGATTACAACAATTTCAGATAATGCTTGTGGTACAGTTTCTATGACATCAGATGGTAATACTGCATGGATTGCACCGTCTGGAAATGGAAAAGCAGTTTATCAATTTTCAGATAAAAAACTAACAGCTTATCCTTTACCAGAATCTATTTCTGAAAATATTTTTACACAAGTACCAATTTTGATTAATAATAAATGCTATTTAGCAGTGAATACACAGAATCCAGATGAATTAGCTGTTTATTATTTAAATAATACCAATTGGGAGCTGACAGGAAATCTATTAGCAACAGATATTGTCAATAGTTTATCACTTACCTATAGCAAGCAAATATTATATTGCTCTTATTATACTGATAATGGTACAGCAATTATTCGTCAGTTAAAACTGGATTCATTAAATCAAAATAATTCACATACAGGTGATATCAATGCAGATGGTAAATTTGATATTTTAGATATTATATTATTAAAAAAATGGCTTCTTGCTGTACCAGATACGACACTTGCCGATTGGCAAGCAGGAGATTTATCTCAAGATGGCATATTAAATATTTTTGATTTCTGCAAAATGAAATATATGCTATTACAGGAATTAGAAAAAAATACAAATTCTGCTAACTATCAAAATGCACCTGATACAAAATCCAGTGAAATTATACACACAGGAGATATAAACGCAGACGGTGAATTTGATATGTTAGATATCATATTATTAAAAAAGTGGCTTCTTGCTGTTCCAGATACTAAACTTGATGACTGGCAGGCAGGTGATTTCTATGAAGATAATAAATTAAATATTTTTGATTTCTGCAAAATGAAATATATGCTGTTACAGAAATTAAATAATAATAATAATAATAATAATATCATTCATGTTACAAATTCTGACGAATTACAAAATGCCCTTGAACAAGCAAAAGCTGGTGATGAAATTATACTTGCTTCTGGAACCTATATCTATCATGGAGAAACAAGCAAAGGGCGTACATTTACAGGTACAGCAGACGGTACAGAAGAAAATCCAATTATACTTCGTTCTGAAAATCCTGATAAACCAGCTATTCTTGAGGGAGCAACGATTGATAGTAATTATGGGTTAACAATTACTGGTGATTATTGGATAGTCAAAGATATAATTATTACAAATTCTTCTAAAGGCATTATTTTAGATAACGCAAATTATACACAACTTATTAATTGCGAAGTTTATCATACGGGGACAGAGGGCATTCATATTCGTGATGGTAGTTCTAATTGTATCATTGATAGCTGTAAAGTACATGATACAGGGCTTGTAAAAGCTGGCTATGGTGAGGGGATTTATATCGGCAGTGCAAAAAGTACAACAGAATATGAACATGCTTGCGATAATAATATTATTAGAAATTGCGAATTAGGACAAAATATTTCTGCTGAATGCATTGATGTAAAAGAATATACAACAGGAACTATTATTGAATATTGTACTTTTGACGGAACAGGCTGTTCAGGTGAAAATTATGCAAAGGCTTTTGTAAATATTAAAGGCAATGATTGTATTCTAAGATATTGTACAGGCTATCGAAATAACTGTGATAAAATCACACGGGCTTTTGAACAAAATGATGTTGTTGAGGGTTGGGGACAAAATGCTTATGTCTATGGCAATAAAGTTTATATGGATATTGCTCAAAATGCAGACGGCAAAAAAATGTATTTCTTAAGTGCATGGGATTGTTCCTGTACTGTGTGGGATAATTATATTGCATATGATAGTAATTTATTTTCTATTGATAATCCTGATGACCAGTGGAATTATTATAATTCTAATTTCATTACTTACGGTGACAGTAGTTATGAAAACAAATAAGCATAAATAATATTTTTTGGAGGAATAAAAATGATAACAGATATTTTTGAAAAGAATACAATTTTAGAATCTAATCGGTTGTTATTAAGACCTCTAGAAAAAAGTGATATATTAGATATTTATGAAATATTTTCAGATGAACTTGTCATGAAATATTATGATTTGTTATGAAAATATTACGGAAGCAGAAAATCGAATAAAAAACTAGTGAGAACATGTGGCTTTTTTGCTTTTTCTGAAAATGCTAAAAAAGCCGAAATAGGTTATGAACTTAATAAAAATTACTGGCATAGTGGATTTACGTCAGAAGCACTTGAAATGATATTGAAATTTATTTTTATAAATTCGGAGATAAACAGGATAGAGGCATTTGTGGAAATTCCAAATATAGCATCGTATATGAAAAAACTGTAAAAAAGGGTTTTGTTGACGAAATATTAAATCAAGCATATCTTGAATTAACAAAAATATTTGAATATTATAATGATAATGCAAGTCTAAATTAATGGAGGAAAAAGAGTTGAAATATATAGCCACTAAAACTTTAGAGCTTAGGCTAAAAGCATTACTTTTACTTGATGAAATTATGACACCTCCAGAACATGATTATTTACGAATCATAAATTCTGGTAATGATGGGCAGGTACTTTGGTATATCATTGATAATGGTAGTGGGGATTCTTTAATGATTTTATTTATAAATCAAGATGTTTTTATAAAAGGATTTGACCATGAAAGCGAATTGAATCAATTTGCTGCTAAAGAATGGGATAATGAATTTTTTACAAAAATATTTGCAGGAGTTCCAGATAATTTAATGAAACTTTTGACGAAAGAGGAACGTGATGAAACTACTTTTTGCATGTGGTATTTAAGCGACGTGAAAAAATGGCATGAAAATAAAATTTCAGATAATGATGGCGGAAAATCTTGGCTATTGAGATACATCCCACAAAGTGCTGATCAATTCCTTGAATGGGCAGAGGATTATTATGGAAAGTCCTTCAATTCGATTGTGATGGAAAAATTATTTAATTCGGCGGAACTTTCAGCCAATGATAAAGCCATATTAAAACAATAATTGTCAAAAGAAGAAAGGAGATAAAAATATGATATGGCTAAAATCAAGTGATTATAAAAAACAGAAATATATAGTGTTAAGATTACACGCACCTAAAAGTGAAAAAATTCTATTGGATTTTAATCCTCTTAAGATTTCTAATGCACCTAACTGGAATCCAGCATGGGAAGAATGGCATTGTTATTCTACACCCTTAAGAATATATAAGCAAGATTATGAATGTTTAATTGATTATTTTAATAGAATATATCCTATTAAAGACGCATTTGATGGAACACTTGAACCTGTTTTTGATGTCTGTTTTGATAATTGGATTGGGAAAGAAGACTGGATTAAAATCATTACTGAAATAGAACAAGAATTAGACAGCTTTTCTGTTGATAAAAAGCTTTTTTTTGAAGATTTTCTTAAATGGCTCAAAGAAGCACTTAGCTTTAGCTCTATTATTGTTGTTGAAGGAAATTTGTAATGATGAAAAAATCAGAATAATCATATTATTTATAATAAGCTGTTTTGCAATATAATTCATATGTAAGCCTATATATTATCGCTTAAAGGAAAATATTAAAGTAATGATTAATAATAAAGTATATGATGTGCAGGAAACAGAAATTTTTTTGAGACTTTAAAGAAATGCTATTATTTTCTAATAATCAAAATTTTTTAAGAATTATTTAAGATTTCGTCATTTTGTTGCAAAATGGATAATCTTGTGATATAATAATTTCAAGCAAATAAAAAATCGGAGGAATACAATTTGAATTATTTTATTTTTTATATTTATGAATTTTTAGCATCATTTACGCCATTTTTGATAATTCTAATATTTTTTAATCACTCACATAAAAAACAAAAATTACAAATTCCCAAGTTTTATAATATCCTGCTAATTATTTTTGCATGTTATCTCATTGGTGTATATCATTTTACTGGAGCGGGGACATTTTATGAAATTGCAACTTATCAATTAGAAATCAGAAAAGACAAAATTAATCTTGTTCCATTTTCTAATACAATTGATATCATTGCCTATTTGCTAAATATTATATTATTTATTCCATTAGGTTTTTTAATTCCTGTGTTATGGAAAAAAATAAATAAATTTATTTATATATTAGGTATTGGCTTTTTATTTTCTGTTTTCATAGAAACAACTCAATTAATTAATAATAGACAAACAGATATTGATGATGTGATATTAAATACATTAGGTGCAGTGATTGGATTTATATTATATAAAATATGCAAGTATTATTTAAAACAAAAATTTCAGCTAACTGTTATTCATACGATAGCATTACCAGTTTGTATTTTAGTTATATTTACTGGAAGATTTTTATTATTTAACGAAATGGGACTTGCAAAAATGCTATATCATTTTTAAAAATTAACAGCTCCAAAAAAATAAACTGGAGCTGTTAATTTTATATTATTATTTTAAAATTATTTTAAAATCACTTTATGAAATATTTTCTTTCCTTTT
Source organism: Ruminococcus sp. (assembly GCA_014799805.1). GTDB lineage: Bacteria > Bacillota > Clostridia > Oscillospirales > Ruminococcaceae > UBA3855. The sequence continues at coordinate 21,261 of JAAVHJ010000067.1, forward strand.
TTAATAATTACTTCAGGATTAATTGCAATATTGGCTTTTGGGTCAGTAATTTTTTCTTGATTAATGCTAATTCCACCTTGTTGCACAAGTCTTCTGCCCTCTGATTTGGTCGGTACAAGCTTTGTTTCTACAAGCAAATCTAAAATATTAATCACATTATCAATTAATTTGTCTGCTGTTAGCTCTGTCGTTGGCATATTTTCAGAAACACCTGCACCACCAAAAACAGCTTTTGATGTTTCTAATGCTTTTTTTGCTTCCTCTTTGCCATGCACAAGCGCTGTTAATTCATAGGCAAGTAATTCTTTTGCTTTGTTAAATTCTGCACCCTCCAGATTTTTTTCCATTTCTTCAATTTGTTCTACAGGAACAAAAGTTAACATTTTTAAGCATTTGATTACATCAGCGTCAGCGACATTTCGCCAGTACTGGAAAAATTCATAAGGACTTGTTTTTTCTGCATCAAGCCAAACTGCACCTTTTTCAGTTTTGCCCATTTTTTTACCCTCTGAATTTAATAACAATGTAATTGTCATAGCATAAGCATCTTTGCCAAGTTTACGGCGAATTAATTCTGTACCACCAAGCATATTTGCCCATTGGTCATCACCGCCGAATTGCATATTACAGCCGTAATCCTGATATAATCTATAAAAATCATAGCTTTGCATAATCATATAATTAAATTCAAAGAAAGTCAGACCTTTGTCCCATCTTTGCTTATAGCATTCATGAGAAAGCATTCTGTTTACTGTAAAATGCGGACCTACTTCACGCAACAACTCTACATAATTCAAATCTAAAAGCCAATCTGCATTATTGACAGCAATTGCCTTGCCATCTGAGAAATCAATAAATTTACTCATTTGTTTCAAGAAACAATCTACATTATGTTGAATTGTTTCTATTGTCATCATCTTACGCATATCAGATTTACCAGATGGGTCGCCAATCATACCAGTTCCGCCACCGAGTAAAACAATTGGCTTATTACCTGCCATTTGTAAGCGTTTCATTAAACATAATGCCATGAAATGCCCTACATGTAAAGAATCTGCTGTTGGGTCGAAGCCAATATAAAAAGTTGCTTTGCCAGTATTAATTAGCTCCTCAATTTCTTCTTTGTCCGTCAACTGTGCTAACAGTCCACGGCGTTCTAATTCTTCAAAAACTGTCATAATTTTAAGATACTCCTTTTCTTAAAAATAAAATTTATCTATTATTCTGCTGGTGACAGAACAACATCTGCATGGTTCGGCACAAATTTAACAGAATCATAAATTTTGATAATACCAAAAATTTTAATTTCTGTACCGATTTTTTTCCCGAACCAATGAGAACCTTGAAATATGTCACAGGCATTATTATCATGGTATTTTACTATCTGATAAGCAATTGCCCTGTATTCTTTTCTGCCATTATTGCTATCATATTTTACAGGAATCAGCATGGCAACCATTACTAAAATTAGCAAAATCCATGCTTTTTTTCTCATGTTACTATTTGTTTTCATAACATTCTGCTCCTTTACAACCATAACAAAAATCCCCCCTGCAAAAACATGCAGAGGGCGATTAAAACCGCTGTACCACCTCAATTTGTCAGCCAAAATATCTGGCGAACCTTGACTATGCAATAACGAGCATAACTCCGTATTTTCCTAATAAATTATAATATATCTTTCAGAAAATCCGCTCCAGAATGTATTTCATGAAATCCTGATTTATGCCTTGCACCAAACGGCATTTCTCTGTAATCAGAATATTTCATTACTTTTTTCTATCACAGCGTTTATCATATAGTATATTTTATCATATTTTTTAAAATTTGTCAAGGGGTTTATTCTATTATCTCAAACATGCCCATCATGCCATGCAATCTAGTTCCCACATCACAGCCAAATGGCAATAATGCAATTGCGACTGGAAATAATTCTGGATTATCCGCATCTAATTGTTTTAACTGTGCATAATCACCTTGAATATCTACAATTTCATAATCATGCATTTCTAGCATAATAACACTCCTATTCCTGAAAAAATTTTAATTCTTCACGTGCATTTTCAAGCATAAGCTTGCTAGGATTTTCACCGCCCATAATTCTGGCAATTTCCTGTACACGACCGTCAAAATCCAGTAAATGCACTTGTGTGATAGTTCTATCTTGTTCGTCATGTTTTTCTATCATGTAATGCGTATTTGCCATGACGGCAATCTGTGACAAATGTGTGACACAAAGTACCTGTCGATTGCGACTAATTTCACGAAGTTTCACGCCAATTTTTTGAGCAGCTTTACCACTAACACCTGTGTCAATTTCATCAAAAATCAAAGTCGGAATTTTATCTCTGTCAGCAATTACAGATTTCAAAGCCAGCATAATTCTTGATAGCTCACCGCCAGAAGCAATTTTAGAAATAGGCTTAGGCGTTTCGCCTTTATTGGCTGAAATTAAAAATATCACAGAATCCCTGCCCTGAATGGTCAATTTGCCTTTTAATTGCTGAACAGTTAAAATAACATTCGGCATATCTAAAAATTTCAATTCTTCCGCAACACGCTGAGAAAAAAATTTACCAGTTTGTTCCCGATAATCTGATAAAGCCTTTGCTTTTTCTGTCACATCAGCAAGTAATTCTGCTTTTTTAGATTCTAACGCTGCAATTTTATCTGAATTTTCTTCTAGGCAATTAATTTCTGCAATTGCATTATCATAAATATGTAATAATTCATCAAAATCACAAAAAAATTGCTTTTTCGCCTGTGAAATAGCCGAATATCTTTGTCTTAACTGTGATATTTTCATTTCATCAATTGAAACATGTTCTGCTTGATTTTGCAAATCCTCTGCAATATCTTGTAATTCAATCAGACAAGCCTGCAATCTTGGCAAAATTTCTTGCATATCTGGATAGACATCTTCAATTTCTTGTAACAACTGTATCGCATTTTGAATATTATTATTTTCATTATCTAAAGCATTTGCACTATTAGACAAATGATAAATAATTCTCTCAGAATTTTCAGCTTGTATCAACGCATTTTCTAATTCTTCTTCTTCGCCAATTTTGGGATTTAATGCACCAATTTCTTGAATCTGTTTTTGCAAAATTAATTTTTTTTGCTGACGTTTTTGTTGTTCTGATTTTAATTTTTTCAATTCTCTTGCAATATTCTGCAAATTTCTGAAAGATTCCTGATAGGCAATTAAAAATTCAGAATTACCGCCAAATTCGTCTAATACTTGCAAATGATATTCAGGATTTAATAAAATCTGATTATCATGTTGTCCATGAATAGAAATTAACAACAAGCCTATTTCTTTTAAATTAGAGACAGTAGCTGTTTTGCCGTTAATTCTGCCAATGCTCCCGCCATCTGCCCGAATTTCTCTTGTGAGTGTAATTTGCCGTTCCTCACAAGCAACATGCATTTCAGATAATAAATAAATCACACTATCAGGCAAATTTGTAAACAAAGCTGTAATACTTGCATATTTACAACCTGTACGCACCCAATCTTTAGAAACACGCTGTCCCAATACAGCTTGAATTCCATGAATCAAAATAGATTTTCCTGCACCAGTTTCCCCTGTAAATACATGAAACGCTTGTTTAAAACTAATACAAGCTTTTTCAATCACAGCAAGATTTTCAATATATAATTCTTCTAACATGAGTTTTTATCACCTGTTTTAAAATTTTTAATTAACTCTTCTGCAAGATTTTGAGCCTGTTCTTGTGTACGCACTAAAACAAAAATTGTATCATCACCAGCAAGCGTTCCGACAATATCAGGCAAATTCATACTGTCAATTCTAGTACAAACAGCCTGTGCTGTTCCAGTATTGCATTTCATAACAAGTATATTTCCTGCATAATCAATATTTAATATATTACTTGTAAATAATTCCTGTTGATTCAAATTTTTTTCAGTTTTCTGATAGCAATACTGATTTGTTTCATCTGCTTTTTTTATTAAGCCTAGTGTCCGAATATCTCTTGAAATTGTCGTCTGTGCAACTGGAAATCCTGATTTTTTTAAAGCATTCTGTAATTCTTTCTGATTATGAATTTTCTGTAAGCTAATTAATTTTAAAATTACTTCTTGTCTTGCATTCATGAAAATTTATCACCCCTTATTTTTAATTAATTTATTAATTTCCAGAAATCCCCTTAATAGACTGCATTAATTTTTGATTCACAGAGTCAAAAAAACTATTATTTTTCATGCTAATCAGCGAAATTTTATGCTTTGATTTTTTAATTTCCAGTGCATAACCGACTGGAAATGCAATCGGCGGTTCACCGTCTGCACTTAAACAAATCTGTCTTGAATAATCAGCCGTATGTTGAATTTTAATAATTCTATCAGAAGATAATAACATTGGTCTATAAAACAACGAATGCGGACAAATTAACGCAATTTCAATGCAAGATAATTCGGGTTCTATCAGAGAACCGCCAGCGGATAAGGCATAAGCTGTTGACCCTGTGGGTGTACTGCAAATGACACCATCTGCACGATACTTACCAATTAAAGCATTATCCGCAAATACAGAAAAATCAAATACTTTTCCATAAAATCCAGAAATAGCAATATCATTCAGGGCAGTTAATTTTATTTTTTTTCCGTCGCCATTTAAAACAGCCTGCAATAGCATTCTGTCAGAATAAACATATTCACCCTGAAATAATTTTTTTAATTCATCAAGCTGATTCATTTCTAAACTTGCCATAAAACCAAGATGTCCCGTATTAATGCCTAATAATTTCGCAGAAGAACCTATCATTTGTCTTGCACAACGCAAAATGGTCCCATCACCGCCAATTGCAATGACAATATCTACATGATGGGCTAAATTTGCAAAAATTCCATATTGCATATATTCACATTCTGCAAATTCTGTCATATAAGATTCATCTGTATAAATCATTGCATGTAATTCATGTAATCTATGACAGACTTCCAATGCACAAGATAATGCATCTTTTTTTTGAAAATTCGGATAAATCGCAAAACTTAGCATAATTCTCACCTAAATTTATTTTTTTAGCCAAACAAGATATTCTATATTGCCAGAACCGCCTTGAATCGGCGATTGACAAGAATTTTTTATGATAAAGCCAGTTTGTTTTGCAAAATCTAAGATTTCTTGTAATACTTGTAATCTAATTTTTTCAGATTTCACAACGCCTTGTTTATTTAAAAATTTTTTCCCTGCTTCAAACTGTGGTTTTACTAATGCAACGCAATTAGAATTATTTGCTAATAAATCATAAACAGACGGCAAAATATATTTCAAAGAAATAAAAGAAACATCAATGCTGCAAAATTCAGGTAATTCTAAAAAACTAGATTGCTTTAAATTTCTAATATCTGTATTTTCTAAACTAATTACTTTTAAATTATTTTTTAATTTTTCTGCCAACTGGTCATGTCCGACATCAATGGCATAAATTAATTTTGCATGATTTTGTAACATACAATCTGTAAAACCACCTGTAGAAGCTCCAATATCCATGCAGATTTTATTTTCTGGACTAATTGAAAATACTTGTAACGCATGTTCTAATTTTAAACCGCCTCTGCCGACAAATTTTAAATCTTCTAATATAATTTTATCTGTATTTTCTACTAAAACAGATGGCTTTGTACAAATTTCGCCGTTTAATAACACTTTGCCATTTTTTAATAATAATTTTGCACGGGAACGACTTTGGCAAAGTCCACGTTCCGCAAGTGCAATGTCAATTCTTACTGCCATAAGTGTAAATATATCTGCAAACAGCCTGTGCTGATAACTGTGATTTTTCTAATAAAGCCGAAACTGATGCATGTTTTAAAAAACTATCTGCGGAGATTCTGACATATTGTCCCTGAAAGCCATACTGTGCTAATAAAGACCCAAAAATAGTTGAAATTCCGCCATAGCCACTACTTTCTTCAAAAAACATGACAGTTTTATAATTTAAAGCTTTTTCTATTAATTCCTCTTGTATCGGAAAAATTCTGGTTAATTTTAATATACTAGTTTTATAACCACTTTTTTCACAAGTACAATGTGCATTCCAGACAGCCTGAAACACTCTGCCATAAGAAATTAATAATATACTTGCATCACATTTTGTAAAATAATAATCTGTATTTATATTTTCTTTTGGAAAATTCATATTTGCATCATTGCCTTTGGGATAACGCACGGCTGTTAAGCCAGTATCTTTTTGAATTGCCCGTCTTAAGCAAAGCTTTAATTCTTCATAACATGCAGGCGAATAAATCACAGATTCTGGGATAGAAGTCAGCATTGGCACATCAAAAGTCCCCTGATGTGTTTCACCATCTTCTCCAACAATTCCAGCACGGTCAATTGCTAATACAACATGTAATTTTCCAATTGCAACATCATGTAAAAGCTGGTCATAGGCTCTCTGCAAAAACGTAGAATAAACAGCAAATACTGGTGTCATTCCAGCAGAAGCAAGTCCTGCTGAAAATGTCACAGCATGTTGTTCTGCGATTCCTACATCATAGAAACGTTCCGGAAATTTTTCCTGGAAATATTGCAGACCTGTTCCATAAGTCATTGCTGCTGTAATGGCACAAATTTTAGTATCCTGTTCTGCTAATGCTGTTAATTCTTTTCCAAATACATCAGAATAACAATCATTGCCTGAAACTTCAGGATTTCCTGTTATAATATCAAATTTAGACACACCATGAAACTGACTGGGATTTTGTTCTGCTGGCAAATAGCCCTTCCCTTTGACAGTTTTTACATGAATAAACACAGGTGCGTCATAACGCTTAGCCGTTTTAAAAACTTCTTCTAATTCCTGTAAATTATGCCCGTCAACTGGGCCTAAATACACAAATCCCAATTGTTCAAACATAGTCGCCTGTTGAAATATGACACGTTTAAAACTATCTTTTGTTTTTTTCAAAACTTTCACAGCTGGCATACCAATTTTAGCATTGCTTAATAAATTTTTTTCAAGTTGCTGTTTTTTCTGGACATATCTTTCACTCTCTCTGATAGAACGCAAATAGCCCGAAACAGCACCTACATTTCCAGAAATAGACATGTTATTATCATTTAAAACAACGATTAAATTTTTTAATTTTTTCTTTCCGCCGTTATTTAATCCCTCAAATGCCAGACCCCCTGTTAATGCACCATCACCAATGATAGCAATTACTTTATGATTATCACTTTGTAACCGCATTGCTTCTGCAATACCACATGCAACAGAAATTGATGTGCTACTATGCCCACTAATAAAAACATCATGTTCTGATTCGTCTGGTTTCGGAAAACCTGAAATGCCGTTTTCTTTTCTAATAGTTTCAAACTTATCAGCACGCCCTGTTAAAATTTTATGCGTATAGCATTGATGCCCTACGTCCCAGATAATTTTATCTTTTGGTGACTCAAATATTCTATGCAAAGCCATTGTTAATTCTACTGTTCCCAAATTAGATGCCAAATGCCCACCGTTTTTAGAAATGACCCGAACCATGAAAGCCCGAATTTCTTTGGCAAGTTTTCGGCATTGATAAAAATTTAATTTTTTTAAATCCTGTGGGAGTGTTAGCTCACTAAGCTTATATTCTTTAGATTCTTGATTCATCATACTCATAGTTTTATCACTTCCCATTATAAATTTATTGCAAAGGCATAAATGCACCAATCATAATCCCCAATATTGCCCCACATACAACTTGTAATGGCGTATGCCCAAGCAATTCTTTAAATTGACTTTTTTTATCCGTCTGTTCATCTTGTGAAAATAATTTTGACATAATAGCATTTAATTGCTTTGCATGTTTTCCAGCTTCTAATCTGACATTTGCCGCATCATACATGACAATTGCCGAAACAACAAACATAATTGCAAAAGTAGACGAATTCCAACCGTCTAATCTTCCTGTTGAAATCAATGACGCACATACCAAAGACGAATGCGAACTTGGCATACCACCTGAACCATATAATCTTTCTATATTAAATTTTGTATTTTGCACAAAAAATAAAATAAACTTCAAAACTTGTGCTGCTGCCCATCCTAAAATACCTGCACACAAAATTGGATTATATATCATAAATTCTCACTTCCTGCCTTTACTGCACACGCACTAAAAGCATATCAGTCAAAGCGTGTAAAAATTCAGTATTTTCAAAATTATCTAACACTTGATGTGCCATTTTTGTTAATGTTATGGCTTGCTTTCTAGCTTCTTCAATTCCCATAAGACTGACAAATGTTGTTTTATTTTTTTCTATATCACTGCCGACAGGCTTGCCAAGTTGTTCTGACGTACTTGTGACATCAAGAATATCATCTATAATTTGAAATGCTAATCCAACATAACTGCCATACTGTCCAGCAGCTTGTATTTGTTCTTCTGTCGCATTACCACAAATACAACCCATTTGACAAGCCGCTTGCATTAAAGCACCTGTTTTTCCAAGACACATTACTTGCAGTTCTTCTAATTTTACTTGCTCCTGATTTTCAAACTGCATGTCCAGCATTTGACCGCCAATCATGCCAGAAATACCCTCACATTCTGCAAGCGTTTTGATTAAATTAATTTTTTGTCCTGCATTTAAATTTTCTGATTTGGCAATTAATTCAAATGGCAAACAAATTAAAGCATCTCCTGCTAAAATTGCAGTTGCTTCATCAAAAGCTTTATGACAAGACGGCTTGCCACGTCTGAAATCATCATTATCCATAGCAGGCAAGTCATCAAAAACCAAGGACGAAGTATGCGTCATTTCCATTGCACAGGCAACAGTATCCGCAGAATATAAATTTCCACCACATGCTTGACAAAATGCATAAATTAACGCAGGTCTGATTCTTTTTCCGCCTGCTGTCAGAGAATATCGCATAGCATCAAATAAATTTTCAATCGGCATTCCTATTTTTTCCTGTATAGATTTTAATATATCATGCATATAATTTTCTACACGTTTTGCATATTCTGCTAATTGCTGATTGACTAAATTATTATTATCATTCATAAATTATCTTCCTCACTTTCTACTTTAACCCTAATACAACCATCAGTCAGGCAAATTTTTAAAATATCTCCTGTTTTTACCTGATTTACAGAGATAAGCCCTTTATTATCAGACAATAAAATTTCAGGATATTTTTTTTGCGTTGCAAGTTCTGCACCTACGGAGGGCGTAGATGCCCGCAAATCTGCAACAAAATCTGTTAATGTCATATCTGTTTCATGCCCAATGGCTGAAATCACAGGCGTTTGGCAACAAGAAACAGCTCTTACAATTTTTTCTGAATTAAAAATAGCTAAATCTTCTGCACTTCCGCCACCTCTGCCAAGAATCAGCACATCACAGCCTTGTGTATCTGCAATTTTGAGTGCTTGACAAATTTCAGATTCTGCTTGTTTTCCTTGCATTTTTGCGGGAAATACTATAATTTCTGCTAACGGACAACGTCTTTCTAAAATTTTTAGCATGTCCTGCAAAACTGCTCCTGTTGAAGAAGTAATTAAGCCTATTTTATCAGGATTTTCTGGAATCTGTTTTTTCGCAGACTGGTCAAATATACCCTCTGCATGCAAGATTTTTTTTGTTTTTTCTAATCCTCTTTGCACAGTTCCTAAGCCTTGTAATAGCATATCTGTCACATGCAATTGAAATATGCCATTGACTGGATAAATATCAGCACTAGCCGAAGCGATAACTTGCAAGCCATTTTCTGGCTGAAAACGAAGATTTTCTGCCAAATGCCGAAACATCACAGCTTTTACAGAACTTTCTTCATCACGCAACGAAAAATACAAATGCCCTGTATCTTGTATTTTTAAATTTGCGATTTCGCCCTCTATTAAAAGCAATTGCAAATCAGGATATTTTCGGATAAAATGCATTGCTTTTTGATTTAATTCAGAAACTGTCAGAATTGCCATGATAAATACTAGCATAAACAGCCGTGCCGACTGCATTATCACAGGAAAATGCAGGTTCTGCAAAGGCTGTTTCTGTTTTGGAATAAAAATATTCTGAAATTTGCTTCTGAATATATTGATTCGACATGACACCACCGACATATAATACAGGCAAATTTTGTTCTTGTAGTAATATTAAACTTGTCATTTTTTTTAAAATTTCAGAAATCGCAGTCAAACAAAACATGGCAATATCACGGGCTGGCATATTATCTTGATATAATTTAGCACACTGGTTTTCTAAGCCAGACATACAACAAGAAAGACCTTTCATCACAGGCTGGTATTTAAATTTTGCTTTGCTTTGCATAGCAAGCTGTTCTAAGTCTTTTCCACAGGGGAAATGTAAGCCTAACATAATGCCCACTCTGTCAATTAATTGCCCTGCTTTCAAATCCAGTGAAGATGAAATTGTTTTTACATGCAAGATATTTTTATTATCTGGTTCACACAAAACACAATCTGTTGTACCACCACTTACATGAAATGCGAAAAATTTCTGATTTCGCCATGCAAGTTTTTTTGCTGAATATAAACCTGCTAAAATATGCCCTACCTGATGATTTGTTTCATACACAGGAATATTTAACACATGCCCTAATATCTTTGCAGTATGTTCACCGCAAAGAAAACAGGGCATATAAGATTTTTCCATATTTCTTGGACGAACAGAAACACCAATGCCTGAAATTTTTTTCTCAGAAATATTTAATTTTTCCAGAACTTCAGGCAATTGCATGACATGATGAAATACAGCATCACTCTGTCTTAAACCTTTTTGTCCTGATTTTACAGGCAATAATTTTTTGGCTTGTAATATTTTTTTCTGGCTGGTATCATAAATAGCTGCCGAAGTTGTATAATTACTGGTATCTAAGCCAAGATATAATGCCATTAATAAAAGCTGTATCTTCTGCACTTGCATATAATTCTGATAATCTGACAGCTTCACTCACGACAACATTCATAGGCGTTTCAGAACAGTATTTTAATTCATAAATTGCCATGCGTAATAAAATTAAATTTACTCTTGCAATGCGATTTAATGCACGTTTCGGACTATAAACAGCAATAATTTCATCTAAATTTTCTGTTTCTGCAATAATATGCTTTACAAGTTCTTCTACTTGTGAATTGATTTCAATTTCACCGATTTCATTTGCAATTGCAAATAATTCTTCCAGTGTATCATTTCTAAAAGACGCTTCAAATAAAATTAAAAACGCATTTTCCCTGCACTGTTGTTTTTTCATAAAACCTCCTGTGCGATACCGCTAATTTCTACATTGACATGAACAGTTGTTACACCTGTCATATCCTGAATGCTTTGTTTTACAGTCTGTTGTACACGTTCAGCAACTGTTGCAGCACGGCTGTCATTCTTGACAAGAATTTTTACTTCCACAGCAATTGCACCACCAAGATTCATAATACCAACTTTTGTATCAGGCACAAGCCCTGCCACACCTGCAATATCTTTTACAGACAATGCTGCAACCTGACGAAGTACTTCATCTGAAATCTGAATTGTTCGTTCAGATTTTTTAATCTGATCCATACTCATTTTTCAAAACTTCCTTTCATAAGCTAATATATATATTTTAACACAAATTTATACACTTGTCAATCAGAATATACACGAAAATTATTTTACTTCAAAAATCCTGATATTTTCAGCAGGGATAGAAACTTCTTCGAGAATCGCAGATTTAATTAATGCCGCACCAGATGCATCAAGTCCGTCAGTACGCACAACAACTTTTGCTGTATCAGCATCAAGATATACAACACAATCTGAAAAACCTTGTGATTTAATAAGCGATTCAATTGTTCCTTCATGTTCAATCATGCTTGCTACTTCAGCAGCATCTAATGCAACACTAACGGCTTCATCATCTGTAATATCACCACCGCCCATAATCATTTGCAAAGTTTGTACAGCTTCATCACGATTTGTTGTTTTCTCAAGTCTTGCCTTAGCAAAATAATCTGCTGATGCGTCTGGTTCTGCTTCAGCATTTACAAATTCCGTGTCACCGTAATGCGGAATTGTAATATTATCTTCCTGTGTTTGTTCAATTTCTGTTATGGGTGTTGTCTGAACAGTCTGCAAATCGGTTTTTGTATAGGCATAATTAATATATACCGCCGTTGCAAGCAACACTGTCAATCCTGATAAAACTAATTGCTTTTTTCCAATAATGAAAGATGGTTTTGGCATAATTATGACTCCTTTCGTATTGCGGTTTGCTCAAGCTGTGTGACATAAATCTGTGCCGTACGTAAGCCACATGCAACAGAAACTGCCTGATAAACAGTTTCCTGCACAGTGCTTTTTCCTCCGCCCTCACATGCGACAACAACGCCTGTAATTTCTGGGTGTGATACAGATTCTACCAATGCTTCTTTTTGAGAACCGCCTACCGTCACATAACGGCTGTCAGCTTCTTGTGCATAGTGATACGCTTCGCTTCCCTGAATTGTCACTAATACTTCTACTTTTCCAACACCTGTGATATTCCCAAGCATTTCTGCAAGCTGTTCCTGCAATTGCAAACGATAAGCTTCTTGTGAAATTTCTGCATGTTCAGATTCTTGTGTTTCTGGTTGCTCTTGTGAAGATTCAAAACAAGAAGATAATAAAATACATAATATGCCAAGAATGCCTACAATTACTAAAATATGCACCAGAATATCTTTTTTAAAATTTTCTTTATATTTATTCCAGAACTTCCGTAACATGAATTTCTACCTCCTCTCCTAGTGCCTGTTCCAGCACACGGCAAGCTTTTTGAAAATCATCGCATACTGCGTTGACATCACTAATAGATATGCTTTGATTTTCATCAATATGCACAGTGACCTGTAATTCAGAACAGGAAATCTGTTCTTGTGCCAGTAATAAATATAAAGCTTCTTCGACATATTTCTGTGTCACAGCCTTTGCACTTTCCTGTGAACGTTCCTGTTGTATTTCCATCATAGAAACGGGAAATTCTAAATTTGTCAACGGTATAGCAAGACTAATAATAAATAATAATGCAATTAAAAAACGTACTTGTTTTGCAAGTGCTGCATTTGGGCATACTAACGTACAGACAGCAATTGCTATGCTTAACATACAGACAGAAATCACAGATATTTTTAAATTTTCTAGCATGTTTTAAATTATCCTCCACTCCCCAATGTTAGCATAATGCCTGTACTGACAATAAACATCACAGAAAAGCTCACAGCAACGGAAAATCCAACAGATAATACAGATTCTAAATTTTTAAATAATCTTGCAAGTCCAGAAACAGAAAATAATTCTGCTATCGTTGATGCAATTGCTGTAATAGCTTTATATAAAAATAATTCCGTCAAAACAGGTAATAATAATGCAATAATTGCCAAAATTCCAATCATACCTGTAGCAGATTTTAATACATTCATACTGCCTAATACAGCCGAATATGCATCAGAAACAGCTCCCCCAACAAATGGAATAAATCCAGAAATAGCATATTTAATTGCTTTTGTGCCAAGCTTGTCCGTCGCATTAGAAACAATGCTTTGTACAGATAAAAATCCTAAAAACAAAGACATTAAAAAGCCTAATATCCAAATCGTAATTTTTTGTACAAGCTTAATCATTCCAGACAATGAAATTTCAGGATTTACAGCATCAACAAGACCCATTGCAAGACACATTGTTAAAAACGGAAATAATAATTTCACTGCAATTTCTAATGCAATATTACATAAAATTATCATAGCACTTTGATAACCAGCTGAAGCTGTTAAATTACCATTCACAGCTAAAATACCGCCAAAAATTGCCGAAAAAGCAAGCATAAAATCTGCTGTTTTTTCTAATATCTGTGTGGCATGCCGAAATATTTCCGTAAATGGTGTAATCATTGCCCCTGTCGCACATAATACAGCTACTGTATCACAAATTTTTGCAATTGCATTTTTCTGATTTTTTAAACTGCTTGCCAATGCAGATAATAATATCACACCAATTAATAAGCCTAATATCTGTAATGGAATATGTATTTGATTTTTTATATTATCTAAAATATGACTCATAAAATCAGAAAATTGCAGTTCTGTCAAACTTGATATATCTTGTTCTAATCCAATATTTTCTAATAATTCTCCTGTTCCACTTGCATTTAATAATTCTGAAAGTGTTTCATCATAATAATACTGAATTTCTTCTGTACTCATTGCATCACCTCCAGTACTGTTTCCGCAAGTGTTAAAAATAACGGCAAAGCTAATAATATTAATAACACTCTACCACATAATTCTACAACTGTACTAATTGCATTTTCGCCACAGTCTTTACAAATATCAATGCCTAACTGTGTTAAATAAGAAATTCCAATGGCTTTACATAAAATCCCAAAATAAGAAATATTTAAATTTGTTTTCGAATAAATAGTTTCTGCTGTATGAAAAATTTGTTCTAATTCTGGCATGATAGCTAATAATACGACTACACAGACAGCAATGCTTACTAATACGCCCTGTACTTTTTGATATTGCTTTAAAATTAAAATCAAAATACAGCCAATCACACAAAAAATAACTGTTGTTTCAATCTGCAAATTCACAATCCGAACACCGCCTTGACAGTATCAAATAACGTGCTAATCTGGTCAATAATCAGCATTAAAACAACAATCAAACCAGCAAGTGTTGTCATCATTGCTTGTTCTTCTCTGTCTGCCTTTTTCAGAACAAGA
>JAAVHJ010000068.1 GCA_014799805.1 Ruminococcus sp.
GGCGACCATGAAAGTAAGTATACAGGAAAGGAGTCTGATTCAGCAGAGGGGGATGAACAGTTTGAAATCAATGACAATAGAAGTCTTGACAAAATGTATAGCGATATGTCTAATAATGGTTTACAGCCTGTGCTGAATGATTATTTATATGTTTAAAATCATATGTGTAACTGACAGAAAACTTTGTGATGAAGATTTTTTGACAAGAATTGAAAAAATTGCATCGGCAAAGCCGGACAGAATAATATTCCGTGATAAAAATTGCAATGATGAAGAATATGTGAAATTTGCCTTAAAAATACTTGCGATAAGCGATACATATCATATTCCCTGTAGTATGTATTTTCACCCTGAAATTTTCAGTGATATTCATATGACAATGCCTATGTTACAGCATATTTGTTTAAGTGATATGAATTTTCAACACTTTGTCGGTGTGTCAGTGCATTCTGTTGATGAAGCTGTTCAGGCAGAACAGCAAGGCGTTGATTATGTCATAGCAGGTCATATTTTTGAAACTTCATGCAAGCCTGATTTAGCACCAAGAGGACTTGAATTTTTAAAGCAAGTCTGCAAAAGTGTTAAAATACCTGTATATGCGATAGGTGGAATAAATGCAAATAATATCAATCAAATTGTACAGACTGGAGCTGACGGAGCCTGTATTATGAGCGGATTTATGACTTGTAAAAATCCTGTTGCATATATCAGCCAATTAAGAAAGGCAGTGACTGAAAAATGATATTTAAACCTGATATGCTTACGCTTTATGCGATAACGGATAGAAAATCTTTCAGTGATAAAGAAATTGCATTGCAAGTCGCACTTGCAATACAAGGTGGGGCAACTATGATACAGTTGCGTGAAAAAAATATCAGTAATGAAATATTAGTAGAAATTGCAAGTAAACTTGTAACAACATGTCATAAGTATGGAGTACCGCTTATTATAAATGATAATTGGGAAGTCGCTGTTATGAGTGGTGCTGACGGTGTACATGTAGGCTGTAATGATACGTCTGTTTCTGAAATACGTCAAAAAACAAATAAAAATTTTATAATAGGAGCTACAGCGAAGACAATTCAGCAAGCAAAGAAAGCAGAATTAGATGGAGCTGATTATTTAGGCGTTGGAGCAGTTTTTCCTAGTTCTACAAAACCAAATGCAATAAGAATAGAAAAAGAAACAGTAAAAACAATCTGTAAATCAGTAAAAATTCCAGTTGTGCTAATTGGAGGAATCACACAGAAAAATATCCTACAGCTTTCTGGATTGGGTGGACAAGGGGTTGCTTTGGTTTCTGAAATTTTTTCAGCTCCAGATATTCAACAAACATGTAAAAATTTAAAAATTTTATCAGAACAGATTGTAAATTATAAATAAAGGAGCGTGTGAATTTTGGTAAAAACGGCATTAACAATTGCAGGAACAGACCCCACTGGCGGGGCAGGTATTCAAGCAGATATAAAAACCATGACTGCTAACGGAATTTATGCAATGAGTGCAATCACAGCATTAGTCGCACAAAATACTACTGGTGTGACATCTATTATGGAAGTAACACCAGATTTTCTTGGACAACAACTTGATTGTATTTTTACAGATATTTTTCCTGATACAGTAAAAATTGGTATGGTTTCTTCTTCTGAATTAATTGAAAAAATTGCAGAAAAATTAATACAATATCAGGCGAAACATATTGTGCTTGACCCTGTCATGGTTGCGACTAGTGGTTCAAAATTGATTAGTGAAAATGCAATTGTTACTTTGAAAAAGAAACTAATTCCACTTGCAGAAATGATTACGCCAAATATTCCAGAAGCAGAAGAACTTACTGGCATAAAGATTAAAAGTACTTCTGATATGGAACAGTCAGCAAAAATAATCTTTGAAACATATGGCTGTGCGGTATTGCTGAAAGGCGGACACTCTCTCAATGATGCCAATGATGTATTGATTGATCAAGAGGGTATCCATTGGATTTATGGAAAATATATTAAAACGACTAATACCCATGGGACAGGCTGTACACTTTCTAGTGCGATTGCTTCTAATTTAGCCAAAAATTTTAATTTGTTAGAATCCGTTATACAAGCAAAACAGTATATTTCTGGTGCATTAGGTGCAATGCTGGATTTAGGAAAAGGCTCTGGACCAATGAACCATGCATTTGCAATTCAAAATCAATTTACAAGGGAGAATATATTATGAAAGTTTCAGAAAGATTATATCAAACAGCTTTGCCTATTTGGGAGCGTTATTATACACATCCGTTTATACAAGGCATTGCAGACGGTACATTGCCACATGAAAAATTTAAATTCTATATGATTCAAGACCATAAATATCTTATGCAATACGCAAAAGTATTTGCTCTAGGTGTTATTCGTGCAACAGAAGAAAGTGATATGCGAATGTTTGGCAATCTTATTACAGCAACATTAGATACAGAAAATGCAGTACATCAGAGTTATCTTGAAAAATTTGGTATTACGAAAGATATTATTAATAATACGCCCATGTGCTTAAATAATGAATCTTACACAAATTATATGATTTCTATTGGCTTTAAAGGCGGGCTTGCAGAAATTGCCGCAGCATTGCTTGCTTGTTCATGGAGTTATAAACTCATTGGTGATTATCTTGCGTCAAATTATCCAGACAGCAAACATCATCCATTTTATGCAAATTGGGTGAATACTTACACTTCAGAAAATTTTCGTGATTGCAATGATGATATGATTGCTATGTGTGACCGTTTTACCAAAAATTACACAGAAGAACAAATTCAGGCATTAGAATCCATTGTAAAAATATGCAGTGAATACGAATATCAATTTTGGGATATGGCATGGATGGAAGGAAAAAATATATTTTCTTAAATAAATGGCTAGTTATTTTTTGTTCTGGCTTATTCAACAAAAAAACTCAAAAAATATTTGCGTTATATTAAATAATAATACTCCCTTTCCGTTATGATAACGAAAAGGGAGTTTTCAGTTACTGCATTATTGAAAACAGAATCGTGTTGCTGTATCAGGAATAGAATTATTGACATCATATGTCATAAATCCAGAATAGTCATAAAGCTGTGTACCTGTTACATCATCTAAATCTTCATGGTAGGTATAACGATTTATGTCGGCTGTGATGTCAACTTCAATCCATTCATCATTGATATAAATAGCATTCCATGCATGCGTGCTATTGCTAAGAACAACACAAGGAATATCAAATTCACGGCACATAATCGTATATACGATTGCATAGTCAAGACATACACCTGTTTTCGTCTTTGACATATATTGTGATGGGTCTGCTGTTGTTCTTGTTTCATAGTAACGCTGATAACCACCTCTTTCATTGATTTTATACCAGTCATATGTAAGATTAACTGTCATCCAGTCATGTAGTATAAAAGCTGGTACCATTTGGGTTGGTTTCGTATACCAGTCAAGAAGTTCATGTGCTTTTTTAATCCAGTAAGGTGTATCACAATTATCTTTATTCGCAACATTTGGATACACAATGTAACTGTTATCAATTACATTTTCTGGTGTAATGCCTTCTGACTCAATGAGATTTGTGATGTATTTTTGTCTTTCCATCGGATCAAAGTCTTCTGAATAATCATGCTGTTCAGCGTAACATAAATAAAATCCATAATCTTTGGGGTCATTTGAGGCACAGTTGATATATAAATAAATATATGCATGTTCTGTATCATCATATGTAATTGTGATTCGGTAGATACCATTTCGGAAAGATGTATCGTACAAATCGGCAGCAAATACAGCATTCTCAGGGATGAACATATAATTAAGCTTTTCATTTGTATTATTGTTACTTTCAATTGTAATATCATTTAGTTTTGCATCTTTTCTATTAGGTATGAATGTTACATAAAGATATCTGTTATCTTCAATCACTGCACAGAAGATATCTTTGGTAGATGCTCCACGCAGTACTTGTCCTGTGCATCCGACACTATTATATAATTCGTCATCAAAGTGATAAAAATACCATGTTTTTGAATCATCACATTTCAGAATTTTTCCGCTTTTTGTCAGATGTATCGTTTTTTCAGGGTCAAATTTTTCAAAGTATTTCTTATATTTCAGTTTATCCTGCGTTGCAGTGGTGGTTTTAGTAGAATTTTTACCTGATTTGCTCTGTATTGTAGTAGTTGTTGTGGTAGAAGCATAATATTTTTTCACCATTTCACTTACTATTGGGTCTATAGTAGATGAATCTGAATCTTTTTTTGTTGTAGTAGTAGTTTTGGTAAAATTTTTATCTGATTTTTTTTGCGTTGTAGTCGTTTTTGTAGTCGTTTTAGAGTTAGATTTGCTTTTTGTTGTAGTAGTGGCTTTGGTAGAAATCCATGACGCTTCTTGTATCGCCTCATCCCATGCATCCTGCAAAGCCTTTTCAAACGCCTCAGCATCAATTTCAACATGACTAGTAGTAGTTTTATAATTTGTTTCCGCTGCATGTGCAGTGATTCCTACATGTAATAAAACACTCATAGTAGCAATGCAGAACATAGCCTGCATTGCATTTCGTAAATTAAATAATTTTTTCATAAAAATAATTTTCCTTCCTGATTAATTTTAAGATTCCAAAAATTGCGAAAAATCCATTTCACTGAAAGGTGTATCTGTTTTTTCAAAAACTACCTGTCCATCACTGACAATATCAATATTACTTGCACAGATTCCATTTTCTGCACTTGTTAAAATTCGCATTTGATTATTATTATGATGCATACTTGTACTAGGTTTTTGCCATGTACCATTTTCAAAAGAATAAATCGTATAAGGACTATTAATCTGTTTCTCGCACATTAATTGTTCACAAGCAAACCAACCAGATTTTTCAAGTACAGCATTTGGTTCTGCTGTAAAGCGTACCATTTGCAAGCGATTAAAATTTGGCTCTCTATAAATAACCCAATAATTCCCAGTATATGCTTGTTCAGCAATTAAATATTTTTTCATGAGTAGTAAATCATAGATATTTAATTCATTATCCATGGTATAATCAGCATTTTTCCAATTTGGAAGCTTGCTGTCAGACTTGCCATGTAGCCATTTTTGAACTGCTACAAAGTCTAGTGTATTAAATTCTCCATCACCATTTGCATCGCCCCATAAAGTAATATCTGGTGGATAAGTAAATATATGCTCTGTCCAGTCAGAATAAAATCTTTGTCCATCTTCTTCTCTGTCTACATAGGCACGCAAACGAAGATAATAGGTTCTGCCAGCAACTAAATTTGAAATTCTATCATAATTGCTTGCTAAACTACTACATGTATAGGAATAGGCAATGTCGTTAAAATCTGTTTTTGCTGCAATTTGAAGCTGATAGCCATTTGCATTTTCTACTTTGTTCCAGCGGAAATTCATTACAGAGTTATAGGGATATTCGTGCCTGAATCCTGTCGGAGTATCTACTGTAATAGGCGGAAGTGGTTCAGTAGGTTCTGGAGATTCTGTCGGTGTTGTTTCAGTAGGTTCTGGAATTTCTTCTTCTGGTAAGTAAGCATCATCTACATCAAAATTTAAGTAAATATCATCATTTTGATAAACAAAACATACACCTAATTTTTCTGCAACTTCTTGTTTGCTCATGCCTGCATTCGTAAAATGAATAGAATCGTCTAAATCCATATCACCTGCTGTATCAACTGTAATTGATTTTTCAGCATTTGTATAAAAACAGTTTGCAACAGTGAATTTATAGGCTCTGCCAACAATGCCATTTTCTACTTCGCCCAAATTTAAACAGTTCTGCACAAACAATGTATGTGCAATTGCTTCACCTGTGTTACCCCATCCCAGAATACCACCACTATTGCCTTTATCTGCTAAAACTGAACCACGATTAATGCAATTATAAATACCTTGATTTTCAATTTTAGTTCCCATTGACCTCAGCAATAATGGGTTAATGACAAAGCCGAATGCCATTGTTATCATAGTAACAAATAAAAATTCAGCTCCTGTATCTTCACACATGCCAACAATACCACCTGCAACACAAGCCCCTGAACGAGCAGTAGCATAGCCATTCCGTTTGGCATAGACTTTGCCATTAAATTCGCATTGATTGAAAATACCCTGTTCACTACGTGCCGAAATACCACCAGCATGAGCACTCCAGGAAGTTTCTTCTGGTGTTTCACTACAAACGTAACCATCTTCAATAATTGTCCGAACAACACCACCACTGACAGATGCAAATAATCCTGCCATGCTATCGTGTTTGCAATATAAGCCTTTGATAGTATGTCCATTGCCATTAAATAATCCTGCAAAAGTTACATGTCCAGAATCATATGGATTTACTCCAAAAGGACTTGTCGCTTGTGGTCTATCTGCATGATAGGCACCAATCGGAATCCAGAGATTGGCTGGAGGTTCTGTCTCCCAATTTGCAAAATTTTGAGTATTATTAAGTACAATGTCATTCACAAGTGTAATTAGCTTTCCTTCCATATCGTTTCCGTTACGGACAAGTTGAGATAATCCTGCAAGCTGTTCTGCTGTGCTGATTTCAAAACTATTTTGGGTATCATCATACCATGAAATATCTGCTGTTCCGTCCCAGATTTCAGATTCTGCTGAAGCTGTCACAGATGTATTTTTTATCATGTTCACACGTTCTGGAAATATATTTCCCAAAAATGTCATTCCCATTGTTGCCACACAAGCAATTGCGATTACTTTCAATTTCTTCATAAGCTTCCTCCTGTTAATTTAATTTCCCTGTAGCATACTTGAATATTATAGCATATTTTTCGTATAATAGCAACTATTTCAATTATCAGTTCACGACAAATATCATACCATTCACGACAATTTTTGCTTATAATAATTATTTTGTAGTAATATATTATAAGCATACTGTTTTAAAAATATTGACAGATTATTTGAAATAGGCTATAATAAAACGGTAAAAATCAGAATAAATCAAGAATGTGAGGTATTTATTTAAATATGAGAATTGCAATTTGCGATGATGAAAAAGAATTTACTAAAAACTTTGCAGTAATTATTAATCATCTACATAAAAGCTTGGATATGATTGTTGATGAATTTTCAAACGGTAACCAGTTGGTGAACAGCTTTCTGACAAAGCCGTATGATATTGTGTTTCTGGATATAGAAATGCCAGAGATTGACGGAATTTCTCTTGCGAGACAATTAAGAAAGCTAAGTGATGATGTATCTATTGTATTTCTTACAGGACACAAAGAATATGCAATAGATGGATATGGTCTCAATGCATTACGTTATCTGGTAAAACCAGTTATGGAGAAAGAAATCCATGAAATACTGGAACATGTTCTTGAAAAGCAAAACAGTAAAAAATTTATCTGGCTTACAAATCGTGACGGTACACATAGGATAAAAATTTCTGATATTATTTTTATTGAAGCAAAAAATCAGAATCTTATTTTTTATACAGTGTCTGGCAGCATTGAAATAAGAGGTAATATAAACAAATATGAGAAAGAACTGGAATCTGACGGTTTTTTTCGTGTACACCGCAGTTATATTGTATCTCTTTCTAAAATTAAATCTATTTTTGGAAATAAAATCACAGTCGAATGTGATTTCAAAGTTCCGATAGCAAGAGCCAGAGAACATGAATTTAATCATGCATTCTTTTTATTTATTAATAAGGAGGCTTTCTGATGGGACTTGTCATGATTGGTGATATAATCAGTATTACACTCACGCCAATTATAGCATTTATGTTTCTCAAATGCTTCTATGATGATAGTATTCAAATTACTGGCTCAAAAATATTTATCTATCTGTTACCACAAGTACTTGCTGTTACAGTGATGAAACTTGCTGTTTTCACAGACTTGATTCAGTTTAAATTTGCATTTGAAAAATTTACACAGCTTATATATTTGATAACACCTGTAGTAATATTTTGTGGCAGAAAAAAACGTATCAGATATTATATAAAAAATATCATTCTTACAGTTATCTTGAGTGCTTTTTTTAATTTAACTATCACAACTGTTGCAATATCAGGCTGTATGATTCTAATGCGTACCCAAATTATCACTTCTGACAGTTATAATATTTTTTATTATCTCTTAATTTTTTTCAGCATGATAATAATTATGCTTTGGCTGTATATTGCGTTTATCCGCAAACATCTGACAATTCCTATGCGGAAAAGAGATACATTCCTGTTTTTTGTTTATTTTTTGTTTGTCCTCATGATTTTTTTAACAAATAATTATAATGGTGAGTATGGCTGGGATGAATCATGGATAATTTTTGTATCTGTTAAATTATTTATGTTGCTTCTGATGATTCTGATACCTGTTGTCATTATTAAAAGCAGACAAAGTACTTATTATAACGAACTAAGCAACCGCAATGAACAATTTCTGGAGTTGGAATTAACTGCTTCAAATGCCTATCGAAAATCACAGGAAGACACCCGTGCATTTAGACATGACATGAATAATAATTTAATGATTATTTCTGCATTGATGAAAAAAAATCAATATAGTGAAGCAGAGGAATATATTAATAGTCTTTTTGAAACACTTTCCTCTTTCTCTCCAAAGATAGTGACAGGTGATAATATGCTGGATTCCCTGTTTGCCTCGAAGCTGCCTATCATAGAAGAGAAATCCATAAAACTTGACATCAAAGGTGTAATTGACGGCAATCTGGACTGGAAACCAATTGATATATGTGCTGTGTTTGCAAATCTAATTGATAATGCAATAGAGGCGTGTGATAAAGTAACAGAAAAAAATCGCTATATAAAAGTCAATATCAGGAAAACTGATTTTCAATATATTATTACATTTCATAACAGCGTAGCACAGCTTGTGGACTGTTCGAAATTCAATGATAATTTTCAATATACTTCAAAGCCAGAAAAAAAACGTCACGGATTCGGCATGAAAAATATTCGTCATACACTAGCAAAGTATGGGGCTATCATGCAGATTAGCTGTACAGATATGGAATTCACAACACAGATTATTATTATGAAATAAAAGCAATATTCCTCGCAGTAATGTGAGGATTTTTTATTTGAAGTTTATCATAACATATGCAGGATACTAAAACAGCAGGAAATACTTTTTTTGAATTTTGGTTTGAAAAGTACATGCCGTTGTGAATGTTTGTTACCAGAAATGTAAAAAAAATGTAAACTTTGCAGAAAAGGGTTGACTTTTTTTGTTTATAGATGTATACTGAAAATATGGTAAGTGTTGAGGAAAAATTAGGGTCAATATTTACAAATTTTACAAATAAATTGTGATAAAAAATTGGAGGCGTTTATATGAAATTTAAAAAAGTTTTATCAGCTCTCACAAGTTTATTGTTGTTATCAACATCAGTAACATCATCATTGATAACAACATCATATGCTGCTGAAAATCAAAATAATAATGTGAATTACGGTGAAGCTCTTGCATTATCATTGTATTTTTATGATGCCAATGAATGTGGCTGTGATGTCGACAATGGTTCACTTAGCTGGCGTGGTAACTGTCATACATATGATGCAAGTGCCTCTCTTGATAATGCCGTAGGTCTTGGAAATTCTGAAAAGGAACTTATCAAAAAAGCAACAGGTTCATCAACAGTAGATGTTTCTGGCGGTTATCATGATGCTGGCGACCATGTAAAATTCAATCTTACAATGGGATTCAATGCCACTTCGCTTGGCTGGGCATATTTCGATTATCCAGAAGTTTTTAAAGAAACAAATACAGAAGCCCATTTGCTTGATGTTCTAAGAAATACCTGTGATTATTTTATGAAGACCACATATTTGACAGAGAGCGGAGACGTTTTTGCATTCTGTTACAATGTAAGTGATAGCAGTGACCATAACTATTGGTCATCTCCTGAATCTCAGAATTATAACAGAAAAACTTACTGGGCTACAAAATCTAATAACAACTCGTCAGTTGCATTTGAAATGGCATCTGCACTTGCATCAACTGCAGCAGCATTTCAAGGGATTGACAATGAATATTCCGAAGAATGTCTGAAATATGCAGATGCATTGTACAAATTCGGTGCAACTTATCCTGGCAATGAAACTGCTGGCATGGGTGACATGTATGGCACAAGCAATTCAGCAGATGAAAAGGCTTGGTCAGAGGCTTGGCTTTATGTTGCTGACAGTAGTACTTATACAATTCCTACTCTGAAACCAGATGGTAGAGGGCATTACGGCTCAGAAACAGACTGCTGGGTTTATTGCTGGGATAAAGTATGGGGTGGATATTCTTCATTAATGTACAGACTGACTGGAGATTCTGCCTATGCAAGTGAATTAAAATTTGAAATGGATAATTTAGTAAGCGATAAGAATCAAGCATATTATCCAATTTCAGGTTGGGGAACTTCACGTTATAACTGCGCATGGCAGAAATATGCGATTACTTATGCAGAAAGTCAGGGAAATGCAGAATATTTAAATTATGCTAAGAAACAGATGGATTATATTCTTGGTAATAATCCTACTGGTTATAGTTTTCTGATTGGTTATGGTGACAAAAATCCAACAAGAATACATCATCGTGCAGCTAATCCAG
This sequence comes from Ruminococcus sp., assembly GCA_014799805.1. Lineage (GTDB taxonomy): Bacteria > Bacillota > Clostridia > Oscillospirales > Ruminococcaceae > UBA3855. Next base: position 10,604 of record JAAVHJ010000068.1, read on the forward strand.
GCGTAGGTGACCCTGCTGCAAATACGGAATGTTCCTATACTCTGTATGGTGCATTGATTGGTGGTCCTACCACAGCAAATGGTGATTATGAAGATAATGCTAATAGATATCAATATACAGAACCTGCACTTGATTATAATGCTTGTTTCACACTGGCAATTACTGGATTATATGCACACTTTGGTGGTGATGCTTCTGTAGCTGACAACACAATAAATAATGCGATAGAATTCAAGCCTGGATTTGATTTCGGTGAAATTGAACATACTACTACACCTTCTAGACCTGTTATTCCAACAATTCCAAGTACAGAACCTTCTGAGCCTACAACTACAACAACGCCTAATATTTCCGTTGATATGCAAGATGGTAAGTCTACAGTAACACTCAACAGTTCACTCAATTGCAAAGATGATAATCAAATTCATCTCACAATGAGCGATTATATTCCTGCAAATGCACAGCTCCAGAAGATTATTGTAAGTCTTAATTCTTCAAGCAATATAGGCACAGTAGTAAGTGCAGTTGGTTTCTCCACAAATGATGGTTGGTATCAGATTGATAATAATGCATATATTGGTACAAACGGTACTCTTGAATTTGATACATCTGATGTAAGTGCTTCTATTATCAACAGCAGTGATATGATGTTTGGTTTATGGTGGTGTGATTCTGTAACACTTAATGTTGAATCAATTAGATTCGAATATAAAGTACCAGCAGATATGACAACTACAGAGTCTACTACAACAACAGAAGCTACCACAACTACGACGGAAACTACTACTACAACAGAAACCACCACAACTACGACAGAAACTACTACAACGACAGAAGCTACCACAACTACGACAGAAACTACTACAACAGAAGCTACCACAACTACGACAGAAACTACTACAACAACAGAAGCTACTACAACTACGACAGAAACTACTACAACAACAGAAGCTACTA
>JAAVHJ010000069.1 GCA_014799805.1 Ruminococcus sp.
GACTAATTGAAATTGCGATAAAAAAAGGCATACCTGCCGAATCTGCCTATACAGCTCCACCAGAGCTACAACGTGATGAAAGCATATGGGAGCTGTCCCTTGCCTATATCAATGTAGAACCAGATGCAAAAAATAGAGGTATCAGGCAAATGGATATTAGCGATGAACGTCCTTATGAACACTTATGTGGCTGGGTAACAGGAAGAATTCAGGAGATAGACACGACAAATCTGTTTGCACAGTACGATAATGCTTTCTGGAGTTTCTTTAACCTGATAAAAGAAAATTTCGTGCCAAATGCAACATTAGTCAGACAACTATCCACAAGTTACATCACAGCAGAAGAAGAAGAAACTACAATCTCAATTGAAAATGCTGAATACAACCCGTATTTAGATGGATTGAATGTTTATGTAAATGGTATGAAACTCATACCAGATGTTGACTTCACTATTAACGTCTCACAAGACGGATTTCATGCCATTACGCTGGCAAAGCCTCTCGACGTGGTTGGAACACCTGTAGAATTTGAAATTTTGAAAAGCATTTATGCTGAAAATGTAGAAACTACCATGACAGAGCTAGCACGACTACAACAAAAAATTTCAGAACTAGAAGAAAAAAAATTAAATGAATCAGATGCGTTCTTGCCTTACACATATCCTGATATTATTGGAAATGGCACAGTAGATGCAGAAGTTGCTACATGGATTCAAGATTTTTCTGCTGGTGTTGGTTCTGGAAATTATAGCAATGATAAAAATGGTTGGTCACAATTTGCAGAAGAAAACGGATTAAGCAGTAATGTTTTTCCAGACGTGAATGGTGATGGCATCGTAGATGCAGAAGATACAACATTAATTTCTGAGTTTTCTTCAGAAGTTGGAGCAGGAAACTATTCCGATTGCAAAGCTGGCTGGAATAAGTATATGTTAAAAACTACGTTATCTAATTTGCAAGAATCCTTAGATAAAATTTCAGCACGACTTACCATTTTAGAAAAGTCATTTGCTCCAATTGTCCAACTTACGCAGGAAGAATATGATGCTCTGGAAGATGAAGAAAAGAACGGAAAAACACTTTACGTTATTAAAACACAGGAGTGATGAAATGGAAAAACTGATAAAAGAGTATGAGGAACTGTATCGGGCTATTGTTCGTAGAATCTATGAATTAAAAAAGAAATACAAAACAGAACTTCTTATGACCAAAGAACGAGAACGCTTAAAAGCAAGAATTGATATTTTGGAAGAAGAACGCTTTGAACTTGTACAGAATTTGCACGACATGCGGACAAGATTTTCATAGATAGGAGTAAAAAATATGCTAAAATATTTAATCATGGTTGCTATTGTTGTTGGTCTGGCTGTATCAGATTGGCTGACTGGCAACATCAAAGCACATATCCATAATGATTATAAGAGTTCAGTGATGAGGACTGGACTTTGGCACAAAGCAAGTGAAATTTTAATCATGACAACTGCTTGTGGCTTTGAATTTGGCATTGAAAAACTAAGCCAGTATTATGAAAATGCAATCATTGGTGAAATCACTGGACTAATTACAGCAGGATTTATTTTTGTATATATCGTTTTCATGGAAATTATCAGTATTTTTGAAAATTATGCTGAAATCAATCCACAGGCGACATGGGCTAACAAATTTATCAAAAAATTAAGAAATTTTTATAAGAGTGATTAATAGCATAGACAAAAAGCCGACAGTATTTCGGCTTTTTATTGCAATTATTGGAAAATTCAAATCACAGTAATATTCTTTCTGTTATCAGTGCAGGACAGCATCTTTTTCAAAATTCTCCCAAAGCAATGGAATTCAAATCTGAACCTATTACATATTTCTATCAGTCATCCTCTTGAGAGAGTTCATCAATAACTAAATCAGTAAATGTGCGTCTAATAATACTTTCATATCATATCACCACTACTTTCAAATACAGCTTGAATTTTCTTATCCATTTCTTCTTTAAAGAAAAGATTGGTGAAAACAAACAAATAGTAGACAAAATATATTAATTATTTACCAATTTATACAAAATTAGAAAGTATATGTAAAAAAACACTTAATTTCAGACGGTATATAGTAGAAGGGTAAATTTTTATGCGAAATTCATGGAATGAGTTTTTGTATAATATTACAATATAAATTATATTATAATGTTTATTATTCCTCTCACAAAGGATAATATAAAATATTTTATAAAAAAGGAGTTTATTAAACATGAAAAAAAAGAAAAAAGTTATGGCTGGATTAATATCTGCTGCTATTCTTGCAGTCAACATGGCAAGTCTTGGTGTAAATGCAAGCGAGGCTTACGATTACAATCAAGCACCTACTATGCTTCCGGGACAGTCAGTCAACATGACAAGTCGTACTTCACCCAATTTTTATGGTTACTACCAGACACCATCTATGACTGCTGGTCAGCCATGTAAAACACCAACGGTTTCTATTGCAGGTTCAAGCCCTACAATATCCAGTGGTGATTTTGGCGTATGGTGGTTTGATGGTGGTGTAGGACTAAATACAAACTTTGTACGTTCTACCTCACGATATGTTGACATTGAACTTTATGAAGAAGATGAAAACGGTACAGATATTCTAACCAGACGTCAAAAGGGTTATTTTACTGTTGGTAGTGATGGTGTGTATACTGTATCCAATTTTACAGGAGGAGATGCTATAAACACCGGAATTGTGGAATATGATAGTATTGCTGAGGTTTATATGAAATTAACCGTAAGTAAGATATCAGGGGATAAAAGCGTAAGTATTCCAGCAGGAATAATGGTTTATGGATATTGGATAGATTAAATGAAACGTCTAATTCGGATACTTTTATCTGTTCTATGTGCTTGCTTTGCTGTTTCATGTTCTGATAACAAAAACGAATCCTATGAGGATACATGGGTATTCAACAAAAAGGTAGCTCGTCAGACTTATAGTGACGGCTGGACTTACACGTTTGATTATCTGTATATAAAAGATGGTTTTGAAGATGAAGGAATTATCCCATTTACTTTCACTGGAATAAACCTAAGATACAGATATAGTAATGATGTTTCCTTCGAACAAGAAGCAAATAACCAAATACCTGTGATACAAATTCTTGGAAATAATGGTTCACCAGAAATCGAACATGATATGCAATTGGTATCTAACATACTAGATTATGAGCATGGCAATGTCACGGAAGAAGAACTACTAAAAATAAACCCTGATGATATCACATTTGAAGAATTAGATAAAGAGCTATTCTTTAGTTTGATGGATGAAGCTTTAAATGGAGAAGAACATAAAGTAGGAAAGTATTCTGACATACCAACATATGCACTTTTGACAGAACCGGAATATCTTGATGGTTATAAATTTCAAATAGGTTTTCTTGCAGATATGGGATGTGTCGATGTCATGTTTATTGATGTTTTATATGAATGTGGTAACAATTATAATGATTACATCCAATTATCAGATAGTATTGATGATGGAAACGCAACAAGTGAACAGGTACAGGCTTTTGAGCTATTAGAATTAATTTCAAATGGAGTTGTAGAAGAAAACAATTTAATGTATGGCTGTGATACCTATAAAAATGAAGTCATATCAGAAATTAATTTTTCCAGATTGTATACATTTTTAGACGACATTGAGAGTAATAATTATAGTAAATATATTGTTCCTGTTAGACAACATGGATGAAAATTTTTCCACATGCTAAGACGATGTAACCTGTAGACACTACATATGAGATTATATCTCTTATATATGTAAGTTGAAATCGTGATAATGAAAAGCTGAACCCTTTCCGTTTTACTCAGAAAGGATTCAGCTTTTGTTGTTAGAATGATTATACAGATATAATGTTTGGGGTAGTTGACTAGGACTAAACGTAATCTGGTGTTCTAATTTTTCAGAAATAGTGAACATATTGTTAGAAGTTATGTCCATGGTACAAATTCTAAATATACTTACTATTTACAATAAAAAAGTCGGAATCTTAATGGATTCTGGCTTTTTTATATTATTACAGACCATATTCCTTGACTTTTCTATAGAATCTATTTGGTTTCATACCCAACTTTTGCATAGTTCTTTTTGCTGTCTGTTTGCCCTCTCTCCATAGTTTACATTCCATTTGCAACGCTGTCAGGTCAACTGGAATAGGTTGCCTGCCCTTGTATTTTCCTGCGGCTTTGGCAATCGCAATGCCCTCTCGTTGTCGCTCTCTGATAGTCTCACGTTCCAGCTCTGCCAATCCTGCAAACACTGTCAATATAAATCGCCCTTGTGGCGTTGTCGTGTCTAATTGTTCTCTCAGGCTGATAATTTCAACACCTTTTGCTTGAAGTTCGTCCACAAGCCTAAGCATATCTGCACTGCTTCTCGCTAGTCTGGCATACTCGCTGACTACCAGAACGTCCCCATCACGAACATAGTCAAGCATTTTCTTTAGCTCTGGACGGTCAGTACTTTTTCCGCTGCACTTATCAATGAAAATTCTGTGCATTGGTTTACCAAATTTTTCTAATGCTTTCAGTTGTCTGGCTTCGTTCTGGTCAACACTGGACACACGAACGTAGCCTATGTATGTTTTTTCTTTCATCACATCACCATCTTTCAAATTTTATCCCTGATTTAAGTTTACCATGTTTCAAAATATATGTCAATAGAAAATTCAAACTTATTTGCAACACTAGTTAAAAAATTTGTGGGGGTGTACCCTCTTAACACTATAGATTAAGTGATACTGAATATGGAATAAGGGTTCGCTGACTGATTTTGAAAGCTGGATGCTGGACTTCATTAAGGGACTGACAACCATACCAGGCATCAACAACTACAATAACAACAACAGCCACACATTGAATTAGACTAATAATAGTCCTAAATCACTGTCACGGCTGGAGATTTATCGTCAGACAAGGAATGCACTGAATGTGTAATTTTACTTTGTTTGCACTAATGTTTTTAGAAGTTTAATAGCTATGAAATGAACTGGAAAGATAACATCGTTATGCGCTATAGAACACTTTGCAACACGGACTGCACCATTATCAAATGTGTGACTTTCAAAACCTTCTTTTACAATTATATCATTTGGAAATTGGTAATTGCTTAGATAGCTAAAACATTTATCCCAAAATGAACTATAATTCGAAGCCTTAACATAAGACAGCAGAAAAACAGGTTTGCTTAATGGATTGTAATTAATAATTGCTTTGTTTATATGCGAACTTATTATACTTTTTTCAACACTCTCTAAAATCAATCCCTCAATAATCGCAACTTCATTTCCGTTTTTGGAAACCAGAAGATCAACAGAGCCAGCACCTTTTTCCATTGTTGAAAGACCATGTCTACTTTGATCCATTATTTCAAAATTCCTTGCAAATTTTAACATATCTCGAACATAATCATTCATTTCGTTTTCTTTGGATGACTCATTATATGTTGCATTAATAGCAAGTGAATTTGCAATTTCCAGCAGTTCTGTAAACAGGATGTTTGTTTGTCCATTCATATCGAAATAATTAGAACTGCATTTTTCTTCTATTATTTTTAATCGTTTACGAAAACCTTCAAAACTTCCAATCAACATATATGCATCTGTGTTATCTATGTCAGCGTCCTTCAAAACCCTTTTTTCACATAAAAGATTAAGAATATCTTGATACTCCATCAGCTCTTTTTTAGTAAAAGAAACGATTCGACATTTTTTAAATCTATCTTCAACAATTTGAAGAATATCATGTTCTGTTTTAGAAAGAGGGAAATCCATGTTAATCATCCTTTCATTTTATATAATGGGAAATAATTGTTTTCAATAACACACACTTAAAGTATATCATTTAATCATGAAAAAGTCAAGAAGGTGCAACCATGTTTTTCACGATCATTCTCGAAAACAAAAACGATGACTGGGTGAACATGACCACGACCGCCAATTAGTATATGATCTCACAAATCGAGAAGTTGAATCTACCATCTAGAACGATCAGCACTTCCTACTACGCTAGCATGGATGGTAGCTACAAAAGCGAAATGTGATCATTCAATTTGAGATGCGGGAATGAACATTGAAGTCCACGACATCTTCACCTGTGATGACAAACCGTTTTTACTTGGTAGGTACAATACACAGAACAGAATAACCATTGTCAATAATGGTTATTCAAGGAAAGCTGTGCTGAACAACTTACTTAACGAAAAAATTGGTACTAGTACCACCTTAGTAGTAAGGCAGATTAAAAAGTTGACATATGTGTCAACTTTTTCTGTTGTGAGTAAAGTAATAACAGGAGGAATTGCTTTTCAATCTGTCAACCTTAAAATAATTGTTTGAATATGAAAAAATGATATGAAAAATTTTTAAAAATTTAAACCTCTCTGACAAACAACGTTCACAACGTTCACAACGTTCACAAATAAAAAATATGTGCTATTTTTAGCCACTTTTTTTGTGAACGTTAAAATAAGTATTGACAGCAACGTTCACAGATTGAAATTTAAAAGATATGTCTATTTTCTACATAGTGTAAAGCTTGTGAACGTTGTGAACGAAAAAAAGTGTCTTAAAAAAATAAACGTTCACAAAAATTTTCGCTATATTTCTATACTTTTAGTAATTTGTGAACGTTGTGAACGTTGTGAACGTTACCTTTTATAGAATATTCAACGTTCACAAAAAAAACGTTCACAAAAAGGTCGCTAACATGAAAATTAGCGACTTCTGAGTATATCATAATTCAATTATCTTACTTCGGCATAGCAGATGCCATTAAATGACCATCTGTCATATTACTAATAACAAATCCTCTTTTAGTTTCTATATCTTTACTACCATCTTTTAAAATTCCTCTTACTCTTTTTAATTCAATTCTAATTCCACAATATTTTAAATCTGAGATGAGTGAATTCATAAATCTTGTGGGTTTTTGTGGTAAGAAATCTTCCCCACACTCATCTTTGAGTTCTTCTCTGAAACGGTCATAAGAAATGTTAATACTCTGTCCGTATACAGCTAAACGTTTGATAACTTCAATAGCAACTTCTTTATTTTCTTCGTCAGCGGAGTTATCATTTTCAATGTCTGACAGGCTTTTTCCGGTACGAGCAGATTTTGTTAAATCATCTTCTGTCAGGTCGCTGAATCCGTCCCATTCAAAACATGCTGTTTTGTTTTCACCTTGATTGATAATCCGATAGCATACAGATTTGGCTTTTTTCTGATAGTTTGATTTGGTCTGTAGTATGATACGGCGGTCAGAATCCGCTCCGAATGAACGAACACAGAGAGCAGAACGTGAGCTATCAATCAATGCTGTACTTCCCGAAACTGCGTTATTTGCGTTCTCTGTCTGTGGCATTTTATTAACATGAGCGACAATCAAAATCGCACAATGAAATTCTTTGGCAAGTACGGTCAAAACATTAGTCACTCCTCTAACATCATTTGCTTTATTCATATTTTTGTCATCACCTATGTATACGCTCCATGGGTCAATAATAACCAATTTAGGGTGAATTTCTTCCAAAAGGTCAGCTAATGCCTGAATCCTCACAATATCATCTTTATTTTGTGGTAAAAGAAAGCTTTCCGTATCAAGTTCTTTTCGTGTTTTGGGCGTTTGCATAACATAACAATTGTCTGGATTGCCTCTGGCTTCTCTCATGCGGTTAAATATAATGCTTTCATTATCTTCTGCCGAAATAAATAGAACCCTTTCTGGTTTTGTTGCAACCTGTTGATTACCATATATGGGAAGTGTACGTCCAGCTGTAATATCCGAAGCAATTCCAACAGTAGCAAAAGACTTTCCTGTTCCTCCGGCAGCATACATGATTGTAAGTTCTCCAATAGGGATATAAGGATTCCATAAAAATTCCTGTGTTTCAGGTTCTACCTTTGATAATTGGATAACTGAATACTTGATTTTCTGCTTTGGAAATACTTCTGCATCGTTTATCAGTTCTTCAAAGTCGCTGATATCCACATAATACTCCGTTTTTTTAATCGCATCCAACAATAATTCTATCGTCTTATCTTGCCCAAGAGCTTTTGCAATGTCACTGATGTCACCTTTTTCAGGGCATTCGCTCCAAATCGCTTTTGCTGGAACAATTTTGACAGACCTAGCAATTCTGCTGACATTCTTTGCAACATTTTCCCCATATGTTTCGCCAGTTTTATCATTGTCAGTTAAAATAATAATGTCATGTCCCTGCAAACCATCATTATATAATTCATCATGCCATTGCTTAGATTGTCCGCCATTCGGGAGTGATGTTGCAAGAATTTCCATAATTGCAAGGGTTTCCACATCTTTTTCGCCCTCTACAATGATGATAGGGCATTCTGCGTTATCTTTATTGTGATACAATACATCTGCATTGTAAAGGGGTGCTATTGCTCCAGATAGTCCTGCTATTTGGTTGAAATTATTTGTTTCTAGATTGAACAAGTACCAGACAGCATTTTTGCTCCCGTCTGAGAATTTATTGACAACTTTCTTGCCAAAGATACTGCCATCAGCATTTCTATAAATATGTGTACGTTCGCCAATTTTTTGACGTTTACTAGATTTTTTCTGTGCTGGTGTAGAATTGTTTTTTTCTTGCATTAAAAAGACCTCTTTCTTTTGTGTAATATGTAAATTTTCGACATGGTCAAGCTGTTCTTGCGTACAAGATATTCTACTTTCTGTTTCCCCTAATTTTGGAAATAAGATTCCCATTATAAATTTAAATCTTTCTTCACTTTCTTGCTCAAGTTTTTCACTTTCGTCTAAAAATTTTAAATCCTTTGGTAAATCGGATAAAATTTGTTTTAATGTAACCGAAAACAATTCAGTCCCTGCTATTCTGCTTTGGTTAAAATATTGGTGTAATAATTTTTCGTTTTCTCTATAATTTGTGTGAGGTTTGCTTATTGCAACATTGCCAAGCTTAATTTTCCCATATTCAGCTTGGTTTTTTAGTTGCTTCATTCGATTGCTTGGCTTTTGTGAATACCCTATCTTGATATTTTCCCCATATTCAAGAAAGTAGATAAAACCCAAATAAGAACTTTTGATAGTGTTTTCAATAGATTTCATACGTTCAAATTCATCAGAATTGAAAATTTGAAAGTCATTCATGTGTAATTACTCCTTTTTCATAAATTTGAGCAAATTACAATTTCAACACACACGGCTAAAAAAAAATTTTGCCATGCCGAAAAAAAGGCTTGACAAAATCAGAATCTTATGCTATAATAATATAACGATAAGACAAAAGCCTTTTGTGTATTGAATTGTATTTTTGGTCATTTACTATTCTACCACAAAAGGCTTTTTTTGTCAAGTCATTTTTTGTGAAAAAATTTTTTTCATTTGCTCATTGATTTTTTCAGGAGAATATGTTATAATAAAACTGCTTTGAGTATTATACATATTCTCCATTATCCGTCTGGTGCTGGTAACACTAGGCGGATTTTTTTATTCTGCGTTGTTGTTATTAACATCAGATACATCATTTTTTTGCTCTTGTTTGTAACATTCGACTGCTTCCATAACACCTTTTAGAAAAAATTTTCTATATTTTTCTGGCAGTTTCTTATATCTTTCAATAATAGCATTTTCAAAGTCAATTTCTGATTGCGTCAAACGCTCAGGAATTGAAATAGTTCTATTAAGAAGATAGTCAAGCGATACATCAAACATATCTGCTATTTTGCATAAAATTTCATGTTTAGGTTCGCTAACACCTTGTTCATAAGTTTGCCATGCTCTTAATTTTATCCCCAAAGCTTCAGCACATTCTTTTTGTGTCATTCCATTTTGTTCTCGTACTTGTTTAATATTATTTTTCATGTTTATCACCTCCTTCTAAGATATAATAGTAGCACAAATTATGATACTTGTCAAGCTATAAATGAAAAAAATAATCAAAAAAGATGTTATTATCATAATTTTGTGTACTATATACAAAAAAACTAACAGTTTTTTTACATGTACTAACGTTTTTTTTGTTAGTGTACTATTGACAAATGACGTTTGCTATGTTATAATTGAATTACACATAAAAAAGAGGAGGTGCTAGCAATGAAAAATAATAATATTGAACTTACTGAGGACGAAAAGCTGTTCCTATACTATGCGTGCAAGCTAAGCGAAAATGGTAAAAAAGAATTGCTAAACAAAATGGACGGCTTTTTAATGGCTATTGAAGCAATTACAAAAAGTAAAGATGTAAAATCAGTTGTAACACTAACAAATGAATAAAAAACAGCTCCAGATAATCAGGAGGTGATGAAATGAGTGAAGAAAAAGAAGAAACTAGAATTGTGACGGTTTATAACAGCGAAAGCCAAAACGCCAGTACATATCTAAATAATCCAGATATTGACACAGAAACGCATATTATAATGCTTTGCAGTCATGTAAATTTGATGATTAAAAATTTAATGCTTAGTGGCATGTCACTTCCTGAATCAACAGCAACTGTTCAAAAAGCCGTAACAATTGCAACTGATAGGATTATTGGTGAATTGGTTAGAGAACACAATCGGCAAATAAAATAAAACAGCTCCAGAAAATAACTGATATGCTGGATAATAACCTGATTAATTAAAAAAAATCCACCTCGAAAAATCGGGGTGGTTTAGGCTATATTAGACAGAATGCTTATTCTGTTCAAAAAAAAGGAGTTGAAAATTATGAGTAAAAAGACCACTGAACCTGATTTAAAAGGATTTGAAATCTTTCTTCAGAATGAAGAATTATCACCAGCAACACTCTCCAAATATGTATATGCTGTTGGAAAATACTTTGAAGTTTATTCGGAGCTGAACAAGCAGAATGTTGTTGACTGGAAGAAAAAATTAGAAAAAACAATGAGTGCTAGTTCGGTTAATGGACGTTTGATAGCAATCAAGCGTTATGCTACATATATGGGTGTGTTGATTCCAGTTAAAGCTGTCAAGATTCAAAAAATATTTTTTGCTGATAATGTCATCACAGATGAACAATATTCCTATTTGATGAATTGCTTGAAATCAGATGACTTGCAATGGTATTAACGTGAGTTCGACAAAAAAATTAATCAGCAAGACATAAAAAACCTTTTTTCATAACAGAAGCAGAACAAACAGAAGGTTTTTTAGGCAAAAAAGAATAAGCAGCCAGAGCAGAA
>JAAVHJ010000070.1 GCA_014799805.1 Ruminococcus sp.
GTGTTCCATTTCAATCACCTCATTTTTTATTATAACATAAGATTTGTTAAAAAGCAATAACTTTTTGAAAAATTTTTAATTATTTTTATAAGTTATATGAGTTTTTTTGAAAATTAAAATACTTGACAGTCATTTCAAAAAAGTGTATAATAAAATCATAATATTTTGAAAAACAGAGAGGAGTTTTAAATTATGTCAATGAATTTTATCCGTAAATTACCGATTCCGCAGGAAATTAAAAAACAATATCCATTATCAATTGCTTTTGAAACAATAAAACAACAGCGTGACGCTGAAACAGCGAAAATTTTCACAGGGGAATCTGATAAATTTTTATTAATTATAGGTCCTTGTTCAGCAGACCGTGAAGATGCTGTTATGGAATATATTTATAGACTTGCCAAAGTACAGGAGCAAGTAAAAGATAAAATTTTAATTATCCCTAGAATTTATACCAATAAACCCAGAACCAACGGCACAGGTTATAAAGGCATGGTACATCAACCAGACCCAACAAAAGCAGAAGATATGCTAGAGGGTTTAATTTCTATTCGCAAATTACATAAAAGAGCAATTGAAGAAACAGGTTTTACTTGTGCTGATGAAATGCTATATCCTGAAAATTATAGATATTTATCAGATTTATTATCTTATGTCGCAGTTGGTGCAAGAAGTGTGGAAAATCAGCAACATAGATTAACTGTCAGTGGCATGGATATTCCCGTTGGTATGAAAAATCCAACAAGCGGGGATTTATCTGTTATGTTTAATTCTATTTATGCATCACAGTCAAGTCATACTTTTTTATATAGAGGTTGGGAAGTTCACACAATAGGGAATCCTTTGGCACATGCTATTTTAAGAGGCTATGTGAATAAACATGGCGAATCTTTGCCGAATTATCATTATGAAGATTTATTATTAACCTATCATCATTATCTTGAAAAAAATTTAGAAAATCCTGCTGTAATAGTTGACACAAATCATGCAAATTCTAATAAATGCTATTTAGAACAACCCAGAATTGTGAATGAAGTGTTACACAGTTGTCGTCACAATGCAGAAATTAAAAAAATGATAAAAGGTTTTATGATAGAAAGCTATTTAGAAGACGGTTCACAAAAAATAGGGGAGGGCATTTATGGGAAATCCATTACAGACCCTTGCTTAGGTTGGGACAAGACCAATGATTTAATTTTGCGAATCGCAGACCAGTTATAATAAAAAATCCCCTGTTTAGTCAGGGGATAATTTAGATAAATTTAATAAATCTGGAGTGATAATAATGGAATTTTTCATTATTTTAGCAGTGATATTTGTTTTATTGTTAATATTAGGTGTGAATATGCAAATATTACTTGCATTAATCTTCTGGCTATCAATAGGAATTTTAATGTTACAAGGAATTCATTATATTTTAAATATCATTCTATGGTTATTTGGAAAGCCCTGTGAGGGAAATTTTGTTCGTGTAGAAGAAATAAGTGCAAAAAATTTTGCTGTTGTTTATCAAGTAGAGAATGCAGAATATAAGAATTATTTTCTTATGGAAACCAAAGGCGGTCATATATTTGATAATCAAAAAATTTATAAACTGCATATTTTAAAAATTGGTAAATTAGCACTTGCAATTGATAAATACTGTATCATAGAATCTATTATCATGACAGTATTATTTAGTTTGCTATTTAGCTTTTCAATTACCCACATGATAGTATATACACAAAATTTATTTTTAATATATCAATAAAATTTAGCAATGCTTATAAGCTGTAGAAGATTCAGAAATAGGCTGATTTTCAAGCATTTTAACAACTTGTATCATGATAGCACATTCCAAACGCTTTTTTTCTAATTCACAGGATAATTCATGTGATTGTAAAATATCGCCTTGATATTGATAATTATTAGCATTACAACCGCCACTGCAATAGAATTTTGCCCAACAGTCACGGCATTTGGATTTATTATAAATATGCGATTGTGCAAATTTTTCTTTCATGTCTAAATCAAATGTATTATCTTCAAGATTACCCATTTTGTATTCTTCTATGCCAACAAATTGATGACATGGATAAATATCACCATCTGGTGTAATGGCAACATATTCATTACCACAGCCACAGCCTTTTAATCTTTTGATAGCACAAGGACCCGCATTTAAATCAATCATAAAATGAAAGAAATTAAAATGCTGATTGTTTCTATCTTGTTCTAATAAACGCTGTGCTAATTTTTCATATTCAGCAAAAATAGCTGGCAAATCTTCTTCTGTGATGGCATAATCATATTTCTTATCAGCAACAACAGGTTCTACTGAAATCTGGTCAAAACCAGCTTGATATAAGCTAAATACATCATCAGAAAAATCAAGATTATATTTTGTAAACGTGCCACGTACATAATAATCAAGATTTTTATCACGTTGTGCCACAAGTTTCTTGAATTTCGGCAAAATCACATCATAACTGCCTTTGCCGTTAGGAGTCGGACGCATTTTGTCATTCACACATTTTCTGCCGTCGATAGACAATACAACATTTGACATTTGCTGATTAATAAAATTAATATTATCATCATTTAATAACATGCCATTTGTCGTGATAGTAAATCTGAAATGCTTGTTATATTTTTTTTCCTGTTCTCTGGCATATAATACAACTTGTTTTACAACATCAAAATTCATCAACGGTTCGCCACCGAAGAAATCTAATTCTAATTGCTCACGATTTTCAGATTTTTCTAATAAAAAATCAATTGCTTTTTTGCCGATTTCCACAGGCATTAATTTTCTGCCTGTGCCAAAATCTCCCGTAGATGCAAAACAATATTGACATCTTAAATTGCAGTCATGAGAAATATGCAAGCA
This sequence comes from Ruminococcus sp., assembly GCA_014799805.1. Classification (GTDB taxonomy): domain Bacteria; phylum Bacillota; class Clostridia; order Oscillospirales; family Ruminococcaceae; genus UBA3855. The sequence goes on from JAAVHJ010000070.1 coordinate 2,870, forward strand.
CATAGCTTTGACTGGAGCAGGCGTTGCAAATTTTGCGAATTTCTCATATTCGTCATTAGAAAATAATATTTTCTGTTCATAGAGCATTTTTAATTCTTGATAACAGTCCTGCAATTCTTGTATGCTATAATTATCTTGCAATTGTTCTAAAATTTCTTCAGGGCAATGATTTTCAAACGGAGGTTTTACATAATCCAGTAAATCATAAGTTAATTTATCTACAACATGTACACCGCCACTATTGACATCAAGAACAATATAGAAACCGCCTAATTGATATTTATGAATCATAATTTTTCGCCTTTCTAAATCATATTATTTTTTAATAATTAATTATCACAGAAAATATGCCCTGCATGAATACAGGGCATTTTTTTGTTGAAAAATTGAAAAAAAAGCATAATTTACTTTTCTTCTTTTTCGCACTTTTGATTTGCAACTGTGCAGGAAGTTTTGCAAGCAGACTGGCAAGATGCCTGACACTTACCACAACCGCCTTTTTTTGCACTTTCGACAAGATTCGCCTTGTTAATTGTCATGATATGCTTCATAAAATTTCTAACCTCCATTCTTAACAAGCATGCTTGTTTTTTTTATTATAGCATATTTTAATGCAAAATGCAATAGAAAATGAAAAATTTTTCAACCCCACATCACTGACATAAAATGTTCTCCTAAGATAGCATCTTTTTCAGAATATTGAATGGTCTGCATAGAGTTTGTATCATCATATGCAAATAACATACCAGCTGATTCTTCAAACGTAAGTTTTCTATCAAAATTTGCAGAACGAATTCTGACACAATTTTCTGCAGAATCCATTATAAAACAAGTCGTATGCATAGAATTTAAACCTGTTGCTTGAAACTCGCTATCAGATTCATATAAATTATGCATATTAGAAACCCAATTTTTCGACAAATTCTGCACAACAATAATTTGTTCGGGTGAACCATCGCTATTAATATCTGCTAAAATAGGTTTCTCAAGTTGTCTATAATATTTTGCCAAATATGCATAGAAATCATTTGCAATTTCCTGCATATCGCCAGTTAAATAAATATTCAAAACATCTTCTGATTTTTCAACTGGTATGACTTTTTCAGCATTGGCAAGAAATTCTCCTGTACTGACGTTTTGATTATTCCAGTAACAGCGATTGCCATATAAAATAGAAATACTTTCCCAATGATTTCCTTGCCATTCAAAATATTCTCTGGAAATAATATTATTAATATTTGTATTTTGGGTTTCTTCCTGTTCTTCTGTATTTTGTGTTTCTTCCGTTTCTTTCATGGTATCAGAACGGGTATTTTCATTTAAAAGCACTTTATTTTGTGCAGGGTCAACAACAAAGAAATCATTAGATACACCCGTTGCATCATAATAATATATGCCAGCAGAATTAGGACTTTCCAGAACAATATTCTGGCTAGCGGTTTCACTGATTGGCAATGCAATCATCAATTCAGAGTAACTGTCATTATCAGCATCTGCCATGATGTAACATTCTGAAATTGTATCCGTACATAAGCCGTCCAAAAGTGCCGCAAAAATTGCTTTTTCAAAATCACTGTCTGAATAATAAATAATTTTATTTTCTGTATCAGATTCTGAATTTTCTTCTGAAACAGGTTCAGATATTTCAGACTTGGGTTGTGTTTCTACTGTAGGTGCAGGCTTTGGAGCTGCATGTTCAGCTTGTGTTGCAATTGTTGCAATCTGAATTTCTTGTTCTGGCTCTGTATGATTAGAATTATCAATTTTCTGAAATTCACACCCTGTTATCAGAACACACCCTAACATTGCCATTATTATCATAATTGATTTTTTCATAAAATTTCCTCCCCCGAAAGGGCAATTTATTTTTTTATTAATAAGGCGGTTTTTTGAGTTTTGTATTAACGCCGACAATACCGCCAATCACACCTGCTACTAATATAAGCAGGCATCTTGTAAACAAGCGTTCTGTGAATGTTTCTTGCAATGCAAAGCAACCACAGAATAAAATGATACATAAAATCATACTGCAAATAAAACCTGTCTGAATTCCATGTGTTCTACGATGAAATCCAGCTCTGCGTCCAGAACAAAATGCACTGATACACCATAAAATATGCATGAAATACGTCATGGCAATTGCAGGAATTGTTCCAATTAAGAGTAATCCTGCACAGAATAACCCGCCACTGGAAAGATAAAGCAATCCCTCCAGTGTAGGTAGTAAATATTTGCCTATCTTTGAGTTCCAGATACTTGCACGTCGCAAACTGCACCACCGCCTTTACACAGTTTATGCAGTATGTCTTAAAAATTATTCGTCTTTGGATTTTCCAAGACTAATTGCATTGGCTTTATTTTTATTAGCCTTTGTTTTTTCTGCATGGGCATTTTCAATTGCAGTAATATTTTCTTTAATCGCATCTTGTTTCATTAAAAGCTTAAAATGGTCGCTACCTGTTTCAATTACAACAGTCTGCGTATTTTCATTGACTTTTAGAACAATACCAATAATTCCACCAATTGTAACAACTTCATCACCAACGCAAAGATTTCTCTGCATTTCTCTGGTAGCTTTTTCCTGTTTCTGCTGTGGGCGAATCATAATAAAATACAAGAATATCAGCAATAATATTGGCAATGCGAATGTAGAAATCATTGCACCCCAACCAGATACTGCTTCTTCTGAACCAGCTGCATTTGATGCGTCTTCTGCAAATGCTGTAATCATACTCATAGTATATACAAGACCTGCACTAATCAGCACAGCCATTTTTTTGATTATATTTTTATATTTCATACAATTATCTCCTGAAATTATAAATTTTCCTGCATAATATATGCATGAATTGATTTTGCAGCGGATTTTCCTGCACCCATTGCCAAAATGACTGTTGCTGCACCTGTAACAGCATCACCACCAGCATAAACACCTGTTTTTGTTGTCATCATATTTTCATCTACAATGAAACAGCCTCTTGCATTTGTTTCCAATCCTTTTGTTGTTGTTCTGATTAACGGATTCGGAGATGTACCAATTGCCATAATCACTGTATCTACAGGCAACTCATATTCTGAATGCTCTACAGGAACTGGACTTCTTCTGCCACTTGCATCTGGTTCGCCAAGTTCCATTTTTTGACAGACTATTGCACAAACACGATTATTTTCATCACCTAAAATCTTCACTGGATTTTGAAGCGTTAAAAATTCTACGCCTTCTTCTTTGGCATGATGAATTTCTTCTTTACGGGCAGGCATTTCATTTTCAGAACGTCTGTAAATAATATACACATGCTCTGCACCCATACGCAATGCACTTCTTGCACCGTCCATTGCAACATTACCACCACCGACAACAGCAACAGCTTTTGATTTTAAAACTGGTGTGTCATAGCCGTCTTGATAGCCTTTCATAAGATTAATTCTTGTTAAATATTCATTTGCTGAACAAACACCAACGAAAGATTCTCCCTCAATACCCATAAATCTTGGCAATCCTGCACCAGAACCAATAAAAACAGCTTCATAACCTTGTTGCATTAACTCATCAATGGAAAATATTTTACCAATGACCATATTTGTCATGATATTCACGCCAAGAGATTTTAAATTTTCGATTTCCTGCTGAACAATTTCTTTTGGCAAACGAAATTCTGGAATACCATACATAAGAACACCACCAGCAACATGAAATGCTTCAAAAACAGTGACTTCATAGCCAAGTTTTGCCAAATCCCCTGCACAAGTCAACCCTGAAGGACCTCCACCAACAACGGCAATTTTATGCCCATTAGAAACAGGCTTCTTAATAATTTCTTCATGCTGATTCATATGCATATCTGCTATGAATCGTTCCAGACGGCCAATTGCAACTGATTCACCATTTTTGCCACGAACACACTTGCTTTCACACTGACGTTCCTGCGGACATACTCGCCCACAAATAGCGGGTAATGCATTTGTACTGTGAATTATTTCATAAGCACCTGAAAAATCCTGTTCTGTAATTTTTTGAATAAATTCAGGGATTCTGACACCTACAGGGCAACCTGAAACACAAGGCTTATGTTTGCAATTTAAACAACGACTAGCTTCTTCAATTGCCATTTCTGTTGAATAGCCTAGTGTAACTTCTTCAAAATTTTTTGCTCGTACCTTAGGTTCTTGCTCTGGAATTGGTACTTTTGTTTTTGACATATTTGGCATAAATTTCCCTCCGTATTGTTTAAAGCTTGTCCGCAAGTGTCATCATACGGCATTCGGCTTCACGTTCTTTGAAAATTCCATTGCGTTTCATTAATTCATCAAAATCAACTTGATGTCCATCAAAATCAGGACCTTCTACACAAGCATAACGAATCTTTCCACCAACTGTAACACGACAGCCCCCACACATGCCTGTACCATCAATCATAATAGGGTCAAGTGATACAATCGTAGGAATTTGATATTTTTTAGTCAATTCACAGACAGATTTCATCATAGGAATAGGTCCAATCGCAATCACAGTATCATATTTGATATTTTGATTGATTCGTTCTTGCAAAGCATTTGTAACAAAGCCTTTCATACCATAACTTCCGTCATCTGTGCATAGAATTAATTCTGAACAATGTTTTTTAAATTCTTGTTCTAAAATTACGATTTCTTTTGAACGGAATCCTGCAATGACATCTACATGTA
>JAAVHJ010000071.1 GCA_014799805.1 Ruminococcus sp.
AAATATTGCTATCTGTTCCATAGAAAAAACCGCCTTTCTGTTCTTTGAGTTTGTCATTACTCTCATTATAACAGATTCTGGCGGTTTTTTCTATCTTTTTTTCTTCGAACTCACGTTAAAGAATGTTGATATATCTGATTTTGAAGAATTAGTAAAAGACAGTTCAGAAATATTTCCGGAGCAAAAAATCAAATATGCAGTTATCCGATTATCAGAGGTACAACCCGAACCACAAGAGTTCTTATGGAATCCCTATATTCCTATTGGAGAACTGACAATCATGTATGCTGCTGGTGGAACAGGCAAATCTTTTGCGACTGTCGGAATTGCATCCGATATTACAACTGGACGTACACTCCCCAGATATGGCAATCAGCAGACAGCAATCAAACCAGAAAAAGTCCTGTTTATTTCGGCAGAAGATAATGAAAGTGTGATTCTGAACTGTATGCGAGAAGCCAGAGGGAATCCAGACAACTGCTTTGTCTTGAAAACATCGAAAACAAGGAAAGAACTTGATACGGAAAGTTTTCTGTTACCGCAAAATAAGGATGATATTGTGAGGATTCAGGCATTAACTGAACTTTTAGAAGAAATTCGCCCTAAATTAGTTATTATTGACCCATGAAGTGTATATATAGGAGATGACAAGAATATGAACAAAGCCAATGATATTAGAGGAGTAACAAGTGTTCTGACTGTACTTGCGAAAGAATTTCATTGTGCGATTCTGGTTGTCGCTCACGTGAATAAAATGCCCCAGACAGAAAATGCCAATAATGCAGTTTCAGGCAGTACAGCATTGATTGACATTTCACGTTCTGCCCTCTGCATCCGTTCGTTTGGAGCTAATTCTGACCGCCGTATTATCATTCAAACCAAGTCAAACTATCAGATGAAAGCAAAATCCGTATGCTACAGGATTATCAATCAGAGCGAAAACACAACAGCACGTTTTGAATGGGATGGATTTAGTGACCTTACAGAAGATGATTTGACGAAATCTGCCCGTACTGGAAAAAGTCTGTCAGATATTAAAAATGATAACTCGGATGATGAAGAGAATAAAGAAACTGCTATTGAAGTTATCAAACGTTTATCTGTACACGGACAAAGAATCAATATTTCTTATGACCGTTTCAGAGAAGAACTTAAAGATGAATGTGGAGAAGATTTCTTGCCACAAAAACCTACAAAATTTATGAACTCACTTATCTCCGATTTGAGAGCCTGTGGAATTGGTATTGAATTAAAAAAAGTCAGAGGTATTTTGTCAAATGGAGAACATGATACTCAGGTAAAACATGGGTTTATTATACATAATATGACAGATGGACACTTAATGGCATACGCTATGCCAAAATGATAATTGAACTGTGACCATTGAAAGTCGTTGATTTTTATGTCAACGACTTTTTTTGTTGACGTTAGGAAACTTGCAACGTCAACAAATATTAACACTTTGTATAAGTAGATATAGTTAGCCATATAGGCATTTGTTGACGTTGTTTATTAGAGAGAATTAATTATTATCTAGAAATTCTTCTATATCAAAACAAATGTTTTTTAATTTACAAGAAAATAATTATAGATTACCATTTTTTGAGATAGAAACATTCTGCTTTACTTCTGGTGATTATTGGAATCATTCAGAAAAATTTATGTACGGATAATCTATCTTAAATTACAACTATTTCTATTCCAGAAGAAAGCCACTGAAAAAGCTTGACAAAGCCAGAAATATATAGTATAATTAAATAAAATGATATATAAATGAAAATATAAAATAAAAGAACTGTTTACTATGCTGAGGAACTAAGATTAATAAAAGAAGTCAAAGAGTTGAAAAGTCAGAACGAAAATTTAAAAAAGGAAAAGGAAGATTTGCAAACACAACTTGATTTCATCAGCAGTCAGATGCAAAGCCTTGTAGAACAGGAATACCGGAAAAGAAGAAAACAGGATGCAGAAGTCATTGCAAGCTATCAACAATATTGTGGAGTTAGTCCTAATAAAAAAGTGTGATTTAAGCAAGGGTTTGAATTTATTAGAGCAAGAACTGCAAGGAAAGCATACATACCTGCTCTTTTTTTATGAGCGAAAATGAATTTCAGATGGACGAATTTCATCTATCTGAACGCTCATTAAAAATATGGCTGTTTTCCTAGTTTATTTTCAAAAATAAAAAGCCAATATTTTTCCTATAGGCTCTTTTCAGTATTGTTTTGTAATTCCTCAAAATATTCCAACCAGTTCTTTTTTATCTCCGAAACTATATCGAAATAAATTTCAGACAGACTACTTTCACTTCTGACAATTTTCTCTTTGGCTTGTTCTCCGATTTCTGCTTTTATCTAGGCACTCTTTCTCTTTTTTTGTTAGCTCTTCTTTTTCGGATGCACAAACATACAATATTTGATACCCTCAAAATACAAAGAGAAAGCAGAAAAATATTTATATTATATAATGTATTATAAAGCGCTATATGATATAACATAAATGTTATAAAGAAAATTACTAAAATTTTATAGTATCTACTTAACAATGTATATAAAAGCGTGGTATAATAACATAAGAAAGGAGTGATTCTTAATGACACAAGTAAATTTTCGTATTGAAGATGATGTGAAAGCCAATGCCGAAAAAGCACTCAAAGAAATGGGTAAAGTGCAGGTCAACCGGATGAAAACCCCAGGATAATTTGTCCAAAATGGCATTATATCTGTATGAATTTGTTTGTTATGCATAAATTAATGATTATTTTATAAAAAAATATGTAAAAAACAGAGAAAATGCAAAAAACCTATTGACAAAATCAAAAAAGGAGTGTATAATTTAAACATAGATAACGGGAAGGAACGTACAATAAAAATTAAAGGTACGACCTGAACGTTAACAAGTTGAAGTTCGATTCAAATTATATTTGGCAAACTCATTGAAAAATGAGGACGCAAAGCTATAGGGGCTAAACCGGAAACGGTAAGCCAGCCAGTTGCAGAGTAATTACTTTTTAGATTACTTTTTTGTAAATTTTCTAAAACGATTACACTCAGCAGCTGTGCCTTTTGTAAAATAAAAGGTAACGGCTTTTTTGTTTCAGTAAAAAGTACCCGAATTGCTGAAATCGATTCACATTATATTTGGCAAACTTATTGAAAAATGAGGACGCAAAGCTATAGGGGCTAAACCGGAAACGGTAAGCCAGCCAGTTGCAGGGTAATTACTTTTTAGATTACTTTTTATAAATTTTCTAAAACGATTACACTCAGTAGCTGTGCCTTTGCTAAAAGGTAACAGCTTTTTTGTTTCAGTAAGAGATGCCCAGATTGAGAAGGGATGAGTGTATATGAAAAAAAGAGAATTATTCAAGAAACAAATTGCTTCTTTATTAGCTTTATGCATGGTATCTAATTTCTTTATCGCAGCTGGTGCTGTTGATGCAGAAACTTTTAATAATAGTGGTGAATCTGAAACAATTGGTGTAATTACTTCCCAAAATAACCCTACGGAAGAAACACCCGAAGAAACTCAGGATACAGAAGCAAATACAGATCTATCCGCAATTGGTAAAATCGATGTTTCCGTCAGCATGGCATTGTTCCTGGACAACGCTGATTTTACAGTCGCATTGCTTGGTTCTGATTGTGAACCGGAAACAATCCATTTTTCTGCTGATAAGACAGGTGCTGAAACGATCAGTTTCAATCATCTCCCTGATGGTAAATATGTTCTTGAGGTGACTGGAAATGGTTTCAAAACATATGAACAGGAAATTGAGGTTGAAGGCGGTAAACGATATGCTTTACAGCTAACTGCTGGTTTCTGTGCAGGTTATTCCTATTATGAAGACGGTGATGGTCTCCATCCAGGCGTTCTTCTGATTGGTAATGCAGACGGTGAGGGTGCAATCGATGAAAATGATAAAAAGTATCTGTTAGATCTTATCCATGAAGGCGCACAGGTAAATGATGAAAATAAAAGTGCTGATCTGAATGGTGATGACGAAATTAATATTGAAGACCTAATGTTCTTTACAAAAGGTTATCTTGAAGAAGCAGGAAAAAACACACAGGCACATGTTGAAAAATCCATTTCTCCGGATGCAGTAAAAGTATCTGTTGCAGAAAATGTAACAATAGAAGGCAGCATGGAAGACATGCTCAATGGCGAATCAGAAGTTACTTTCATGGTAGACGGAGAAGTTGCAAAAGACAATCCGATTATTGTTGGATTTGATGTAACCAGTGATGAACCAGTTGACGGTATTTCTTTCGGCGTAGCTCCAGAAACACCCATTGCAGAAGCAGTGATTGAAGTGGAAACTGTTGATGAAAACGGTAATTCTGGCATTACCAAACTTCCGCTGCAAAATGGTGTGCGTTTTACAACAGAAGGAGAAGAAGAGGAGGGAGAAGCTCCTTCACCTCTTGCTGAATTCAGCCCCTATGCTGAAATTGACAGCAAAGGCAACATTCAGGTGCATCTTGGTACACAGGTCGCTGTCAAGAAAGTTTCTCTGAAAGTTACCGCATTGGCAAAGGCAACAGGTCAGGCAACAAATCTGGTTACGATTGCTAAGACAGAATTTCTCAACGGCATGGAAAGCCGGATTCCGGAGCCGGAAGTTACTGCTCCGCAGAATGTGAAGGCAGTCCCCGGCAGTGACCAGTTTACAGTTACCTGGAATCCCGTTCTTAACGTAACCGGTTACGAAGTTGTTGTAAAAGAAAAAGATACCGGCGTAGTGAAAAAGACACTTTCCACATCTGCAACATCCGCTATGATCGGTGATAACAATCACAATTCCTCACAGAAATTAATCAAGAATCTGACAACTTATCTGGTAACCGTACAGGCAGTAAACGGCACATGGAGAAGTACAGTCAGTGAAACAGTGGAAGTAACTCCCATGCCAGCAGGCAAGCCCGATATGGTCAACAATGTGAAAATTGAGGGTGGTTACAGGAAACTCACAGTAAAATGGAGCAAAATGCCTGACACGACAGGCTACCGGGTATATTACAGATTAAAAGACAGCGAAGAGCCAGAAGGAATGCTCTCCACAACGGCAAATAGCTGTGTGATTGAAGATCTGGAAGACAAGACAGAATATGAAGTTTATGTAGTTGGTTATAACGACATTGGCGATGCACCGAAATCTCTTGTAGTGATCGAAAGAACAGGTGCCATGAAAGCCTCTGAAATGTCCAGATACGGTGCGATCAACCTGAATGAAGACGGAATCCCTTCCAGTAATCATATTAATGCTATTACAAGAAACAACACATCTGCAACCATTGAGGGTTCTGAGGAAAATGAAGTTGTTCTGGCAGACAAAGAAAACAATACAGCATGGGCAACCGTGGATAATGATCCGGAAACTTTTTATCAGTTTGAGGGCGGAAACGATGGTGGCAATGGCTTGAGTGACGGAATGGGTCTGACCTATGAATTTGATCAGACATATAACATTGGCAGCATTGGCTTCTGGTCAATAACGAAACCTTCTAAGGTAACTATAAGATGGTGGGATGAAAACGGAAACGAACAAAGACTATCAAAAATGAATGTTTCTACCAAAAAGGGTTTAAATCAAGTAGACTATTATAGTATTGATATTCCGGATAGTATTAATTTCAATGCAAAGAAAGTGCAGTTCGGTTTTTCCGGCACATCAAACAATATCATTACTGTCAATGAAGTGGTGTTCTATAAATCTACGGATCTGCTGAAAAGAAGCAAGAATTTATTCGCAGACGATTTGAATACAGTTCTGAAAGATGAAGTGACATTAGAATACCTGGATGGCTTATATGCAGAGGCCAACACACCGGATGAATTCGGAAATCTGCATCCTGACAGAGATGTCGTAAATCTTAAACTGGAATGGGCATATAAGATTATCAATGCAAAGGATCTCGGCGATCCGATCCTCATTCACAATAAGATCACCACAAACGGCCCACAGGAATCAAACCAGAATCGTGGTTTCAGCGGACTCAACGGCTGGCAGCCGATGGGCGTGAATGTCGCTAACGATGAAGAAATCATCATCTATGTCGGCTCTAACTCAACTGAAAACGGCGGCCGTGAATATGGCGGCGATCCAGAGTTAACAGCCATTGTTGCACAGTATCATACAGAAAGCGGCAATCTCGTACTTGGTTCTTTCCCACTGAAGGTCGGTGAAAATATCATCCGTACTTCAAAAGATCTGAAACTCAGCCAGGAATCCGGCGGTATGCTCTATCTTTCATATCATGGCGGTTCAACAAACACCGAGAAATATTCCATCCGAATCAGTGGCGGCACAAAAGTTCCGATTCTTGACCTGTACGAAGTGAAAGATCATGAAACCCGTGTAGAAAAAGCAGCTGCCTACATCAGCGAGCTTGACGAATATGTTCCCAATATCCAGAAACAGCACACAAAACTCCACGCATCCTCTACAAACAAATTTGTCAACAAAAAATATGATGAGCAGAACTGCATCCTCGGCGGTACAGAAATTCTCTTGGATTCCATGCTCTACTCTCTCCCTGCACAGCAGATTCTCCAAGGCTTAGGGAATGGCTCTGTGGAAGAACGTGCAGAAAAACTCGTTGCTTCAATGGATGCAACAGAAGAAATGATGTATCTCTTCTATCAGCACAAAGGTCTGAACACCAGCACAGAATACTTAAGTAACTATGAGCGTCAAGTTAAAGGCCTGAACTATACACCGTTGCGGCACCAGAATATCCGCTACATGAGACAGTTTGAAAACTCCTTCATGTATGCAACAAGCGATCATATCGGCATTGAGTGGGGTTCTACTGCTGGCATGGTATGTGGCAAGAAGAACTTCGATGCAGAGGGCAATTATACCAACAACGGTTACTTCGGCTGGGGCATTGCACATGAAGTCGGACATTGTCTCGATCAGGGCGCAATCTCTATGCCAGAAATCACAAACAACTACTTTGCAGAGCTTGCTCATGGCGGCGAAACCAACGCAAACAGACGCTTCCAATATAGCGAAGTCTACAAGAAAGTAAGCTCCGGTCAGAAAGGTGCTTCCTCCAATGTGGCAACACAGCTCGCATTATACTGGCAGCTCCACATTGCATACGACAAAGACCCGAACTACACAACTTACAGCAATTACAACGAACAGCTTGCAAACCTCTTCTATGCAAGACTCTGCAAAATCTGCAGAGAGGGCAAAGTTACTCTCGAAAATGGAACAGTTTTAAATCTTCCATCTGGCGGCGACAAGGATCAGAGTCTGATGCGTCTTGCATGTGCAGCAACACAAAAAAATGTCCTGGAATTCTTTGAACGCTGGGGCAAAGAACCGAATCAGGCAACAATTGATTTTGCAAAAAATTTCGATAAAGAAACCCGTGCAATCTTCTATGCAAATGACGATTCCCGCAATTATGTCCGTACGAAAACAGGGGCAGGCGAAAGCAGTAAATTAGCAGATGACCAAACAACAACCGCAATCAGCAGTGTAGAAATCGCAGTCAACAGCACCAAAAAGAACGAAGTCACACTGAAAATCACACCAAACAACACCGTTCCAGCAGAAGATATTCTGGGTTATGAAATTGTACGTTGCACAATCTCCGGTGGCAAAACAGAAAAATCCGTAATCGGATTCACACAGACAACTGAATTCACAGATGTTATTACTTCTCTGAACAATCGTACCGTATCTTACGAAGTGATCATGGTTGACCAGTATCTGAACCGTTCCGCAGTGAAAACTTCCGAAATGATTAAGATTCAGCACGAAGGCGCTGTAGACAAATCCAAATTCCAGATCAGCACAAAGTATTTGACGAATGAAAACCTCGCAGAGCATGATGTACTTAATGAAGGAGTAGATGAAACAGGCAACAAAACAACCAGCTCCTGCGACCAGGCAGTAACAAAAGACTTGGCAACACTGGCAATTGACGGCAAATCTGAAACCGTTTACAATACAACGATAAGTGACCAAGTGACTTATGGCAAAGGCAAAAAAGGTTACTGCGAAATTACCCTCGACTTCGGCGAAGAACTGACCATCCAGGGCTTTAAATACACAGATATTCTCAACAAGACAGCTCCGAACACTGACATTCTTTATGAAATCTTTGTACAGACTAAAGATGGCAGCTTTACAAAAACTCCCGTTGCAGCAGGCACAATCGACAACGACTCTGATGGCATTGTTTACTTCTCCTATCAAAAAGAGAATGAGAAAAAATATGTATGTGCATATCCCACGCAGAAACTGTTTATCAAACTCTACACTAATGCAAAATTCGACCAGATTTCTATTGCAGAACTGGATGTACTCACACCAACAGGCGATAACGTGGAATTCCGCACAACTACCGACAAGTCTACAACGCTCATTGGCACACTGGGTGCAGATTATGTCTATGACGAAGAGAAAGGCTATGCAATTCCGGAAGGCTCTCTGGTCTTCACCGGCAAATACAAAGGCAATCCAGCTTACAATGTAGTGATTCTGTTTGATGAAGAAGGCAACATAGTAGGCGGTATTGACGAAGAAAAAAATCTGTTATCAGATCAGATCATCCTGGCAAATGTTCCAGAAGGCGGAAACATCACCGACGTTGGAGATGGCACATGGATTTACTGGATCGAACCTAAAAATCTGAATGAAATGGAACTCCCTGAGAAAGTACGTGTTGAATTGTACAGAGTGGATGATCCGATTACAAACGCAGGTCAGCGTCTGGTCAGCGACTCCCTGTTTGAAGAACTGACAACAACAAATCTTGACGAACTTCCTAAAATGACTTTTGGAAAGTGATAAGATAAACACTAACTGGAAAAGGAGCAATTGTGATGAAAAAAAGAATTCTGATTAGCACATTTATTGCTTTGATGCTCGGCGTAATTCAGCCGATGAGTGGTGCAATTTCTCTTGGTGTACATGGTTATGCTGAGACAGATGCACAGGAAACTGATAATACAACTGATGACGGTGTTACACCGTCGTCAGTTACACCAGATACGGTTAAGATTACCGAGAAAGGTGAAATTATATGGATGTCTAATCATGCTAGAAGAGACGAAATTAACACGCTCCGGTTAAATCTGCAAATCGCACCAGAGAAAGTGGATACAGTTACAGTTGAATTTCATACTGATATTGCAGATGAGACATCCGGTTATAAAGTGGAGGACTACCGTTATAATCCAACTACAGGCTTGCTGGATATTTATCTGGCAGACATCAAATCACTTTTTGCTTTCTCTGATTCCGATAATCCCGATGGTATTGATTCATTAAACATAGGCACAATCACAGTAATAGATGCAGACGGCACAGCAATGCCCATCAATTCGGACATAGTGCAGATTATAGATAATTCCTTACAGTATGTTTATCAGAATGAACTCACCATTGTTGCTGTTGCAGCTGAATTTGAGACTGCACCTGAGATTGTGATTCCGGAAGAAACAGAAGAGACTATTGAAACTACAGAAGAAACAACTGTAGAAAGCACAACAACTACAACATCCACTGTTGCAGAAACAACGACATCTGCTCCGGCAACTACAACGACAGTTGTAACAACATCTACAGTGAAAGAAACAACAACACACGCTCCAGCAACAACAGTGGAAGAAACAACAACATCCGCTCCGGCAACAACTGTTGCAACAACAGTGGAAGAAACAACAACATCCGCTCCAGCAACAACTGTTGCAACAACATCTGCTCCTGCAACGACAGTTGTCACAACATCTACAGCGAAAGAAACAACAACATCCGCTCTGGCAACAACTGTTGCAACAACAGCGGAAGAAACAACAACATCCGCTCCGGAAACAACTGTTGCAACAACAGCGGAAGAAACAACAACATCCGCTTCGAAAACAACTGTTGCAACAACAGCGGAAGAAACAACAACATCCGCTCCGGAAACAACTGTTGCAACAACAGTGGAAGAAACAACAACATCTGCTCCGGCAACAACTGTTGCAACAACAGTGGAAGAAACAACAGAAGCAGTCGCAACTGAAGAAACTGTAGTATCTACAGAAGAAACAATTGAAACAACTGTTACACATATCGCATCTGATGAAGATCTCTGCGATTGGGCAATCGTTGATTACGAAGATAAAACAGGCATTACCGCTGCAGATGCTGAAATCACTAAGGAAGAAAATGGACAGTATGAAATTACACTGACCGATCCGGATGATGAAGTTCTGGATGTTTATACCATCGATCCCAACACAGGCAAAGGCGTTGAAGTAAATCACAACGAAGAAGTAAACCTTCCACAAACAGGCAACAACTCCTTGACAAATATGCTGATTGCTGTTGGTGCATTCATGATGGTAGGAATCGGCTTCTGTACTGTAAAGATTTCTGGTGTGACCCGCCGCAAAGAAGATGAATAATCAATTGATTACAATTGATACAAATCAAAAATGAATAAAAAAGATAAATTCTGTTTATCAATTGTAACAAGAAGTCCCCCACCTTTATAGGCGGGGGATTTCTTACTGATATTAATTAAAAAGCCGAAGCAATGTCTGGTATTTACTTCAAAATGTCTTTCAGCGTTTCCATCAATTTTTCTATATTGATAGGCTTTGCCACATGTCCATTCATTCCGGCATCTATAGCCTCCTGCCGATCCTCATCAAAAGCATTAGCAGTCATTGCTACAATAGGAATCTCCGCTTTGATAGAGTCATCCAGTGCCCGAATGACTCTTGTAGCTTGATAGCCATTCATAATAGGCATCTGAACATCCATCAAAATCAAGTCATAAGTACCTGCGGGCATCTCCTTCATCCTATCCACAGCTACGGTTCCGTCGTCAGCCGTATCAATGACGAATCCGACATTTTCCAGAATAGTCTGAGCAATCTCCTGATTCAGCTCATTGTCCTCCACCAACAGAATTTTCATGCCGTCGAAACGTAATTCAGGGGTGTCTGTTTCCCCTGAATTTTCTTGTTCTATATAAGGTGCAGCCAAAATGCCTCGCAGTTCCGAGAAGAAGATCGGCTTGGGGCAGAATGCCGTAACACCGGCTTCCTTGGCCTCCTCTTCAATATCTGCCCAGTCGTAGGCGGTAAGTATGATAATTGGTGTTGTATCTCTGATTACCTTGCGAATTCGGCGAACAAGTTCAATTCCGTTCATATCCGGCATCAGCCAATCAATAATATATGCACTGTAAGGTTCGTTTTGATCCAGTGCAAACTCTGTACGGATAAGAGCCTCTTTTCCCAAAGTAGTCCAGTCGAGATGCATACCAATGACGGAGAGCATTTTGCTGACGCTGATACAAGTATTCACATCATCATCTACCACTAATGCTCTAAGATCTGCCAGTTGATCCAGCCGCTGGGACTTTGCAGGACTGTCAGCAACCCGGAAACGGAATGTTACAATGAACTCCGATCCTTTGTATTCTTCACTGTCAACTGTGATAGTACCGCCCATCACGGCAACAGCATTTACTTTTGAGTGGAAACAGAGGAAGGATGAAAAAGAATATTAAGGAAAAGAGTAGGTTCAAGAGCAGCTCTGAACATAAGACGTTTCTTGCTAATACGTTTGTATTGAGCTTGGGCGACAAGATTTAATGCGATTTTACGCAGTATATTCATATTAAGTAGTGAATTGTCTTTCTTTGCTCTGGGAGCATCCTCTCGAAAAATCATATCAAGACACCAGTGAAGCTGATTTTCAATAGACCAGTGTTTTCTTACTGAATTGGCAAATTCTTTAGGATTAGTCAAAGAAGTGATAAAATATCTTGTAAATTCATGTATCTTGCCCTTTTCTAGCACTGTGGATTTTACCATCCCCAAAGCTTTCAGTCCACACCATTCATCTTTCTGTTCAAGCCACGATATAGCAGTCAAGAGCCGATATTCTCGCTCTTCAATTCTGCCATAACCTTTATCATATGTAACTTTTGATGGCAATTTTCCTGCAAATTCTTGAAAATAATCTTTCGTATCTTGATACAATGCAGGTTGATTCTGTTTTAATCCTATTGTATAGTCAGCCTTTTTATCCATTACTTTTTCAACAATTTTCTTTTGACAACTCATTGCATCTGCCGTAACGATATCACCTTTTATGTCTATTAGATCAAGCAGTTCTGGAACAGCAGTTATCTCATTTGTTTTTTCTTCCACTGTTAGTTCACCTAATGTAAGATGATTTTCACCAACAAACGCACTGATTACATGATATACCTTATGCTGTTCATTTCCGCTTCCGCATATTGTTTTTCCATCTATTGCTACTATACTGCGTTTTTCTCTTTCTGCCGATACTCAGTTTCTCAGGCGCGTCGAAAGCTCAGACGGGTCGATTTTTTCAAATACTCGTCTAAATGTATCACTGTCAGGTATTCCGTTGGGAAGTTCCAAAAATTTCGCCAGATACTCCTGACGACTTTTGCCAAATGCCTCCATATTGGCAAAATCTTCCCCTCCACATATTACGGTACACAAACCTATGATTATGATATCTTCGAGCTTATTACGGATATTTCCATATCCTGTCCGTCTTGGCTCTTTGATATTTTTGATTCCTTCTTTTAACGTGAATTCGATGAAAAAAATAGAAAAAACCGCCAAAATCTGTTATAATGAGAATAACCACAAACTCAAAGTAGCAGAAAGGCGGCTTTTTATGGAACAAATAGCAATTTTTTGT
>JAAVHJ010000072.1 GCA_014799805.1 Ruminococcus sp.
TCCAAGACAGCTGCTGGTGTAGGGCGTGATTTGAGAAATAAAATATTTTGCAAAATTATTAATTTCTCCAATGCAGAACTGGATAAATTTTCTACTGCTTCTTTGATTACCAGAACAACAAATGATGTGCAACAGATTCAAATGGTAACTGTAATGTTGCTTAGAATGGTACTCTATGCACCAATTTTAGCAATTGGGGGTATTATTAATATTAAAAAATATGATTCTGGAATGAATTGGGTAATTGTACTTGCAATTGCATTAGTATTATGCTTAATTTTAGTATTAATGATAATTGCAATGCCAAAATTTAAAATCATGCAAACACTTGTAGATAAAGTCAATCTTGTTGCAAGAGAAATTTTAACAGGGATTCCTGTTATCCGTGCATTTGGCAGAGAGAAACAAGAAGAAGAACGTTTTGACAATGCAAATAAAAATCTGACTAAAATTATGCTTTTTACAAATAGAACGATGTCATGCATGATGCCTGCATTAATGTTAATTATGAACGGTATATCTGTTTTAATTGTCTGGATTGCATCACAAAAAATTAATGAAGGTGTCCTTGAAGTTGGTGCAATGACAGCATTTATTACTTATGCAATGTTAATTATTATGGGATTTTTAATGCTGACTATGATTTCTATTATGCTTCCCAGAGCAGGCGTTGCCGCAGACCGTATTCAAGAAGTATTAGATACAGAAATAAAAATTATAAATCAAGAAAATGCAAGTACTGTTATTAGTAATCAACCAACAATTGCATTTCATCATGTTGATTTTAAATATCCTGATAGTGAAGAAAATGTTCTTACAGATATTGATTTTACAGCAGAAGCAGGAAAGACAACAGCAATTATTGGAAGTACTGGTTGCGGAAAATCTACACTTGTAAAGCTAATACCAAGATTTTTTGATGTGACAAATGGTTCTGTTTCTATCAACGGCATAGATGTCAAAAATATTTCAATCGAAACATTAAGGCAACAAATTGGATATGTTCCACAAAAAGCAATTTTATTTTCTGGAGATATTAGCTCTAATATTGCTTATGGTGCATCAAATGCTAGTTCAGCAGAGATTGAAGAAGCGGCATCTATTGCACAGGCAAGTGAATTTATTACAGAAAAAGCAGACGGCTATCATAGTAAAATTTCACAGGGCGGTACAAACGTATCAGGCGGACAGAAACAAAGATTGTCAATTGCAAGAGCCATTGCAAGAAATCCAAAAATATATATTTTTGATGATAGTTTTTCTGCACTGGATTTCAAAACAGATACGGCACTTCGGAAAGCACTTGCAGAAAAAACAAAAGATTCTGTTGTGATGATTGTTGCCCAACGTGTTAGTACAATTTTAAATGCAGAGCAAATTATTGTTCTGGAAGAAGGGAAAATTATTGGCAAAGGCACACATCAGGAACTTGTTGCAACCTGTGAAGAATATCGGCAAATTGCACAGTCTCAGCTTTCAGAAGCGGAATTTCGTGCAAGCATTGCAAGAAAGGAGGAATTTTAATGCCACCAATGGGACGGAGAGGAGACCCGACTGCAAGAGCAAAAGATTTTAAGGGAACTATTAAGAAAATTATTAATTATTTGGGAAACTATAAAATCGGTGTTGTTGCTGTTATGCTTTGTGCAGTTCTGAGTGCTGTTTTTAATATTGTTTCTCCTAAGATATTAGGCAAAGCAACAACAGCTTTATCAGAAGGAATTATGGGAAAAATCACAGGCAGTGGGGAAATTGATTTTTCTTATATTGGAAAAATTTTAATCATCGTCATATGCTTATATGGTGTTAGTTTTCTTTTTAGTATGATTCAAAGTTTTACGATGACAGGCATTACACAAAAGCTTTGCTATAAACTGCGAAAAGAATTAACAGAAAAAATGAATCGTATGCCTATGAAATATTTTGAAAGCCGAACAAATGGCGAAGTGCTTTCCCGTATCACAAATGATGTTGATATGTTTGGAAATGGTTTCAACCAAAGTGTGACACAGTTAATTACTTCTGTGACAACAATGATTGGTGTTGTTATCATGATGTTAAGTATCAGTCCTTTAATGACACTGATTACTTTGTTAATTCTTCCAATCAGTTTAAGTTTTATCAGTGTTGTGATGAAAAAATCCCAGAAATATTTCAAACAACAGCAAGAATATTTAGGTTATATCAATGGACAGGTAGAAGAAAATTATTCTGGACATTTAGTAGTCAAAGCATTCGGCAAAGAAAAAGATGTTATTGATGAATTTCATCATACAAATGATACGCTTTTTGAATCTGCATGGAAATCACAGTTTTTGTCTGGTCTCATGATGCCTGTTATGCAGTTTGTAGGAAATTTAGGCTATGCTGGTGTTGTTATTTCAGGTGCATTTCTTGCCATTAAGGGAACAATTCAAATTGGTGATATTCAGGCATTTATTACTTATGTCAGAAATTTCACACAGCCTATGCAGCAATTGGCACAAGTAACAAATATGATGCAATCTATGGTTGCTGCTGTAGAACGTGTATTTGAATTTTTAGAAGAACAGGAAGAAGACCAGATAACAGAACATGCAGTATCTGTAAAGGAAGTAAAAGGCATTGTAGATTTTCAGCATGTTGCATTTGGATACAATCCAGAACAGATTATTATTAAAGATTTTAATGCACATGTGAAGCAAGGACAGCAAATTGCGATTGTTGGACCTACTGGTGCAGGAAAGACAACAATGGTAAAATTACTTATGCGTTTCTATGATGTGAATCAAGGCGAAATTAAATTAGACGGTTATAATTTAAAAGATTATAATCGTAATGAATTGCGTCACGCATTTGGCATGGTACTTCAGGAAACGTGGCTATTCAAGGGAACTATTATGGAAAATCTCCGTTATGGCAGACTGGACGCAACTGACGAAGAAGTAATTGCCGCTGCAAAATCAGCACATGCTGACCATTTTATTCGCACTTTGCCAAATGGATATGATTTTGAACTAAATGAAGATGCTACGAATGTTTCTATTGGACAAAGACAACTTCTTACAATTGCAAGAGCAATTCTGGCAGATAGTCCTGTATTAATTTTAGATGAAGCAACTTCTTCTGTAGATACCCGCACAGAACAAAGAATTCAAAAAGCTATGGATAATTTAATGAAAGGCAGAACAAGTTTTGTCATTGCGCATAGATTAAGTACCATTCGTAATGCAGATTTAATTCTTGTCATGAAAGATGGTGATATTATTGAACAAGGCAATCATGATGCACTTATGCAACAAAAAGGTTTTTATGCGGATTTATATAATGCACAATTTGCATGATGATAAAAAATGGAGCTGTCAGCTCCATTTTTTATTATTTATTGTATTAAATAATTAGAAATTTGCAAGTTCCTCAGCAGTGATTAATTTTACAATATATTTCATAACTGCGAGGGATTCTTCTGGTTCAACCATGCCATTTTTATTCAAATCAGAATTTAATAATTCCTGCTTGGTCATAATTTTTTGTCCTAAAATATTTTTATTCATGGCAATAATATCTAAAATATCAACGTTACCATCAAGATTTGCATCACCATAAAGAATAGATGCTTCACTTGTAGCAGGCTCCGTTGTATCGCCAGTAGGTTCAGTAGGTGCTGTTGTTTCAGGTTCTGTTGGTGTTGGTGGCTTGACAACGCCTTCTTCTACGGTAACAGTTGTAATTTCTTTATCGAATACTAATGTAATAGATTCTAAATCTGCTGTACCGCCCCACCAGTTTTGAATTTGCAAATAATTAAATTCAAATTCATAAGCTTCATCACCAGTTTCACTGGAGAATATGCCATCAAATACCGCTGTGCCAGTGCCATCTGCTGTAAGACTAGCTGTTTCAGATGTCCATTGTCCAGATTGACCGCCTCTTGTTGCTGAAAATCCAATGCCATAACCTGCTTCTTCAGAGCCTGTTAATTTGCCGTTTAAAATTACTTTTTCCAGTTTTTCACCATTCGCACCATAACCAGCAATATTCACTGTATAGCCATTTTCGTCTTTATAAGATGCTAACGGAATTGTAACTTCTTTGGTTGAATTGTAATTAAAACTTAAATTAGAACCATTTGCTTTCAAGTCTTTATACACGTTTTGAATATCTGAACTAAACCAAGTCAGATTTTTTCTATCAAAAAATTGCATATCGCCTGCATTGCCTGCGTCCCATAAATACGCACTGATACCGTCAATTGCTAATGCAGTAGAAGCAACGGTTTTTAAATATTTAATCACATCATCTTTATTTTTCTGGTCTTTTTCCTGTGTGAGTACACCATATTCACCTACGATAACTGGAATGCCTTTATCAACAAAAGTGGCTTTCATTTTATTAAAATTATTATATAAATCTTGTATTTCTGATTCTGTTCCCCAAGTTTCAGCATGTCCCCATGTAGAATCAATATTAGCAACACAGAATGTTGATGGTGTATAATAATGAATTGACACGGCAACCATATCATCATCAGGCACGACATAGCTATCTGTACAAGTTTGTGCCAAATCGTCATTTTTGCCAGCTAATAATAATAATCTGTTTTCATTATTACCGCCTGATTTTCTTACTAAATCTACAAAGCTCTGATTAAAATTATTTAAAACATCATATTCAAATGTCACTTCATTCATGCTTTCAAATACTAAATGATTATCATAATCTTTGAAATAATTTGCAATTTCTGTCCACATAGTCTGATACTGTGGCAGTGCATTAATGCCTTGATTTAACCATAGACTACCGTCTGAAATCCAGTCCCAGTGCATATTAATAATCACATACATGTCATTTGCATAAGCATAATCTACCACTTCTTTGATACGTGCAAGATAAGCATCATCAATATCATATGTGGAAGTATCTGCAAGATTTTCATACCATGTGATAGGAATACGAACTGAATCAAAACCAGACGCTTTAATTGCAGAAATCATGTCCTGTGTTGTCGTAGGATTACCCCAAGCCGTTTCTGTATCTGTTGTCCAGCCTCTTGTGCTATGACAATCAAACGTATTACCTAAATTCCAACCCATACCCATTGCATTGACAATATCAATTGCTGATTGGTCTGCTGCTTTCACACTGGATAATAATGCCATACTACTTCCAGCTGTCATAGAAACTGTTAACGCACAAGCAGTTACAGCAGATGAAATTTTTTGAAATAATTTCATAAAAATCAATCTCCTTTATATTATATAATTATAATGATACTAGTATTTTAATTATATAATATTTTTTAAATATTGTCAATAGCGTTATTAAATTTTGTGGAAAAACAACAAATTAATTTTAAAATCCTGCTACATCTGTATATTGCATTTGTGGGTGCAGAGCCATATTAATCCCACAAGCTAATAAATGCGATGCCTGAATAATTAATCTATCTATATCACGTGGTGTAACCATCATATCTGGAAGTTTTTCAGCTAAAACTTCCCCTGTATAATCTTCTGCAATATTTCTAATACCAATGATTGTCGGCACACCAATTGCAATGATTGGAATCCCAAAATTTTCTGCATTAATTGCCATTCTGTGATTTGCAACACCACTACCAGGGGCAATGCCTGTATCTGAAATCTGAATCGTTGTGCCTAGGCGTTCTAAAGCGGAACATGCCAAAGCGTCAATTACAATCATAGCTTCAGGCTGAATCAATTTTACAACAGCCTTTAGCAATTCTGCACTTTCGATTCCAGTCTGTCCAAGGACACCACCAGCTACTACACTGACAGAACGCAAATTTTTTAAAAATTCTTCATCTTCCTGTGTAAGTTCTTTCTGTAAATGTCTGGTAGCAAGAATTTTTTCCGTTGCTCTCACGCCCAAAGCATCAGGGGTAATATTTTTATTGCCAAGTCCTGCTACTAAAATACTTCCTGTTTCTGGTAATAAATTTCTTAATTCCTGTGCCAGCTCTCCTGCCATTTGTTCATAATTGTCTGAAAATCGGGATAACATTTCAGTTTCTAGCGTAATATAATTGCCTTTGCCTTTTCCTAAGGGCTTGCCACTTTCATCATCAGAAATCACAATTTCTGTAACATGAAAATATTTGCCCCTATGGTTTTCTGCAATGCCTTTTTTATCCTGTAAATCTGATAAGCTTTCTAAAGCTAAGTCTGTTCTGTAACTTAACATGCTAATACTCCTTTATCAATTTTATTGTGAAATTTACCAAAAAAGTGGAAAACTTTTTCATAAAAAATCATGAAATTTCAGCTTGCATTTTTCGGCAAACTATGTTATAATAACAAAAGACAGTCGTACTGTTTTTAGCGGAATGTGTCTCTCCGCTGTTATTTTATGCAAAATTGTTATTATTATACAAGGAGGTGTTTTTCAGTGCCAAACATTAAATCAGCGAAGAAGCGTGTCAAAGTCAACAGAACAAAAGCCGCTGCTAACAAGGCTAGAAAATCTAACTTAAGGACGATGATCAAGAAGGCTGAGCTGGCTGTTGCAACAAACGCACCTGATAAAGAGCTTGCAGTTAGAACAGCTATCAGACGCGTAGATCAAGCCTGTGCAAAAAATCTTCTGCATAAAAATAATGCAGCTAGAAAAAAATCGCATCTTATGAGACTGCTGAATGCGTAAAAAATAAAACCCTGTTCCTTCTCACGGGAACAGGGTATTTTTTTTAAATTAGTTTAGTTAATTGTTCTAATTTCATCAGCAGAATGTTCATCATTTCTAAAAAGCAAAGTCGTACACCATACAGCAGAAACAGCGACCAGAATATAAACTGCCCTGCTTAAAAGTGACGTAGCACCGCCAAAAAGCCATGCGACTAAATCAAATTCAAAAATTCCGACAAGCCCCCAGTTAATACCACCAATGATTAATAATGTCAAGCATAATTTATCCCAAAAACTATTATTCATCGCAAAAACCTCTTTCTGTGAATTCTTTTTTCACAGTTCTAGTATGTGCAGTTTTTTTTTTTTTCATACAAGAAATTTTTAGCTTTTCAGCTTTTCAAGCACGAATGCCATAACTTCGACTTTTTCAGCTAAACTCAGCTTGTCAAAAGCGTTTAAAAATTCTTGTTTCAGGCTATCTTCTGCGGTTTCTTTTGAAAAATTAACATTTGGAACATCTGTTCTTCCTAGAAGATAGTCAACGGAACAGTCAAGATAGTCAGCAATTTTCGCAATCGCTTCTAGTCTTGGAAAAAAACCGCCAGATTGCATACTGGATAACGTGTTCACGCTTAGACCACAATCAGACAACATTTTGCCTATGGCAATTTTTTTACATTTAGCCATTTTTTTAATAGTATTTGCTATTTCTTGTGAACTTTTCATAAAAAAACTCCTTTTTTTTGTATCATCTTACAAATTTAAAATAATTTGGGAAAATATATTGACAATCTCAAGTAATTGTGATATAATATGTTTGTCAACAGGTTGACAGCAAGCCTTTTCCCCGCATGGGCGGGGCTGATCCAATTTTGATTGTGCTTGCTGTCAACTTAGTATACCATGATTTTTTTGAAAAGTCAATATTTTTTAGATTAGAAAGGAGCATTCGCCTTGCATAAACTTTTAGAAATCTTATATTTCAACTGGTGTCAGACTACAAAAAAAGACACGCCAGAATATCTAAAAATTTGTGACACACTTGATGAAAATACATTTCGTTCCGTTTTTGACTGTATTGCAGAAGAAAACAAAATCGCTTTTCAAGCTGGTTTTCAGACCGCTGTCCAGCTCCTGCTTTCAAGAGATAAATAAGAAAATTCCTCCCTCAAAGAGTTGGGGGATTTTTTTGCAAATACTGCTTCATAATAAATACTCTCCTATGATTTTATGATAGCATAATCATCAAAGAAAATCTACTTGTTTTTGAAATTTTTATATAAAAATAATGAAAAATAACTTGACAAGTTGAAAATGATAGCTTATAATAATAGAGACATTGCTTTTACAGTAAAAAGCATGAAATAATAAAAATTTTAAAAAAGGAGAAAAAATTTTATGAAATGGGTAATTTTAGTATTATATTTATGCCTCATGGTCGGCATAGGTATTTACTGTAACAAGAAAACCAAAAGCGTTGATGACTTTGTACTAGGTGGCAGAAGTATAGGACCTTGGTTTTCGGCATTCGCATTTGGAACGTCTTATTTTTCAGCGGTTGTATTTATTGGCTATGCAGGGCAATTCGGCTGGAAATATGGCATTTCTGCATCATGGATAGGCTTAGGCAATGCTTTAATCGGCTCATTGCTTGCATGGGTTATCTTGGGCAGAAGAACCCGAATAATGACGAAATTTTTAGATTGTGCCACAATGCCTGAATTTTTTGAAAAACGCTATCAAAGCAAAGCCTTAAAAATTGCATCTTCCCTGATAGTATTTATTTTCTTAATTCCCTATACGGCATCAGTTTATAACGGCTTATCCAGATTATTTGAATCTTCGCTGGGAATTCCGTATATTTATTGCATTATTATCATGGCAGTATTTACGGCAATTTATGTTATTGCAGGCGGATTTCACGCAACGGCTTTAAACGACTTTGTACAAGGCATTATTATGCTGATTGGCATTATTGCAGTTGTTATCACAATTGTAAATTATCAGGGCGGATTTGGAACAGCGATGCAAAATTTAGGTCAAATCCCTGATGATAGCGGAAACACGCAGACATTAAATACTATTTTTGGCCCTTATCCAGCCGATTTATTAGGCGTTGTCATTTTAACTTCATTAGGCACATGGGGCTTACCGCAAATGATTCAGAAATTTTATTCTATTTCTGATGATAGTGCTATCAAAAGAGGCAGTATTATTTCTACTATGTTTGCAGTAATTGTTTCAGGAGGGTGCTATTTTCTGGGAGGCTTTGGCAGATTATTCTGCACAACTGACGAAACTGACAGCACGAAAACTTTAATTAATATGATAAATAATAAATTAGAATATGATGCAATTGTGCCATCTATGCTTGAAAATGCCCTGCCTGAATTTTTACTTGGCTTGATAGTTGTTTTAGTATTATCTGCTTCTATGTCAACTTTGTCATCATTGGTATTGACATCAAGTTCCACACTCACACTGGATTTAATTAAACCTGCGATGAAACATAACATGACTGAAAAAAAGCAAGTCTTAATTATCAGAATTTTTATAGCAATTTTTTTACTAATTTCAGTTATCATGGCAGCCAATAAAAATGCTTATATTACAACTTTGATGAGTATTTCATGGGGTGCATTATCAGGTTCATTCCTTGCACCGTTCATGTTAGGCTTATTCTCTAAGAAAATTACACCTGCCAGCGTATGGACATGTTTCGGCTTTGGTGTGATTTTTACACTAGTACATACTTGTTTATTTTTAATGGGCTGGTTTCCAGAACTCACACAAAAAGTAAATAGCTTGCCAATTCCAATTACGCTGACATCTCCATTAAATGCAGGGGCATTCTGCATGGTATTTTCTTTACTACTATGCCCAATCGTCAGCCAATTTACAAAAATTAAAAATCCACAGGAAATTGACAAAATTTTTACATGTTATCAGGAGGGTTAATTTTGGAATTAAATTATATAGACTTTCATGTACATGCATTTGCAGATAAAATTGCAGAACGGACAATTCAAACTTTAGCCCAAACTGCAAAAGAAACGCCTGCAACCAATGGCACGCTTTCTGACACTAAAAATCATATGCAGGCATGGGGCATAGATGGCTTTGCATTATTATCCATCGCCACAAAGCCAACACAGCATTTGATATGCAACAATTGGGCAAGTTCTTGTAAATCAGAAACGATTTTCCCATTTGGGAGCGTACACCCTGACAGTGAAACAGCTTTGCAAGAATTAGAACGCATAAAAGCTTTAGGCTTATACGGTGTAAAATTACACCCAGATTATCAGAATTTTTTCGTTGACGAAACCCGCATGATTCCGATTTATCAAAAATGCGGGGAGCTGAACTTGCCTGTGATTTTACATGCAGGTGTTGACCCGATTTGTCCTGATTGCATTCACTGTACACCAGACAGGGCAATTAAAGCATTACACTCTGCACCAAAAACGACTTTTATTTTAGCACACGCAGGGGGAAATTTACTTTGGGAAGAAGTCGAACAAAAACTAGCTGGAAAATTTGAGAATTTATATTTTGACACAGCTGTTATTGGCAGTCACATGCAAGATACTAGCCAATTAAAAAGAATTATTTTAAAACATGGTGCAGATAAAATTTTATTTGCTAGTGACTGCCCATGGGATAGACCAGATATTACTATCAAAAAAATAAAAAGCTTAGGCTTAACATCAGAGCAAGAAGAACTTATTTTTTCAAAAAATGCTAAAAAATTACTGCGTATCTCTTGACAAATCCAAATAATATGCTATAATAGATACTATGAAAAATATAAAACATATGGAGATGATAGTTTATGAAATCTACAAATGAAAAACTTCGTTTGCTAACACTGACTGGTGTACTGACGGCTTTGACTACTGTTGCAACTCTAGTCATACAAATACCTACACCCACAAAGGGCTATATCAATCTTGGTGACACTGTTGTCAATCTTTCGGCATGGGTCTTAGGGGGTTTTTATGGTGCTTTTGCATCTGGAGTCGGGTCAGCCCTATCAGACCTGATTTCTGGTTATACAATTTATGCACCAGCGACTTTTTTAATAAAAGCCATTATGGCATTAGTCGCATTCTGGATTTATCAAACTTGTTCTAAGAAATTTCATTCTTTGCCAGCAAGAATTTTATCTGCTGTTGTGTCTGAAATTATCATGATTGTTGGCTATGCTGTTTTCGCAGGTGTTTTATATAATTCTCTTGCTTCTGTTTGGCTTTCTATCCCTGAAAACTTGGTGCAAGGCATTTTCGGAGCTGGTGCTTCTGTAATGCTCTACGAAACGATTTTAAAACGGATTCCACAACTCAAAAAGAAATAAAAAAACTCCCTCTTTTAAAGAGGGGGATTTTTTTTTAGTTTTTCAAGTAAAAGCTCGATAACCTCGATTTTTTCCTCAAAACTGAGAAAATCGAATTTTTCTAAAAATTCTTGCTTAAGGTTGTCCTGTGTAGACATATAAAAATTTTCTTCTTCATTTCTTCCTAAAAGATAGTCTACAGAGCAGTTCAAATAGTCAGCAATTTTCGTAATCGCCTCTAGGCGTGGAAAAAAACCGCCAGATTGCATAGTAGAAAGTAGATTTATGTTTAAATCACAATCAGATAACATTTTTCCGATAGGAATTTTTTTGGATTTCGCAATTTTTTTAATAACAATTGCGATTTCTTGTGAATTTTTTATAAAAAGCCCCTCCTTTTTTTGTATAATCTTACAAAATCAAAACTAATTTTTAAAAAATCTATTGACAAACAAAAGTAATTTTGATATAATATAGTTGTCAAAGGTTGACAGCAGGTTCCCCGCATGCGCGGGGGTGATCCACTTTCTGCAAGGATTAGCCAGCCCTGTGATTGATTTTCCCCGCATGGGCGGGGTGAGCCTTATTTTTTGGTTTTTTTATGGTCGTCTTGCTGTCAG
Source organism: Ruminococcus sp. (assembly GCA_014799805.1). GTDB lineage: Bacteria > Bacillota > Clostridia > Oscillospirales > Ruminococcaceae > UBA3855. Next base: position 11,583 of record JAAVHJ010000072.1, read on the forward strand.
CCGACTTGACAAAAATAATTTCCAGAAAGGAGCATTTGTTTTGGATTCGATTTTGGAAGTGTTGTATTCTAACTGGCGTGAAAAGTACTGGTGTGATGATAAAAAAGAATTTATACAAGAGTTCTTAACGGTTTATAGTTCCATTGATGAAGCAAAAATGGAACCCGTTTTTAATTGTATTAATACAGAAATGCAACGCTCCTTCCAAGCGGGTTTTCAAACTGCTCTAAAGCTCCTCTTACTGAAAGACGAATCATAATTTTTTGCATTTCAAAAAATACCCCCATAAAAAATGGGGGATTTTTTGTTATTTAACCTAATGTCACAATAATATCATTTTCAGCTTGTAAATCAGAAAATGCAATATAATTATTTGTTTGAGAATTGCCATTTACTAAAATTTCTTTTACACCACTTTGTACATAATGTGGATTTTCCACAGTAATATTTAGCACTTTATTTCTGAAATTTTTCTTGATTTTAAAGCTATCCCATGTGGACGGAATGGACGGAGCAATCAAAATGCCAGTCGCATCTGGTCGAATTCCACAAATGCCCTCTACACAGCCAACCATAACAGTAGAAGCTGTACCTGTCAGCCAATGCACATGGGAACGCCCTTCAAAAGGCGAGGCTTTGCTTTCTGTAAATTGTCCATGAACATAAGGCTCCATGACACGAATTTCAGCTCTATTATTAAGAGAAGCAGGAGAAGTTTCTAAGAAATACTGGAATGCCCTGTCGCCATGTCCTAGTAAACTTTCTGCCAAAATCAGCCAGCCTTGCGACTGTGAAAAAATACCGCCGTTCTCTTTCGTATCCGCATTGAAAATGTGCATTAATGCTCCGTCAAAATAATGCTCCTTATAAGGCGGTTCTAACAACTTTGCACCATAAGGCGTATTTAAAATTTCATAGACACTTGTCATTGCTGTTTCAGCCTGTTCAGCACTTGCAAAGCCTGAAATGACACTCCAGCTTTGCGGATTCAGCCACATATTCGCCTCAGGGTCGCTTTTCTTACCAACAGCAACGCCATCTTCCCGAATGCCTCGGATAAATCTGTCTTCGTCCCAACAGTTTTCAAGAGAATTACGCAATTTTTCTTGTGCCTGATTGATAGTATTAATATATGCTAAATCTTGTTTGGACTCTGCCATAGTTTTAATAATAGCCATTGCATAATATAACTGGAATGCAACAAATGTTGATTCACCCTTTGCCCCTAAACGCAAACAATCATTCCAATCAGCATGTAACCCTGCTGGCATATCATGACTTCCCATATGATTCATGGAAAAATCAATTGCTTTTTTCAAATGTTCATAAACTGTCGCTTCTCCGCCGTTGGCATAGACAATTTTTTCATCTAAAAATGCAATATTGCCACTTTCGCCGATATATTTCACAATCGTTGGGAATAACCATAATGCGTCATCTGCACGATAAGACGGATGTCCAGTTTCTTTCACATATTCAGGGTCATCAGGTGTATTTTCATGCCCTGCATTGTGATGAAATTTTACCAGAGGCAAACCTGCACCGTTATCGACCTGTGCTGACAGCATAAATCTAATTTTTTCAAGTGCCATTTCTGGTGCAAGATGAATAATCCCTTGAATATCCTGCACAGTATCTCGATAGCCGTAACCGTTACGCAATCCACAATAAGAAAAAGAAGCTGCTCTTGACCAAATAAACGTAATAAAACACTGGTAAGCATTCCAGACATTTATCATATTATTAAATTCTTCTGACGGTGTTTCGACTTCAAAATTTGCTAATTTACTATGCCAATAAGATTTTAATGCTTGTAATTCTAAATCAACTTTTCCTGCTTGTTTTTCATAAGAATCTAAAATTTCAGCAGATTCTGTATCATTTTTTTGACCCAGAATATAAATTAATTCTTTTGTTTCACCAGAATTTAATACTAATTCATTTCTTAAAGCACCGCAGGCATTCGCATTAAAATTCATGGAATCATCGCATTTACCAGTTTCAACCATAATCGGATTGCTATAAGTTCTATATGCACCAATAAATTTTTCTAAACTGCCACAGCCATCAGCAACTTCTGCACCAGCAACGCCGAAAAATCTTTCTTTATGATTAGAACCGTCTGCCCATTTTTCAGAATTTTCATTAATATGCTGTAAAATTTTATTGCCTTTGCGTTCGGTTCTAGTAATAAATTGCGTATATTGCAGATTAATCTGGTCTTGTTCATAATTACTATCATTCGTAAATTCAATAAAGCCAAATACTGATAGCTTTCTTGCCTGTGAATCCTGATTTGTAATTTTAATTCTCCAGACTTCATAAGTCTGCCCAGATGGTACATAATAAGTCGTTTCTGTAGAAATATTTGCATATTCACTAGTCATAATAGAATACGCTGTACCATGACGGCATTCGCTTTTATAATTTTCAAGAGACTTGCCCACAGGTTGCCATGTAGCAGACCAATAATCACTTGTTTCATCATCACGCAAATAAATATATCTACCTGGCAAAGCCATCATAGAATTAAATCGAAATCTTGCAATTCTGCCATTTGCACCAGACTGCACAAAACTATAGCCTGCGGCATTATTAGAAATAATTGCACCATATTCTGGCGAACCTAAATAATTTACCCAAGGTGCAGGCGTGTCTGGTCTTGTGATGACATATTCTTTATTTTTCAAATCAAAATGTCCATATTGCATATTTTTACTCCTTTTTTAAGATTTATTTTTTCAAAAATATTTATATCATTCAGATTCTATTCCTCTCCAACAGGTCCGAATTTTACAACAACAGTGTCATTAATAATTTTAATAGAGCCATCATCTGGATAATATGGCATATCTATCACTTCTGGCAAATCAACAAAATCTTCCTCATCTACAGTTTCCGGACTGAATGCACACCAGTTGTTCATAAATTTAGTCCATACATAATCATTTATATCCTTTTTAATATTCATGTACGGCTTGACATAGAATGATTCAAATCCACTTAATTCTTTAAGTGTTAAATCTTCTTTATTTCTAGAATTAATATAACAAACTGGCATTTCATCTTGATAGCCTTCTACACTCTTGATTTGTGTAACTAAAACTGTAAAATAACTAATCATACGCTGTTGTTCATATTCGGCTTTTAGATAATTCATATTAGCATATCTACAGTAGGAAAAAGAAAGAAATAATAGCAATGTTGTTCCGAAACCATAGACAGCTCTAGTGATATTTAGTTTAGGAAATTCAAAAATATTTATGAGTAACACTAGATATACAAATAGCATTGCCTGACCATAAAGCATCAATGTATATATTCCCTCACCACACATAATAAAAATAAAATTAAAAGTAAGAGGAAGCATAAGCACAGACAAGGTTAATAAAACGCCTCGAAAAATGTTTTTTCTGAATACTTTAATTATTATATATAATGAAAGTATAGCTATAAATAATAAAATTATAATATAAAAATGCCTTATCCGAAATGGAAACATGGAAGTATAACTGCCAATATTTTTGGGTACAAAAAAACGATAAACTGCACAAGGGATTCTTGATAAGTATACAGAAATAGGTTCTTTTCCCATGGTATTAATATTTTTATAATTAGTCAAGCTTATACCTTTGTAAGCAAGAATGAATTTGTTTATCAGAAAATACAATAAAACACCAGAAATAACTGCTCCTGAGAGATACACACCTGCTATAATCAAATCCTTTAGTTTATCAGAAGTTTCTGTTGTCAGTTTGAAAATGAAACATAACAAAGCCAAACTCATCATGACTGGTATAAATGCCTGATAAATACCGATTGAACATGACATCAACAATACACCAACTAGAAAGCAAAGAACATTTGTTTTTTTGCTTACAATCCATACTCCACCAACTGCAAGTAAAAGTGCAATCATATAATAAGGAGCCGTGAACATATATCCAAATAGCCCAGTAATTACAGGAAAAGAAACAAGTATTCCAGTGATGGCTATACATAATCCCATCGACTTAATATCCAGAAGATTAATAATAAGATAAATAGAAAAAGCAATACATAAAATAGAAATGAATCCATTAAACAAAGGAAGACTGTAGTAGCTACCTCCGAAAAATATCTTATATAATTTCCCAAGTATAGCAAGCATCCATCTGCCCGATGTATAAGTCGATCCTATACCAAACAGAGCATTACTGTCATCATGTATTGAATACTTATTAAATAAAGCTATTCCATGTGCAAAAGTTCCCCAAATAACAGTACTAAATAGCACAACCCAAATTCGCTTATCCAAACTTTTGACTTTTTCCCAAATGATACCCTCAAGGTCATTTTTTTGATTTTCCATAATACCTCCATTGTATTTTCTCAAATTTTTTTAACAACTCCAGTATAGCATATTTTTTAACTCTTGTCAATGAATTTCAAAAATAAAACTATTTTTTCTTGAAATACAAATTAATCTTTTCTATTGGTGCAAGCTCACCCCAACCCATATATAATGGCTTTATATCTAATTCAATTAATTCTCCAAATTTACCAAATGCGTCCTCTGCAAAAACTTCTTGTGCCTGTAATGCAGTAATTAAATATTCTTCTGGTACACCCTGTTTCAAAAAAGGAATCCAATTTGTAACATCAATTTCTTTTTCAGATTCTTCTTCTTCCCAATAAGGCGTACCAATGCATTGATGGTCTATGTTAGTTCCATTAGAATTATATAGCTCCAATAGCACAAAATCACTGTCAACTACATTTGCTGTTAATACACAAGAATCAAATACTTTTGTACAAAATTTTGCGTTACCAACTAATTCTTGTTCATTGCTTCCCATTGCGAACCATTTTCCCTTTGGAAATCCAAAAGAATAAGTTTTTTCTGCTTGATTTTTATCACACTGCACAAAACCTTGTGATTCCATATATCGACTTACTTCTGAAATCACCTGTTGTTTTGCTAATTGCTTTTCATTACGAATAAATACAGTGGCTGCAAACACACCCATGAAAAAACCTCCTATATCTATATTTTTTATAATATAATTATTATACTATAAAATAATTCACATGTCAATATATATTTCTATAAAAAATCTCTGAACAATTGCTTGTTCAGAGGTTTTTATTTATTTTGAAATAACTTCTTTTTTTAAATGGACAAAATCAAATATATTTACTAATCCATCTGCATTGATGTCAGCAACTTCATATTCTTTTTTAGTAAGTGACTTAACACCATGGAGATATTTATGTAAGATAATGACATCAGAAACAGAAATATCACCATCCAAATTTATATCACCATAATTTTCTGTTGAGGCTGTTAGAACTTCTCCAGAATATAAATCGATTTCATATTTATAGCGAGTACCATGGTCATATTTTCTACCAAATTTCACTACATAACAATTTGGTTGCCCTTGTGCATAATCTATCCAGACATTCGCATATTTAATATCACTTTCCTGAATTCCTACATCTTCCAAAGCAATCACTTTTGCAGTTTCCCTGCCAATATATCCTAATTCAGAATCATCTATTTTGTCATGTTTATCATCTTTGTCATCTCTATCATCTTCATCATTATAGTCTCTTAAAATTTTTTCTAATACTTCACCAGAATACAAATCAATTTCATACTTATATTCCACTTGTTCGCTTTGGAATTCTACTTTATAACATTCAGGCAGACCATTATCATATGCTAGCCAAATATTAATATATTTTACATTGCTTTCTTGAATTCCCACATCTGCCAAAGCTGTAGCTTTAGCTACTTCTTCACTGATATAAACTGTTGCTGAATCAACTATTTCAGTAGATTCAATTGCATAACTAGTTATTGAACCAGTATAACCTAACTGACTAACCGCCATTGATGATACAATCATCAAACTAGCTATAGAAGTCAATAATTGCCTACTATTTTTTTTTCTTGTTTTTACCATAAAAATTATGCCACCTTTCAATATATTATATATATGATTATACTAGAAATATAATATATTTTCAACTCCAAACAGTTCGTTTTCAGCTCCAAAAAGCTATTTTATTTTTCTGTATCAATATACTTTTGTCTGTATTTAGTTGGAGATATCCCCATTATACTCCGAAATGCATTAGAAAATTTACTGCTGTTATCATATCCGAATTTATGTGCAATTTCTGTAATAGATTGATTTGTTGTTTTTAACTGGTATGCAGATAATTTTATTTTATAATTTCTAATATATGCATATACAGATTCACCATAAACGCTGTAAAAACATCTTTTAACAGTCGCAGGAGATACATAAAATATTGTCGCTAATTCTTCTGTTGTAAGACGCTTATCCAAATGTGTATTTACATATTGGCAAATTTGTTTTGCAAGTTCTGCTTGTGCTTTAGTACAAGAATGTTGTTCTGCTTGCGAAAAACTAGGGTCTAAATCACTAAGAAATAAAAGCAATTCTAATATTTTAATTTGAAAATAGCCTTTTCTGAGATGTTCAGGCGCAGAATATAATTCATAAAAAATATGTTCTAAACGTGCTGTAGAACGCATGACGAAAAAATTCTCTGTACTGCAAAATTTTTCTAATAGCAAAGCAGGGCTAACTTTTACATCTTCTAAAAAGTAAGATAAACATTTTGGAGCTAATTCAGGATTAATTATCACAGAGATTCCATAATAATGCTGTGTTGGACAATAAACAAAAGCAGTTTCTTTGCTTTTATTAATAGAAATATCGCCCTCAGACAAATAAAAAACCTGCTCTCCAACATTGTTATACTCAAATCTGCCCTCATGACAATGTGTAATTTCAAGCAATCCGAACGGATAACTAGGCGGATAGTGATAACCTTGTCCATGTGCTTCTTTGTACATGAGCCAAATGCCTGAAAAAATAGCATATTCTTTTACAATTAATTTACCCTTATCATTTTTTACTTCATAGATAATATTATTTTCATCTTCAAATAAAATTTTTGCATCTTTATCAAGTTCACCACGATATAATTTATTTTTCATAACTCAACACACCTTATAAAAATTAAAATAAAACTAACTTTTTAACATTCCACAGTGTAATTGTTGAAAAAATAATAGCACAGTATTTGTGCTATTAATTTATATGATTAAAATTTATTTTATGATTTAAATTTGTGCGGAATAATTTGGAGCTTCTTTTGTGATATAAATATCATGTGGATGACTTTCTTTCAGACCTGCACCAGTAATGCGAACAAATTGTGCTTTTTCCCAAAGTTCTGGAATCGTTGCACAACCACAATAACCCATACCTGCACGAATACCACCAATTAATTGAAAAATAGTATCAGCCAATGCTCCTTTATAAGGCACACGACCTTCAACACCTTCTGGTACAAGTTTCTTTGCACCCTCTTGGAAATATCTATCTGTAGAACCATTTGCCATAGCACCCAAACTGCCCATACCTCTGTATACTTTAAATTGTCTGCCTTGATAAATTTCCGTATCTCCAGGGGCTTCTTCACAACCTGCTAATAGACTGCCTAACATCACGACATCAGCACCAGCAGCTAAAGCCTTTACAATATCACCTGAATATTTAATACCGCCATCTGCAATCACTGGAATCTGGTATTTCTTCGCAACACAAGCCACATCATAAACAGCTGTAATCTGTGGCACACCAATACCAGCAACAACTCTAGTTGTACAGATAGAACCAGGACCAATCCCAACTTTGAGACAATCTGCACCAGCTTGAATCAATTCTTCTGCGGCTTCTGCTGTTGCAATATTTCCAGCAATGACTGGTGTATCTGGGAATTCTGCTTTTAATTTTTTCAAAGCGTTTATAATATTTGCACTATGTCCATGTGCAGAATCTAATACTAATACATCTACTTGTGCGTCAATTAAAGCTTTTGCACGGTCTAGCATATTTGCAGTGACACCAATACCCGCACCGCATAATAATCTTCCTCTGGCATCTCTTGCAGAATTTGGGAATCTAACTGATTTTTCAATATCTTTAATCGTAATTAAACCCTTTAAAACGCCATTTTCGTCTACAATTGGCAATTTTTCAATTTTATGCCTGCGTAAAATTTTCTGTGCCTGTGCTAGCGTTGTACCAACAGGTGCAGTAATTAAATTTTCTTTTGTCATGACTTCACTGATTTTAATACTAAAATCTGTTAAGAAACGCATATCTCTATTTGTAATAATACCAACTAATTTTTTATTTTCATCTACAATTGGCACACCAGAAATACGGAATTTTCCCATTAATGCATCAGCATCAGCGACTAATGCATCTGCTGTCAAAGAAAATGGGTCAACGATTACACCATTTTCAGAACGTTTTACTTTATCTACTTCATTTGCCTGTTGTTCGATTGACATATTCTTGTGAATAATACCGATACCACCCTCTCTTGCAATTGCAACTGCCATGCGAGCATCTGTTACGGTATCCATTGCGGCTGTTAAAACTGGAGTATTTAACTTAATATTTGCTGTCAGCTTTGTTTCAAGAGAAACCATATTTGGTGTTACATCTGATTTTGCTGGAATTAACAAAACATCATCAAATGTAAGTCCCTCTTTCTGAAACTTTTTATTTTCGTTCATCTTCCATCATCCTTTCCGTTCATGAAGCTACTCTTAAAAATATTATATTAATCATACTCTTTTTTCGGAAAAAAGTCAAGCATTTGCTTAAGCTTACACAGCAGAATTTTAAATCAAAATCATAGTTGATATTTAGCTATTTTTCACAATATTTTTATTTTATTTTATATCATTAGACTTTTTCTTATATCTTACGCTACAAAAAACAAGCATTTTCGACAAAAATCAATTTCAAAAAATTTTTTTAATTTTTTTTCAAAAACCCCTTGACAAATCAAATCTTTTGTGCTATAATAAATACTGTCATGAGGGACAGTACAAAAAATTCTGATTGACATAGTGATGATGAATATAAGCTGGTGTAGCTCAGTTGGTAGAGCAGCTGATTTGTAATCAGCAGGTCGGGGGTTCGAGTCCGTCCACCAGCTCCATATCTTCATTAAATATCTGGGAGAATTCCCGAGTGGCCAAAGGGGGCAGACTGTAAATCTGTTGCTTTATGCTTCGATGGTTCAAATCCATCTTCTCCCATCAGAAAAGACCGATATTTCGGTCTTTTTTTATGCAAACTTTTTAAAAGCTGGAAATCGTGAGTATAAAAACGCTCTTAGCAAACGTACGAATGTATGCAATAATGAATTGCGGTGGATATCTGCGGGCTAAAAAATCTAGGGGAGTCGGACGAATCCGACTCCCTTACATATTAGTTATCTATTTAACGTGAGTTCGATGAAAAAAAGATGGAAAAATCGCCAAAATCTGTTATAATGAGAATAACCACAAACTCAAAGGAACAGAAAGGCGGTTTTTTCTATGGAACAAATAGCAATTTTTTGTGAGGCAGATGATTTTTGCAAGGTATATGAGGAATATTGTAAAGACAAACTGTTGATGGATAAAGAAGAAGTTGTACCCTGAACAAAAACGTCATTAAGTGAAATTATGACAATACTGATTATGTATTATCTGTCTGGATATAAGAATTTCAAATGGTATTATGCAAGGCATGTAATGATACATCAAAGGAAAGATTATCCTGACATTATAAGTTACAATCGATTTGTAGAAATTATGCAATTCGCACTTGTTCCACTTACATTATGCACCATAAAAGCACGTTTTGGCAAGTGCTCAGGAATATCTTTTATTGACTCCACACCTTTGGAAGTATGTAATAATCACAGAATACATAGTCATCTTGTTTTCAGTGAATATGTGAAAACAGGTAAAAGTTCCATGGGGTGGTTCTATGGTTTCAAATTACATTTGGTTATCAATGGTGAAGGAGAGATTCTATCTTTCTGCCTTACTTCGAGCAATACAGATGACAGAAACGAAGCTGTGATGGATTCACTGATGAAAGAAATATTTGGAAAACTGTTCGCTGACAGAGGTTATATTTCTCAAAAGCTGTTTGAAAAACTTCTGAAAAAAGATATTGCACTTGTCACCAGAGCAAATAAAAATATGAAAAACAAGCTGATGGATTTATATGACAGACTTATGCTCCGCAAATGTGCTGTAATTGAATCAGTAAATGATTCCTTGAAAAACATTTGTGATATAGAGCATTCCAGACATCGCAGTGTAACCAATTTCCTTGTCAATCTGATTTCTGTTCTGACTGCTTACTCTTTTGTGCTTAAAAAGCCCTCTGTATTTTCTGATTCTAATATGCAGGAGGGCTTTTTATTCCTGCTTGACTGATTTTTTCTGTCGAACTCACGTTAAAACAGAATCAACCTGTATTGTATCAAGATACGAAAGATTATTTTCACGAATTTGCAGGAGAATTGCCATCAAAAGTTATATATGATAAAGGTCATGGCAGAATTGAAAAGTGAGAATATCGGCTCTTGACTGATATATCGTGGCTTGAACAGAAAGATGAATGGTGTGAATTGAAAGCTTTGGGGATGGTAAAATCCACAGTGACAGAAAAAGGCGAAACACATGAATTTACAAGATATTTTATTACTTCTTTGACTAATCTTAAAGAATTTGCTAATTCAGTAAGAAAACACTGGTCTATTGAAAATCAGTTTTACTGGTGTCTTGATGTGATTTTTCGAGAGGATGCTTCCAGAGCAAAGGAAGACAATTCACCATTTAATATGAATATACTGCGTAAAATCGCATTAAATCTTGTCGTCCAAGCTCAATACAAACGTATTAGCAAGTAACGTCTTATGTTCAGAGCTGCTCTTGAACCTACCCTTTTTCTTAGTATTCTTTTTTATCCTTCCTCTGTTTCCATTCAAAAGTAAATGCTTTTGCCGTGGTAACTTTCTTACGGACCAAGAACAGCCATAATGTGAGGTAGATTATCTGTATACAAACTTTTTCTGCATGATACCAGCAGTCATCAGATTGTTTTCCATCTAAAAATTTATATATTATCAAGTAACAATTTATGACTTACTTTTCCTTTGAATCCAAAAACATTTGTTTTGATATATACAAAGAATTTTCTAAATAAAAATGAACTCTCTTTAATAAACTTTTGCAACCCAGATTTTTCTGCTTCCTTAATCAAGGCAACACGAAGATGACATTCTGCAATTTCTTCCAATTGCAGTTTCATAAGTTAAGATAGCAAGTTTTAATGTCGAACCGTATAGTATGTAAAATCTTAAACATAACAACAAACATTTTACTGTAAGGCTGGGAGTATGTGTACCGCTTACAGTTGTATACAAGTATATCTTGTATACAATGGGTATTGCTAACTGCCTTACAATGTCGGGGCAGTTTGCTATAAAGCATTCTAAAGAGATAGGAGATTTTGAATCGTCTGCACTACCGGATACTGACAAGTCCTCACTTCTTAGCAAACGAAGTGAGTGAAAGTGGGGGTACACGAAACACTCCACGCCAAGGCACCCGTGACACTGTTAGAATAGATTTGCTGAGCGTACCAGATTGCGAGGTACAGAGAGTATCACAAATGATTTTTATGTATTATGAATAAATATATTATTTTATGTGAAAAACATAGAAAAATAAAAAACCTATTGACAAAATCAGAAAGAGAATAGTATAATATACGAAAGACAAAGAGATCGTACAATGAAGATTCCAGATATAGATCGGACGTCAACAAGCGAAATCGGTTCGCATGATATTTGGCAAACTCATTGAAAAATGAGGACGCAAAGCTATAGGGGCTAAGCCAGAAATGGTAAGCCAGCTAGTTGCATAATAATTGTTTAATAATTATTATTTAGATTGGCTGTGCTTTTAATTCGTAAAATTAAAAGTAACAGCTTTTTATTTTTTTGGAACCGATTTGCATCATATTTGGCAAACTTATTGAAAAATGAGGACGCAAAGCTATAGGGGCTAAGCCGGAAACGGTAAGCCAGCCAGTTGCAGAGTAATTACTTTATTTGTAAATTTTCTAAAACGATTATTATACTCAGCAGCTGTACCTTTAAAGCTCAAAGGTAACAGCTTTTTTATTTCAGTAAGAGATGCCCAAATTAAGAAAGGATGAATGTATATGAAAAAAGAGAATTATTTAAGAAATAAATTGCTTCTTTATTAGCTTTATGCATGGTATCCAATTTCTTCATCTCAGCTGGCACTGTTGATGCAGAGATTCTTAATAACGGTGAATCTGAAACAATTGGTGTAATTACTTCTGAAAGTGAGTCTACTGACGCAGAAACAAATGCAGATGTATCAGCAATCGGCAGAATTGATGTTTCCGTCAGCATGGCATTGTTCCTTGATAAAGCGGATTTTACAGTAGCATTGCTTGGTTCTGATTATGAACCAGAAACAATTCATTTTACTGCTGATAAGACAGGTACTGAAACCATTAGTTTCAGCCAGCTCCCTGATGGTGATTACTTATTGCAGGTTACTGGAAACGGTTTCAAAACATATGAACAGGAAATTCATGTTGAAAACAAACGATATGCTTTACAGTTAACTGCTGGTTTCTGTGAAGGTTACAGCTATTATCAGGATAGTGATGGTCTGCATCCAGGTGTTCTCCTAATTGGTGATGCGGACGGTCAAGGCACAATTGATGCAGCTGATAAAGATTATCTGATAAATCTCATTCATGAAGGTGCACAAGTAAATGAAGAAAACAAAAGTGCTGATTTGAACGGTGACGGCGAAATCAATATTGAAGACCTGATGTTCTTTGTAAAAGGTTATCTTGGAGAAGTAGACAAAAATACAAAGGCATATATTGAAAAATCCATTTCTCCGGATGCAGTGAAAGCATATACTCCAAAAAATGTAATGGTAGGAGGAAAAATTGAAGACATGCTCAAAGGTGAGGGAGAAGCTACTTTCATGGTAGATGGAGAAGTTACACCACTGAAATGCCCAGATACGGTGTGATTAATCTTGATGAAAACGGAATTCCCGGAAGTACTTATATTATTTCTACAACAAGAAATAAAAATGGAGCAATCGTGGGTGATGAGTCTGGTTTAGATATAATCAGATACAGAATATACAGCATGGTCAACGGTGGATAATAATCTGGGATCTATTTACGAATATTATGGTTGGAACGATAAGGGCGGTGGTTTAACATATGAATTTGATGCGGAATATGAAATTGGCAGCTTGGGCTTAATAACAACAGCATCTGTTGCTACTGCAACTGTAAAATGCTGGGAAGAAAACGGAACAATGCAATCTTTCAATCTTAGTATGAGTAATGGCATTTCTGTAAAATTAGATGGGAAAAAACAATATTCTATTCTCACGCTTCCCGAGGCAGTCAAGGCAAAGAAAATTCAATTCGGTCCTGCACGTGAAGCAAGTAATTGTACATTAGTTAGTATTTAGGAAGTGCGTTTCTACAAATATGACGGTCCCCTGAATAGAACCAGAGCTTTGTATACAGACAATCTGCACATGGTCCTGAGAGATGATGTCACACAGAAAACAATTGATGCTCTGCGTGAAGAAGCAAATACACCAGATGAATTTGGAAATTTCAATAAAGATAAAGAGACAGTGGAAAATGAACTGAAATTAGCAGAAGAGATTCTATATGCGAAAAATCTCCGTGATGCAGTATCCATTCACAGCGAAATCACAAATAGTGGAACGTATGACCCTAGTCGTGGATTTAGTGGATTGAATGCATAGCAGCCTCTGGGTGTTGCTGTTGGTATTGAAGAAGAAGTGACAATTTATGTCGGCTGTGATGATACCCATAATCAGCCAACTGGAGCAGATAAAGAGATAAGCGTTGTTTTATCACAATATCATGCAGAAAGTGGTAAAGTATCCTTAGATACCAGAAACCTGAAAGTTGGCTAAAATACCATCACGTTTACGAATGGTCTGGACAACGAGCAGGAATCTGGTGGCATGCTTTATATTGCACATAGTGGCAATGCAAATAATAGTCAACATTATTCTGTACGTGTAAACGGCGGTACACAAGTTCCGATTCTTGACCTGTACGGCATAACTGATAGGAATAAACATCTGGAAAAAGCAGCTGATTATATCGAAAAACTAGATGCATATGCTGAAAATATCCAGAAACTGCATACAAAAATCCATGCAGGAGCAAACAATAAGTTTATTAACGTGAGTTCGACAAAAAAATTAATCAGCAAGACATAAAAAACCTTTTTTCATAACAGAAGCAGAACAAACAGAAGGTTTTTTAGGCAAAAAAGAATAAGCAGCCAGAGCAGAA
>JAAVHJ010000073.1 GCA_014799805.1 Ruminococcus sp.
GCGAATATGCCAAAATGGGAAAAAGTTCTATGGGTTGGTTTTATGGCTTCAAACTGCATCTGATTATCAATGATGAAGGGAAAATTTTATCTTTTTGCCTTACTTCTGGCAATGTGGATGACGGAAATGAAGAAGTAATGGATTCACTGACAAAAGAAATATTTGGAAAACTGTTTGCTGACAGGGGATATATTTCTCAGAAATTGTTTGAAAAACTGCTGGAAAAAAATATTACCCTTGTCACCAGAGCAAAGAAAAATAGGAAAAATAAGCTGATAAATTTATATGACAGACTGATGCTCCGCAAACGTACTGTAATTTAATCTGTCAATGATTTTTTGAAAAACATCTGTAATATCGAACATTCCAGACATCGTAGTATGGCTAATTTCCTTGTCAACTTTGTTTCTGCCTTAGCTGCTTATTCTTTTTTGCTAAAAAACCTTCTGTTTGTTCTGTTTCTGTTGTGAAAAAAGATTTTCTATGTCTTACTGATTAATCTTTTTATCGAACTCACGTTTCCGAAAAATCTTCGGCAACTGCTGCTTTTATTGTGGTCACAAGTTTGCTGTAGCTGCCTTCTTTAGTATCTGTACCGTCAACTACAGTGGTGATAAGACGTATTATGAGATATACTGACATATTTAACATGAAAAATCTGCTTTTTGTGTACTGTTTTTTATTGCTTTGCAACATATCTTAGCAATCCCTTTATCACAAAGCATTACATACTAACATCATTAAGATTTTCTAATTCTTTTTCAGTATAAATACAAAATTTGTCGCTATACTTACTTAAATGAATTTCTACTAAATCTTCAATCTTCATCTTTTTACTCCTTATAAACAATGTCACTGTCATTAAAATACAATGACAGCGACATTAAATGTTGTTTATTGTAATTTGCTTATTGCCGATTCGACAATCCTGATTTTCTGATTCAAACAAGTTTTCAGTTTCTGATTGTAATTATTAACAATTCCTTTTATATAGCCAAGTGTAGCTTCCTCAATATCGCTTTTTGCATATCTTACAGCGTCTTGCAAATCGCTTCTGAGTTCATTTACAGCGTCCTGAGCGTTGTAGTTGTATTTGGTTACTTCTCTGTCTCTGCCAAACATACCTCTACCATATTCTGTAACTTCAGTATCATCATAATCAATGTACGTTCTGTAATAAGAAGCACTATATTCAAATTCTCTCTTTACAATGCCTACAAAATTTTCACCGACAATCTCACCTTTTTCAAGCATTTTCCAAACTATATCTCTGTCAGGATAAACGTCAAGATTACAGAAATCAGACGGAAGTTTATCCTTGTCGACAAGATTAGCAACAGCAGTAAGTATATCAGAAATTTTTTTATTGAACTGTGTGTATATACTTCTTTCATCCGTTGAATAGTATGGCTTGATTACATTCACACGATAAGTAGTTATACAGTCAAGAATCTTGCTGTCAATCTGAGAATATGCTCTTGAAGTAAAAGCATCAAGACCAGCACTCTCAGCTGATGAAGAACTTCTATATTCATATCTGCTACTGCCGATATATGGGAAATTAGTTATACAAGAATATCCATCTGTAAAAGCTATATCATCTCTATTAACAGCCAGACCGTTTGCAAGTGCTTTGAGCTTATCGAGTTCTTCTTTTATCAGCTGTTTTTTGTTAACATTATTGCCAAGACTGATTGCTTTTACAGGACATTCAGAGATTACAGTATTAAGTACTGTGTCATTCTCAGCAAGTACACCTTTGATAACCTGTGCATTACCATCAGCGTTTTCTTCAAAATACTTTGGACATTTCACAATGCACATTCCACAGCCATTGCATTTTTCATTAATAATAATTTGTCTCATAATTTTTACTCCTTTTGCTTATTGATCTATTATTTCATTCATCTGTTCAAGGTAAGCCTCACCAGTTTGAATCATTTCGATAGCAGACTTACACAATTCACCGTTTTCATCAAGTACAGGGATATTTATAACATCTGCCATCACCGCCGCAATGTTGACACAGGTCATGAGTACGCCTTTATCCTGCTCTGTATATGTTTTGACGTTAGTGCCATTCTGTGCAATTATTCTTTCAGTTTCTGAAATTGAGCCTAAAAATAGTGCATTCATTCTCATAATAAGACTTGAGATTCTTTCAGCACGTCCAATAATTGCATCATAGACTTCTGCAACAGATCGTGCCTGTGAATACACTACATTTGCAGCACTTAACTGACTCCTTGCAGCTGAAAGATTTCTTTCTGAATCTGCAATCATAGAACCTGCAATGCCCTTGAAAACTACTTCTACTATAAGCTGTCTATCCGTAAGCTGTTTTGTTGTTACAGTCTGCATTGACTGCAATACTCCGCTTGAACGAAAATTATTATATACGGCAAGCTCATTTTTATCAGAAATAGTAAGGTCAATTTTCTGAATCTGCTGGTATACCTCAACAAATCGTGGCAAGGTAGACTCAATGACAGCACGTTTTCTTTTTGCAACAATCTGCATTTTCTTGTCTGCTGTATTGCGTTTCTGATTAACAAGGTCACATGCTTCTGCTTCTCTTGTGTAAGCCTTTGAACGTTTTGCAAGTGCTTGCTGGTCCATTTTGTTTGACTTGTCTGCACTATATGCTAGTACACCAAGTGTTGCTAATTCTATAAGCAATGTAATCCCTCCTTAAAAATTAAGTTTCAATGGCATATCAAGCTGTAACTCGTATTCGTCAAGATTTTTAAACATAACAGATTTACCAAAAACAGATAAAATTTTGTCAAGACCATTAATAATTCCCTGCAAATCGTATACTTCTTTGCAGGCTGAAACAATTATCATATCAAATCCTGATTCGATATTTTTATCCCATTTCTGATATTCATTTTCAACTATATTGCGGAATTTCTGCCTTTGATATTCCATCTCTGCAATTGCTTCTGTTTCCAGCTTGCGAATTGCCTTTTCTTTTAGTTTATAGTCATCAAGTGATTTCAGATTATTTATAATATTTGTTCTTACTGCAATAATGACATTGCAGGCAACAGTAGCAATCATGGTACCTATAGCACGTCCAATAATTTCACCAGCACCTGCTCCTAAAATTCCGCCTGCTGATATACCAATTATCTCACCCACAACTGCACCTACTTCACTGCCTATCATCTGTGCAACCATTGTCGCCCCTTTGTCCCCTATTTCAAGCATAAATTCATCAGCCGTAATTTCACCATCAATAAGTCTTGATGTCGACTCTGCAACAATTGCACCAACTTGTATCAGCTGTCCCAATGCACCACTATTTTTCAATGACTGATAAACAGTATTATTCACAAGTGCTGAATCTGCAACATTTTTTATCACATCTTTTCCGACTGTTTCTACTGCAAATGCTCCAACATCTGCAACAGCATCTTCAAGAGTTTTTTCACCTGTTGCTACATCTGCAATATGGTCAACTCCATACTGCATAAATTTCATTGCATTATCTTCAACGCTTTTTTTTGCAGAATTTACTGCTAAACCACCGATAGTTTCACCAGTACGAGCTATCAATTTGTCTGTCAGTACAGTGTCTAATTTTATTTTTTCTCCTGCTGTATCTGCAACATTTTTTATTATATCTTTTCCGACTGTTCCTACTGCAAATGCTCCAACATCTGCAACAGCATCTTCAAGAGTTTTTTCACCTGTTGCTACGCCTACAATATGGTCAACTCCATATCGCATAAATTTCATTGCATTATCTTCAATGCTTTTTATTGCTAAACCGCCGATAGTTTCATCAGTATGAGCTATCAATTTGTCTGTCAGTACAGTGTCTGATTTTATTTTTTCTCCTGCTGAATCTGCAACATTTTTTATTACATCTTTTCCAACTGTTTCTACTGCAAATGCTCCAACATCTGCAACAGCATCTTCAAGAGTTTTTTCACCTGTTGCTACATCTGCAATATGGTCAACTCCATACCGCACAAATTTCATTGCATTATCTTCAACGCTTTTTTTTGCAGAATCTACTGCTAAACCGCCGATATTTTCACCAGTACGAGCTATCAATTTTTCTGTTAGTACAGTATCTGATTTTATTTTTTCTCCTGCTAAATGCACTCTGCCTTTTAATGAAAGTCCATTGTCAGTATCAAAAATAATTTCAATGTCACTTTTTTCACCCTTGGAAGCATTCAATGATTTAGGAAGTACTCTTAAATTTGCGTCACAATTTGCAATTTCCTGTATATCATCATCTGAAAGAAAAGGGTTATGTTTTACTTTGTCATGGATAGACTTTAGTGAATTTATATGGTCTGTCTCTGCTGAATGTTCTGCCCATTTCTTAGAAACATTTTCACCATCAGCATTTTTCATGTGGTATTTTTTTTGTGCAGCAGTCTGACTTTTGTGCAGAATTTCTCCTGTTGTGGAGTCTGTTATAACTGCACTATCACCGAAAACTTTTTCTTTATACGCTTTTTTAGCACTTGCTGAATCATAATTTGAACGGTCATAATCTTGCGCAATGCCTAAATTTTTATCCAAAAAATCACCTTTTTCCTCAATAAAATTCATATAATTATATTATACACTAAAAGTTTTAATTCGTCAACACTTTAAGTTAATTTATATATTACAAAAATTATTATATAATTATAGTAATTATATACAAAAAACGAGGTGACATACCACATGAAAATTATAGATTATAAATTAATGGGACAGCGGATACGCCGACAGAGAGAACTTTTAGGATACACAAGGGAACAGCTTGCCGAAAAACTTGAAGTCTCTGCAAAATTCTGTTCGGATATTGAGCTGGGAATCAAAGGCGTTTCAATCCAAACACTTGCGAGACTTTCGGAACTGCTCTGCCTGAGTACCGATTACATTCTTTTCGGCAACGAAACAGATACTTCCTCTGAAACAGAAATGATGCATATGCTGATTCGGAAATGTCCCAAAAAATCACGCAGTGAACTTCTTACAATTGTAAATGCCTATGTAAAAGCAGTTACTTCAGAATAGCGGATTCTCTTATTTCTTCTTCCGACATATTCAAATCTAGTCCGAAAATCTCATAAAGATGTATCAGAAGCATAGCGTTACTTTTAGAAATATTTCTGATTTTTTTGCCTTTTCATGTTCTCCGATTTTATCAAGAAAGATTTCCAGTTCGCCGTTATAGTAACTATACAGCAGTTCATCCAAGCAGAAGCATCGTTTCAGGTCAGCAAGATTAGTCAGTACCTCGCCATTCATTAGCATTCACATCAGCCTCCCAAAAATAATTTGATGATTGCCCAGGGAATCAGTACCCAGCCAAAAAGAAAGCCCATTACAAGCCGTCTGCCGAAAATTGCATTGCCACTGCCAATGAGTATTTTGTTTGCATAGATTGTCCTGCCTGTTGCCCAATACCCTAATGCCATATAGACCAAAATCAAAATTTCCATAAGTTTTCCTCCTTACTAGATGATGATTTTATTCTATCACAAATCTGAAAAAAATAGAATACAAAACAGTTCCGAAAAAAATAAAAAATTTCGGAACTGTTTTATCTTGACAATTATATTTTCAGAAATTTTTCTGCTACCTGTAACATTTTTTCTTGCAGTTTTGCTACTGCCTCTGTATATAACTCAATTTCGTCTTCGTTCAGCTCATCATACTCCTCATAGCTCAAAATATAAGGAAACGACTTGGGCATTACTGTTAGTATCTTTGTTTTTAAATTCATTGGTATATTTTGATTCCACTCGCATTTCCTGTAATACCATTCGCTTAATGGTGATAGGTTTGCAAAGCAGAAATCGCATAATTCCATATCTACATCACTATCATCTATATAGGCTCTCTGAAGATGGTCATATAGCTCCACTTTTGACACATATTGACTGAAATTCTTGCCATTGTCTTTATAAATATTATATTCCTGATACTGAAAAACAGCTTTTATATTGGGTATAAAACGCTCTCGTTTCAACATCATACCAGTTTTTCTTGCAAGCACAGCAAAAATGATATATGGCTTAACAAGTCTTAATGTTTCATCATTGTTAATATACATTTGTAAATCATTAAGATTATCTTTATAGACCTTATTTTTTATGCTATCATGCAAAAAAGTATGCTGTATTGTAAGCTGATACAGTAAATCGAAATCTTCTTCATACTTACTATTATTTTTCACAGATATAGGTTTTTTCAGATATTCCTGCAATTCTTGATATTTCCTGATATTTTCTGACTGAGATTTCCAAAATTCTGTTAGTTCTTTCATCAATTCATGCTGACTGAAATAATTTCTAATTTCCACTTCTTCTGTGCGCTCATAATAGTTCAATTGATTCAATAATCCGAAATCTGTCATCACACATAAATAAAGATACTGCAAGTCTGGATTGTCAGGTTGTTGACTGATATGTTCTATTAAGTCATAACAAGTAACAACAAGATTTTGACTACCGATAGAATATTCTGTGAGCAAATTATAAAACTTTTCTCTGAACTGCTTTGCCTGCGAGAGTGCCTCATCAAATGTAAGGCAATTTTGTTTCAGTAATTCATCAAGCTCTATATATTCGTCTGCCAGTTTATTAATATACTTGTATATTTCATAATCAATATCTTCCATTGTAACCTCCTCATTGTCTCTTTTATTTGCTTTCAAAATTCTTCCAAAGTCTCTTTTAATTTTTTTTCCCTTTTCGGTGTTTAGGAGTCGTATTTCTTTAAGATGCAATAGAATCAATCTTTTCAATTCCTCGTCAGCTGATTCATTTTCAATTTCAAGTCTCCGCTTCCTGTCACGCAATTCTTTACTTTCACTAATATCCTCAAATAATTTTATTGCTTGATTTGGAATAAGTTTATACATTTTCATCACCTGCCTTTTTATCATTATACATCATCCAGCTTATAAATGCAAGTGTGAAAAACATTTCTTTCCTGCTTCATTATGTTTATATTTTTTCATTGATGGGGAGGCAAACTCACTGTAATAGAAAGTACAACCTACATAATCACCATGATTACGTGGGTTAGTGACCTTGATTTTTTTTCTTTATTTCATGGGGTTATAAGGATTTACAAAGGAGTTTTTATCGTTTCTCAGCTTACTCAATATGTTCGATTATGGCTTTACTACGTTGTTTGCTGATTTTCATTGTTCATCAGTTAACACACCATGAGCTACTTAATTGTGGTACAAATTAGTGCCAAACTTAAGAAAAAAATCCAGTTGAGCCATACGTTTCAACTGGATTAGATGTAGTATAAATCAATATATACAATCAGCAAATACACTCTTCTCTAAGAGCCTGTTCAGTATCTTTTCAAAGTGAGAAAAGTGGTATAATAGACCTGTTCGAAAACCTTCTATCATATAAAAAATATTGGTTATATTTTAAATTATAAATAGCACAAAGGAGGGAAACCCTGAGTACAAATTTTCTGTGTTTGTTTGTGTGTCGTGAA
>JAAVHJ010000074.1 GCA_014799805.1 Ruminococcus sp.
CAAACAATCAAACAAACAAGCAAATCATGGCAACACCAACCCGGACAAAACCCGTACTCGCGATTCTGCGCGAGATGGCAGTAGGGGAGAGCCAAGCCTTCCCCCTCGCCCGCCGAGCATACGTCAGCGCTATAGCCTCACGCTTCGGCGTAGAGTGGAGCAAGACCTTTACCACCAGCACCGACCGACAGTCAAAGACCGTCACCATAACCCGCACCGCATGACCCCCAACGACCTCCGCCTGATAGACCGCGCCAACGACATGCGCCGCTGGAACTTCGAATCGATCCGCCGCTACTTAGTCCCCGAGGCCGACACCAACGAAGCCAAATACCGCCTCATGTGTATCTACTACGAGCTGCGCGACCTCTGTTATGAATCCCTCTAACCCCGCCAAAAACAAACGCACAATGAAGAACAGACTCAAAGACAACCTCCTCCCCCTCCTCCTCGGCCTTCTCGGCGGAGCCGCCACGATCGCCGCCATCAACCACTTCCTCGTCGCCCCCTCCTCCTCCCCCCGCGAAGCATCATGGGACGCCTTCTGCGCCGCCCGAGGCTACGATCCCGAGGACCACAGCCAAGTACACGTAGACGAATACCTCGACACATGGCGAGGATCCACAGAAGAAGAAACAGCCCTCAACCACCTCCCCGCAATAGAGATATGACAGATCACACCAACCCCGTCTGCCGCGCCTGCACCCAATCCCGCATCACAATCCGCGGACGCTGGTGCGTCCCCCTCTCCCGCCTCGTCGAATACTCACCCGAGCCCCCATGCACTACCGCCGCTCCCCCCTCTCCCAAAGATACTTGAGGTAGAAAGTTGGTTTTAGGTAGCTGTAAAGCTGGCAAGACGTGTAGCTCAGTCAGGTAGAGCGGCGGAGTAGCGCCCGCGAGCGCCGGTTCGAATCCGGCCACGTCTTCAAAAAAGTAAAATATCAAACACCACCAAGACAATGAAAAAGAACATCATCGCCCGTCTCCTCCTCACCTTCCTCCTCCTCATCGCCATCGTCGGCATCTTCTCCGAGCCCGCCGCCGACTCCCCCCGCTGGATGATCACCCTCATCCTCTCCAAGCTCGCAGGCCTCGCCGCCTTCGCCGCCGCCTACCGCTTCCCCCGCTGGTACCCCTCCCTATGGCTCCACATAGAAAGCATCATCGCCGCCCTCCGAAGCGGGGAAGAAGAGGACGACAAATACGAGGACTATTACCTGTAGAATGATCGTAGAATAATTTCATGAGAATCGCAAGTTTTCAATCTTTTTTACCCTATCCGGCGGCCGGCCGCGATGGCCCGCCCCCGGAGATCCGGCAACGGATATATCTTACCACACACACAGATAAGGTTAGGAAGGCCCCGGCATCTGCCGACAGACCCCGAGGCCGATAATAGTGTCTTTTGACGGGTAATCCGCGAGGACCCCGGCCCTCAGAGGAGGGCGAAACCCCCAAAGTTGGAACTATTGTTTCTTAGGGCATGGGCCGGCCTCGCGGCCCCCATGCCCACCAAGGCCCCCTCCGGCCCCTCCCTCTCCCGGCCCCGAGCCCATCCCCCGCGCCACTATGGTTCCGTGCGAGGGCTTCAGCCCGAGAAAAAAATATCAACCATCAAAAAAGCAAAATATGACAAACATCGAACAGCGCCTCGCCCGCATAGAATCCCTCCTCTCCATCGGAGTCAAAGACGTCCTCTCCGTCAAAGAAGCCGCCGCCATGCTCGGGAAATCCGAATCCCGCATACGCCACCTCGTATCCTCACGCCAGATACCCCACTACCGCAACGATGCAGGAAGAATCACCTTTCTCAAATCCGAGCTTGAGACATGGCTCCTTGGCTCACACGTCCCCACCGCCTCCGAAATCTCCTCCCTGGCCGCTACCCACATCATAAAAAAAAGAATCTAAAACACCCCCCCCCATGACAAAAAACGAACTCGCGAAAGAACTCGCCGTCTCCTCCCGCCTCCCCATCTCGGTCGCCTTCCAAGCCGTCGACGGCACCATCCGCATCATCAAAGAGACACTTGTCCGCGGAGAAGAAATCACCATCCGCGGCCTCGGCACCCTCGCCCCCGCCGACGTCCCCGCCCGCACAGCCCGCCACTTCGGCACCGGCCAACCCCTCCCTCTCCCCGCCCACCGTACCGTCCGCTTCCGCCCCGGCAAAGACCTCCGCCTCCTCCTCAACCCCGAATAATCCCTCCTCCCTCCCAATTTCTGAACCGGTCCCAAGCTTTAACGCCCGGGCCACAAACCAAATCAAACCAAATCAAACGAAATGGAAACAACCAACACCGCCCCCGTCGAACCCGCAGAAGAAAAGAAAGCCCTCGACAAAGAGTTACAGCTCGCCAACATGAATCTGCAACTCGTGCAGACTCGCTCCAACGCCGAATACAACGCCTCCGTAGCCGGACAGATGCAACGCCAGTTCGAGGCCATGCAGCGAGTGGCGAAGCCCTACGCAGAATCCACCGTCGTGCCCACCACCTACCGCGGCAATATCGGCAACTGCATCATCGCCCTCGACCTCGCCCAGCGCATGAACCTCCCCGCGCTCGCCGTCATGCAAAACCTCTACATAGTCAACGGCAATCCCTCCTGGGCATCCAAATTCCTCATCGCCACCATCAACACCTGCGGCCGCTTCTCCAACATCCGCTACCGCAAGCGTAACCTCGGCCCCCTCCAAGGCAAGATCAAATACAACGCCACAGAGTACGACCCGCAGAAAAAGCGCCAAACAACCGTAGTAAAAGAATTCGACGCCACCGGCATCGAAAATTGGGAATGTGTCGCCTACGCCGTAGAGAAAGCTACAGGCCAAGTCCTCGAATCCGATGCCGTCACAATCGAGATGGCTATCAAAGAGGGATGGTACGTCAAGAACGGCTCCAAATGGGTCACGATGCCCATGCTCATGCTCTCCTACCGCGCCGCCGCCTTCTGGCAACGAGTCTACGCCCCCGAAATGTCGATGGGATTCCGGACGATGGAAGAAGAACAGGACATCGTAGTTGACACCACCTACGAAGATCTCTCCGCCGTCCCCAGCGCCGAGGCCGAACCCATCCACACCGAAGCCAAGGTATCCCAAAACGCGGAAGAAGCCAAAGAGCGCCTTCGGCAAAAAAGAGCACAGGCCGACACGCAAAAAGCCACGCAGACCAATAAACCATCCTCAATGTTCGACATGCCATGACCTCCGCCATAAACAAATACGCCCTGCTCGATGCCGATGCCCTGGAAACCCACTTCTCCGACTTTCTCATCGACTCATGGTCCTACTCCGCAGTAGCCACATTCGCCCGCAACGAAAAAGAATTCGAGCGCCGATACATCTACCGCGAACCCTCGCGCCGCTCCGCCACCACCGTAGCCGGCACAGCCTACCACGCCGCCCTGCAAAAATACTTCGAGGCTCTTCGCGACACCGGCTCCGAGCTCTCCATATCCGAAATGCAAGAGGCAGCATGGACCATCATCGACGACACCCCCGCCAACGCTTGGAAACTCGGAAAAAAGACACCCACCGTAGATTCCTGCATCGAGACAGCCACAAAGACAGCCAACGCCCTCATCGCCAACTTCTACTCCGAACGCTCCCTCTATCTCGAAGAAGTGGAACGCATCCTTGCCGTAGAATTGCGCACCGACTCATGGCTCGTAATCAACGGCGTAGACATCCCCCTTCCTTGCCACGGCCAGCTCGACCTCGTCGTCGAGCTCAAGGACGGACGCCGCGTCATCATCGACCACAAATCCAAGACATCCTACACCGACGCGCAGGAACTCGCATACACCGGAGCTAAACAAGCCATCACCTATGCGCTCTCCTGGGAATACCACAATCCCTCCCTCCCCGTCGATGAAGTCTGGTACATGGAGAACAAACACTCCCGCAACAAGGACGCCTCCCCCCAGCTCCATAAGAACGTGATCGTGCTCGACCCCGACACGCGCCGCCTCTACGAAGCCATACTCTACGAGCCCCTGCGCCGCATGATACAGGCCACCTCCGAGCCCGACTACCTCTATACCATCAACGACGCCGACCCCATGACCGACAAGGCCGAGCTCTACGACTTTTGGGCCCGCACCCTTCTAGCCGACATCGACGACTTCTTGTTCCTCCCCGAACACAAACGCGACCTCATCTCCTCCCGGCGTCGCAAGGTGCGCGACGCCTCCACCGTCACCGTCTCTCCCAAAGTAATCAAATCATTCCGCAAGCATGCGGCTACATTTATCTCTTATGAACTCCGCGAAGATATGACAGACCAAGAAAAAATCGAACACACCCTCCGTATGTTCGGAATCCTCGTCAAGGTGCCCCACACCTTCGGCTCCTACTCCTCCGTCTCCTACCTGCTTGAGATCGGAGCAGGCGTGATGATCCGCAACATCGCACAGCACGCCCTCGACATCGCCAACGCCCTCAACGTCTCCTCCGTACGTATCCTCCCCTCCCTTACCGTACATGACGGCAAATCCTACCTCTGCGTCGAAGCCCCCCGCCGCTCCGCCGACACCCTCCTATGGGATGCCCGCTACCTCTCCGGCACAAAGATTCCCCTCGGCCTCGACAACTTCGGCAACCCCATCTACTGGGATATCGCCAACCAATCCACACCCCACATGCTCGTCTGCGGCGCCACAGGCTCCGGCAAATCCGTATGCCTGCGCTCCACGATCGAATACGCCCGCCTCGCCGGAGTAGACCGCATCATCGTCCTCGACCCTAAATACGAATTCCTCGGCACCCTCCCCGGCTGTGAGATAATCACCGACATCGAAGACATTGAAGCCCGGATGAAGCAGCTCGTTGCCGAAATGCAATCCCGTGCCAAGACCGGAGGCCCCGCCGAAAAGACCCTCATAGTCTTCGACGAGTTTGCCGACGCCGTCTCCTCCGCACGCTCAGGCAAAGAACTCGACATCCGCGAAAAAGTGGAAGTCGGCACCAAACGAGGACCCCTCGGATTCCCCATCCCCAAATACGAGATGAGAGTGACAGGCCGCGAGAAATCTCTGGAAGAAAATCTAAAGATGCTCCTCCAGAAAGGCCGCTCCCTCGGCTACCGAATCATAGCAGCCACCCAACGCGCCTCCACCAAAGTGATCACCGGCGACGCCAAGGTCAACTTCCCCGTTCAAGTATGCTTCCGGGTCCCCAAAGCCGTAGACTCCAAGGTAGTCCTCGACGAAGAAGGAGCCGAGACCCTTGCCGGACGCGGTGACGGTCTCATCAAATCCCCCGAATACTTAGGCACGGTACGCTTCCAAGGCTTCTATAAATCCTGACCCCATGGCAGACATCAGCAAGACCGACCTGCGCACCGCCATAAAATATCTGGAGGACGCCGCGAAGATCTACGACACCCTCGCCGGCCTCTCCATCCAGAAATACGTCAGCAGATCCCACATGATAAAAACCCTCGTTACCAAACTCAAACCCAAACTCCCTCAATGAGTAAATCCCCCAATCCATTTGCCCGCGGAGGGCAGAGAAAAAACAAATCCGGCGCCCGCCCCACAGGAGGCCACGCCTCCTGCCGCGAACACCGCCGAGCCGCCGAGCTCAAAATCCGACAGCGAGCCGGCCTCATCTCCGACCTCCGCGAGCAAGTCCCCTTCCTCCTCATCCCCGCCCAATACGCCGAGCTTCCCCCGCCGCCATCCCCCACAGGCGCAGCCGGTTTGTCGAAGGTGGCCCCCGCCGCCCCCAAAAAGGTCTGCATAGAACGCGCCTGCAAATACATAGCCGACTTCGTCTACCGCGACCTCGCCACCGGCGAGACCATCGTCGAAGACACAAAAGGCGTCCGCACAGACGCCTACATCATCAAAAGGAAACTGATGCTCCACGTGCACGGAATCAGAATCCGAGAAATATAAACAAATTTTCCAACACAGGCAGGATCGCCCGTGCGGGTCACTCACCTCAGGAGCAGGGAGTGGGGCACGACGATGGCCATCTATACAGAGATAGACAAAATGGAAAGAGACTCATTCATCTTTTACCGCAGCTTCTGGAGCGCGATAAAAGTCCAGTCAAAAGAGATCCAGCAGGAAGTTTTGCAATGCGTAATAGAGTACGCACTTGAGGGTAAACTTCCGCAGGACGCAGGCCCCATCACCCTCAGCATGTTCGCCCTCATGCGCCCCGTCATCGACCGAAATAATGCGCGCTTCGCCAACGGCAAAAAAGGAGGCCGTCCCCGCAAAGCAAGCGCCGGGTGCACTACGCCCGCCGAGCCCAATACCATCCCGCCCGCCGCCACAACGGCCAAGCGCACCCCCGATGCCCGAAAGGGTAGGGGCCTGGTAAATTCCCACCGCCCCGCCACCAACCCCGCCGTCTCCCCCGAACCCGCCCGTCCCGCGCCCTCTCCGTCAGCGCCGTCTCTGTCAGTGCAGAGCCCGCTTGCGGGCTCAATCCCCGAAAGCGCAGCCGGTTTGTCGCAGGTGTCCCCGCCTCCCGCCCAATGGTCCTCCTTCCAAGAGGAGATAGCCTGGCTCCACTCCCAGCCCCAATGGGCCGAATCATTCCGCCGCACCTTCTCCCTCTCCGAAGAAGACCTGAAGCCCGTCCTCGACGCCTTCCTCCTTTTCTGCCAGACCGAGCGCGACCCCG
>JAAVHJ010000075.1 GCA_014799805.1 Ruminococcus sp.
ATCAGAAATCAGGTGAAAACATGGCATCTTTTGAGGGAATTTTCTATAAAAAAATTGTAAATAAATTTAGTAATTTCAATCCTGTGCAGAATTCAAATTTAGTACAAAGATTGAAAAAAATAAATCAAATTGCTGTAAATAATTATTGTCCGAAAGGCTTTGCATTATCGCAGGAACAAACCCCAACAGGCACAAAATATGAACGCATTACAAAGAAAAATAGTTCTAAAAATGGCAAATTAATTTTATATTTTCATGGTGGAGCATATATTGCAGGATTATTATATTTTTATAAAAAATTTGCACCAGATTTCTATCAGGAATCTGGTGGAGCTGAAACTATTTTTTTAGATTATAAACTTGCTCCAGAATACCAATATCCTGTGCAATTAAATGAAGCTTTAGATTTATGGAATAATTTAACACAAAGACAAGGCTATTTGCCAGAAAATATTATTCTTAGTGGTGATTCTTCAGGAGCAAATTTAGCACTTGCTATGATGTTAAAATTAAGAGATAATCAACAAAAATTACCAGCAGGAGCATTTTGTATTTCTGTATGGGGTGATATGACAGGGAGTA
Source organism: Ruminococcus sp. (assembly GCA_014799805.1). Taxonomy (GTDB): domain Bacteria; phylum Bacillota; class Clostridia; order Oscillospirales; family Ruminococcaceae; genus UBA3855. The sequence continues at coordinate 583 of JAAVHJ010000075.1, forward strand.
GCGAAAGTTTTATATTTAATTACAGTAAAGATATAGAATTTGGTGAAATCGGCAAGAAATTAACCCAGCAAAAGAGAATTGCTTTGCACAATAGTGAAATTTATTCTTGGTTAGGCGATATTAATAGAAAAAATCCCTATGTTTCACCCGTATTTGCAGAATATCATAATTTCCCGCCAATGCTATTCACAGTCGGCAGTGATGAAATGTTATTATGTGATACGCTTACAATTGCTCATAAATTAAAAAGTTTGCATATTCCTGTCATATGTGATGTACAGACAGAAATGTTTCATATTTATACTGTGTTAAGACACGCAATGCCAGAAAGCAGTCATTCCTATTGGCTGATTTTAAAATTTATTCATCGTATTTTTAAAAATAAATCATCCTGAAAAAAAGTCTAGTAAAAACTAGACTTTTTTGATATGCTGGGATAAAAGCAATTATTTTATCTCAAATTTTATAAATATAATTTTCTTTTCTTGGAGATGGTGCATTTGGTTCACTGTTTGCGTAACCAATTGCACAATGTCCAATGCCTTCATATTCACCTGTAATGCCTAAGCGTTTTAAAATTGCTTTCCCTTGTTGTGTTTCAAATTCTTCTTTTGCCCGATGAATCCAAATGCTTCCAATCTCTAAACTTTCTGCTGCAAGCATTAAATTCTGCATGACAAGACTGCCATCATAAACATGTGTTGGTATCGTTTTATCCGCAAGAACAATTAAAATCACTGGTGCATGATAAAATGGGTCAAAATCTTCTTTTCCCATAATTTTAGCGTTCATAGCAGATAATTCATCACGCAATTTTTTATCTGTTACTGCAATAATAATTGGCGACTGGAAATTTTTTCCAGTTGGTGCATAAGTCCCAGCTTCACAAATTTGTGAGATAATTTCATCCGGAAGCATATCTGATTTAAAATCACGACAACTACGTCTTTTTTTCATGATATCTAAAATTTCATTCATAAAAAATTTCCTCCTAGAATTAAATTTAAATTTATTTTAGCTTATTTTAACATATTTTTTTAAATCTGTCAAGTTTTATTTTAATATCTTAGAAAAATCATATCAAAAAATGATTGACATTTTGTGATATGAGTAGTATAATAAAAACAGTATGAAATATTTTGAAAGGTAGGTTAAATTTATGAATCATAAAATTGCAGTAATAAAAGGTGACGGCATTGGTTCAGAAATCGTGACACAGGCAATGAAAGTACTGGACAAAATTGCTGAAACATATCATCATGTATTCACATATCAGGAGCTGTTAATGGGGGGTTGTTCAATTGATGCTTATGGCGAACCTCTCACAGATGATACAATTAAAGCTTGTCAAGAAAGTGATGCTGTATTAATGGGGTCTATTGGCGGTAATACGACAACTTCACCATGGTATCAACTTCCAGCACATCTTCGCCCGGAAGCAGGTTTGCTAAAACTTAGAAAATCCTTAGGCTTGTTTGCAAATTTAAGACCGTGTGTATTATATCCACAATTGCGTGAAGCTTGTACGCTAAGAGAAGATATTAGCAGTAAAGGCTTTGATATGCTAATTATGCGTGAATTAACTGGTGGGTTATATTTCGGTGAACGCAAAACAGAATCTATTAATGGTGTGACAACAGCAATAGATACACTGTCCTATAACGAAAACGAAATCAGAAGAATTGCGATAAAAGCATTTGAAGTAGCTATGAAACGCCGTAAAAAAGTAACAAGTGTTGACAAGGCAAATGTATTAGATTCTTCCAGGTTATGGCGAAAAGTTGTGTCTGAAGTTGCAAAGGATTATCCAGAAGTCGTGTTAGAACATGCTCTTGTTGACAGCACGGCTATGCAAATTGTAAAAGACCCAGCACAATTTGATGTTATGGTAACAGAAAATATGTTTGGTGATATTTTATCTGATGAAGCCGCAATGGTAACAGGTTCTTTGGGAATGTTACCATCAGCCAGCCTGAATGAAACAAAATTTGGCTTATATGAACCAAGTGGCGGTTCAGCTCCAGATATTGCTGGAAAAGATATTGCAAATCCAATTGCCGCAATTTTATCTGGTGCAATGTTATTAAAATATTCATTGGATTTGCAAGAAGAAGCTGATGCTGTTGAAAAAGCTGTGCAACAAGTTCTGGAAGATGGCTACCGCACTGGAGATATTATGTCTGAAGGTTGCAAACAAATAAAATGCTCTGAAATGGGTGACTTGATTGCAAAATATATATAAATTATTTTTTTGAAAGAAGGTTTTTTTATGGAAAAGAAAAACATTGATTGGAGCAATTTAGGCTTTTCCTACATGCAAACGGACAAGCGTTATGTTGCCAATTACAAAAATGGTGCTTGGGATAATGGCTCACTCACAGAAGATGCAACGATTACTATGAGCGAGTGTGCCTGTGTTCTCCAGTATGCACAAACTGTTTTTGAGGGTCTCAAAGCTTATACAACGAAAGATGGCAAAATTGTGACATTTCGTCCTGATTTAAATGCAGAGCGTTTGGAATCTTCTGCACAAAGATTAGAAATGCCTGTATTTCCAAAAGAAAGATTTTTAGATGCTGTTGACCAAGTTGTAAAGGCAAATGCTAATTTTGTTCCACCTTATGGCAGTGGTGCGACTTTATATTTAAGACCATTTTTATTTGGCATTAATTCTGTTATCGGCGTAAAACCTGCTGATGAATATCAATTCAGAATTTTTGCGACTCCAGTAGGTCCTTATTTCAAAGGCGGTGCAAAGCCAATTACACTTCGTGTAAGCGATTTAGACAGAGCCGCTCCTCATGGTACTGGTAATATTAAAGCTGGTTTAAATTATGCAATGAGTTTACATACACTTATGGATGCTCATAGAAATGGCTTTGATGAAAATATGTTCTTAGACCCTGCGACACATACCAAAGTAGAAGAAACGGGCGGTGCAAATTTCTTATTTGTCACAAAAGATAATAAAATTGTAACACCAAAATCTAATAGCATTTTGCCGTCTATTACAAGACGTTCTCTTGTTTATGTTGCAGAAAAATATTTAGGCTTAGAAGTACAGGAACGTGAAGTCTTATTTGAAGAAGTAAAAGACTTTGCAGAATGTGGGCTTTGTGGCACAGCAGCGGTTATTTCTCCAGTTGGCAAGATTGTAAATCATGATGAAGAAATTTATTTCCCATCTGGTATGGACAAAATGGGCGAAACTGTACAGAAACTTTATGATACGCTTACAGGTATTCAAATGGGCAGGATTGAAGCTCCTGAAGGTTGGATTCATGAAATTAAAATAGATTAAGAATTTAAAAATTAAAATAAAATTATAAAAAACTGTCTCTCATTTTTAGGGACAGTTTTTTTTAAAATTTATTAAAAATTGCTTGCTTTATTGTTAATTTTATAGTATAATAAATTTAATAATATTAATTTAATTAGGAGGTTTTGCAATATGAAGAAATTAAAAGTTTTGCTTGCTAGTATGACCGCATTGTGCTTATTAGCAGGAAATTTGCCAGTAGTAAAACAGGTTATGCCATTTACTATTTATGCGAGTGCAAAAGATACAGAAGAATTTGCAACTTCTGGTACATGCGGAGAAAATTTAACTTGGAATTTTGAAAAATCTACAGGAACACTCACAATTAGTGGAACTGGTGCAATGGAAGATTGGTATTATACATCACCTGGTTGGTATAATCTATGCAAAACTATCAAAAAAGTTATAATTGAAGATGGTGTGACAACAATCGGAGTTGGGGCTTTTTGGGAATGTTCTGCTTTAGAATCTATTATCATTCCAGATAGTGTAACAAGAATTGAAAGCGGAACTTTTATTGACACCCCATGGCTAGAACGGAAGAGAAAGGAAAATCCACTTGTAATTATAAATGGAATTTTGATTGATGGAAAAACATGTAAACAAAAGAAAATTACCATTCCAGATGGTGTGAAGACAATCGGAAATTATGCTTTTGATGATTGTAATGCTTTAGAATCTATCACAATTCCAGATAGTGTAACAGTAATTAAAGCTAATGCTTTTTCTGATTGTTCTGCTTTAGAATCTATTGTAATCCCAGATAGTGTAACTACAATTGAAGCTTGTGCTTTTTATAATTGTTTTGCTTTAGAATCTATTGTAATTCCAGATAGTGTAACAACAATTGGAGGTGATGCTTTTAAACGTACACAATGGTTAAAAGACAAAATAGAGGAAAATCCACTTGTGATTGTGAATGGAATTTTAATTAATGGGCAAACATGTGAAAAAAAAATTATTATTCCAGAAAATGTAACAACAATTGCAGAATATGCTTTTTATGGTTGTGAGTCTTTAACATCTGTTACAATTCCAAATAGTGTGACATCAATTGAAAAATCTGCTTTTTCTAGTTGTTCTGCTTTAGAATCTATTACTATTCCAGATAGTGTAACAATAATTAAAGCTTCCACTTTTAATTATTGTGAATCTTTGAAATCTATCCTAATTCCAAATAGTGTAACAATAATTGAAGATTGGGCTTTTTCTTATTGTTTTGCTTTAGAATCTATTACTATTCCAAACAGTGTAACAACAATTGGAGAATCTGCTTTTTGTAGTTGTTCTGCTTTAAAATCTATTACTATTCCAAATAGTGTGACATCAATTAAATTTCTAGCTTTTGATTGCAAAAATTTAGAAACTATCAAAATTGAAAATCCAGAATGTGAAATCGAAGATTATGAAAATTGTACAATTTTTGATAGAGCGACAATATACGGCTATGATAATTCCACAGCACAAGCTTATGCTGAAAAATATGATAGAGAATTTGTCTCTCTTGGGGAAGCACCAGTTTATGAAATAGGTGATATTAACCGTGATGGTGCAATCAATGTAACAGATATTATCTATTTGCAAAAATATTTACATGGTAAACAAAATATCAGTCAAAGGCAATATGCATTAGCAGATATGAATCAAGATAATATGATTAATATATTTGATTTTGTCTTGCTGAAAAACAAAATACTAAATAAAAAATAATTTTAGGCAACACCGTATATATAGCTACCAAGCAAACGAAATATGAAAAAGCATTCAGCAGAAAGCTGAGTGCATATAGTAATGTTCAATTTTATGTTCACATGGCGCACTGAGTCAGACCG
>JAAVHJ010000076.1 GCA_014799805.1 Ruminococcus sp.
CAAAGTCGGTGCTGATGGCAAAGAGGTTCCACCCGTTCCCATTCCGAACACGGCAGTTAAGCTCTTTTACGTCTAAAATACTTGGTTGGTGACGACCTGGAAATTCGGATAGGTGCCGATATAGTATAGTAAATTGAAATAAAGAACTGTCTCTGTTAAGAGGCAGTTTTTTGTGATATAAAGAAATAAATCAAATGTCTGTAGAACATGATAATCGACTAAAAGCTACGATTTCTCATATGGTCGAGATTTAAATTTAAGATAGTTCCAAAAAGGAGAATAATATATGAAAATGTTAAATGCATTAATAGAAATTATGAATCGTCATCAAATGGTTTCTATCTATGGAGACGATTCTGACTGGTTTTTTACTGGGTATATTCAAGCTGTGGACGAAACAGGTTTGTTATTAAGCAAGCAGAATTATGGCGGATATTCTAATGGATTCGTGTTTTTTACTGATATTGTGCAGTTTGAAATAGATTCACTTGATACGCAACGTCATGAAAAATTATTCAGACTTAGAAAAGTGGAACCTGATAAATTTGAGATAGTTCCAAATGATAATTTACTAGAAACTATTTTTAAAATCTGTTTTGAAAAGCATTTATTTTGTGATTTTTTTAAGAATGAAGAAGATGATATTTTTGGCTTTATTTCTGAATTATATGAAGATAATATAGTGATTACTAGTGTCAATACTTATGGCGAATATACAGGAAAAGTTTATCTTCAAAAATCAAATATTTATCGTCTGTTTATTGAGGGTGAACAGGAACAGGCAAGAAAATTGCTTTATTATGATAATTTAAGCAAGTGAATCTATGTTAATAACTTCAAGCTGATTTTGATTGACTTTGAAATGAATGTCAAATCCCAAAAATTGCATGCTGTAAATTCTTTCAGGGTCATTTTGATAAGAAGGTCGTGGGTCGTCTGCTAAACAGGCAATCACAGCTTTTTGTTTTTCTTCTGGAATCATAGCAAGGAATTTTTCAGGAAAATTAATTTCAAGATGATAATTTTGTAATAATTCGCCATAACTTCCGATTGCGTTTGGATAGCTGTCTGCATAAGGCAAATACGGCTTAATGTCTAAAATCGGCGTGTTGTCCAGCAAGTCCACGCCTGAAACAAGCAAGTTATTATTTTCCATTCCGTCAAGCTTTACACAAGATAAGCCGATTGGATTTGGTCTGAACGGTGAACGGCTTGCAAATACACCAATTCGCTGATTTCCGCCTAATCGTGGGGGGCGAACTGTTGGCGACCAATTTTTCCTATGAGATTCTGAAAAATCGAAAATCAGCCATAAATGTGAAAATTCTGTAATACCTCGTAAAGCTTCTGGTTTGCGGTATTCTGGCAAGAAAATAATTTTTCCTGTTAATTCTGGTACACGTCCGCTTTGTCTTGGAATGCCGAATTTTTCTTTAAAATCTGTATGAATATAAGCAATTGGCTTTATGATTAATTCTTGATTCATGATTGATAACACCCTTATAATTTTTTATTATTTTTAGCGTAAGTGCGAAAAAAACCAATACTACTTATTAAATCAAGAATACTAGCTAGACCAAATAAGCTTTTTACTATGATGTTAGTTTCAAATTCAAATATTGTAACTATCATAAATATAATACTTGATAATAAAAATAAACTACCAGAAATAAGAATATGTTTATTATTTTTCATAGGATAACCTCTTAAATTAAAATCATTCCTTCGCCTAAATCAGCTTCATTTCTTGGAATAAATCCAAATTTTCTATAAAAATTTTCTTTATTTTTAGAAGCCCCTAAATAAGTACGAATATTAGGACTAATAGATTTTAATCTTTCTACTTCTTGTAAAATAAATTTCATTAATTGAGAGCCTATATTTTTGCCTTGAAATCCAGGAATTACCATAACATCTTGAATATATAAAAACAAAGTTTTATCACCAATTAATCTTGCATATCCGATAATTTGTTCATCATCAAATGCACAAATGGAATAAAGTGTATGTTCAATCGCTTCTTTCACAATATTTTCAGGTTCAGCTCCCCAGCCGACTTGTTGCGTTAAATAATTATATTCTTGTACTGTGGGATTTTTTTCTATAAATCTAATCATAATTATCTCCTTAAGTTTTCAAATTTTTTTTTATTTTTTATATCTAAAAAACAATCTATTGAAGTTGTTATTATCCAGTATATCATAAAAATAAAAATATCTATTAAAAAATCAAATTTATTATGCATGAGAAAATCTGATTTTTCCCGAAAAATAGAAACAATAATTGCTATAGCAACAAATGTTATAACATGTATAATTGCCTTAAGATTTTTATGTAACAATTTTTTTCACCTTTCTTTTAGTAATGCATATAGTTTCATGTCTATTATTTTTCCATTTTTAACGGCATTATTTTTTAATATGCCTTCCAATTGAAATCCTACTTTTTCAAGCACACGGCAAGAAGCTAAATTATATGCAAAAGGTTCTGCATAGATACGAATGATATCACTATGATTGAAAACATATTCACAAATCTGTTTGACTGCCTCGGTCATAATACCTTTGTTCCAGTAGTTTTCTGCAATATAATAGCCCAATTCTCCAGTTCGTCTATGAATATTTTCTTGACGAAAAATGCTAATACTTCCAATTACTTTGTTATCTATTGTGATAGCAAAAGCAAAAATTTTATTTTCATCAGCAGAAAGCATAGCTTGAATATATTCTGTTGCATTTTGTTTGGTATAGGGATATGCTAAACCATCTCTTAAATTATCTTGTATTTTTTTATTAGATAGAGCTAATGCCAAATCTGATACATCAGATAATTTCCATTTTCTAATTTTGCAAATCAACTTTTTCAACCCTTTCTAAATTTTGACTTCATTATAGCATATTTTTTATTTCCTGTCAAGTTATGTATCATATGAAAAAATTGATTTAGAATTCAGGTGATAAAATTGAGAAATAGAGAATTATTAGAAAAGAAAATAATGATTCAGAAAGTTAAAAATATTTTGAAAGAATTAAAAGGCATTGCTATTTTAAAACTACATGCTGAAAATGCTGAATTAGAAGCTATTTTGAATCATTTGTCTGAAATAGGTTACTATTCTCAAACAAAGCAACCTGATTCTAAAATATTAGCAAATTCTGACGAATTGGCTATCTATCAATGGATAATGAACTGTATGCAATTGAAAAACAATGAAATAGTATATATTTTAGTAAAAAAGATATGGGTAGAGATTGTAATATTAGATAGTTTGCAAGCAATAAAAAGCTTATGGAATGGGATTGATAGTTACTCTAAAAGTATTACAATGCTAAATGCGTCAATGAGTTTATTACTGGAAGTTAGTAATGATTCTCGTGATGAAGAAAATTATTTATTTGATAAATATAATTTATGATAAATTTCATGCTTGACAAATTAAGAATTTTATGCTATAATAATTAAGCAATAGAATAAAGACAAACGACACATGTTTTACCTTTGGGTATGTAAATCTGATTACGGCACGGCGTATTTAGATTTCTAAAGGGAAACATGCTTTTTTTGTTTGTCGAAATTATGAAAAAGGAGAAATTTATATGCCAAGAAATCAATTTCAAAGATGTATTTTTGCGTTGCTGACTGTGATTATCACAGTGCATGGGTATGTATTTTACAGCCTGTATGTGATTAATGGCAGTACGCTCATGAGTGTAACTGGAGAATCAAGCGTTCTTTCTGCAATCAAAGCACAGGGTGGTATTATGCTATGCGGAAAACTAGTTCCTATATGGGCAATTGTGTTAGTAGAATTCTGTCTTGCTTATTTGTTAGAAATGTTAGTCGGAAGTCCAGCATCATTTAAACTTGCCTGCAAAGTATTTGACATGAAAACAACACACCCTGTTATTTTTGAGACAGCAATTATTTGTGCCACGGTGGGAATTATGTGTCCAGTCATGAGTTTTATTGCGGCATGGCTTTATTATCCATATTACATGGGTTTTTCTATTCTGACATTACTTGCAAACTGGGTGAAATTAGTTTGTTATAATTTTCCGTTTGCATTTTTCAGTCAATTATTTTTCATACAGCCTCTTGTTAGAACAGTATTTAAAGCTTTATTCCGCAAAGATATTGAAGCAAGAGCAAAACAAGGATAATTAATTAATTATATATTCATTTATTTTAGTGATGTTCCAATAGCCTGCCAATGTGTTTCTTTTCAAAAAACAGTTCTTTATTTGTTAATACAATAATCACAGCTGTAATAGCCACAACCAATGTTTCAATGCATTTTGTTTCAGGAGTCATGGCAATTTTTTCCTGCATGATATTGATAAACAGATGAAAAATAATAGTTGCTAGCATACTTCGGTTATTCTTGACATAGACCCATGTCTGCAAAAAATCCAGTGGAATCACACTTAGAAGAAAATTCAGGACATACAACACACCCATTTTGTGCAGTCCATATTGATATGTTCCTGGAATCCAGAACAGCGGAAGATGCCAGAAAGCCCAGATACAGCCAAAAATAATTGATTCTGTGAACCAACTGTGATATGCTCCCACTGCATCTTCTCCGTAACCTCTCCAGCCAAGTTCTTCGATTGTAGAAGCTACCAGAATTGTCAGTAATGCTGATGCCCCACCAATTGAGAAAGAAAAATCTTCTGTAAATGCAAACTGCTTTGTTGAACCGCCAAACAGAATAGAAATTCCAATTGAACTTGTTACAATCATAGCAAAAATTGCGACAGCAAGCAAAATATTTAGCGGTTTGATACGATAGAAGCCAATCAATTTCCGCTTGAAATCATCTTTCAAAGCCTGATTTTTAGAAGTTAACACGGTGACAATTGCCGTTGTAGCGGGCATCAGCAGACCAAGCAACATGAAAATGTAAAGTGAAGTCCCCTCATTGAATATAATTGCTAGAATCCAAAACAGCCATGTCAAGCCAAATACTGTTAAATAAAATTTCTTGGGTTTGTATGCATACATGATTTTAATCCTCCCTATATTGAATCAAAAGTTCACTCTTCATTCCGTTCAGTTCGATGATATTTTCTGCTTCTTCGTCCGAAAAATCTTCTGCCACTTTTCCTTGTTTCTGATAGCTGACGAAATTTGCAATACCTTTCACAATTGTTCTGAATCTAAAATTTTTCGGGATGCTGATTTCAGAAGTTGCAGAAATTTGATTCAGGTTAAAAGAACCATTCAGATTCTGACAAATGATATTCATATCCAGATTACAGTTGACTTCAATCATACTGGAAACAGAATCCACATTCATTCTGACAGTCTTTCCAGTAAATTCGATGTTATTGGATTCCAGATGATTCAAATGTAATTCCATGCAGTTGACATTCAGCTCTACATGAGAAAGATATTTATTCGGCAGGATAATTTCAATCAAAAGTTCAGATTTTGCAGTTGCCTCTGTCATTTTATTCATACGCTTCACATCAATATCAATTCGTTTCTTCACATCATCAATTTTTACCTTGAAATCCTGTTTCAGCGTTTTCAGTGTATCGGATGCCAGTCTGACTTTGATTTTCTCGTCATTACTGCCGATAACAATCACTTTAGCAGCACCGCCAAGCTTCATATCAAAAGATTTAACTCCATCAATATCATATTCTGTCGTGCTTTCATAAAGATAACCCTTACGCATGACTGCCGATTTTTCCTCAGATAAAAATTCATCCACACTGATGCCAAACAGAGATGAAATCATCATCATGTTACTGATATCTGGGATACCTCTGTCTGTTTCCCATTTTGTAACTGCCTGACGGGATACACCTAATTTTTCTGCAAGTGTCTCCTGAGACATATGCGTCTTCTTACGTAATTCTTTTAATTTTTCTGCAAACGTCATTTTAGCGACCTCCTATGTTATTTAATGTTTCCATTATACTAGAAAATCAGAAAATTTACAAGCAATTATAGTTTTCATTCTGATATTTTTGTGCTACTTTTCGTAGCATATATGTAAAATAGCTATTTTTTTAAATTTACAACAATAAAAATTATTTAATTAAAAAAATTAATTTTCAGATTGTTTTGTAACATTCTGTTTAGCTCTGCTTATATTACCTTTGTTTACTTATGGTCAATAAAAAAGCTGGTTTTATTTTTTTCAACTTCGTGAAAAATAAAATCAGCTTTAAAAATTTATGTAAATTTTTCTATTTCATTTTATCTGAAATGAATTGTGTGTTGACTTTGAAATTGCCTTGAAAACTATTTTTTCTGCAATGTTATCTGAAACAACAAAAAAGACCGATTTCTCGGTCTTTAATGGAATGAGACACGAGGGATTCGAACCCTCGACACCCGCCTTAAAAGGGCGGTGCTCTACCGGCTGAGCTAGTGTCTCATAATTTAATTGTTTTATTTTTTTTGTTGTTCTTTTCGTGACCCTCACAACATGTATTATTATAGCACACTTTGATTCATTTGTCAAGTGTTTTTTGAAAATTTTTTTGAAAAAATTTTTTTCATGTAATTTTCACAAAAAAGATATTTGTATCTATTGATTTTTTTAGATTTTTGTGATATAATATTCTGAAAAGGAGCGTTTATGATGGCGAAACAAAGAAAATTAATTTTAAAAACGATAATAATTTTTAGTTTTATATTATTAATCTATTGCAGTGTAAAATATTTTCTTCCCGTATGCAAGCAATTTAACACAGAACTTGCACAGGCTGAAATTTCTGAATTTGTAGAACATGCTGGAATATTTGCACCTTTATTATTTATATTACTGATGGCTTTGCAGATAGTGATTGCTTTTTTACCAGGCGGACCTTTGGAAATTACAGCTGGTATGTTATTTGGTGGATTATTTGGCACAATTTTTACAGTTATGGGAACAATTTTAGGAACACTGGCAGTTTATGGATTAGTAAAAAAATTTGGAAAACCGTTAGTGCATTTTTTTATTTCAGAAGAAAAAATGAAAAAATTTTCTATTCTGGAAGATGAAGAACGACTTGCTTTTTGGGTATTTGTACTATTTTTAATACCAGGGATTCCAAAAGATTTATTGACATATATTGTACCATTGACAAAAATGTCAGGCAAGCAATTTTTATTATTATCTGCTTTGGCAAGGTTTCCAGCTTTAGTTGTGTCTGTATTAATAGGCAGTAATTTAATACAGGGAAAATATTGGCTTTGTATTGTAATTGCTTGTATTGCAACAGTAATTGCAATTTTTGGATTTTGCATGAAAAATAAAATTTTAAATAAAAAGGAGAACAAGTGAAGCAAATGAAACGTATTTATTATATTTGTAATTTACAAGCAGGAAAAGCAGAATTAAGTAATTATTTAGGAAATATTCTGAATATTATGACAAAAGCTGGTTATGAAGTCACTGTTAGACCAACACAAGCTGTGCAAGATGCGACAAGTGCAACTGTAAAAGCCGTGAATTCTGGATTATATCATTATATTTTCTGTTCTGGCGGTGACGGGACATTGCATGAAGTATTAACGGGAATGTTAGAAGCAGAGCAAACAATTCCTGTTGGCTATATTCCTTGCGGTTCTATGAATGATTTTGCAAAAAGCATGACCATTCCGAAAGATATGGCAAAAGCATGTTCTGCGGTATTAGACGGCATTCCAAGAAAAATTGATATCGGGACTGTGAATGATAGAGGGTTTAGCTATGTTGCAGCATTTGGTGCATTTACAGATGTTACTTATGAAACAAAGCAATCCGTCAAAAATATTTTAGGTCCAGTGGCTTATATGATGAATGCTGTGACGAAAATCAGTAATATTCGGGCATATCCTATGAGAATTACTTGTGATGGTGAAGTAATCGAAGATGAATTTATATTTGGCATGATTACAAATTCTGCTTCCGTAGGCGGAATGCTTGATATCAGCGATTTTTGTTTTGATGATGGCAATTTTGAAGTCACACTGATAAAAAAGCAAGAGTCTCTGGCAGAATTGCATCGTACAGTATCATTTTTGCGTGATATTAAAGAAATTTCTAACGAAGAAAATATTTATTGCCTGCGAGCATCTGATATTACAATTGAATTATTAGAAAAAACAGATGTACCTTGGACAATTGATGGTGAATATTTGCCAAATACATCAAAATTTCATATTGTCAATCATAAGCAAGCGGTTTCTTTTTTAGTACCCCGAACCTGCCCTGCTTGTTATTTTCAGAATTAAATTAAATAAAAAGCCTTTTTCGGCATTAGAAAAAGGCTTTTTTATTATTTTTTCCAAAAAATTCTGGTATTTTTTACACGTGTAAGAGCCATGACTGTAATATTATCTGAACAGTTATGTTGCATTGCAAGTTCTGTTAATAATTGCAAACGCCGAACCATAGGGATTTGCATTGCAAGAATTTTTTCCATTTCGGCTTTTGGGGCATAGTCAGACAAGCCATCTGAGCATAATAATAAAATATCGCCATATTTAATTTTTTCTCCGTATTTTTTTATATCAAATTTTGGCTTGCTGTCTGTATTACCAAGCACAGGAAAAATAATATTTTTATAAACATGATGCTGTAATTCTTCCTGTGTAATAATTCCTTCTTCAAATAATAACTGCACAAATGACTGGTCTGTTGATAATTGCAATAATTCTGAATCACGATAGCGATATAATCTAGAATCACCAACGTTAATACTATAAAACATATCATGTTCATCAACACCCATTGCACAAAGTGTTGTCTGCATATTTCTGGTATGTTCTTGTTTTGCACCGATTTTGGCAAGCGATTCATGAATTGTATTTAATTTTTTTTCCATGTTGACATGACTTGAAAAAGAAATTTGTCTTAGCATTTCCAGACATTTTGAAGAAGCAATTTCTCCTGATTGTTCCCCTGCAACACCATCAGCAACAGCAATTAAAAACGGACTAGAAAGTTTTTGCTCTGTGACACCTTCTGTTAATACAGTTCTATGAATTAACAAAGCATCTTCGTTATGTGTTCGAATGCCTTTATCTGTAATTGCACAGCAATAATACATAAATCACACCCCCATAGCCCTGAAAATTTTATATTTATTATACATGATTTCAGGACAGAATGCAATAACAAAATCAAATCAAATGCTTACAACATGATTACAAATTAGATAAAAATTTCTATAAAAAAAACTAAATTTCGCTATAATTGCCCAAAAATTTAAAATATTCCAGATTTTCCGAAAGCTCTGATAATAACGCACAAACAGTAGATTCATGAATATTACCACTGAAATCTAAATAAAACATGACTTCAAAACTGCCGTTTTTGATTGGTCTGCTTTCCAGTTTTAATAAATTCATATCGCCGATTAGAAATTTGCTTAATAATCGATATAAACTGCCTTCTTCATGAGGCAATTTTAATATCACAGAAATTCTGTTTGCATCTTCTGGTAATAATAATTCTTTGGAAATGCAAATAAATCTTGTATTATTTGGCACACAGTCTGAAATGGATTTTTGTAAAATTTCTAATCCGTGTAATTCTGCACAATTTTCAGAACAAATTGCACCAAAAGGCTGGTCAGTCTCTGCGACCATTTTAGCAGCAGTTGCTGTATTACTATATTCATTTGCATGAAACTGATGATTTGCAATAAACTGTGAACATTGCGACAATGCCTGTGGATGAGAAAATATTTCTTTAATTTGTTCTAATTTTGTACCAGATTTCACAGCAAGACAATTTGTAATTTCTACAACAGTTGTTTTATTAATATAAAAATTATATTTATCCATTAAATCATATGCTTGTACAACACTTCCTGCTGTAGAATTTTCAACAGGAATTACCCCAAATTGTACATCACCGTTCTGAACAGCAGAAAAAACATCAGCAAACCCTGCGAAAAATTGCGGTTTGCAGTCTTGTCCGAAAATTTGTTTTGCGGCAGTTTCGGCATTTGCACCAGCTGTCCCTTGACAAGCAACACTTGCAGACGATAATTTTAAAGTCTTGAATTCATAGGGCTGAACATTTTTGTGTAATTCTCTGTATTGTAAGTATTTACTAATATCCATGATATTTTGAAATAATACAGAGGCATAGCCTTTTAAATTTTCTGGTGCTTGCTTGCGAATGCGATGGATAACATCTTTTTCACGGTCTGTCTGAAAAATCGGCAAGCCGTTTTCCTGCTTGTATAAAGCAACCTGACGGCACAGCTCCATACGTTGTTCAAAGGATTTCAGAATTTCTGCATCTAATGCATTAATATTCTGTCTTAATTCGTCTAAATTCATATAAAAACCTCCTGAATTTTTTTGCAGATTTATCCTACTATTTTATTATACAAAATATTTTCCAAAAAATCAATATAAAATTTCTGTTAGGGTATTGAAAAATAGAGTTGTTTTATGTTATAATAATAACTGCATGAGATTTAGGGGGATTTTTTATCATGAGAATATTAGGCATAGACCCTGGATATGCAATTGTTGGTTTTGGTGTGATAGATTATGCAGGGGCGAATTTTAAGCCTGTTAATTATGGTGCAATGATAACAGAAGCCCATATGCCATTTACAGGACGCTTATGCATGATTGATTCTGATATGCATGAAATTCTTGAAACTTATCAGCCAGATTGCATGGCAATTGAAAAATTATATTTTACATCTAATCAGAAAACTGCCATTGATGTCGCACAGGCAAGGGGTATTTTAATTTTAAATGCTTCTAAAAAAAATATTCCAGTTTATGAATATACGCCGTTACAAGTCAAAATGGCTGTTGTTGGCTATGGCAAAGCTGAAAAAAAACAAGTCATGGAAATGACAAAAAATATTTTAAAATTAAATCATATTCCAAAGCCAGATGATGCTGCTGATGCATTAGCAATTGCAATTTGTCATGGGCATTGTTGTCAGGGAAAAAAATAGAAAGGAAAATTTAGTATGTATATTTTATCGCAAAACAAAGAAAAAATTTTGAATCTTACTAATATTACTGCAATAGATGTTACTAAGAATTATGGAGGCAAAAAAGAAGAAAAATATGGGTTATATGCGAATGGAGGATTTATTGCACTTTATGCAGATAAGGGAACAGCACAAAAAATGCTTGTTAAAATTTTATCTGCCATTGAAAATGATGAAAAAATATATGAATTAGAATAATACTAAAAAAGGAAATTTTATTATGTATATTTTTTCACAAAATAAAGAAGCAATTGTAAATCTGGATAGTAACTCTGCAATCTATATTAGTTATAGCGAAAAAGAGAAAGATTTCAGGATTGATACAGATTGTGTTATTCTTGCACGCTATTCAGACAAAGAAACAGCAAAGAAAATGCTTATTAAAATTTATACTGGGCTTAAAAATGGTGATAAATTTTTTGAAGTAGAATAATTAAGAGGAATAATTTATGATATATAGTTTACATGGAAAAATAGTAGAAACTGCACCAAATTTTGTTGTGATAGAATGCGGTGGTGTAGGCTATGCTTGTCGAACAACACAGACAACGCTTGCTAAAATTGGAGCTGTCGGCGAAGAAACGATGCTTTATACACATATGGCAATTCATGACACAGCAATTGAATTATTTGGCTTTGCAACAAAAGAAGAGTTGCATTGTTTTCAAATGCTGATTACTGTTTCAGGCATTGGTGGAAAAGCGGGATTAGCAATTTTATCAGATTTAACGCCAAATAGATTTGCTTTGTTAGTAGCGTCTGGGGATAGCTTGGCATTGACGAAAATTAAAGGCATTGGCAAAAAATCAGCAGAGAGAATTATTCTTGATTTAAAAGACAAGCTTGTGAAAACAAATCCTGTGTTACAGGAAATGCCTGTTGTAGTAAATACTAGCAAAACAGATAGCCTTGCAGAAGCAATGGCTGGATTGTTAGTGTTAGGCTATCGACAAGAAGAAGTGATGCCAATTTTGGTAAAACAAGATGAAAATTTATCACCAGAAGAATTAATTAAATTTACACTGCGTGAACTTGGCAGACAAGCAAAATAATATTAAAATATAAAAATGGAGGGAAAAGCCATGAATCTGGAAGAATTATTGCAAGTTGCAATGACGGATATTTCAAAACGTGGGATTTTTTTGCAAGCATTAATTAGAAGCGATATTTTTGTCATTTGCAGAAATCCTGTGCAGTTTGAAAATAATCGCTCACAAGTGCAATTAGAATTAATGACTGTACAGAATCAAGATGGTTATGTATTTATTCCATTTTTTACAAGTCATAAAGTATTATCTCAGTTTGTAAAACGTTATGTAGAATGTTATAAATTAAATTGTCTGCGGTTTTTTAATTTAATACAAGATATGAATGCTGTGCTGAATCCGAATTCTTATGGAAAAGAATTTCATTCTGTTGAAATAAAAGCAATTTTAAGAATTGCAAGAAATTTGCATGTGAAAGCAATTTCTTATAACGAATTAGAAAATATCAGCTACAGAGAGCCACAGCGTTCTTTAGTACATATTCGGCAATCGGCATCTAAATTTTTCAGTACACAGCCTAATGTGGACAGAGCTTTTATTGTAGAAATGATAAAAGGCAGTGAAAAGCCACAAATTTTAATTGTGATAGATATGCTTGGCAATACTAGAAAATTATTTACTGGTTTGGCAAGACATTTATCTAAAATAAAAAAAAGCAATGAGCATTTATATTTTTTAAGCTATGAACAGGAACTTGGCAAAAAAGCAGCAAATCAGATTCAGCCTTTTTATGTCAGAACGACAAAGCGTTATTTTTAATTTTTTAGAAATGAGGGATTTACATGATTGAAACAGGGGATTTTAAATTTGATAATCGGCTCGTGTCAACTCAGGAATTAGAAGAAGATACTGGCATTGAAAAAGGGTTACGT
This sequence comes from Ruminococcus sp., assembly GCA_014799805.1. GTDB lineage: Bacteria > Bacillota > Clostridia > Oscillospirales > Ruminococcaceae > UBA3855. The sequence continues at coordinate 12,874 of JAAVHJ010000076.1, forward strand.
CCGTTGTCTCTTGCAGAATATATCGGACAGGATAAAGTAAAAGAAATTATGACAATTTATATACAAGCAGCGAAACGCCGTGAAAGTGCATTAGACCATGTATTATTATATGGTCCTCCTGGTTTGGGAAAAACAACACTTTCAGCAATTATTGCACATGAAATGGGCGTGAATTTGCGAATTACAACAGGTCCTGCCATTGAACGCCCTGGAGATTTGGCGGCGATTCTGACAAATTTATCTTCAGGTGATGTGTTATTTATTGATGAAATTCATAGATTAAATCGAGCCGTAGAAGAAATTTTATACCCTGCTTTAGAAGACCATGCCATTGATATTGTTGTTGGCAAAGGTCCTTCTGCAAGGTCTTTACGAGTAGATTTGCCAGAATTTACGCTTGTTGGTGCGACTACTAGAGCAGGACAATTATCAGCTCCGTTACGTGATAGATTTGGCATTGTGCAGAGATTAGAATTATATACACCAAAGCAATTATCAGATATTATTCGCAGAAGTTCGCAAATTTTAGGAATTCCTTGCACAGCAGACGGTGCATTAGAATTGGCAAGACGTTCAAGAGGAACGCCACGTATTGCAAATAGACTGTTAAAACGTGTGAGAGATTTTGCTGATGTCATTGGCAATGGTGAAATTACAGAACAAATTGCAAAAATTGCTTTAAACCGTCTTGAAATTGATGCATTAGGACTTGACAGCAATGACAGAAGAATGCTGGATATGATTATCAAAGGCTATGGAGGCGGTCCTGTTGGGTTGGAAACACTTGCCTCAGCATTAGGAGAAGAAGCTGTTACTTTGGAAGATGTTTGCGAACCGTTTTTAATGCAGTTAGGTTTTTTGTCCAGAACGCCAAGAGGACGCTGTGCCACACAAGCAGCCTATATGCATTTAGGCTATCCTGTGCAATCACAACAGGAAAATTTGCAATTATTATTATCAGATGCAGAATAAAACTAGTTAGGAGGAAAAAAATTGCGAGCATCAAATAAATGGAAGTCCTATCGTGTGATAGATACTTCTGATGGTGAAAAATTAGAAATCTGGAATGGTGTGACACTCATACGACCAGACCCTCAAGTGATTTGGAAAACAAGTAAAAATAAAAAGCTTTGGGAAAAAGCAGACGCACATTATCATAGAAGTAATTCTGGTGGTGGAAAATGGGAATTTCATGCAAAATTGCCTGAAAATTGGGAGTTATTTTATGAAAATCTGAATTTAAAATTTAAAATTCGTCCAACTGGGTTTAAACATACAGGATTATTTCCTGAACAGGCTGTCAATTGGGATTTCATGAATGCATTAATTCAAAAAGCACAGAGACCTGTAAAAGTATTAAATTTATTTGCCTATACAGGTGGTGCAACGCTTGCCTGTGCAAATGCTGGTGCAGAAGTCTGTCATGTAGATGCTTCTAAAGGCATGGTACAATGGGCAAGAGAAAATGCAAATTTATCTAATTTGCAAGATAAGCCAATTCGTTGGATTGTAGATGATTGTGAAAAATTTACGCTAAGAGAAATCAGACGGGGTCGGCGTTATGATGCCATTATTATGGATCCTCCAAGTTATGGTAGAGGTCCTTCTGGAGAAATCTGGAAATTAGAAAATTGCATTTATGATTTAGTTCAGAATTGCGTGAATGTATTAAGTGATAATCCAGTATTTTTCTTGATTAATAGTTATACGACAGGATTATCTCCGTCTGTTATGGGCTATATTTTAAATAGCTTATTAACGGAAAAATTCGGCGGTTATGTCTATTTTGATGAAATTGGTTTGCCAGTCGAACAAAGTGGCATGTGTTTGCCTTGTGGTGCAACGGCCGTCTGGTGTAAAAATAATGCCGAAAGGAATTTTTATGAAAAATAATCATCCTATGATACAAGCAAAAAATTTAATATTTTCTTATCCTGCTGAAAATTCAGAAAATCAAGATAATTTAAATTTAATTTTAAAAAATATTTCATTGGAGATTCAAAAAGGCAGTTTTACAGCAATTCTTGGACATAATGGCAGTGGAAAATCCACACTTGCAAAACATATGAATGCAATTTTAATTCCAGATGAAGGAAAAATGCTGGTTGATGGATTAGATACTTGTCAGGAAGAAAATTTATTTGCCATTCGCCAAAAAGCTGGCATGGTGTTTCAGAATCCAGATAATCAGATTGTTGCGACGATTGTAGAAGAAGATGTTGCATTTGCACCTGAAAATTTAGGCGTGCCACCTGAAGAAATTCGGAAACGTGTGGATAATGCGTTAAAATCTGTCAAAATGTATGAATATCGAAATCATGCTCCTACGCAATTATCAGGAGGACAAAAACAACGTGTTGCAATTGCAGGTGTAATTGCGATGCAACCAGATTGTATTATATTAGATGAACCTACGGCGATGTTAGACCCTCAGGGAAGACAGGAAGTTATGGAAACTATTCTGAAATTAAATCAAAAATATCATATTACGATTATATTAATTACACATTATATGGAAGAAGCAGCACTTGCAGAACGTGTTGTAGTCATAGACAATGGAGAAATTATTCTTGATGATACGCCAAAAAAGGTATTTTCACAAGTGGACAGAATGAAAAAAATCGGTCTTGCTGTGCCACAGGTCACAGAACTTGCTTGGGAGCTGAATAAAGCTGGTTATGCGATTTCAACAGAAATTATGACTGAACAGGAATGTTTGACGGCTTTGGAAAAATTATTATAGAAATCAGGTAAAAAAAATGGCAATTCTGAAAACAGAGAATTTAACTTATGTGTATAGCAAAGACACACCGTTTGAAAAAACCGCAGTTGATAATGTCAATTTATGTATTGAAGAAAATTGCATGGTTGGTGTCATTGGGCATACTGGTTCAGGAAAATCAACACTCATACAGCATTTTAATGGTTTATTACAGCCAACAAGCGGGAAAATTTATCTTGAAAATCAAGATATTTGGGCAGATAAATCAAAATTACGTGATGTGCGGTTTCAAGTGGGACTTGTATTTCAATACCCCGAATATCAATTATTTGAAGAAACAGTATTTAAAGATATTGCATTTGGCGTAAAAAATATGAATCTAAGTGAATCTGAAATAAAAAACAGAGTGTTAGAAACTGCTCAAATGCTTGGAATTGCCAGTAATTTATTAAATCGTTCGCCTTTTGCATTGTCTGGCGGACAAAAACGTCGTGTTGCAATTGCTGGTGTCATGGCAATGCGACCAAAAGTATTAATTTTAGATGAGCCTTGTGCAGGATTAGACCCAAAAGGCAGGAATTTAATGCTGAAACAAATTCAGAATTATCAGAAACAATCAAAAAGTACAGTGTTATTTGTTTCCCATAGTATGGAAGATGTTGCGGAATTTACAGAAAAATTACTTGTGATGAGCCATGGAAAATTATTTTGCTATGAAGATACAAATTTAGTATTTCGTAAAGCCGAAGAATTGCAAGCTTTAGGGCTCAAAGTTCCACAAATTGCTTCTGTCATGCAAATGCTCAGAAAAAAAGGCTATGACTTGCCAGAAGATTTATATACTGTAGAACAGGCAAAAGTTGCTATTTTAGAGCTGTTAAGAAAGGGTGATATATCATGTTAAAAGACATTACACTTGGACAGTATTTTCCAGTTGATAGCATGATACATAGATTAGACCCTAGATTTAAAATTATTAATACTATGCTATTTATTATCATGCTTTTTTCAGGGAATTATTTTTTAAATTTATTAATTGGAGCTGTATTTGTATTTATAGTTCAAATGCTTTCTAAAATTCCATTTAAAATAAGTATTAAGAGCATTAAGCCAATTTTGCCTGTTTTGATAGTTACAGCAGTTTTAAATCTGGTATTTATTGACAGTGGCGAAACGCTTTTGCACTGGAAATTTTTAAAAATCACAGAAGGCGGTATACAGACTAGTATTTTCATGATATGCAGGATTATATTATTAATTCTAGGGTCTTCGCTTTTAACTTATACAACTTCGCCGATTTTATTAACAGATGCCATTGAATATTTATTATCGCCGTTGAAAAAAATAAATTTTCCTGTGCATGAAATGGCGATGATGATGTCAATTGCATTAAGATTTATTCCAACGCTTTTAGAAGAAACTGATAAAATTATTTCAGCTCAAAAAGCAAGGGGTGCTATGATAGATACAGGTAAACTAACAGACCGTGTGAAAGCAATGATTCCTATTTTGATACCCTTATTTGTATCCGCATTTCGCCGTGCAGAAGAACTTGCAACAGCTATGGAATGCCGTTGTTATCATGGGGGTGAGGGAAGAACCAGACTCAGGCAATTAAAAGCAAATAGAAAAGATTATTGCAGTTTTATAATTTGTATTTTATTTTTAGTGATTTCTGTGATATTAAATTCTATCATAAAATAAAACAGAAAGGATGGAAGTTATGGCGAAAAGTAAAAAAACGCCTGTGAAAATTGAAAAGCCTATACCAGCTTGGCTAGAAAAATTAAATGATATTTATTTCTGGGAAGTATTAGCTTTTGTGATTCCATTTTTATTAATGGGCTATGCGTTTAAAAGAGCAGAAATGCACCCATTCGGAGACAGGCAATTTTTAGTAACTGACTTATGGCATCAGTATTACCCATTTTTTCAGCTCCTGCATGAAAAATTAAAAACAGGCGGTTCGTTATTATATTCATGGCGGACAGGAATCGGCACTAATTTCTTGTCACTTATGGCATATTATGCTGCTAGTCCCTTGCATTTACTAGCAATTTTCATGAATCTGGAAAATTTAAGAGATGGCATGCTGGTAATTTTAATGCTGAAATTTGCCTTTGCAGGATTTTTCATGGCAAAATGTTTACGTTATGTATTTGGCAAAAATGATTTGTCAATTACTATGTTTGGAATTTTATATGCATTATGTAGCTATATGATGGGCTATTACTGGAATACTATCTGGATTGATACCGTTGCAATGTTGCCTTTGGTCATGATGGGCTTGACTATGCTTGTGAGAGAGGGGAAATATAGATTATATATTATTTCACTTGCATTTGCATTATTTTCTAATTATTATGTTGCCTATTTTATTTGTATTTTTACAGTAATAGCATTTTTTTGCTTATGCCTATATGAAAATATTAAAATTAAAAAATTTTTCAAGAGATTCGCATTGGTTACAGGTGGGTCTTTGCTAGGAGCTGGTTTGTCAGCTTGGATTTTATTGCCGACGTTTTTTGCATTGCAATTAACACATAGTGCAAATAATTCTTTCCCGCAAACAATTTCGTTCTATGAAAAATGGCGTGATATTGTTTCTAATATGCTTGCTTATACAGAAGTTACTTCAAAAGAGGGCTTGCCGAATTTATATTGTGGCTTGTTGCCTGTGTTATTATTGGGAGCATTTTTAATTGCCAAAAAAATCAGAATCCGCGAAAAAATTTCTGCAATTTTAATTCTGGTATTTTTAGTTGTCAGTTGCAATATGAATTACTTGAATTTTATCTGGCATGGATTTCATTTTACAAATATGTTGCCTTATAGATTTTCGTTTTTATTTTCGTTTGTTATGCTAATTATGGCTTATCGGGCTTATCAGGTATTACTAGAAGAAAAATTGCATATTTTGCATTGGATTGCAATGTTGCTAGTTGGTGCAGGATTTTGTTATTTAGCTTATGGTTCAGGCATTCAGGAAGATGAAAATCATGCTTTTGTAAAATCCAGTGCAATTCTAGGAGCTGTTTATTTAGTCATTATTTTATTTAGATTTTTTGCACCCAAAGATGTGGTTCAAGTATTACTTGCTGGTGTGATTGCCTTTGAAATGACGGGACAAGCTGTTAGAGGTGTTGTTTCTGTTGGAAATTCTGGTTATTCTTCTTATTTAGCAAATAATGAAGAAGTGCAAAGTTTATTAAGTTTAGAAGATAATACAGATTTATTTCATAGAACAGAATTAACAATGTGGTATACACTGAATGACCCGTCTCTGTATGAATATAACGGTATTTCACAGTTTTCATCTATGGCAAATGAAAGTATTACGACATATTGCAGAAAACTTGGCTTGCCTGCTTCGGAAGCAGGAAACAGATATTATTATGCCAATACTTCGCCTTTGACAAATATGTTACTGGACGTGCGTTATGTCATTGCAAAAGATGGCTATAGTGCGGATTCTGTGACAATGCATCAGATTAGTGAAAATGGTTCAAGTGTTTTATTTGAGAATCAATATATTTTGGGACTTGGCTTTATGATACCAGAGCTATTAGAACATGATGAACTAGAAGATTTAGATAATCCATTTGAACAGCAAAATTTATTATTTCAGAAATTAACAGGCTTACATGATGAATTATTTACACAAGTAGATATTACACATGTTGGACATCAGGGCTATGAAGTTACTAGAAATGATTATGGCAGTTATCGATATACGAAGCAAACTGATGCTGGAGATACTGTATTTTTGAAATATAATTATACAACGACAAAAGCAGGTATGGCTTATGCCTATGCTAAAGTTACTAATTCGGATTATTTAGAAGTTTATCGGGATAATGCAGAACAGTTGCATAAATATAATATCGGCAGACAGCCTTATATTACACCAATTGGGTATTTTCAAGCGGGAGAATTAGTAAATTTGCGTTGTACGATGAAAGAAGATGCAAATAGTGGCAGTGTGAATATTTATTTTTATGAATTAAATGAAGATGTATTAAAACAGGGCTATGAAGTATTAAAAAATCATACTTTGCAATTAACTGAATTTTCAGATACAAAATTAACAGGCAATGTTGATGTTGCACAAGATGGCATTTTGTATTTGTCAATTCCCTATGAAGAAGGCTGGCATGTTTATGTTGATGGACAAAAATCAGAAGTAATTTCTGTTTTTGATGCTATGTGTGGTGTAAAATTAAATTCTGGTTCTCATGAAATTGTATTAAAATACAGCCCGAAAGGTTTTGTTTCTGGTGTATTAATTGGCATTGGCTGTATTGTAATTTTAATATTGCTTTGGCTTTGGGAAAGAAAACACCCTGTACAGGAAGATGCAGAATTACAAGAAGAATCACAGGAAATTATAGAAGATAGTACGCAAGCGGAAAATGAACAGGAAGAAAACGATATAGAAGAAGTATTAGATGCGTATTTTAGTAATAAGCAAGCAAAATCTGAAATCGTTGCAGAAGAAGATAGTTTATCACAGGATATGTTAACTGCATATTTGCAGGGTGAAAATCAAGAATCACAAGATTCTGAAAAATAATTTAAAATTTTAAGAGGTGCATTTTGAGAAATTTAAAAATTATGATGGCTTATCGGGGAACAGCATATCATGGATTTCAAATTCAGAATAATGGCATTACAGTGCAACAAGTTGTTGAAACATGTGTAAGCAAAGTTTTGAATGAATCTGTTGTCATTCATGGCTGTTCCCGAACGGATACAGGTGTTCATGCAAAGCAATTTTGCTTTTCTGTGCAGACAAATAGCAAAATTTCAGAATTAGGTTTTGTCAGGGGTGTCAATGGCGAATTGCCAGCAGATATTTCTATTTTGTCATGCGAAGAAGCAGAACCAGATTTTCATGCAAGATTTAGCTGTAAGGGTAAAGAATATTTATATTTGATTCATAATAGTGAGTGTAAAGACCCATTTAGTAAAGATTTGGCTTATCATTATAGAAGAAAATTTAATCTGGAATTAGTACAGGAATCTGCACAGCAATTTATAGGAACAAAAGATTTTAAAGCATTCTGTACAGATAATGGAAAAAATATTAATACAGTTAGAACAATTTCTAAGTTTGACGTGCAGAAAAATTCTGAAAAAATTTATTTTTTTGTACAAGGTGATGGCTTTTTATATCACATGGTCAGAATCATGATAGGAACTTTATTAGATATCAACGAAGGCAGAATTGCAAAAAATAAATTGGAAGAAATTTTCAAATCTGGAAATAGATTACTGGCAGGAAGAACCGCACCTGCACAAGGTTTATATTTAAATCAAGTATTTTATTAAGGGGGCTTTTTCATGGCAAAAACAGTAGATGTTGTACTATTGCGGGAACGAAGAAAACGCAAAAGAAGATTATTCAGATTTTTAATCATTCTAGCTGTTGTCCTGTTTGGTGCGTTACTATATACAAGCCGTGAAAAATGGTTTCCAAAATTAGAAAAAATTGGTTCACAACATGCGAATTTAAATGCAGAAACAGAGGGCGAATTTATGCTGACTGTTTCTGGCGGTGTGGATTATCATGCAGAATTTGTGAATAATAATTTATTTGTATTATGCGATAAATATATTTATATTTATGATATGAACGGAGAATTGCAGGACAGCAGACAACATGCCTATAGCAATGCAATTATGAAAACAAATCAAGATAAGGCTTTGTTATATTCACATAATGGTACAAGTTTTCGTGTGGATAATTCTAAAAAAATGCTTTTTGAAGAAAATTTAGATGATTCTATCTGGTTTGGTGTACTCAGTGATGACGGACGTGTTGCAATTATCACAGGTTCAGAAACTTATGCTTGTTGTTTATATATTTATGATGCAACTGGAAAATTAATTTATACCAGAAATTGCTTGGAAAGATTAATTGATGTTAGTTTTCAGAATCAAGGCTGTATCTGTGCGACAATAGGGTCAGAAAATGGTGAAGTTGTGACTGTTTTAAAATATATTCAGTTTCAGGAAAGCGATGTACAATGGACATCAGAGGCTTTGCCTGCGTTGTGTTGGCATGTGTATTCAATGAAAGATGGCGGAGCTTTTGTCATTGGAGATACGAAAACTGCATATTATAACAATACAGGCGATTTAATTAATAGTTATGCGTATAACGGCAGTTTAATAGATTGTGATTTTTTTAATAATCAAGGTGCTGTTTTACTCAAAAATGAAAGTCGCAGACAGTCTATATTATTATTATTTTCAGATAGTTCTACGAATCCAGTCACAGTTTATTTTGATAGCATTTGCAAAAATGTGAAAATTCAAGATAATATTATTTATTTATTAGATGCTGGAAAAATTAGAAGCTATTCGTTTACAGGTACAGAACTGTCATGTTTTGAAATTAATGACGCTTATGAAAAAATTTTGAAAAATGGCAAATATTTTTATCTGTTAGGCTATGACAGAATTCAGCGTATGAGTGGCGGATAAAAATTAGAATCAAAAAAGTTGACAATTTCTGAATGATATGTTATACTAAATAAGAAAAGGTCAATTATATTCAGAAAGGAAGATAAATTTTATGGTTTTATGCAGTAAATGTAAAAAAAGACCAGCTGTTGTTTTTATTTCTGCGTTGCGTGGAGAAGAAAGCAAGAACGAAGGGTATTGTTTGGTATGTGCAAGAGATTTAAATATTCCGCAAGTTTCGGACTATCTCAAAAGTCATTATATCAACGAAGATGATTTGGAAGAATTTTCCGAACGTATGATGGAAATGATGCAAGATAGTTTGCCAGATGGGATGGACGAAGAAATGTTTGCAAATGCGAATGCGAATTCTAATGACGAACCAATCAGTGGTACGATTGATGCAATGCCTAGCTTTTTGCGTAATTTATTTGGCGGAATGGCTAGTATGAGTAGCAAACAGCCAAATCAAGAATCCCATGATTTCAGAGAAAGTCGGAAAAATGACCGTAATCGCAAAAAAAATAATAAGCCTGAAAAAGAGTATAAATTTCTTAATAATTACTGCACGAATTTAAGCAAACGTGCTGAAAATGGTGAACTTGATAGAATTATTGGCAGAGATAAAGAAATTGCACGCACGATGCAGATTTTATCCCGTAGAACAAAAAATAATCCCTGCCTGATTGGTGAACCTGGTGTTGGTAAAACTGCCATTGCAGAAGGGCTTGCACAGAGAATTGCCAGCGGAGATGCACCGTTTCATTTATTGGATAAAAAAATTTATCTTCTGGATTTAACAGCTCTTGTTGCAGGTACGCAATTCAGGGGGCAATTTGAAAGCCGTGTCAAAGGCTTGATTGCAGATGTGGTAAAAGCTAATAATGTAATATTATTTATTGATGAAGTGCATAATCTTGTAGGGGCTGGCGATTCAGAGGGTTCTATGAATGCCGCAAATATTTTGAAGCCTGCTCTTTCCAGAGGTGAAATTCAAGTAATTGGAGCAACGACTTTTAAAGAATATCGCAAATATATTGAAAAAGATAGTGCTTTAGAACGCCGTTTCCAGCCTGTGACAATTACAGAACCAACTGTAGAAGAAACGGCACAAGTATTACTTGGCATTCGTGAATATTATGAAAGATATCACAGAGTTAAAATTGAAGACAGAATGTTGAATTTATGTGCGGTTTTATCAGAAAGATATATTACAAATAGATTTTTGCCAGATAAAGCAATTGATTTACTTGATGAAAGCTGTGCTTACAGAAGTTTGCATGCCAAAGAACTTACAGAATTAGATACAGTCACAAGAGAATTATGCAAAAAATACCAGGAACTTGAAGAAGCGAAAGACAGTGGCACACAGGATTTTCAGAAAATTGCAGAATTAAAATCTGCTTGCAGTCGTTTAGAAATGCAACAGAAAGAATTATTAGATAAAGTAGACCAAATATTTGTATCTGAAACAGATTTGGCAGCGGTTATTGAATTATGGACAGGAATCCCTGCAAATAAAATTGCTGAAACAGAAATGGCTCGTATGAAAGGGCTTGCAGAACGTTTGAAATCTAAAGTAATTGGTCAAGATGATGCTGTGAATGCTCTTGCAAAATCTATTAAACGAAGCCGTGTGCAATTAAGTGAACGTATCAGACCAGCGTCATTTATATTTGTAGGTCCTACTGGTGTCGGAAAAACTGAGCTTGTAAAAGTGCTTGCGTCAGAATTATTTGATACAACAGAGCCTTTGATTCGTCTGGATATGACAGAATTTATGGAAAAACATTCTGTTGCAAGATTAATTGGCTCTCCTCCAGGATATGTCGGTTATGATGAGGCAGGACAATTAACAGAAAAAGTCCGCAGAAAGCCTTATTCTGTGATTTTATTTGATGAAATCGAAAAAGCTCATCCTGATGTCATGAATATTTTAATGCAGATTTTAGACGAAGGGCAAATTGAAGATGCACAAGGCAGAACTGTCAGCTTTGCACATACTGTGATTTGCATGACTTCTAATGCCGGTTCTACAGATAAAACAATTGGTGTTGGTTTTAATAAAACCCAAGAAGACGTGACAAAAGAAAAAGCAATGAAAGCGTTAAGAGATTTCCTGCGACCAGAATTTATCAGCCGTATTGATGAAATTATTGTATTCAAGCCTTTGAATCAAGAGAATTATGCGTCCATTGCAGGATTGATGTTAGAGGAAATGCGGACACCTTTGCAGGAAAAAGGCATTGTTTTAGCATATGAACAATCTGCTTTGCAAAAAATGGCAGAAGAAGCTTTTGGCAAACGCTATGGAGCAAGAGAAATTCGCCGTGTAATTCGTGACCGTGTAGAAGATGCAATTGCATCAGAAATCATTGATAATGGAAGTATTTTGCATAAAATTAATATCAGCACAGATGAAAATGGCGTGAAATTATATTTTAATTAATTTTAAATTATCTCTCTGAATTTTTTTAATTTTCAGAGAGATAATTTTTTTTAAAATTTTGAAAAAATTTTAAAAAAACACTTGACAAATAAAATATTATATGCTATAATAATTACTGTTGCAGGAAATAAATTGCGGATGTAGTTCAATGGTAGAATTCCAGCCTTCCAAGCTGGTTACGTGGGTTCGATTCCCATCATCCGCTCCAAAAATAAAGTTAGAAAAAAGACTGTTGATTCAGTCTTTTTTATTTTTGCCTGAAATCATTTTGAATATTTTTATTAGTATCTCACAAGAATAATTATATTTTTTCATTCACAAGGAGGATTATTTATGTTATTTTTTTTAGGCTGTATGTTTGGAGCAATGATAGGTATTGTGATTACTAGTTTTTGTGTGACAGCAGGGCAAGCGGATGCATGTAAGAATTGTATGTATCACGAAAAAAACAGTTTAGAATAATTTTAAAAATTTTTTTAAAAATTTGCTAAGATATTTTTTAAGTTCTTACGTCTAAGTTTATGAAAGCACAAAAAAGCTTTTAAAAGGAGGACACAAAATGGATAACGGTGCAAGTAGCTACCGCCGTTTCCTAAATGGTGATGATTCTGGTATGATAGAATTAATTCGGGATTACAAAGACGGACTTGTATTATATTTAAACAGTCTGACAAATAATCTTGATGATGCAGAAGACCTCATGGAGGATACTTTTTTTAAGCTTGCCGTGAAAAAACCTAAATTTTATGGAAGAAGTTCTTTTAAAACATGGCTCTATGCAATCGGACATAATCTGGCAATTGATTTTTTGCGGAAAAAATCCAAAATTTCAGAAATATCTATTTATGATTGTGATAAAATTGCCAGTCATGAAGATATTGAGCGAAATTATATCAGAGAAGAACAGAAAATCATCATTCACAAAGCACTTTCGCATATGAAACCAGAGTACAGACAGGTAATTTGTTTAATTTATTTTGAAGAATTTGATATACAAGAAACGGCTAAAATTATGCGAAAAAGTAAACGGCAGATTTCTAATATGCTGTATCAAGCGAAAAATTCGCTTCGTAGAGAACTTGAGAAAGAAGGATTTATTTATGCGGGATTATAAACTCGTTGCACAGCGTGTATTTCAACGCCGTGATGAGTATCTTCTTGCTAAAAAACGTAAAAAAAGGCGTATTATTTATACAGCAATTCCGATTAGTTTATGCGTTTTGTTTGCAACGGGCATAGCCTATCGGCATGGAAATTCTTCTGGCGAATTGCAAACTGTGGAACAGGAAACAACGAATTTTAGCGATTTTGATAAACAAGAACAAGCAACGGAAAGTCAAACTATATTTCATCCTTCTGTTGAAACAGAAGATACAGATAATACAAAACTTGACACTGATTTTATTACGGTTACAGAAACCAATCAATTAATTAGTGAAAGTTTTTCAGCAACAGAGCCAACAGAATTAACAGAATCAACGGAGCTGACATCAGAACCGTTATTCTTGACTGAAACAATCGCAACTTCTTCCGAAATTCTAAAAGAAGTCATTACGACTGAAACGCAATTAAGTTTTACAACAGAACCAACAGAACCTAGTATGATTATTGATAATCCGCCTGAAACACAACAGCCTAACGATTATCGAATCACAGTAGAAGCCTTTGAACCAACGCCAGAGCAATTAAGCCAAGTGGTGCAACAAACTGTTTCTAGTGATTTTGAAATGAATTACACAAGTTTAGAACAATTATTTCAAGATACAGGTGCAACGATTCTGTGTAAAGTATTATCTGTTGTGAATACAATCAGGGACAATAAGCCTTATACAGTGTATACAGTGGAAGTAACAGAATCCGTTTATGGTTCGTTTGTGGCAGGAGATTTATTAAGCATTGTACAATATGGCGGTTATATATTACAAGAAAATGATAGCGTTGACCTTGCGCCACCACTAGAAACATCACCCTCATCATGTTATGACCCATCAGATGAAACAAATAGTATGAGTCCGCCATTTAGTGATGAAGAAAATTCTAATGAACAAACTGGAGATCCTTCTCCACCTCCAGCAATGGAGAAACCACCAGAATCAGAAATTTTAATAGAAGAACAGCTTGCTTATTCTGAAACGCCTACTATTTCGCAAGAATATGTTTTATTTATTTCTCCAGATAGTTTATTTGAGGGTGCATATGCGACTTTAAATCAAAACGAAGGCGTTTTCAAAGTCAATTCTGAAACTGGTGAATTAATTCGCAATGCAGAACAAGGTGATGCTATTAATTCTTCTATTTTTTATGAGAATCTTAAAGAAGCCAGTCAAAATTTTGTGAACTCTAATTATATTAATTAATTAATTATTTATTTATTTATTTAATTGTTTAATTAAATTTAATCAAGAAAGGAAAAAGTTTTTATGAAGATTTTTCAAAAATTAACCGCATTTGTAACGGCGTTATCGCTAATTACCGTAAACCAAAGTGTATTATTAAATACACAAGCCGCAATTCCATTTGCATTAACCTGTGCAAATGATGAAATTTTTACAACAGATGATTCTGACATGTTGTTTACTGTATTTAATGCTTATGCTAATGATGATAACTATGAGAATTATCATATTGTTTTAATGAGTAGTACAGATGAAGTTCTGACTGAAATGGAATATGTCGATGATTGCACTTTTACTTGTCATGTTGCTATTGACAATAGCAAAGCAGGTGGTTTATCATTCTATGCCAAAGATACGATATCAGGTATGACAACACCTAAAATTTATATCAGGGTTTTTGATGAATTTTCCGAAGAAGATATTATCAAAATGCAAGTAGTTGACAATGCCATTGCAGAATTAAAGCAAACAGAGGCATATATTAATGCAGGCACTAGTGCGATGTGTGGAAAAAGACGGAATTTAATTTTAAATCTGCTGGAAGAACTTCAAGAAAGAGGACTTATAACGGGCTATAGTGATTTAAGTTTTGATAGTATGCGAATTGAATTCAATTATCATACAGGGAAAACAGGGATTGCATATAGCTATGACCTTCAAAATAAAGAAGATAATCCAGACCCAGACACAAGCTTAACGTCAGATGCAACAGAAAGTTCAGAAGATATTGCAAAAAGACAAGAAGTTGATAATGCAATTGCAGAATTAAAACAATCTGAAATTTATCAAAATAGTTCTAATTTTAAAAAACAGGATTTGGTAACAGAATTACTTTATCAACTTCAGGAAAAAGGACTTATTAAAGAATATTGGGATTCCCATGCAGCATATGGTACAATAGAATTTTATTATCATGACGGAACATATGGCATTGCATTAGATAGTGATGAAGCTGCTAATGAAATTATTCTTCCAACGCCAACAGAACCAGAACCAATGCCAACAAACCCAACACCAACAGAGATTAATTATAATCAAGTGTATTTTTATGATATTTGGCAATATAAGCTAAACGCTACAGGCATAACCATTACAGCATGTGATAGAGATGTTACAGGTGAAATTACGGTTCCGAATGAAATTGATGGCAAGACGGTTACAGCTATTGGCGAACATGCTTTTTATGGTTGCACGAAAATTAGTCAAATTACATTGCCTGATACGGTACAGGAAATCGGCAAACAAGCATTTTATCAGTGCATGTTATTAGAGCGTGTGAATATTCCTGATGGTGTGCCAGCCATTGAAGATGAAACATTCTTAATGTGCCGTGAATTAAAAGCAATTGACCTGCCAGAATCTATAACAAGTATTGGTGTAAGAGCATTTACAGAATGCCAAAATTTGATAGAATTACAGCTTCCTGAAAATATAGAAAGCATAGGCAATGAAGCATTTATGCAATGTGTTAGTCTGGAAAAAATGAATATTCAAACGAAAGCCACAGAAATTGGAGAAAGCATGTTTTATAGTTGCAAGAATCTAAAAGAAGTAGTATTAGGTTCTAATGTGATGAAAATGGGAACATATACATTCATGGCTTGTAATTTAGAAAAACTTGTTATTTTAAATGCTGATTGTGAAATTGATGAAACTTTTGCAACGATGAGTGGAAGCAGAGACACTGTGATTTATGGGTATACTGGCAGTACTGCACAGATTTTTGCTGAAAAATATAATTATCAGTTTGTTTCTCTTGAGACACAACCAGACACAACGGAGAATACTACGGAATCGCCTAATCCTGTTGATATAGTACTTGGTGATGTTGATGAAAATGGTGACTTGGATATTTTAGATGTTATTGTAATTAACAAAGCAATTTTAAGCCAGAAAATTTTGACAGAAAGTCAAGCAATCCGTGCAGATGTTGATGCAAATGGCATTGTAGACCCCACAGATTCACTGAATATTATGAAAAAAATTGTGAAATTGATTGATTATTTTCCAGTTGAACTAGATGTAGAAATGCCAGATTAAATAAAAAAACTACCGTTGGAATGATTTCTCACGGTAGTTTTTAATTATTATTATTTAATTATTTTAATGAAATTTTTCTTTGTGTGTACCATTGGTTATAAAGTCTGTTGTATTCGTCCATGCTCACAGAAGTAGAAGTCAGACGACAGAATTTTAATTTCAGGGAACTAATGCCAACAGGGGCGTATTCTGCTTCAAAAGGTGTTATTCTTGAAACAACATAACCATTGGTTTCAGTAGAAAATGGAATCACAATCGCATGGTCAATTAAAATTTGTTCTGCCTCTGCAAAAGCGGTATATCTGCGGATTTCGTCATTATAACTTGCAGTTGCTTCTGTGATTTTATCCTGCCAGTTCTGAAAAATTTCTTTAATCGCATAATTTTGATTTAAATCCCAGAAAATATAATTCTGTCCTTCTGTGAATGGTTTTGTCCAAGTCTGTGGGTCAATATAATCTGCTTTTGTACTGCATTTCATAAAGGCAAATTTTCCATTTTTTCTGATATTTTCTGTATTTTTAATGGCCTGTAATTCTACTTGTACAAAATCCTGTCCAAGTGTCTTTTCCAGTTGCGTTTTTACAAGCTGATATTCTTGTTGCTGATTTATATTATCTGTATCATAGGGCATAAGGATTTTAATCGGAAATATTGCACCGTTCAGTGTTAATTCTTCTCTCGCCAAATCCCGATATTCTTGTGCCTGTGAAGTATTGTAACTATCATTTGTTGTAATAGAAATTAAAGCATCTTGCTGTGTATAATCTATCCCAGCAGAGAATGCAAATTCTTTTGGGGTGATAGTATGATTTAAAAATTTTTCTGGCTGATAAGATTCAGAAATAGAAATTAATTCGATACGATTTAATGCACTCATGATAGCATGACGGAAATTTTCGTTATTAACAGCAAGTTGCCAATTTTCTGGTTCATATTGATTGTCAAATTTTGGGGCGAAATTAAATGCATAAAAATAACTGCAAGAATTATCCAGCGGTGCAGGGTGAACTAAATCTTTTGTTTCTGCGTCACTTGTCCAGGCTTCTAAATCATCAGAATTAATTTTAACTGCATCAATTTTTTGATTCAGGAAATCGTTTTGCTGAATATTTTCAGAATCAGCTTGATAAGTAAGTTCTATTTTATCAATATGAATATTTGTAATATCCCAATAAACTTGATTTTTTGTCAGAATTTGATTTTTTTTAGATTCCATATCTGATAAAATATAGGCACCATTATAAAGCAAATTTTGATTATCTTTGCCGAATTTACTGCTGGATTTTTTCAAAAATTGCCGATTCACTGGCATAAAAGCAGGATTCGTCAGAATATCCAGAAAATAGGGACAAGGTTCATCCAGTGTATAAACCAATGTATAAGTATCAGTTGCTTCTACACCAATATCTTTTGGGAGATATTCACGGGGTTTTTGTGTTGTAGATTCTGTTGTAGCCTCTGTTGTATCCTGATAATTATAATTATAATAATTATAATTAGTAGCTTCTGTCGTTTCTTGCGTTGTATCTTCTGTCATATCCGTTTCTTTTGAATTGTTTATCTGATTTTTTTTATTTTTGACTTCATTTTTTTTCTTATTTTTGGCTTTCATCACATAATCTGTATAATCATAATATTCCTGTGCATTATGAATCACGGCATCAGAAGAATAGATAAATTGCCAATCAGAATTATTTTCTGCATTATTAATATATTCTGCTGTTGCGACCCAATCATCTGCAGTGACTTCTGCATAACTATTCCCTTCATAATCTACCCATTGCACACCTTGCCGAATTTGAAATGTCCATTGTGTCATGTCGCTGTTACTGTTCCAACTTTCAGCAAGGGCTGGAATAATATTTCCATAAGCGTCATACTCTACTAAGCAATCAATCGTATTTGCTAAGATAAAATTCTGATTTTCATCATTTGTTTTTAAATAATTTAAATTATCTGATTCTAATGCATCATACATCTGGAAAACATTTTCAGATACAGGTTTTTGCTTTGTGATGACTTCTTGTTCTGATTTATTTTGACATGCTGTAAATTGTATCATAAATCCTGTACATGCCAAAGCAATTAGCCTGTTGCAAAAACGTTTCATGAATGTTCCTCCTTTGGTTTATTGCGGATTTGTTTTCCCATTTTTTCATAGTAACGGCGTTTGGCTTCATACATGTTAATTTCTGCCGTTTTAATTATCTGTTTTAAATTACTGTTTTTTGTGCCAATGCAATGACCAGCCGAAATATGGTAGGCATTTCGTTCAATTTCAGAATGAATATTTTGCAAAGTCGTTTCAATTTGTGTGATATTGCTATTTTCCTGAAATACAACAAATTCATCACCGCCAATGCGATAAACTGTATTCTCACCAAATTGTACTTTGAGAGTATCTGCAATATATCGTAACATCTGGTCGCCTGCAAGATGACCTTTGGTATTATTAATTTCATGCAAACCATTTGCATCAATGTAAATACAAGCTAAATTTTCTACCTGATTTTTAATTTGCTTGCAATAATTTTCATAGCAATTTCTGTTCTGCAATCCTGTCAGCATATCAATATTAGCAATTTTTTCTGCATTTTCAATAGAACAAGCATTTGCATAAAGCATCCACATCAAATATACTAATAATAAAATTCCTGCACCGCCCAAAAATAATATCATAGAATTCTGAATTTCCTGTACATTTGCAAAGACGACTTCTTTTTTTACAACAACTAAAATCTCCCAATTTTCAATTTCCATAGGCATATAAGAAATAAATAATTTCTCATCATCACGTTGTATTTCTTCAAAGCCTGTTTCACCATTACGCAATTTTTCTGCCAGCTCCTGTGATTGAAAATCACTTAAATTTTTAATATTTCTCTCCCCACTAGTTAATAAAAAATTCCCAGTTGTGCGATTAATCACACAAAAATCACATGTACCATTATAAATATTAGGCTTCCATGTATGAGAAACAGTTGCAGGAATGATTTCTGCATATAATACACCAACTGTTTTATTATTTTTTACAATCGGTACAAAACTACGAATTACCATAGTTTCAGAATCTGTCAATTGCGATTGCAAACCACTGATATGTTCACCATGTTGGGCTTCTGTTTCAAAATCTAATATGTTTGACGTGTCCATAGTTTCGCCATAGAGCTGAATAGAAGTATTTTCCGGTGTCAAAATTGCAACGTTAGAAATTAAATCACTTACATCATAAATTGCTAAATAACGTTTCATTGTTTCAGAGTTAATATTATCTGTTTCGGCAATAATTCTTGAAAGTGTCCGCAAACTGACACGGTCGGTGTAAAAATAACTTTCTAAATCTTTTATAATTCGTTCTGTAGAAGCAGATAATTCTTTATGGCATTGATTTTTTATAAAAGAATTTGTTTGTATTGTATAGGAAATTAGCAAAATTCCTATTGATAAAATTAATAACACAGTTGCCCAGAAACTATGTCTTTGATATGATAAATCTTGTTTTTCAGATGTTTTTTTCATGTGGTGTCACCTACCAAAAGTTGAGTGCTAGTATTAAATATTTTTCATATAATAATTATAACATAATTGAACAAAAAAATCAAGATTTAGAAAAAAATTTTATAAAAATTTAAATTTTTTGCTTTCCGCAGAAAACCGTGAATTTAGTCAAAAAGACAAAATTCACGGTATTTTTGATACAAATTTGTTTTAATTAAGAAACATGATATGCAAACGGGTCATAACGCTTGAAAGATGCAAGATTTTTTTCAACATTCAGAGTTGTAGACCATTCTTCCATTTTATCTTCAAATGCGTCACTATATTTACTGAAATCTACACTATCAATTGTACTTTCTGTCCATAAATCATCTTCTGTGATACGTTCACGAATATCATAACGAGTGACTAAATAATAAGCTTCATCTTCTTCCACAAGATACACTTTTCCATAATCACTGTCACTAATTTCAAGCAATTTATGATACACAGTTTCACTAGGTGTATAATAAATATCTTCTTCATTGTCATAATCTTCTTTGTGAATAATACTGATAATAGATTCATTTAGATATGATACTGTATCATCATAATCAGATAATAAATCCGTTAAATCAGCTTCTTCACCTGTAGTTGTTGTTTCTGTAGGTGTTTCGAGTGCAGATTCTTCATTTTCTGCAACAGTTGTTGTTTCGAGTGCAGATTCTTCATTTTCTGCAACAGTCGTTGTTTCGAGTACAGATTCTTCATCTACTGCAACAGTCGTTGTTTCGAGTGCAGATTCTTCATCTACTGCAATAGTTGTTGTTTCTTGTGTCGTTGTAGTTGTTTCTGTTATGCTAGTACGGGGTGTGGTTGTTGTGAGTTCTTCTTCATCAATACCAGCTTCTTGTTCAGATACAGATGTCATATAATAATTATAATCTTCTTGAATATAATCCATTTCTGTCATAACGGCTTCTGCTCCGCCGTCTTGATAAGCGTCTTCTGCACGGGTCTGATATTCTTTTGCAAGTTCTAATATTTTTGCTTTTCCGTCAGCATCTAGCAAATTGCCCTCATTGTCATGCAAATCAAATTTAATATACTGTACACGCATGTTATTTTCTGCATAATAATCCTGTAATTCTTCTTCTGTAACGCCCTCTTGTCCATCAATCGCATAATAATAATCAAAAATAGCTTGGCTTTTATAGCTTGATGTCATTACTTTGTTAAATGATTCCTGACTAATGCCAAGTTCAGTAAAAGTGTCAGCATAATATGACCAGTAATATTCTTGCATGTCAGGCAAATTTTGTTGAATTTCTTCGTCTAATTCCAGACCAAGTTCATCAAATTTCTTTTCCGTTGTCACAAAATCAATGCATAGTTCCGTTGCTTTGTCTTCTATCCAGGTGCGAATGTCTTTGTCTTCCAGGGAAAGCGTTTTAATTATTTTTGTATCTTCTGTGTCAAGTGTTTCATCTTCTTCTTGCAACTGTGAAATTGCATTACTATAAGATGAATTTAAATAATACAAGTAAACACCCGCTGGCACAACATAATCATCAATTGTCATTGCAGTTGTTGTATTACTGCCACAGCTTGTGCAAACAGCAACTAAGCTAATTGCTGTCAGAATAGCAGGGATTTTCTTAAAAACAGACATTTTATTGAATACCTCCATTGTAATTTGTCAATCTTTTTTTATTATACTACATAATTAGAAATAAGTCTATAGCTTTTATAAAAATTTTCATGAATTTCACAGAATTTTCAGAATAGACTTGTTTTTCTTTGGCAAATATGTTATAATAATTATAATTATTTAAAAATTATTTCAAAGAAAGTATGTGATATGATGAATCTGAATGAATTTTTGGAAATTCTCAACAGTGGTGAAATTATTACAGGTGGTTCTGAAATACACCAGTTTATGCATGAAATTAGTCAAGAAGCTTTGCGGATAACTGCTGAATTAAATAATACTTATCATACGCCAGAAGAAATTAGAATTTTAATGTCTAAACTTACAGGACAAAAAATTGATGAAAGTTTTACACTGTTTCCGCCATTTCATACAGACTGTGGGAAAAATATTCATATCGGGAAACATGTTTTTATTAATGCAGGCTGTAAATTTCAAGACCAGGGTGGCATTATCATTGGTGATGGTACACTAATTGGGCATAATGTCGTGTTAGCAACTTTAAATCATGAAATAGCCCCTGCAAAGCGACAAGGCATGATACCAAAACCAATTAAAATTGGCAAAAATGTCTGGATTGGCTCAAATGCAACGATTTTAGCAGGTGTTACAATTGGAGATAATGCCATTGTTGGAGCAGGTGCAGTTGTGACAAAAAGTGTTCCTGAAAGTAGAATAGTTGCAGGGATTCCAGCTAAAATAATTAAAAGCATTGATGAAAATGAAATAGTAAATTAATTATTTAAGAGAGGATTTATGATGAAAAGAGCTTTAATTACAGGTGCAACATCAGGTATTGGCTTGCAAATGGCAATTTATTTGCATAAGAATGGCTGGGAATTAACGTTAACAGGCAGAAATGAAAGAATATTAAAATGTTTAGCGAAAAAATTTGGCTTAACTACTCAATATATTGCATTGGATTTCGCAAAACCAGATTCTGCACAGAAATTATATGATTTCTGTAATAATACAAGAATTGATTTTTTAATTAATAATGCTGGATTTGGTGTATTTGGTGATTTTATAGAAACACCTCTGGAACAGGAATTAGAATTACTAGAAGTAAATATAAAATCTCTGCATATTTTGACAAAATTATTTTTACAGGATTTTGTAAAACGTGACAGAGGTTGTATTTTGAATGTTGCCTCTAGTGCGGGATTTATGGCAGGTCCTAAATTGTCAAGTTATTATGCTTCTAAAAATTATGTTATTCGACTTAGCACAGCCATTCGGGAAGAACTTCGCAGAAAAAATTCTCATGTGAATATTAGTGTACTATGCCCTGGACCTGTTGACACGAATTTTAATAACCGTGCAGGCGTGACATTCTCTGTGAAACCAGTAACGCCTTGTTATATTGCAAAATATGGCATTGAGGGTGCATTGGCAGGAAAAGGAATTTTAATTCCGACAATTGGTATGAAAATTGGTGTGCTAACTGCAAGAATTTTGCCAGAAACAGTTGTCAATAAAATAGTTTATGAATTGCAGAAACGAAAAGAATTTCAAGTGTAATCCAAATGAAAACTTGTGTATTTTTCACAGATATATTTTTCTATCCTCAAAAAAATATTGGTTTACTGGAGCTGTTAGAATCTAATCGAATTATTCTGGAAAGAGGTATAAATAAATGAGAATATCAATAACTGCTATTGAACAGCAAGAAAAAAATATCATAGTTATCTGTGATTTAGGAATTGGCATGCTAAAAGGCATTTGGAAAGGAAAAAATTTACCTGTTTTAAATGCCAGCTATTATGTAGAATTTACACTAGATGATATTAATTACAAACATGTAAAAATATTGCCAAAATCTCAGGAAGATATATCTGTTACTATAAAAAATAATACTATATTTTTTGCAGGTATATGTGAAGATTATGATGGAGAAGTTTATTATATTCGCTTTGAAGATGATTGGTTGGAAATGCTTTGTATTGAAGAAGATAGTCAAACTGTTCATGTAGATGACAATATTTTATTTTGGATAGATTATCATCAAGTATTGATTTTTCCTTATGATATGCCAAAAAAAATAGTTAATTAGATACACAAAAGGAGAGAAAAACATGCAATATCAAGATATCATTCATGAATATTTACAGGAGCATCAACAAGAAATGCTTGCTGTATTAGAAAAATTAATTTCTATTCCAAGTGTCATGGCAGATCCAGCAAAACATGCACCATTTGGAATTGAACTCGCTAGAGCATTACAAGAAATGATGAAAATTTGTCAAGATTATGGTTTTCAAACTGAGATGATTCAGGACTGTGTCGGAAGTGCAGATTTAGATAATAAAACGCCTAAATTAGGAATTTTATCACATTTAGATGTTGTGCCTGCTGGTGAGGGCTGGACACATGAACCTTATTGTTTGACTTACGAGCCAGAGAGCGATAAATTATATGGACGGGGGACTTCTGATGATAAAGCCCCTGCTGTCGCATCTTTATTTGCGATGAAAGCTATCAAAGATTTAAAAATTCCGTTAAAGCATGGAGTTAGATTAATTTTCGGAACAAATGAAGAAAACGGTTCTGAAGATTTGGCTTGTTATATGCAGAATAGAACACTGCCTCCTATGGTATTTACGCCAGACGGTGATTATCCAGTCATTAATATTGAAAAAGGCATGATTAGATTAAGAATTTCTGCGAAATTTACAGATGACAAAAGCCAGATTTTATTATTACAAGCTGGTGAAGTGATTAATGCTGTTCCAGTAAAAGCAACGGCAATTGTAAAAAATATTTCAGAAAAAGAAATTTTGAAATTTACAAAATTATTCCCAGAAATTAAATTTATTATCTCTGAAAAAAATAAAACCCTGAGAATTATCGCACAGGGCAAATCAGCACATGCTTCTACACCAGAACAGGGACATAATGCATTAACAGCATTAATCAATTTACTTGCAAAAGTCGTGCATACTGGAGAACAAGCAGAATGTATGAAAAAATTAGCATTTTATTATCCTTATGGTGAAATAAATGGGGAATCTCTTGGAATTTCTGCAAGTGATGAAATTTCTGGAAAATTGACATTAGTATGTAGTCTTATGCGTATGTCAGAAACTGATATTGAAGTTTATAATGATATTAGATTCCCGATTTGTTGTAAGGGAAAAAATATTATTAAAATCATACAAGATAAGCTTGCACCTATGAAATGTGAGGCTGTTATTTGTGATGAACCTCATCATACGGACGAAAATTCAGAATTTGTACAGACGTTACTAAAAATCTATGAACATGTTACAGGATTAAAAGGCGAATGTTTAGCAATTGGTGGTGGTACGTATGTACATCATATTGAGGGTGGTGTTGCCTTTGGTGCAACATTTCCTGAAATTGATGTGCATATGCACGGAGCTGACGAATTTATTAAATTAGAGCATTTTATGCTAGATGCCGAAATGATGGCACTTGCTATTACTGAACTTTGTGGAGCATAAAAATAAATTTCCCCTCAGATTAGTTTCTGAGGGGAATACTTATATTAACGATTAATTAGCATTTGTTTCATTAGGCAGAAGTCAAATATATTAAGCATACCATCTTCATTGATGTCAGCAGCTTTCCAGTTTGCAAGCTCAATTTCACCTTGCAACAGCCATTTTTGAAGCATTATAATATCAGCTGTATTAAATTCATCATCAGCATTGATATCACCTTTTATTTCAGTCTTTTCCCAATGTGTATATAAATTCAAATTTTCGATGTTAGGAATCACAGAACCTATTTTATATTCTTCTCCACCATTTTTTTCTGTATACCAGCCTTTAAATTGATAGCCAGATTTGCTCATAGTCGGTAATATAAACTCATCTAATTCTTTGCCTGATGGAACTGTGTATTCCGCTAAATATTCATCATCATCATATAATTTAATATGACATTGATTTGCTTTTACAGTAATATTAAGCGTTACACTTCCAATTGTTTTATCATCTAGTGTTACAAAAAATCTGCAATTGCCACTCCCAACAGACAATGGTTTAATTTCATAAGTTATGATAGCACAAGAACTTGATTTTTTAGCGTCAGTATAATCAATTGCAACAATATTATCACATTGTGACATGTCCCAGTCAATCAATCCGCCATTGGTTACTTCGCCATTTATAGTAAGAACAACTGTTGCATTTTGGTCAGGCGTAAGTTCAATATCATTTTCTGATAAACTCAAATCATAAGTAATGTCTTTTTTCTTGACTGAAACTGTTTTTGTATCTGTCAGACTTCCTTCGCCTTCTTTTGAGCCAATTGGTGTTGCATATGTCGTAATGCTATATTCTCCTGATTGTTCTGCAATAAATGAATAGGATGTGTCTTTGTTCATTGTCCCTCCGTAAATCCAAGTACCATCTGGTGCAATAAGATTTAGCCAATAATGAGAAAGATTAGAATCATTTGGTGAAGCCGTCCAAGAAATATAAACAGTATCCCCCACAAAATAAGATGATTTATCAAAAGAGATTGTAGGCGTTTCTAATTGTGGACTTGCGTTAGAACCATTTCTTAGTACTTCAACTAATTTATTAATCGTATTCACTCCTGCGATACCATCAGCAGCTAAACCATATGCATTTTGAAAATTAATGACAGCTTGCTTTGTTCCTGAACCAAAAATACCATCAACAGCAAGACCAGCATTATTCGCTTTGTTCAATGCAGTTTGAAGCCAGCTTACGCCACTGCCTCTTGAACCTGATGATAAATAGGGGCTACCACTTGGGCGAGGGTAATTTATGCCTAATTCTTCGTCATTGGGAATAGGATCAGAGCCTAATCTTTGAAGAAAAGTCGGGTCGAGCAAATCCTGTCTTCTACAAAATTTTTTCGCTTCTACATACCAATATGTCGTGTTAGAAGTATTGGTTAGGGAACCAGAAGCTGTTCCAAGATATAATTCAAGATGAAGCATATGACTTTTAGCAGAAGAGGTATTAGCAATTACTGTAGCTATCTGTTGCCCTTTTTCAACCCTGTCACCAGAACGAAGAGAAGTACTAATTTCGCAATATCTAGCAACACTGCCATCATCATTTTTTACACTAATTGCCTGTGTTCCAGCATAAAAATTACCGCTGAATTCTTCGACATAACCGCCTGTCATGGCATAAACAGGTGTTCCAACAGCACAAACATAATCATTTGCCGCATGTTTTCTGTCTGTTCCTGAGCGGTTTGCACCAAAATATCTTGAACCAATATTAGGGTCTTCATAGTATGCCTGAATTGGTTTTGTCCAATTATTAAGTGCATAATTTTCAAAATCTGATACAGATGACCAACTAGCATTTGCATTTATTTTATTATCTAATTCTGGATAGGAAACTAGAAATAATAAAATCATTACTAAAAAAAAGCTAATTAATTTTGTTATTTTTTTCTTTTTTGTTTTTAGCATGTGCAATTCCTCTCTATAATTTTTTAAATTAATTTAATATATATTATATTTTATTTTTAGTAATTTGTAAAGATATTTTTATTAAATTTGGATGATTGCCTAAAATGAATTAGCTATGATTGGCAAAAATAAATAAAAAAAAGCTGAAGGCTTATCATAAAGCTTCCAACTTTTCTAAATTCAACGCGGAAGGAGGGATTTGAACCCTCGCGTCGCTTCTTACACGGCCTACTCCCTTAGCAGGGGAGCCCCTTCACCACTTGGGTACTTCCGCAAATGCATGAATGATAAAAATATACAGCGGAGAGGGTGGGATTCGAACCCACGGTACGTCGCCGTATCACCAGTTTTCAAGACTGGCTCCTTAAACCGCTCGGACACCTCTCCAAATATGATTTACTTGAATCAGCTTATTTATTATAGCATATTTTAAATGATTTGTCAAGGGTTTTTTTGAAAAAAATCTAAAAAATTTTGCAGTAAAGAATTTTTATAGGAAAACGCTTGCATTTTATCTGAAAAAATGATATAATAGAGAATAAATTTCTTTTCATGAGGGGGATTATCAATGAAAAAATGGAATATTTGCAAAACAGATGCCGAAAATATAGCAGATTTAAAAGCCAAAAGTGATTTATCAGAATTATGTTGCAAAGTGCTTTCTGCACAAGGATATAAAAATATAGAACAAGCAGCATCTGTTTTGAACTGTCATGAATTAAGTGACCCGTTTTTGATTTGTGATATGAGAAAAGCGGCAGATTTCATCAATCAGGCAATAGAAGAGAATAAAAAAATTTGTGTCTATGGTGATTATGACTGTGATGGTGTCATGTCAACGGTTATTTTATATTCGTTTTTGTCAGAAATGGGTGCAAATGTTGTTTGGAGAATTCCTGAACGAAGTGAGGGCTATGGCTTAAATAAAAATGCTGTTCATGAAATGTATGCAGACGGTGTAGAATTAATTGTTACTGTTGATAATGGTATCTCAGCGATTCAGGAAGCCAGGCTAATTCAAGAATTAGGCATGGAGCTGATTATTACAGACCATCATCAACCTGGCGAAGAATTACCAGAAGCACTTGCAATTGTAGATGCTCATAGAATGGATAATGTCTCACCATTCAGATTATATTGCGGAGCAGGTATTGCCTTATTATTAGTTGCCGCTATGAATGATGGAGATTTGCAAATGGCAATGGAACAATTCGGCGATTTAGCAGCAATTGCGACAATTGGGGATATTGTTCCATTAACTAGCGAAAATAGATTTTTAGTTCAGCGAGGAATGGAATATTTAGAAAATACGGAAAGAGTTGGTTTAATTGCTTTGCGTGAAGTGAGTGGATTAACAAATAAACCATTAAATTCCAGTAGTATTGCATTTACAATTACACCAAGAATTAATGCTGCAGGAAGACTTGCGTCCCCAAAACTTGCAGTAGAATTATTACTGGAAGAAAATCCCGAAAAAGCTAAATTAATTGCACAAGAGTTACAGCAGATTAATTCCAATCGTCAGGAATGTGGAGCTGAAATTGTAAAAGAAATTGAACAGCAAATTCTAGAACAGCCAATGCTTTTACATGAAAGAGTATTAGTATTTGCTGGAAAAGATTGGAATGCTGGTATTATTGGCATTGTTGCTTCTAAAATGCAGGAACGTTTTGGAAAGCCTTGCTTTATGATAGCTATACAGGATGGCTATGGGAGAGGTTCGGCAAGAAGTTTCGGGTCTTTTCACGTATTTAAAGCTTTAACAGCTTGTGCAGAGTTATTGGAAAAATTCGGTGGTCATCCTTCTGCTGGGGGATTTTCTCTAAAAGAAGAAAATATTCCAGCGTTTAAGAAAGCATTAGCAGAATATTCTAAAATACATCACCCAGATATGCCTTTTATGGAAATACAAGTTGCAGGTTTGTTACAGCCTGATATGATAACGCTTCAGGCAGTAGAAAGTTTAAATCAGCTGGAACCATTTGGAGAAGGAAATCCAGAGCCAATATTTTTGGCGGAACATGTGCGAGTACAGGAAATACAGCAAACTATGAAAGGCTTGCATACGAAAATGAAAATTCAACTCCAAGGAAAAAGCTATTCCGCAATGTTATTTGGAAAGACGCCTGAACAGACTGGCATTATTGCAGGAAATAATTATCACATGCTGACAAGCTTAAATTTAAATCATTATAATGGCAGAACTTCTGTGACGTTAAATATACACGAAGTCAGACCAGTTGGACTACAGCAAATGAAAATTCTAAATGCAATGCAGGTCTATGATAAATATTGCCGTGAAGAAGAATTGCCAAAAGAGTATTATCAAGCAATGTGTCCTACCAGACAGGAGTTAATTATCATTTATCAGGAAATTGCTAAGAAACCTATTACAGCAGAAGCATTATTTCCAGCAATCACAGATAAAAATATTAATTATTGCAAATTATTAATTGCATTGGATATTTTTGCAGAATTGAAATTAATAGCTTTAAATCCTGTGACAAATTTGGCAGCGTTATTGCCTGTACAAAAAAAAGTAAATCTCGATGATTCGCAAATTCTTTCTAATTTGAAAAAATATTGTGAAAATTGAAATATTTAATAATTTTTAATTAATAAAATTTATAAAAATATCAGAAATTTTAAAATATTTGATATTACTTTAAGGAGGTTTTATTTGTGAAAGAGGACAGAGTTGTAACGTTTGATATGCTGATGCAGAAGATTTTAAACGGCGAAAAACAGTATGATTTCAGTAAAATTAAATCTGCTTATCATTTCGCTGAAAAGGCACATGAGGGACAATTCCGTTCCTCTGGACAGCCATATATTATTCATCCGCTTGCTGTTGCAGATATTTTGTTAGATTTGGGAATGGATACAGATACAGTCTGTGCAGCATTATTACATGATGTTGTAGAAGATACACCTGCGACTTATGAACAGCTCAGAAAATTATTCGGCAGAGATGTTGCGGATTTAGTAGACGGTGTAACAAAATTGAAAAAAGTGCCGATTTTTAACAGAGACCAACAAAAAGCACAAGATATTTGTAAAATTCTGATTGCTATGAAGCAAGATATTCGTGTCATGATTATTAAGCTTAGTGACAGATTGCATAATATGCGTACACTGAGTTATAGACCACCTCATAAACAACGTAATACAGCCTATGAAACCATGAATATTTATGCACCTATTGCAGGTCGTCTTGGAATTGAAACATTACATGAAGAATTGGAAGATTTGTCTTTTTATTATTTAGACCCTTATTCTTATGCGGAAATTGAAAAATTATTAGAAATTAATAAGCAAGAACGGGAAAATTTTATTGATTTAATCAAAAAAAGAATTGCAGAACGTTTGCAACAGGAAAATTCGATTATTTTTGCAAGAGAACCACAAATCAGCGGGCGGGTAAAAAGCTTATATGGCTTATATAAAAAAGTATTCGTGAATCATAAAGATTTTAATGATGTCTATGATAAATATGCTGTTCGTGTGATTGTTTCTACTGTGCCAGAATGTTATGCAGTCTTAGGTATTATTCATGATATGTTTAGACCTATTCCTAATCGATTTAAAGATTATATTCAGTCGCCTAAAAAAAATAATTATAAATCTTTGCATACGACAGTCATTGGACGTGAAGGAATCCCGTTTGAAGTACAAATTCGTACATGGGATATGCACAAAACAGCAGAATACGGCATTGCGGCACATTGGAAATACAAAGAAGGTATTCACGGCAAAGATAAAATGGAAGATTATTTAACTTGGGTACGTGAAGTATTGGAAGCACAGCAGACTTCTGATGATGTAGAAGAAATTGTAAAAAATATCAAAGATGAACTTGCACCAGAAAGTATTGTTGTTGCTATGACACCAAAAGGTGATACTGTTTCTTTGCCCATTGGTGCAACACCGATTGATTTTGCCTATGAAATTCATACACAAGTAGGTCATGGTATGATGAGTGCAAAAGTGAATGGTCATATTGTGCCATTAGATTATAAATTACAAACAGGGCAGATTTGTGAAATCATGACAAGTAAAGCCCCTGATAAAGGTCCTAACAGAGCTTGGTTGGATATTGCAAGAACAACAAAAGCAAAATCTAAAATTCGCTCTTGGTTCAAAAAAGAACGCAGAGAAGAAAATATTGAAACGGGGCGTGCAATGCTTGAAAAAGCATTCCAACGCTGTCGCATTCGTATTCCAGAAGAAGATTACGAAAAATTCCTGGAAGATGACATGAAACGTCATAATTGTAATACACTAGATGATTTTTATGCATCAATTGGCTATGGTGGCATTACAATTCAGAAATTTGTGCCACGTTGGAAAGATTTATATCATAAGTTATATTGTCAAGATGATACACCAGCGAAATTGCCAATTATTCAGCCTGCTTCTAGAAGCAAAAAAAGCAGAATTATTTTAGATGAAATTCAGGATTGTGTGTATAAATTTTCACAATGCTGTAATCCATTACCAGGAGACGAAATTGTTGGCTTTATCACAAGAGGCGGACACGGCATTTCTGTTCATACAACTTCTTGTGTGAATTATAAAGCTATGCTTGGCAGAAATAATCCTGAAGAATTAGAACGCTGGATGGACGTACAATGGACAGATAATCAAGAAACTACGATGCAGACTAGTATTGAAATTATTGCACTTGACCGTATCGGCTTAATGTTTGATATTACAGCAATTCTTACAGAAGCAAGAATTCCGATTGTACATTCTTCGTCAAGAAATCTGAAAAACGGCAATGCCATTGTCGATATTTGCCTGATGATTGTGAATAAATCACAATTGACAGCTATTTTTGATAGAATTAGAAAAGTCAAGGGTGTTCTTACTGTGGAAAGAGCATCAAATTAATTTTATTAAATCTTTAGTATTCAGCTCCTATTTTTATAATATTATTACAGTTCTAGGGGCTGAATGCTATGTACAAAGGAGATTTTAAAATTTGATAACTATTTATTTTTCACTTGATGACGAATTATCAGAATTTGAAGCAATTAACAAAGGTTATCGAAATGATGTTTATGCAGTGATTGATAAAAAAATATTTCAATTAAATATTTATACACCAATTAGATTAATACAAGATTTTGAAATAGAAATAAGATATTATGGATTTTATCCAGTTGATAATAATCTTGTTCTTGTTACAAATACAGACAAAAAGACAATTATTTCTACAGTTTTAAATTTATATGCGAATCATTATTTTAATGATTTTAATGACATAAAGTCTGTTACAGAAAAACAAATTGATTCTTTCATAAAAGTGTACTGAATATTATTAATAAACATAGGGGGAATGAATTTCATGGAATTTGAATTTGATTTTCCGTTTGAAGCTTTTGAAGCTTCTGAAGAAATTATTCAATCAATTATGCATGAAAAATCTATCTCACATGAAAAAGCGTATTATATTGCATATCAAGAACAATGGAAATGGAAAAGAAGGGCTTTGCAATTAGAAACAAGATGTTTATCCGCAATGATAGAACGCTTACTGCCCGAATTTAAATGCAAGTTTTGGAAAATAATTATTGAATTTGTTTCTACTCCAGAATATTTATCTCCAAAGAATTTTACAGGTGTGTGTGTGGTGCAATATCCATTTCATTTAGACTGGTATTGCAAACAAACTGAGCTAAATAAATAAATTAATTTATTTGACAAATTGTGCAGAAAATGCAATCTTGCAAATTAAAAAGGAAGTACCAAATATTTCTGATTATTTTTATCCAGTATTTCACAAAATAAAATCTAGTAATTATGATAATATTTGGACTTGGCATGAAATTATTTATAGTCCTTAAAAAACATATTCCGCATATGTGCAAATCGTACATACTATGAAAGATGTTACAGCATATGCAATTATTAAGCACACTAACACTGAAAATACCCAAAAAATAAAGATTTTTTCAGAAATTCCAGACGAGAGGGCATATGCTGTATATTTAGGCAAGCTTAAATTTATCAATGAAACAACTTTGCAATTACGGAATCAATCTGGAGATATTATTTTTACTACTGAGTATAATTAATAAACATAAGGGGGAATTTTTATGAAATTTGAAAATTTTCTAGGGCATTTCCAAACGATTACCAGACATAGACATGAAGTCATTAAAAATTGCCAAAAAGCAGGCATTTTCTGGCAGGGATTACAGCATGACTTGTCAAAATATTCTCTCACAGAATTTATTGCAGGTGTGAAATATTATCAGGGCAATCGTAGTCCGAATGAACAAGAACGTTTTGAAAATGGCTATTCTGTTGCGTGGATGCACCATAAAGGCAGAAATAAACATCATTTTGAATATTGGACAGATTATTCTGCGACTACTAGACAGCTTGAACCTGTCAAAATGCCATTGCGATATGTTGCAGAAATGTTCTGTGATAGAGTTGCTGCAAGTAAAATTTATAACGGCAAACATTATAAAAATTCAGACCCCTTGCGTTATTTTCTAAAAGGCAAGCCAAAACGTAAAATTCACCCTGAAACAGCAAAATTTTTAGAAATTTTGCTAAAAATGCTTGCTTTAAAAGGCGAAGATTTTACATTTGCGTGGTTGTGTTGGTATTTACAAACACATGAGGAGTATTAATTATGATTCGTGAAAAAGCAAAAAAAATTATCAATCATTTAATCAATCAGCCTGTCAGTTCCATTTGTAGAGAAGCTGACATGGGCGATTTCCATTTTGGAAACTATGCATTGCATATACAATGTCCATTTAGAATAACTGCAAACACTGGAGAAATTATTGTTACGTCCTATGATATTTATTTAGGCAAAAACGGAAACCCTCTAGCAAGTACGCATTGGGATAGAAAGGGCAAAAATCGTTATGATATAGAAATTCAGAAATGGCTTACTAATCATCCAGATATATTTGTCAAAAATGTTAGTTTGAATATGCAAGGCGACTTAAAAATTATATTTAGTAATGATGATAGACTAGAAATTTTTATAAATTGTTCTACTGATTCAGAATGCTGGCGTTGTTTTGAACCACATGCAGACAAGGAACATTTAGTTATTTCAGGTGTTGGCGACGATTATGACTAGTGAATTAATTTTAAATTTAAATAGATAAAGGAGAATTTCATGAATTTTAATGTTCCCATGCGTACAACAGGTATGCTGAATAGTCAGACTTTGGCACAACAGCAAGGCAATATTAAATCCAGTATTCGTTTACAACATGCAACAAATCAGGATTTTATGCCGAATCTAGCTCAATCATCACAGCAAAATTATGATACAAATTTTAATTCACAACCACCAATGAGACAGACTCCCACGCAACAGAATTATTATGTAAATCCTACCCCACAGCCACTAATGCAACAAACTCCCCCACAACAGAATTATTATGTCAATTCTTCCCCACAACCGCCAATGCAACAAACGATTCCGCAACAGAATTATTATGCCAATTCTTCCCCACAACCGTCAATGCAACAAACGATTCCGCAACAGAATTATTATGCCAATTCTTCTCCGCAATCGCCAATGCGACAAACTCCCCCACAACAGAATTATTATGGAAATTCTGCACTACAATCACCAATGCGAACAGCCCCTCAAAATTCAACAACAGGCATGTATTTAAGAAAAGGACAAAAAATTCCGATTACAGAATCCTATATTAAAATTGCTTTGGGTTGGGAAGTATTAAATTCTCAATGTGAATTAGATGCATCGGCTTTTCTATTAAATCAAAATCAGATAGTATTAAATGATGATTGGTTTGTATTCTATGGACAACCGTCAAGTCCTGACAGAACAGTACAATATTCTGTGAATCAGAATGGACAAGATAAAGCTTTGATAGATGTACAGATTGCAAATTTAAGACCTGATATACAGAAAATTGTTTTTGCTGTGACAATTTATGAAGCATTTGAGAGACGGCTTAATTTTGGTATGACTAAAAATGTCTATGGCAGAATATTAAATAATAGAAATCAGGAAATTGCACGGTTTGATTTAACAGATTGCTATCATAATGTTACGGCAATGGTAATTGGTGAATTATATCGTTATCAAAATACATGGAAATTTAATGCTGTTGGTTCAGGTGTTGCAAGAGATTTGCCTGCATTTTGTGGCATGTATGGTGTGAATTTTGAAAGATGATAAAAAATAATTAATAAAAGGAGTGGGAATCAGTATGATTTGTTTTGAAACATTGAATGAAGTTAGTCTGAAAGTGACTTGCAGGGGAAATCATGATTATATTTTTGCAAAAGCGGGTGCATTTGTTGCTGGCGAATGCAATGGAGCAAAGAATTTTAAATTTTCAAAAGTATTATTAGGTCCTCAAAGTAATGTTGGACAAGCATTATTTGGACAAATTGCCAGACGAGTAACAGGCGAAAATTTACCGCTTATGAAAGTAGAATTTTCTGGTGATAGTATTACTTATTATGCAAATAATCAACAACATGTTGTTGTATGTCAATTAGGAATTGGGGAAACACTTTCTGTAGAAAGTGAAAATATTCTTGCATTTACAAAAGATTGTGATTACAGTGTCAGATTTTTAGCACAGGGTGTAATTTCTCAAAAAGGACTTGCCACTTCAACACTAACGGGAAGAGGTTCAGAAGCTTATGTTGCGGTACTTGTTGATGGCAATCCGATTGTGATTAGTAACATGAATAGTAATTCTACACTGGAGGCAGACCCTGATGCAGTTGTATGCTGGATTGGAGCTGACCCTGATTTTAAAACGGATTTGTCATGGAAAAATTTAATTGGACAAAGTTCTGGTGAATCTTATATGTTTGAATGGAGTGCTTATAAACCAGCGTCTGTGATTATTCAGCCTATGGAACGTACATCTGGGTTAGATGTTTCTATGGACGGCAGGCGTTCAGGCAGTCAACCCTCTACGCAAAGTCGGATTACTTGGTAATTTGCACAAAAAATCTGAAAAAATTTTTATGCTATTTTTTAAAAAAATACTTGACAAATTTTTTAAACTATGCTATAATAATTAAGCAGTCTGAAAATCAGACTTGCGAGGATTTTATGCGAGTGTGCTGGAATAGGCAGACAGGCTAGCTTGAGGTGCTAGTGTTGGAAACGACGTGTGGGTTCAAGTCCCGTCACTCGCACTAGATTCTTGTTGATTTTAATTTTATATAAGATATAATTGGACAGATGGCTGAGCTGGTCTAAGGCGCACGACTGGAAATCGTGTAAGCGTTAGTAGCGCTTCGAGGGTTCGAATCCCTCTCTGTCCGCCATAAAAAAGACTGATAATCCAGTCTTTTTTTATTGTATAAATTTTTAATTTCTCTTGTTGGGTAAAGCTTACTGAATTAGACAAAAATTTGCATAAAATCTGTTATTTTATACGAATAATTTATTTTTATTTTGTATAATATGACAAATATGAGATTTGTTTTGGAAAAACACTTGACAAGCAAGGCTTTTATAGATATAATAGTAATTGGTTAACGATAGTTAGCAAGTGATAACTTCTTACATATGGTGGTGATATACATGTTATCATTGAAAGATGCAGTTGAAGGGCAAGAATATGTTGTTTGTGAGATACAAAGCGATGATGAGGAGCTGAATGCATTTTTGTTTTCTTTAGGGTGTTATAGCGGTGAAAGTGTTACTGTTGTTTCCAGAAAGAAAACCAGCTGTGTGATTTCTATTAAGGACGGAAGATATAATATAGATAATCAGTTAGCTGAAGTGATTCTAGTAAAATGAAGAAAAATAGTGATAATTGGTTGTAGTATCGGTTGTCACATTTTTTTAAGCGTGTGTTAGCCAAGGGCAACTTTTAATCAGAATTTCTGATTATTTTAATAAAAAATTTTAAATTATTTATTATAAGGAGGTTTTTTTATGAGAATTGCCTTAACTGGCAACCCAAATTCAGGGAAAACTACAATGTATAACGCTTTAACAGGGCGTAATGAATCTGTCGGGAACTGGGCAGGTGTTACAGTTGATAAAAAAGAACACCCGATTAAAAAATCATATTGTCCTGACGGAAAGCAATTAATTGCTGTTGACTTGCCTGGAGCATATTCTATGTCTCCGTTTACAAGTGAAGAAAGTATTACAAGTTCTTATGTCAAAAGAGAAAAACCAGATGTGATTATTAATATCGTAGATGCGACAAATTTAAGCAGAAGTTTATTTTTTACAACGCAGTTACTTGAACTTGGGATTCCTGTTGTTGTTGCTTTGAACAAAGCTGATATTAATAAGAAAAAGCAGACTAAAATTAATGCACAGAAACTTTCTGAAAAATTAGGTTGTCCTGTTATTAATACAATTTCTACTTCGTCTGATGGCTTGGGAGAAGTTGTAAAATCTGCCGTTGCCTGTGCTGGAAAAGACCAAAAAGCACCTTATGTACAAGGCAATATTGACTTAACAGATAAACATGTTGTTGAAAATGCAGATAGAAAACGATTTGATTTTGTAAATGCAATTGTTTCTGAAGTAGAAAATCGTAAAGTACTTACCAAAGAAAAAAATATCAATGATAAAATTGACGCTATTATCACGCATAAAGTTGGTGGAATCTTAATTTTTGCAGTAGTAATGTTTTTAGTATTCCAGATTTCTCAAGTATGGGTAGGTCAATGGATTTCAGAGGCTCTTGTTGGCGTACTTGAGGCATTTCAAGAATGGGTTGGCGAGTTATTAGAAGACGCTTCTCCAGTACTTTCAGCAATTTTAGTTGATGGTGTGATTGGCGGTGTTGTTGCCGTACTTGGATTTTTACCATTGGTTATGGTAATGTATTTCTTAATTTCTTTGCTCGAAGATTGTGGTTATATGGCACGTGTTGCTGTTGTTCTTGACCCAATTTTCAAAAAAGTTGGTCTTTCTGGTAAATCCGTTGTTCCTTTTGTCATTGGCATTGGCTGTGGTGTGCCTGGAATTATGGCAAGCCGTACGATTAGAAACGAACGTGAACGCAGAGCAACTGCTATGCTTGTGCCGTTTATGCCGTGTGGTGCAA
Source organism: Ruminococcus sp. (assembly GCA_014799805.1). Taxonomy (GTDB): domain Bacteria; phylum Bacillota; class Clostridia; order Oscillospirales; family Ruminococcaceae; genus UBA3855. Next base: position 50,610 of record JAAVHJ010000076.1, read on the forward strand.
AAATTCCTGTTATTGCGTTGTTTGCAGGTGCATTTTTTGATGGTTCTGGTTGGGTCAGCGCACTAGTTTATTTTACAGGTATTGTTTTAATTTTCCTTTGTGCATTGCTTGTGAATACAATTGCAGGTTACAAAGCAAGAAAATCATTTTTCATTATTGAATTGCCAGAATATAAAGCACCATCACTTTTTGGGGCATTCAAGTCTATGTGCAGTCGTGGTTGGGCATATATCGTAAAAGCTTCTACAATTATTTTGCTTTGCAATACGATTGTGCAGTTAATGCAAACATTTGACTGGAGTTTTCAAGTTGCTGAAGAAGCAGACACTTCTATTTTAGCAACAATTGCAAGCCCATTTGCTTATATTCTTGTGCCAATTGTCGGTGTGCTTAGTTGGCAACTTGCAGCAGCAGCAGTAACTGGCTTTATTGCGAAAGAAAATGTAGTTGGTACATTAGCTGTTTGCTTTGTAGGTCTTGAAAATTTAATTGACGTAGATGAACTTGAAATGCTAGAAGGTGCTGGTGCAACTGTTGCGTCTGTTATGGCAATCACAAAAGTTGCAGCTCTGGCATATCTGATGTTCAATCTTTATACACCACCTTGTTTTGCTGCGATTGGTGCAATGAATTCTGAAATGAAAAGTGCAAAATGGTTATGGGGTGGCATTGGCTTGCAACTTTGCGTTGGTTATACAATTGCATATCTTGTTTACACAATTGGTACATTGATTACAGCTCCTGCTTCATTGAATATCGGTGCTGCAATTGCAGGCTTCATTGCTATTATGATTATGATAGCTGTTATAGTGGTACTTACCAATCATGCAAACAAGAGTCTGAAAAAAGAATACGCACTGGCTAAGTAATTATGAAAAATATTATTATTGTTATTATTATTCTGGCAATTGTAATTAGTATTTGTGTCTATTTATATAAAGAAAAAAAACGTGGAACAAAATGCATTGGCTGTCCGTATGGGAAACAATGTGGCGGTAATTGCAGTGGCAATTGTCAAGAAAATCAATCTAGTCATAAAGCAAAATAAACATGCAAAATAAATAGACAAGAAACATAGTTTTTATTGTTTCTTGTCTTATTTTATATGATATTTATATATGGAGGTTTTTTATGCAGAATTTTATGATTATTTTAATTATTATTATCATGATAGTAATTGGTATTATTTATACAGTAAAGCATTTTAAAGGCGAAAGTAGCTGTTGTGGCGGTGGAAGTTATAAGCCCAAAAAGAAAAAATTAAAAAATATAAAATATACTAAAATTTTTAAAGTTGAGGGTATGCATTGTGAACATTGCAAAAATCGTGTGGAAGAAATGGTAAATGATATCAATGGACTTGCTGGAACAGTAAATTTGAAAAAAAATGAACTTACTGTATTTTATGAAATTGATACAGAGGATAGTGTTTTAAAAGCAAGACTTGGTAAAGCAGGATATATTTTGAAAATTTAAATTTAACATAATTAAGATGCTTCATTATAAATAATGAATAGCATCTTATTTTTTTCTCTGTAATTATTCTATAAGCAAACTTATTTGCAAAATGTAGTTAAAAATAAATCTATACAAATTAAATCCAATCTGTTATAATCAAGATGAAATAAGTTTTTTAGGAATAATTTTTATATTATGCATAAAAATTATTTTTAAATATGTGCAGTTTTAATAAATATAAAAAAATTTATAAAATTTTTCTAGTTATGAAAATTTTGAACAGGTAATATGCTATAATAAAAACAGTTAAAAAATAATAATTAATTATTTGATTGATGCAAATAATTAAAATAAATATTAATAAAAGGAGTATTTTGTTATGATGTTAGACAAAAACAAAGATGCAATTGCATATCTTTCTGAAACATATCAAATTCAGATAGAAAGCATTCAAGCGAAAACAAAAATGCTTGAAACACCAGAAAGTATCATGCAAAAAGAGCAGACAGCAAGAACTTTGGAGCTTGCAAAAAAAGTCGTTGACCGTGGCATTCTGAATGCGGAAACAACAGATATGTATTTTGAAATGATGGAAAAAATTGAAGCCAAAAAACAAGATATTACAAGATTCTATGGTATTGATGTAGATGAAAATAGCTTGTTGGCAATTCAAAAGGCTTATGCTGTGCTGTCTGATAAATTCAGTCAGGAATTGACAGAAGAAGATACTGCTTTTCAGGAAAAACTAGAGGAAACGAAAAAAGATGCACAAGATAAACTTGCCCAGAGCCAAGAAGATACAAATCTGAAAGTTTCTGAAATTCAACAGAAGAAAAAAGAACTTGAAAAAGAATATCAGCAATCTGCAACTCGTGAAAAAGAGCAATATACATATGATTTGAAACGTGCCAGAAAACAAGCCAAAGAAGAACGTGAGAAAATAATTGCAGAAAGAGAATCCGCTTTGAAAGAAAAAGAAGCAGAAGCACAGGAAGCAAAACAAAAATGCCTTGATAAAATAAAGGAAATTTCAGAGATGGAAGCCAAAGTAGAAAGTATCCCTGCATTAATTGAAAAGGCAAAACAGGAAAGTGCTACTGCCAAGGAAAAAGAACTCAATAAAGATTATGGTTATCATAAAATGCTGGAAGAAAAAGATAATCAGAATAAAATCAATGAATTGCAGGCTGAACTTGACAGACTGGAGCAAAAATATGATGCTTTGCTTGCAGAAAAAGAAGAACTTTCTGATAAGCTTGATAAATGCAATGCGGAAAGCCGTCAGCTTACCAGTGATACAGTGAAGTCAATTGGTGGTATTAATATCTTGAATACAGATAATCATGCTTATAATACTTCAGGGAAAAAGTGATATTTTTTTACTGAAAGGAGGCTTTTGAATTGATAAGCGAAAAAAATACGAAACAAGAGCTTTTGGTAGAATACAAGAAACTTGTGGAACAAGTAAAAGCACAAAAAAAATCATTGTCTTCTGTTAAAAGTGTAAATTCTAAAAATACTAAGGCGGACATTTGGGCTGAAATTCAGAAATTGCAGAGAATACTGGCTACTTCTGAAACTGCTCCCAAAAAGGAACAGTCAGTTGCTGATAAAAAAGAGCATTCACTTGAAACTGTTCCTAAAAAAGAACAGTTGGTTGCTGATAAAAAAGAGTATTCACTTGATACCGTTGTTTCCACAGTCTTAAAAATAAATGAGCTTATAAATGAGAATAAGCAACAACAAGAAATTAAGGAGGAGAATGATTTGCGTTATTTAAATCAAGAGATTATCGAGGAAATTCAAGCACTTGATACAGCTAAAAAAATGAAAGAGCAAGAATATCAAACGCTCTGTGCAGTAGAATCAGAATTGAAAAAATTTGCTGAAATGATTAATAAATTCAAGAATCAACATGCAACACAAGAAGAATCTCATGTACAACAAGAAGAAAATCAGAAATTACTGATTGTATCACTCACTGAAAAAGTAGAAGAAACTAACAGTAAAAAAATTGAAGATGCTGAAACAGCTTTGCAAGATACGGAAGAAAGAATTGAAGCTGACAAGAAAAAAATTGCTGATGAAAGAGCAATTGAAGAAGAAAAATATACTTATGAGATTACTAGAAAATATTTAGAAGAAGATGACAAATGGTCTGATGAAACGGCTCTCCGTGAAGAAGCAATTCAGGCAGTTAAAAAAGAAACAACTGCTTTACAGGCTGAAATTGATGCAAAGGCTGAACATGTAGCAGAACTGACTGCAAAAATTGAAGAAATTCCAACACTTTTGGAACAAGCAAAACAAGAAGCTGCGGAAGCAAAAGAAAAAGAAGTCAATAAAGAACATGGCTATAAAAAGCATATGGCACAAAAAGATGCAGATGCGTCTATTCAGTCTCTGGAAAGACAGATTGCACATGTCAAAGCAGATTATGAATCTGCCCTTGCTGAGAAAAATGCAATTCAGGATAAACTGGACAAAGCTTATGAAGAAAGCAACAAGCTGTATATGCAAACTGTTCAGTCCACTGGGGGCATTAAGATTTTGAATAATTCTGATAAAAATTAAGTAAAAAAAAGCACGACAGGAAATTATTTTCTGTCGTGTTTTTTGATTTTATATTGACAAAATTAAAAAATTATGGTATACTTTGATTACCAGAGAAAAATATACCAAATGATGAAAGGGGGAAAAATAATATGCTTATGTTTCTAGGACGTGGTTCCGCATTTACGAATGCTCATAATTGTGCATATTTTGTAAATAATAATGATTTAATTTTACTAGATTGCCCTGCTTCTGCCTTTGAAAATATCAAGAAATTACATTTAGAAAAATTTCATCATATTTATATTTTAGTCACCCATACACATGGCGACCATATTGGCGGTGTTGGAACAATGCTACAATATGCATATTTTGTTTTGCAGAACCCTTTGACAGTTGTTGCACCATCCAGAGCAGTTTTAGAAGATTTAAGTTTGTTACTTTATCAAATTGAGGGCTGTGAAAAGAATTGGTTTTATTTAATAACGGCTGATAATTTAGAAAAATCATGGCTGATGTGTGCCATTCCTACACAGCATGTCGAACCATTAAAAAATAAATGTTTTGGCTATGCATTGTATGTGAATCATCATAAAATCATATATACTGGTGATACTGCTACGCTTATGCCGTATGTGCCTTATTTACAGCAAGGGACTATATTATATACAGAATGTTCTGTTTTTCAAAGTAATGTGCATTTGTATTTGCCAGATATTTTGCCTATTTTAACCGCATTCACAGAAAAAGATATACAAGTATATTTAATGCATTTAGATGACGAGAAACAAATTTCTAGCATGATAGAACATACAAAAATTCAGCTTGCACCATTGAGTGAATCATATTAAATAAAAATAGCCATTTCTGGAATAGCAGGAAAGGCTATTTTATTTAATTTTTTGGAAGATATAAAAAATGCTTGCTTTTTATGATGGCATATGTTATAATGAAATGTAAGTACAAAGGCGGTGAATCTCTGTGGATAAAAAATTAATTTCTAAAATTTTCGCTATGATAGTTATATTTGTAGCAGTAGATGTTTTATTATTGATTACATTTGGTGTTATTTTTCTAAATAATATGGAATTTACAGGATTGAAAATTCTGTCGCCAGAAGCACCAACTGTATTATTCAGCTGGAAATATTATTTTTCTAATTGTACTATCTGGTGCATACTGGAAGATTTGATAATTATATTTTTATATTTTATTTATATTTATAAAAATCCTAAAAAAATAGAGCGTAAAACAGATATTGTGTATTTTTGGCTGATACATGTGAATATTAAAATTTTCCTGAATATTCATAGTACGGCGATGTTTCTCAGTGTGTTAGAATATGCAAGGGAATCCCGTTGGAAAGAATTTTTATTAGGTGATGCTGATTTTATTTTACCAGAAGATTGTTTCCATGCAGGAAGAAATAGTTTATTATTAAGTTTGAGTGTAATTGTCATTAGTTTTTATATTTTATTGCATTATCCCGAATGGAGCAAACATAAATTAAAATTTGTATTTCCTGTTGCATTGGATTTATCTATGTTTTTCTTATGGAATATAAAAATAAGTTTCACACAGAGAATTATTATTTTTATAGTATTATTATTACTATTAGGCTTATCTCAGGTTTTGCAGAAATATGATATAAATTATTTTACAAGAAAAAAATCTGAAACAGGAAAAATAAATTTGCATAAATATGTAAGCATTTATGTGAGTATATTTTTAATTTGTACTATGCTATGGGTGATTGTACGTAAAATTATACCAAGTGATAATATGAATTCTCTGTTTGGTATGCAATATTCTGCCATTTTGAAAATTTTAACGCCTGTTGTTTTGATTATTAATTTATGGCTGGAAAAAACAGAAAAAAATTGCCCTGAAAAATATATTCAGCATTCACCAAATTTATATAAATATAATACACTGACTATTATTATAACAGGCTGTTGTGTGTTAATGCTGTTTGGAGAATTTGGCTCTGTTGTATGTATTTTAGCATTAACAATGATTATGTTTTTATTACTAGTGGATTTTGTAGACGGTAAAGAAGATATAAAATTTAAAATTCCAATTTCTGTTATTATTGGAATTATATTGGGAATCGCCTTTGTTGCAGTAGAAAATATGATGTTGCAATTGGCATTAAAAGCAGGAAATTCTGAACTTGATTTGGGCGGAGCGATTGGCGATTTTGCATTGAATCAAAAAAATTGCCTATTTGCAGGGATAATTTTTGGTGTTATATTATTAATTATTTACATGATTAATTTTTTGGCGTTATTGATTCCAGAATCAGAAATGATGTTTTTCAGAAATTTAAAATTTAAAATTTTAAATATACTTGAAAAAATATTTGGCAGATTGACGATTCATTTTTCAAATTTGAGTAAAAAAAATAATACAAGTTATCAAAAATATACAAGAATGCAGGATAAGATTTCAATTTGCATTATGATTCCGATTGTAGGATTTTTTGTAATTTATTATAATTTTTTCCTGAATGCCTATGCTGGCAGGACAGTTTTAAAAAATTTTTACATGACAGCAGGAAATTTCAGCAATGAATTTGAAATTACAGAAAATATTACGCAAAAAAGGGCAACTGACGTGAGAAATGCTAAAAAAATGCAAAATTCTGAAACTGTATCAGATAATCAAATAACTGAAGAATTGCCAGAAGAAATTAAAAATCAATTAAATCAACAATCTGCAATGCAACATGAAGAGAAAGAAATTAAAAATTATTTTGACATGACAGAACGCAGTAGCAGTTTAGAAGAATTGGAAGATTATTATTATCCAGAATTTTATACAGGGCATTATTTAAAATTAATGCAAATTATAGACAGATTATGCTATAGTTCTAAAACAGCAGAGCTTTCTGCTGTCCAGAAAGGCTTAAAGCAAAACATGGGCTTTGCAATTCAGGAAACCAGCCAGAATCAGGTTTATATTTCTTCACTCCAGAAAAAATATTTCCTGACAAAACAGGATGTTTTAAATAGCACTCCCGAAGTACAGGAAATTTATTTTAATTCTGACGGAAGTATGAAAAACGGCTTTTTTCTGTTAAATAGCAATGGCTTACAAGCACAGAATGGAGAAACAGAATATATCTGGTATTATGCCAATACAAAAATTCCCTATGGTGTTATGTATGAGGACGAACAAACAGCTATTTATGAAGTAGATACACAGGAATTACAGAGAATTTTCAAATATGCAGAACCTATGACAGCAAGCAGTGACTATGTATTATATACACTAAGCAAAATGGGTGTTGGAAATGTCTTGCTTTTGATATTTATTCCCTATTTTTTCATGATTGTGTTATTATTGGCAACTAATATGCATAGTTCACTAAATAAAAATTCTAATTATCTTGGTGACATGTTGCACCAGCTAGGGACACTTTATGCAATTTCGTTTTTAATTCAGACAATTGTTATCGTATGGGGTGTATTTGGCGTTTCGTTATTTTCAGGATTATCATTGCCACTTGTAGCATCAGGAAATTTTGAAATGTTTTTAAATAGTATCTGTACGGCGATTATATTTATTTCCGTTGGCAACCCGAATAAAAAAATTAATTAATTACTATAAGGACTAGTGAGGGAGCATGTATCATAAAATTTCTAATATGAAAAAAATATTAATTCTTGTATTATTATTAGCATTTTTTGCAATTGCAATTTATATGAGTTTTACGCATTTACTAAAGCCCAATTCTGGATTAAATTCAAAAACTTTGGGGCAAATTTCTAATCCCTATCAGGAAGCAAGTGCATTAAAGGGCAATATTTATGATTGCAATGGTGCAATCTTGCTTGGCAATGTGATTGCAGATGAATCTGGGAATTATCAGTTAATTTCTGAAGAAAAATCAGATTTTAAAAGATTATTACTAGATGAAGAAAATTCCGCTTGTTGGTCAAATATTTTGCCTGTGTTATCTGGTGGCTTAGATAGTGCTTTTTCAGATATTTTGCAAGATATTCCCTTAAATGAAGAAGATAGTACAGATATTGCTTTGACAATCAATAAAAATATACAGACTGATATTTATCATATTTTATCTAGTAGAAATTATAGCAGTGCTGTTGTTATGGATTGCAGTAACGGCGATATATTAGCAATGGTTTCCAGACCGTCTTATGATTATAATTTATTTCGGGAGGGAAGTATTGCTTATACAAGTTATTTAGATAACGGGCAATTTTTTAATAATGTCGATAATGCACATGACTGTGTACAGGATTATTATAAATTATGGAAAAATGCTTATGAAGAAGATAATTCTAAAGAAAAAAATATCAAAAAATATCAAGAAGGTTCAGCAGTTCGGGCATTAAGAGCAGATTTAGCAGATAGCAGGCTTATGTTTTCAGAAGAAGAAGCACAAAAACAATTAGATTACTGGAATGCTATTTATCAAAGCAATTTTAACTTACAAGATTGTATAGAAATTAATTTTGCTGAAATTTATCAACAAGAGCAAGAATTTTATAAAACCAGTCATGAGGGTGAATATTTTATATTTGATTATGAACCTGAAAATTTAGGACAGGGAAATAAATATATTCCGTTTTTTAAAATCACAGTTTCTGATAAGCAGAATACAATAACACAGGTGAAATATTTAAAATTATGTTATGGAAATAATAATTTTATTTATCAAGATTGTGTGAATCATGCCTTTGACCCGAATTTTTCATTTCAGAATTATGCATTATCTACATCTGCACCTGGGAGCTGTTTTAAAATTTTATTAACAGCATTACTTGCAGATGAAGTCAATGATTCTATGCTAATTACACAAGATAATTATTTAAATATTAATATTGCAAATCAATATGAAAGTTCTGAAAAGCCCGCACCATTGCCGACTTTGGAAACTTCTAAGAAAAATCACAGTGATTTAATAGACGCATTATCTCATAGCTCTAATCAATATTTTTCTATGACAGCAATTTTATTAGATAAAATTTTAAATACACAAGATAATTATTATTTATGCAATTATCAGAATATTTTAAATTTAGAAACTGAATCCATTCAGAATTCTGGCAAATTATTATTAAATTATTATCAAGATAAATTTTGTGTGAATCATGCTATAGATTCTTATTTTTATATTCCCAGCGGAAGAATTTTATCTTGTTTAAATAATATACAAATTGCTGAACAACCTGAAGAAAATGATTTGCAATATGATACAAATTTATGGTATTCTCTGGATGAAAACGGCGATATTTTACAAGCTTACACAGATAGTAAAATTAGCCTTGCACAGAAATTAGGCGATACAGCTTATGGACAGGGATATAACAGAATTTCACCTGTTTTTATGGCAATGAGTATGGGAAAATGTTTGACAGGCAATATGTATGTGCCTAATGTTCTTGCAGATGAATCTGGAAATTCTAATATCATCGGTGAAAATTTTGACAGAACAACAACTGTTGCATTTATGCAAGATGCATTAGAAGCTGTTTATGATAATCATACAGGTTATATTCCTGATGATTTAAATTTTGATTTAGATAAATTTACTTATTATGCTAAAACAGGTACTTCCAGTGTGGACAAAGGCAAAGGCACTCAGAGTACTTATGGACTATTTGCAGAATTAGCAAATTATTCTACACAGAAAGAAGATGATAACAAATATCAGATTATCTGGTATGTTGGAGCAGTTTCTGACGGCGTAAATTGTTATACAATTGTTTTGCGGTCATATTTTGATGATGATAGTTATTCGCTCAAAAAAGAATTTCTGCAAATTGTAGATTCGTTATATCAAAATAATTATTTAACATAATTTCACTGGAGATGATAACATGATAAAATTTAAAATATTTAGAATTCTTGCCGAATGTTCTAAAAAAAGCAAGGGAATTATTAAGTTTTTATATTGGCTGTTATATTTTTTATTACTTGTTGTTTTAATAGAATATTTTGACATGTTTCGGGTGCAGAACGGTGTCATTATTTTTGATATGGATTATTTACACATAGCAGGCATATTAGCTATCACAGCAATATTTTTTGAAATTGATAAAAATATTCAGGAGCATATCTGTTTGCTTGAAAAAGAAGCTAATTCTAAGCAGGAATCTAAACAAGAATCAAAAACAGAACAAAAAATCAAGCCAAAACCTGAACAACAGAGAAATCCAGAAGAAAAAACGTTACCTACTGAAAATAAAATCATTCCAAATGAAATCTCACAAGAAGTAAAACCTGAAATTTCCAGACAATCAAAACGTACTAAAAAATCTGAATATCCTGTGATTACAGAGCAATATTTCAGATTAAACAGCTTTGAACAGCAAGCCAAAGGTGTTCAGGATTTCATGAATAGCTGTTATCATAATACGTTCCGAATTACATTGCCTGAAAAAATACACGGTTATTCTGTTCCAGATGAATTTCAATGTTTTTATCTGCATTTTGAGTTTAAAGACCAAAATAATCGTTCTTTGCAAGAAGATGTGATACAGAAACAGTTTCATTGGCAATTACAGGATTTTGATGGAAGTGATGAACTTGTTTATCTGGTTGAAATTCCATATTATACACAACTTGATAAAAATGTCAGAACTTCTTCTGATAGTGAATATTTTGAAATAGAAGTAAAATTTAAATTACATGGCTCTGAAATTCAGGAATTTAGTATTCAGATACCAGAATATAAACTATCTGCTTTTGTCATGCTAAAAAATAAACTCAAGAAATTATTTTTTAAACAAGAACCTGTCAAAAATCGTTCCAGTAATGCAACCAGATTAAAAACAAATTTTCAAGAGACTACTAGATTAAATCCTATGTTTACAAGTGATAATTCTGAATTTTTATTTTATCATCGTGAAAAAATCAGCAAATATTGTCTGGAACTTACTTGCTATGATAATTTCAGCATGATTACTTGTCCAGTCTGTCATAATAGAATTCATGATTTGGGAATCCCTGGAATTGTATTATATAAAAATTTAAGTCCTGAAATGATTCAGACAAGTGATGAAATTTTGAAATATTTAACTAAATTAGAATCCAGCTCTGAACTTGATGAAAAGAAAAAAAATTTACTTACAATGGTCAGATTTGTGACAAAAGAAAATATTGGCAATAATATTATTCTGCCAGAACATGGAAAAAATATTTCTGATTTAAAATTATCACAATTAAAAGAACATATTAGAATTCCATTAGGTAGATATCAATATAGCAGTCAGACTGTAAAGCCCTTTACTTGTCATGATTTTGCAAAAGAACGTGAATTTTTGCAACAGTTTAACAGAGCATTACACGAAGATTTTAAATCTTTGGAAGATTCTCATAAAGGCTTGTATTTATTAAAATCAGGAGCTGTCACGCCTGCAACTTTTGAGCAGTTTTATATTCATAACAGCATGATTGCACAACTCTGTAGTCAATGCTGGAATCCGTTGCCAGAGCGTTTTTATGATTATGACGCAGTTGTCACAATTTATTTCTTCGGAAATTCTAATGCTGGCAAAACAGTTCTGCTTTGTTCGGGTTATAATACGATTCAAGATGATAATCAAAATAAAAAGCCTCAGGATAGAATGTTAAATAAATTTAATATTATTTATTTAAATACTGGCAAAAATATTTCTGCCTATGAAGCAAAAGCAAATGCTTTGCGAACAGGTAATTTTCCTGCTGGTACAAGTCAAAATGATGCAATCCCAGGTAAATTATCCAGTGCAAAAATTTATCATAATGAAGTACATTGTCAGTATATGTTTAACTGCTGTGATATGCCTGGTGTAAAATCTGTTGAAAATTGGGCATCTTTCCGTAATTTTGCCTATGTACATACTTTATTAGATGATGTATTATCTTTGGGGGAAAATAGTTTTTATCATACGCTGTCAGGCATTGTCCCTGTCGGCATATTAGGTGATGAAAACGTAGATGCAAGAGTTTATAATATGCAATTATATCTGACAAAAATTGATGAATATCCATTATTTTTGTATCAAAAAATTAACAAGCTAAATCAAGATTGGGCAGAATGGCAGAAAAAAGGCTTATTTGGCAATTATTTAAAAAATACGCTGATTTATACAGTGAAATTGCTTGAACTGTTAGAACAGGAATTAAAGCAAGATTTCAGAACCAGATGTGCAGATGAAATTATACCTGAAAAAATTCAGGCATGTATCAAAGCAATTCCTAGTGAAAAACTAAAAAAATTGGATTTTTCTAAAAATTATTATCAGATTCATGAAATCATCATTTCAGAATGTATTGACAGAAAAGAAATTCAAGCAGTTACTGTGCTGAATTATTTGCATGGTTTAGATGTTATCAGAGACAATTATATGAAATTCAGAATGCTGATGAAATTGACAATTTCAAATATGCAAAGCAATGCTTGGAATAATTGCTATAGTAATTATTTTTTCTGTGTGTATGCCGTTTCTGCAACAGGTTATAGTGCAGTAGAAACAAATAGTAATTTAAAACCAGAATATCATTCTGAATTTGTCAAAGAATCTCATATAATGCTTCAGCATACAACATATGAATTTGAAATGGATAATCGGGAAATGCAAAAAAATATGACTGCTATTTCTAAAGATGATGCTTTTATAATTAGTAAATGCAGAAAATATTTATTTTCTGAATTTTCTATTAAAAGTCCCGATTTTCAGCATGAAAATAATCAATCAGAAAATACAGATTCTGTTGCAGAACGAATTTTAAAACTCTATGAACAGCCGTTTCCGCATAGTGATTTATATGCTGATGATTTTGAAACGCTTATGAGAAAATTAGAAATTTCTGCACAGCCAGATTCTGTGAAAAAATTATATCAGTGGTATGCAAGTTTACATTTTGCCCCTGAAGATAATAAGGCGGTTCTCACATGAAAGAATTATTATATACAAAATATAAATTAGATTATGCCTATTTTTTACTGGAAAATGGCGAAAAAAAACAAGTAGATGCATTTTTGTTCAGTCCATTGGAAAATAAATTATTACAGACTGAAAATTTAAACTTGCCGTTTGATGCTAGTATTAATCATACAAAAGCAATTTATTTTGAAGTTGAATCAGGAATTTTAAAATTTGTCAACTGGAATTATGCCATTGAAGCAGATACTAGAGGCTATGTAGAATCTAGATTTCAGGAAATTGAGAATATCAATTCAGAAGATTTTTATTTAAATGCGATATTATTAGAAAAATTAAAGCAATTATTATTTTTTACTTACACGATTTGTATGGAAAAATCTTCTGCGTTTTTAAAATTTGATATGAATCAATTATTTACAAGCTTGCCAGAAGAAAAATTATTATATTATTTTTTAAAATTATATTATTTTTTCCTGCCGACAGAATTCGCAAATAAAGTAATTTTTATGAATCAATATAGTGATACTGTGCAAAATCTGGGAGAGTTTCCTGTTTGTGAAGAAAATTCAATTTCAGTAAAAGATTTTTCAGAATTCAGTCCCTATTTAATGCAATTATTGCATCAAAGCGAAAATCCGATAGAATATAAGATTATGCTGAAATTTACCTGGAAAGAATTTTTTAATTATGAATTTAAATTGCCATCTTTTTATAATTACCCTGATTTTATTCAAGAATGTCACGAAATGATAAAATTATGGAATAAAATTCAAGAATCAGCAAAAGAATTTCAATTATCTGATATAGAACTAGGCTATCATAAAAAATTAAATAATTTAATAATTTATTTAATGCAGTATTCGATTCAGAAATTATATGACGAAGAAAATTTTTCAAAATTATTAGATGATTATAAAAAAATTTTAAATCTATTTCAAAAAAATGAAAATACGGAAATTTATCATGCTTTATATGATTATTTATATTTTCAAAGCATGCATAAAAAAACAAATGAACTTGCTTATTTACAAGAAAGTTTTCATATTTTGAGCGATGCCAGAACGAATTATTTGCCAGAAGATAAAACATATTATACGCAAGTTTGTTTTGCATATATCAGAGTTGCCAAAAACGGCTTAGAATTAGAAAATTTAATTCATGATATTACACTTGGAAATATTCCCGAATTTTTTAAAAATATTTCTTTTTCTAGTCTTAATCAAAAAGAATTAGGTATTCTATATCAGCGAATTGCACAACATGCTTTGCAGAATTTACAAAATTATCAAGGCTATGGTCAAGATGCAGAATTTCAAAATCTTGAGAAAGAATTAAAATTTGTGATAACATTTTCTGAACATACTGGATTTGATTTTCAAAAAATGCTTTTTCATCAATATGCCAAAATTTCTAAAAATTATATGCAATTACAGCATTTTGCAAATTATTTTCTAACTAAAAATATTAATTTAACAGAATTATTAAATTTCATTCATGACTGGAAATTAGAAGATTTTTATACAAAAATAAATCTTGCTATTTTTGATGCTTTGCTTCTGGCAATTAAAAATTATCATTTGCCAGAAGAAGAATCTAAAAATTTAATGCTATTATTACAGAAATTTAAATCTTTTCGTGAAAATTATGAAAATCTGCTGGAACAACAGGAAAAATTGCAAAATTTAGATGCAAGTATTGAAAAATTCTGCAATCAGAATTTAGAATTAATTCTGGCACATGTGAATGCCTATAATGCTTGTCGTTCTGCACAGGCAAAGCAAGTATTATTATTTATTAATAAAAATATCATAGGCAATCCTGTGATTTTATTATGCATGTTACAGATTTATGCAGAAAAATTTCTTGGTAAATCTGACCAGAATAAATATAGCTATTATTATCAATTTTTTGAATTATTATTCCTGCCTTTTATCAAAGAAGATAATTTTTCCATGCAGGATATCAAATATTTAATTTGGATGTTTGAAAAAAATAATTTTTTACTCAAAAATCAATTTAAAACGATAAAATTATTACAGGATTTAGAGAAAAAAATTAATAAAACTTTTTCTGAAATTTTATTGCAGACACAAGAAGAAAAAATTAAAAATTTTAAAGAATTATTAATCAATAAGCTTTGTCTGAAATATAAATTGCAAAATCAGGCAAGTCAGGCTTTGCGAAAAGAAATTGAAATTTATAATCAAAAATATGTGAATTTTATTAATGCAAGTATGCTAAAAGAATATTATCATGATTATATTTCTTGGCTGAAAAAATATATGAATCATATTATTAAAAAATTCTAGTAATTTTATAATAGAAAGGAAACAGTCTGTCTATGACAAATTTATTGATTATTGTAATATTATTAATAATTACGCTTGTAACAACAGGCTGGTTATTTTCATTGTCTTATATTCTTGGATTTATTTTTTTGATGTTAATGCTAGTCTCTGCATTTAGTATTATATTTGCCAGACCAGTTATCAAAGTGACAATTAAAGCTGAGAAATTTAATTCTAATATAAATTTAACAGGTGATTTAAAACCAGTAGAAATAGAATTAAATGAAGATACTGGCTATATACAGGAAATTAATTTTGCTGATTTTTTAGAAAGTGATTCTATTTTATTGTCTCTTGATACGTCACAACAGAGTTATTATGATAAATACGGAAATATTAAAATTCAAGTGAGAAGAAGTTTTTTACAGGGGGTTCGCTGTGAAATTCTAAATGAAATAAATGGTGCTAATTTAGGCAATTATTTAAGATTTTCTTCCAGTGTTGCGGAAAAGCATAATAAAATTATCGTAGCATTTATTACACTTTTTGTGATAATTACGGCAATTGCATTCTGTGATATTTGCAATAAAAAATATCATGAAAATAAACAGGCAATTCAAGAAAATTTAACACAGAATATTTCCGCAATTTCTCTTGGTGAGAATATTATGTTACAAGCAGAACCTGAAACAGATGAGCAATTATATTATTCTGAATTACCAGATATTAATTTAGTAATTATTACGAAAGATAAAAATATTTTTTATGACCCTGAAGAAAATTTTTATAATCCTGAAATTGTTAACACTGTGCTAATGCTTTATGAAGATAATTTATCAGGACAAAGAAATATAGATTCAGAAGATTTGGAATCAGAAAATTTAGACACAGAAGAAAATATGATTCATAAAAATTATTATAATATTACAGAATTATATTTAAATATTCCAATTTTATTAGAAGATAATCAAATTTATACAATGGGAGAATTATTTCAGGGAACTGTTTCTTATCAAAATCAAACAGGTTATAACGCCGTAAAATCATGGTTTTGTGATAGTTATCATGTGAATATTGCCTCTGTGACAGAAATTCCAGAGAATTTATTTTCCAGTTGCTATGGTACGGAACATGCGATAGCAGTAAATTTAAATCAGGATTTTGTGAAATTTTTATATGATAATTATTATCAGGATTCTGAAAATCATTATGCAAGTTTTTCTATTAAGGAAATGCTTGCAGAAGATAAGCCCTATTTTTCACAAACAATGCGAAAAAATGTGAAAGAATTATACGACCAGTTGGAAAAAAATAAGACTTTGAACAGAATGCTAATTATGGACGGTGATGCAATTGTTGCATTTGGCAATACAGTTCGTATGACAGAAACAAGCGAATATTATTTTTTAAGAAATAAAGGCTATTATCAAGATATTTCTAATTTTCCGCCTTTGGAATGGGACACGGTGCATTTAGATAGTA
Source organism: Ruminococcus sp. (assembly GCA_014799805.1). Taxonomy (GTDB): domain Bacteria; phylum Bacillota; class Clostridia; order Oscillospirales; family Ruminococcaceae; genus UBA3855. Next base: position 67,291 of record JAAVHJ010000076.1, read on the forward strand.
TTGTACATAGTAATTGGGATATTGTTCTGGCAGATGTATTAGAAAGCATTTCTAATATGAATAATAGCATGTATGAAATATTTTGTAAAGAAAATCATGTAGATTTATTTGGGAATATTAAAACTTCTCTTACACAAGAAGAATTAAATCAGTTTTTGTATTCACTTTGTAAAGCGAATGATGTTCTGGGAGATGAACTCACACAGCAGAATCAATATTTATTTTATGTCAGAAATTTAAAATTTAATGTCACAACAACACTAGGAGAAGCAAATATCTATATTTTAAATTATCCGCTATCTATCACACCCTATACAAACAGACAAGTAAAACGTGCATTATATTATTGCCTGAGAGAAGAAAAGGAGGTGTGAGGCAATTGGTTCTTGGTTTTATAAAAGCTGTTTTGAATTATCATAGAAATTATTATTTATATGATATAATTATAATTGGCATTAGTTTGCTATTAGGAATCATTATTGCTTTGCTTAAGAAAAAATTTCATAAAGAATCCTGCAATACAAGATATCTTCAGCAAGATATGGCATTTTTTTGTCTGACCCAACTTGCAGGAAATATTATGCTGTTAATTTTCCAGCAAGAAATGAAATTTTTAGTAATTAGTATTTTATTATTTTTAATTGCATTGCTATTATTAAGAAATTTATCATTTTCTATTATTTCTATGATAGTTAGTTTAATGTGTGTTGCAATTCTGTTTTGTTGTCTGAAATTATTTAATTTCAATATGTTCTGGATATATTCTATTTTGAGAGTTTGCAGTATTTGTGTGAATATTTTAATTAGCTCTGATTTGTTATTATTTTTGTTATCCAGAAAATCTAAGAAAAATGCAGAATTAAAACATGTATTTTTTCAAAGTTTACTAATTATATTATGTTTTCTTGTATTTATTATGCCGTCTGATTTGAATTTTGTGAATGCTTCTGGTTATCATTATGGTGATTTAATTAATATAATTTTTAATAATAATAATAAATCTCAAAATCCAGTTGAAAATCCAAATCCTGATTCTAATCCTGATAATTCACCAGAAAACTCACCAGATATGCTTGTAATTGATAAAAATCAAATTTTAACTGAGAAAGCGGATTATATTTATGAGTATAGTACAGAAAATTTATCAGAATATAGCACAGCACATTTAAATTGTCATGAATTTAAAACATGGTATTTAAATGATTCTGATTATCAAAATCAAATTTTAAATTCTGTGATAGATTTAACAAAAAATTACCAGATTAATCCAAGTTATTTATTTAATTATATTTTAAAATATAATTCTGAAAAATCGAAAGCAATACCTGTTAGCAATGATGAGACAAATCATTTTAATTTTGATATTAATTTTGATAAATTTGATGCACAAGCATTGGAATCTGATGTGTATGCATCTGAAATTTATGGCGAACTTATGAAAAATTTTTCTATGCTATCAGAAGAAAATACAACTTTTCCGTTAAGCAAAGATGAAAATCCATTTTATAGTTATTTTGCATTCTGTGATGAACAAGCAATTTATTATATTACACTGTATTTAACACTTGATGAAAATAATCAAATCATAGCATCTGAATATAGTATCTTGCAATTTATTGATTTTAATCAAGAGACAGAACTAATTACAATGAAAGATTATGCAACAGAATTACAAGCAATTTATGATACAGCTTTTGAAAATGATTTTATTAAAAATTCAGGAAGATACGATATGATTTTAAAACAGGATGATAACACAGTTTATTTCAGACAGTATTATTGCAATTATAAAAAATAATTTTTTGGATTTAAGAGGTAATACTATGCAGAAAAATAAATTATTGATTTCAAGTATTATGTTATTATGCTGTTTGCTATTTCTGGGATTAAGCATATTTTTTTCATGGCGTATCATAAAAAATAATGCAAAATCAAATATTATCACTGTTTGTATGCCCTTGCCTGATAGAATGACAGAACAGGAAGCACAAACGACTTTTGAGAAATTAACAGAAAATTTTGAAAAACAATATCCCAATTATGGTATTAATCTGTTAATTTATGCAGGAGATTATGAAAAAATTCTTGATTCGCAATCTCAAACAGAAGAGATTCCTGTTGTATTCATGGGTATTTCTGAAATCAATCAAATTCAAAATTTAGATTTAATAGATTTATCAAAATTGACGAAAAAATTAAATGCGAATTATCTCACGGATATGACAAAATTTGATAATTTGATTCCGTTGTCATTTAGCATTCCTGTTATTTATACAGGTGATAATAATATAATTACTAATAATATTATCATGCAAAAAGAAAATCTGCCTGAAAATATATCAGAGATTTCTAATTTTTATGATTTTTTGGAAAATCCAGAAATTAATATATTATCAGAAAGTGCAAATCTTGCATTAATAGAAAATTATCCCCAGATTTCTGGAGCTGTGCATATGATTCCTGTTTCAGAAAATAATCAATTTCAAATGATTTATCATGATTATTGCTGTATCAATGCCAATGCGGATAAAACAAGTCAAAAAATTGGCATGCTTTGGATAGGCTATTTATTATCAGAAGAAGCACAGAATATTTTATTTACAGAGCATTTTGGCAATTTGCCTTTGCAGGAATCTGCTTTTGAATTAGTTACTAGTCAACATCAGGAGCTTGCTGTTTTAACAGAAATCAAGGGGGATATTACATGAATTTTTATTTTGCAACGGAATCAGAAATCCCAGAAAATATTAAAAATATATTATGCAAGCCAGATAGTAAAATTAAAAATTATTATCAAATTCAGGAAATTTTATATTTAAGTGGCAATGAAGTTTATTATCTCGCATTAGATTTAAAAAAATCAAAAAAACAAGTGCTGTTATGTGAGTTATTGCCTTTGCAATTTATGTTTCAAGATGGAAGCGAATCCCAATGGAATGAAACTTGTAGAAACGCATTTGCAAGATTAGAAATTTTAAAAAATGTTTTAGGAAATTCAGCAGTTCCAGAAATACAAGATATATTTTCTTATCAAAATACTATCTGGTATGTGGCAAATTATAAAAATATACAGGCTATTTCAGGTGTATTCACTCCTAAACAAGCAATTTTGTTATTCATACCTGTCATGGATTTATTAATTCACCTGCATGAACAAAATATCATACATGGTGCAATTCATGCAAATGCAATTTATTTTCGTGAAAATTTTTGTCAGTTACGTGACTGGAATGCTTTTCAAAATCAGAATAATGCAGAATTAGAAATCATACAAGATATAAAAGCTATCAGTCAATTATTACTGGATTTAATTGCAAATTCTGAAATAAAAAATCATGCTGTGAATCAAATTTTATTACAGGGCATAAATGGCGAAATTACCAGCATGAAAAAATTAAAAAAATTATTATATTCTGCCATTACAAGACGTATTCCTGTAAAATCTAGACATGCAAAAAAATTTGCAGAAAAGCAAGTATCAAATAAATATTTATCTAGTATGCTAATATTTACGATGATATTTTGTGTAATCTGCTGTATGATTCCATTAGGTTTATTATTAAAATATTCTGTTCCGAAAATGATTACAGATATAAAATATACCCCTGAAGATGCGATTATTTTACCAGAAGTATTATATTTACCATCAGAAGAAGCGATATTACAATTAGAAACATTAGGCTTACAAGTAAATTTAAATTCTAAAACACATAATCCTGTCATTCCTGAAAATCAGGTATTAACGCAAAGTCCTACAGCAGGTAGTGTATTACAGGTTGGTGATGTGGTTACTTTAACCGTAAGTGATGGTTGGACGGAGTACGTTCCTGATATGCGTAATATGCTATTAGAAGACGCAACAGAAATTCTTGAAAAATTGGGCTTTGTTGTGGATTATGAAGAAAAATCAAGTGATAATAATGCCCCTGATACTGTGATTTCACAAGGTGTTATGCCAGATAGTAAATTAATGATTGGGAGTACTGTGCATTTGGTGATTTCTAGTGGTCGTGAAAATTTGGACAAGTCAAAATTAGAAACTGTTGCTAATTATATTGGCATGGATTTTGAAGAAGCCAAAGCGTTATTATCAGAATTATATTTATATGCCCTGCAAGTCGATACGGCATATTATCCGAATATTCCAAATGGAACGATTGTTTCACAAGATATTTCAGCAGGTGAACAAGTTCCACAAGGCACAAGTATTCGTATGGTGGTTAGTTTAGGACAAGAAGTTGCAAGAGTGCCTGACTGTGTGAATCAAAATGCCGAAACTGCTAAAACTTTACTTGAAAATGCTGGATTTTATTGCGTTCTCACATATGTGCCTAGTATTTATGCATTGGATACTATTTTAGAACAAAGTGTACAGCCTGATACAAAATTTCCTGTTGGTAGCCAAGTAAAATTAACAGCTAGCGTTGGTGCAAATAGTTATGTCATTAGCACTGGCGGTTGGTCAGGAAATCCTTTGCCAACGTTTACGACAGATGAAACAGAAATAGATACAACAGAAACGGATACAACAGAAATAACTACTGAAATAATAGAAATAACAGCAGAAACTGCACCTATTGATGTTATCATAGAAACTGCTCCAGAACCAGTGACAGAACCGCAAGAGCCTGATATTTCAACAATGCCAATTGAAATCCCAACAGCTCCGCCAGTGCAACCAGAATCTACAACGACAGAACAAGACCCAAATCAAGAATATCAGGATGCCCCGCAAACAGCTCCATTTTAAATTATTTAAATTATTAAAAATTATATAAATTTGCTAAATCTGCATGAAGAAATTTTAAAATCTTTGTGCAGATTTTTCCATAAATTAAATGCTAATCATTCGTATATAGATTAGACAGTTAGAAATAGCTGTATACGGAGAGGAGGAAACTGCTTGACAGATGCGGAATTTGAAACCGCTGTCGAAAAAATCAGAAATGGAGATAAAACAGGCTTGCGTGATATTTACGATGCGTACGGCGATAAAATCTACAGACTGTTTTTGAATCGCATTCATAATCATCAGGACGCTGAGGATTTGACTTCTGATTTTTTCTTAAAAATTTGGGAATGTGTAAGCTTTTATCAAGCAGGGCAAGGCCACCGCTGTTGGCTAGCAACAATTGCCAGAAATATGGCAATTGATTATCAGCGGAAAGCTGGAAAGAATATCCCTGTGGAACAAGAAAAAATTGTTAATTCTAATACATTCACTGAATATACAACAGCGGAAGATATGACAGTTGGAAAATTGCATATGAAACAATTATTAAATTCTCTTTCACAAGAAGAACAGGAAATTGTACAAATGCATATTGGAGCAGAGCTGACTTTTCGGGAAATTGCGTCTATTTTAAAGCGACCTCTTGGAACAGTGGCTTGGAAGTACCGGAATGCTATCGGTAAATTACAAAAACTGGCAAAGGAGGGACAGCTAATATGACAAGAAAAGAAATAGAAAAGCGGTGTCGGGAAGAAATGCAAGAACATATTCCAGACAAAGAAGCCCTTTGGCAGAAAATTGAATCTGGTTTACCAGAAAAACCAAATTTGCAACCCCAAAAGCCTAATATTAAGCTAACGTCTATGCGAAATGTGATGAAAGCCGTTGCATGTTTTTTAATAATTATAGGCGGATTGCGAATCTGGAGTAACATAACAAAATTGGAAATAAACAAAAATGATAATTCCAGTTATGCAAGTGAAGATGATAATGCTGATTCTGATGATAGTGTAAAAACAGATAATATACCAGAACAAAATATAATATATTATAAAGATTTGGCTGTGCCTATGAATCAGGATTTAAAAAATTCTATTGATTTGTCTAAATTAGGTGTGCAGGACGAATATTTTAACGAATCAGATGTACTTGCCAAAACAGAATTATTTGTTGATGTACAAGTATTAAACGGCTTTCAAGAGGAAACAACTGGTGCAATGCAATATATTTTGAAAATTATTGATGTATATGGCGGAAAGCTTGATGAACAAGAATTAATTATTATAACAAATTCGGCTTATATTTTAGAAAAAAATCATGAATATCTATTGCCAATTTATCAAGATAATTCTAATTGGGAGCTGTCTTATGCATGTGCACCACAGATTGAAAAAACACAAGATAATCAAATTATTTTTCACAACGGTTGGCAAAGTGTCATGTCTGAAACTACAGATTGTGAATCTGTTATGTATGATAGTTATGGAAAAGATGATTATTTTTATGACAGAATGTATCTGACAGGAGATACAGCAATTGCAATTTTAGTTCAGAAATGGCAAAATCTATAATTAGGAGGATTGATTTTTATGAAAAAATTCAGAAAAACAGCATTATTTATGACAGTTGTTTTAACAGCTGTATTTTATGCCTCGTGTGGTGAGGTAAAAAATGATGGTAGTTATATGAACTATGAAAATTATACATCAAAGCAAATTTATGCTGATAATGATATGGCAGCTGATGAAGATGGTCTTGCTGAAGAAAATATATCTGATATGGAGCTTCAAAATTCAGAAGAATATGCACAGATTATTGAAAATAGTTTTGTGAATACCAGTGAAGAATCTGTTAGTACGTTTTCCATTGATGTTGATACAGCATCTTATTCTAATATTAGACGTATGATTCAAAATAATTATACAAGCATTCCAGAAAATGCAGTACGTATTGAAGAAATGATTAATTATTTTAGTTATGATTATCCATCTCCAGAAGATAATTCACCATTTTCAGTGACAACAGAATTATACCAATGCCCTTGGAATGAAAATAATCAATTATTTTTGATTGGCTTGCAAGCTGATAAAATTGAATTGGAACAAAGACCACCAATTAATTTAGTATTTTTAATTGATGTCAGTGGTTCTATGAATGGCGATGATAGACTAGGACTTGTAAAAAAATCTATTACTATGCTTGCAGAAAATTTAAATGAAAATGATAGAGTTTCTATTGTGACTTATGCAGGACGGGAATCTGTGATATTAGAGGGTGTTTCAGGAGATGAAACCAAAAAAATTACAAAGGCAATTAATAAATTAACTGCTGGCGGTTCAACTGCTGGTGGTGCAGGCATTATAAAAGCTTATGAAATTGCTCAGAAATATTTTATAGATGGTGGTAATAATCGTGTATTATTGGCAACAGATGGGGATTTAAATGTTGGGTTATCCAGTGCAGAAGAATTAACGGCTTTAGTAGAAGAAAAACGAGAATCTGGTGTGAATTTATCTGTTTTAGGCTTTGGTTCAGGCAATTTAAAAGACGCACGTTTAGAGGCTTTAGCAGATAACGGAAATGGGAATTATGCCTATATTGACAGTGAATTAGAGGCAAAAAAAGTACTTGTAAATGAAATGTGCAGTATGCTTTATACAGTCGCAAAAGATGTGAAATTGCAATTAGAATTTGCACCTGAAACTGTACAGAGTTACAGATTAATTGGCTATGAAAATCGAGTGCTTGCCAATGAAGATTTTAATAATGACCAAGTAGATGCAGGGGAAATTGGTTCAGGACATTGTGTAACGGCTTTATATGAAATTGTTCCGACTGCATCACAAGAATCAGATAATTTTATGAAATTATCCATGCGTTATAAAGAACCAAACGGCGACCAGAGTTTATTAAAAGAATATCAAATTACTGTTTCAGGCAGTCAGACAGAACAAATCAGCAAAAATCTTGCATTTGCAGGAGCTGTTGCAGAATTTGGCATGTTATTAAGAAAAAGTTCTTATGCAGGAACTTCCAGTTATACGGAAATTATGGATTTATTGGGGAAAACAGATGTGCAAGATGATTATAGAATAGAATTTCAAAATTTAGTAACAAATGCGAAAAATTTTAACATGATTCCAGAATATGTTGACCGTGCAGATATTCCAGTAACAGAAGCTATCACAGAAGTAATTCCAGAACAGGATAATTATAATGCCATTACAACTGCAAATGATTTTATATTAACAACTTGCTATTTAGGAAATATGGTTGATTTACCAGAGGGAAAAAGCTTTGTAGAATGTGCGGAAAAATATTTAAATTTAGATAATAAAATCAAAGATGTTGCTGATAGTGCAGAAGAATATTCCGCACAGCAAAACGGAATTTATGTAGATATTTTCTATGATGAAGAAGTCTATGGAAAAGAAGGTAAGAAATTAATTCTTGAATATGAAGAAGAAGTTTATGTATATGGCATGTCAATGTTTATAGATGGTGATATCGCACAATTAATTGTTAATATTGACGGCTATCGTCAAGTATATGAATTACCAGAAACGATTAAAAATGAATTAAAACATAGAGTGTATTTGCTAGACGAAGAGACTTAATTAAAAAACAGGGGCGATACTCATATAGAAATTTTTAGCCATAGTATTTTTGATTATAAGTTTAAAATACTATGGCTTTTTTATATAATATTAGTAAAATAAAGGAGTGATATGTGTTGGCTCGAAAAAAAGCAATTAAAATAGTAATTATTATATTGTTATTGTGGATTAGTATCTTTGCTATTGATTGGTTTACAATTGCTTGTCTTGAGCATTCGCCTATATTTTGTATTAAGAACAAGGACAAGACTCACTTTAGTGGATTGGGGTATTCTTACGATGCATATCCACACCCTATAAGCGGAGAATTTGAATATTGCTTATATGTTTTCGGCTTTGAAACTAAATCAACATTTACAAATGAAGTCAGTCCAATAATAAATAGTAACACAAATTCTGATTTATAAGAATAAACAAATAATTAAAATAAACCCGAAAGCAGTTGAAAAACTACTTGCGGGCATTACTTCTATATGAATATCACTCTTACCAGCTCCTGTTTTTTGTAGTATTATCATAAATATCAGTCAGCCAATTTAGCAAAGCCTGATGTCCTGATTCTGATAATTCAAAAGTTTCTGTTTGTTCGATTTCTGCAAGTTCAGAACAAAGAAATCCATGCCAAATTTGAATGATTAAATTTTCTTTTTCAGGTGTAATTTTAAAATTAAGTGTTTTTTTACTCCCTGTGAAAAAATTCCCTGATTCAAAATAATAAATTCCAGGAATGTCAAATTGATTAAATTTTAATTCTTTTTTGAGATGTTCCATAGTAAATTAATTCCTTTCTAATAAATCAATTACACAAGATAAATCAGGTACACAAGCATATAGTTTATGTTTTAAATCATCATCAGGTTGTGATAAATCTGGAATCATAACTGATTTGCAACCTGCTTGAAATGCTGATAAAATGCCATTGGGAGAATCTTCTAAAGCCATGCATTGTGCAGGCAATAAATTTAATTCATGACATGCAGTCAAATAAATTTCAGGGTCAGGCTTGCCTTTTTTGACCATATCGCCACAAATAAATTTATCAAAATAATCATAGACTTGCACTTGTTTTAAATATAATTCTGTTCGTTTATAGTCAGTTGCTGTTGCAACAGCAATTTGATAATTATTTTCATGTAAATATATTAATAATTTATCTAGTCCAGATTTTTTTTCAATGCCGTATGTTTCTAAATGCTGTGTTGTTAATTCTCTGCGTCTAGCTCTAATTTGTTCATAATTAAAATTTTTGCCAAAAATCGCCTGTAATTTTGGCTTTGCATAAATGGCTGATAAACTGCGAATGCCTAACACATGCTCTAATTGCATAGGAAATCCAAATTCTTGACTTGCTTGTATCCAGTATTTCGCAAGTAATGTTTCAGTATCCAGCATTAAGCCGTCCATGTCAAAAATAATGCCTTTTATCATGAAAGAATTCTCCTGTTTTAAAATTTTACTCTCTAGTTTTATGGTGGATATGTTCATCTGTGAATTTAGAATAATAAAACTGCTGTTCTTTGTATAAGCCATAATAGCCAGATAATAAATAACTGACTGCAATTACAAGTAAACAATATGGCACATAGCTTAATCCAAATAATTCTGCTGAAATAAACAAAGACGCTAGCGGACAATTTGTCACACCACAGAATAACGCTATCATGCCAACGCCTGCACATAATGACGGCGATAATCCAGTTATCTGACCAAATAAACAGCCAAACGTTGCACCAACAAAGAATGACGGTACTATCTCACCGCCTTTGAATCCGCCACCTAATGTAATCGCTGTGAATAGCATTTTTAATAAAAATGCATACCAGATAGTTTCACCTTGAATGGCTTTATGAATCATAGCTCCACCTGTGCCGTAAAAATCTGTTGTCTGAAATAGCAAGCCTAATAAAATTAAAATTATACTTGCTATTAAAATTCTCAAATAGGCATTTTTAATAGCATGTTTCATGAAATATTCTGTTTTATGTAGAATAATGCAAAATAAAATACTTAATCCTGCACAGAATATGCCTAATACTAAAATCTGTAATGCTGTAACAGGTGAAATTTCTGGAGCTGTACTCACATCATAAGATTCTGTTGGGAGTCCTAATTTTGTTGCAAGATAAGACGCTGTCAAAGATGATACCACACAAGGCACAAGCGAAGCATATTGCATTGTTCCCACACAGCCGACTTCCATCGCAAAAATTGAAGCAGCAATTGGTGTGCGAAAAATTGCGGAAAACGCTGCACTCATACCACTCATAATTAAAATATGTTTATCTTTTTCACGAAGTTTTACAAATCTAGCTAAAATATTTCCTAATCCGCCTCCAAGTTGCAAAGCTGCTCCCTCACGTCCTGCACTTCCTCCGCAAAAATGTGTAATAATCGTTGAGATAAAAATTAAGGGTGCCATTTGCATCGGGAGCTGTGCCTCTGAACGCAAAGAGGATAATACCATATTTGTGCCTTTATCATGTTTATCATGCGTGACACGGTAAAGCCAAATAATTAAAATGCCTCCCAATGGCAATAAGGCATAGCACCAGATATGCGTATTTCTGAATTCTGTACTCCAGTTAATACTTTTTACAAATTCAGCTCCGACAAAGCCTAATACTAAGCCTAGTATCACAGCTAATACTATCCAACGGATTAATAGTCTGATATGCAACAATGCATGCATTAAGAATCTTAAAAATTTTCCTCGGAAATAATAGAATGTTTCAGAAGTTTTATGCTGAAAAGAAAATTTCGGCAAATCGCAATCACCTCTTTATGATATTACATTAAATTGCAATGCTACTTAAATTCTTATGCCCTGATAATCGCATCACTTCCCTATCATGCAACATTTTGAAATCCTCAAATCTTGCATGACATTTTTCTATATCAAATGTCTTTAAATCACTATTTACATTCATAATCAGAAAAGCACTATACATATCACGTTGTACTCGTATTCCGTCAACGGTAGTCCATCTTTGAGAAAGTTTCTTTTTTTGATACGTTCCGTCAACATGATTAAATTGACTAGCTCTTGCTTCAAATGTATTAATTTCTACTAGCTCTTTGCCAAAATAGCCCAATTTTCGATGAATAATTTCTAATAACATTGCAGGGGCTTTATTTGCAAGGGATTTTCCGAAACGTTTTTTGCGTTTGAATTTGCCCTTTGTATTTTTTTCAGTTTTTTTCGCACGTTTTTGTAATCCAGCAAAATTCATTTTTTCCACACAGATTTTATCACCAAGAGAAATAATAGCATTTGCTAAACATTCGTGCTGATATTTTCTGACATCAGCTTGTTTGCGATAAATTTCTTTTAGTTGATTTTGACAGTTTAAATAATGATTGGATTTTTTCCAAATCACTTTTTGATTGCCCTGTTTCTTAATTGTCCCGTCTGGATTGTAATTTTGCGGATTCATGGCACGTCTGCTTCTATCCATTTTTCTAAGAATCACACGTTTTTCATTTTCAAGGCGTTGCACTTTGTCGGCAAGTTCTAATATTTTTACGTCAGTCTGGCTTGCAATGGCAATTGTTGATGTGCCAATATCAAGCCCAACATCACCCTTTCCGATAGGGTGTTTTGACATGCCTGTTTTTTCATTAATTTTTACAGGGGGATTGCCCTTGAAAACAATTTGAAGATAATACTTAAATTTATTACGAATATATTTTCTGATAATTCGGCAATAAGCAATGGGATTCTGTAAGGCTTGCTGTTCATAAGTATTATTATTATCAATTGCAACTGGAATGTCAAGACCATTCCAAAGAATCCTATCTTTTCTAAAACGAATACCTTGTAAATTTGAATTAGATTCAAGAGAATTTAATTCGCCGTAACGCTTGTAATGAATTTTTTCACCATTTCCATAAAATAATTTTTCATATGCTTTCCAAACGGAAGCTGCTATTTTCTGTGCTGTTTGGGAATCAATATTTTTTTTGAAATGTTTCTGCATGTTTTTTACGTCTTTTAAAAATTCTTTCTTTGTCATGCGATATTCTTCACGAATTTCATTAATTTTTTTCCAAATTGGCTTATCCTTTTTTTCGTTATGTGTTAAATTAGCAATAAGTTCTCTATATCTTTTCGTTTTAATCATCTCGTGATAACGTTTTTGCGTCACATTAGCAATCGCATTATAAATCTGTCTGCCTATCTCAAAACGTTTATTTAAAATATGTTCCTGATATATTTCTGTTTTCAAGTGAAGTTGTAATACAAAATACGCCAAAATAACACACCTCCTAAATTGATACTCCTAACACCTACAAGCACGAGGGCGAAACCTTTTACATCAACAGGAGATTTAACATTCCATACTGACACCCACACGTACAAGGGCGAAACTAGTAATTCCAGAGATACTCAATTTCCCTTCGACTGACACCCACACGTACAAGGGCGAAACCCTCTTTAGTGTATTAAAATATAGGCTATTCGCCACCTAAAACATATGGTTCTTATGTAGCTAAATTTCCAGATATTCTCGAAAGAATATAAGACTGATTTAGTTCTATAAGAATTTACTGCCAAAGATACTGTTGTATCCATTAACGACAGCATTAGGTCGTGTCGAAACCTTAACTTTATTATAGCATAATTTGCATGGATTTGTCAAATCTTTTTGAAAATGATTTTATTTGTGAAAAAATCGTGTTTTTTCACTTTTTTGAGGTAGAATTTTTCGCATTTTTATCTAATTTGTAAGAATTTGTTGCAGTACTGTTTACAGATTGTCATTTTTGTGTTATAATTAAACAATAAAGCTCTCACAGAAAGGACATGCAGACATTGGCAAAAAAACGTAATTATAAGATTAGGTATGATAGAATACTTGGTGCATTTGCAATTATAATAATTATTATTATTTTATTAATTACAGGTTGTTCTAAACGAAATAAAACCAAAAAAGAGAATACAAATACAACAGAACCGATTTCATTCTCAATTGATGATGCAGATGTGAACCAAGCCTATATGAATGTTTCGATAGAGACAAGAAAACTTCATGCAGGGAATTTAATTTTAGTCAATGAAAAAAATCCTTGTTTGTTTGATACACAGGCAGTTGAAGACGGTACATCAACGGAGATTAATTTTGTGACAATTAAGAGTATGTTAGATGCGAAAAATACCAGTGTAAAACCTTATACAGCGTCTGATTGGGAAGTTGGACTTGATAGAGAAACTGCTGTTGCAATGGATAATTGGTTTACAGCATTTTATCAGGAAACAGGCTTAAATGATTTGCGAATGATAGGCGGTTACAAGCCTGAATCAGCAGATTTAGATTTTCAGACGGGACGGACAATCACAATTGGCATTTTCCCAGAAATAGGAAGCTCTTATGCATATAAACCAGAGGGCAATTATGCATGGTTACAGGAACATGCCCAAGAATATGGTTTTATCTTGCGTTATCCTGAAAATAAAGAAATTTATTTTGATGAAACAATTACAGAACGCAGAACAGCAACATTTCGTTATGTTGGCATTCCAAGTGCAATTTATATGACACAGAAAAATATTTGCTTAGAAGAATTTTTAGAAGAAATCAAAGAATATACGCTTGAAAATATGCTTATGATAACAAATGCTGATAAAACCTATCACATGTATTATATACCAGCGAATATGAATGATACCGTTACAACATTTCGGATTCCAGATGATAGAATTTATTATGAAGTATCTGGCAATAATATAGACGGCTTTATTGTGACAATTTTTCAGTAATTATTTAATAACACCCTGTAAATTAAAATCAGGTGTATAATTAGAATTTGCAGAAGATTTATCTTGTGAATAGCCTAAAAAATTTAAATCTTGTGCAATTTTTAAAACGCTGTTATATTCCATTTTAGTGACATGGCGGTTCAGTTCTGGAAAATCAGATTTTTGCATAGGGGTATACTGTGCCATGAGACTTAATAAAAATTGCTGTTTATTAAAATTTTTATCAAGAAAATATAATAAATTAATAGACTCCTGTCTATGTGCTGGCATAACTAGATGCCGAATCATACAGCCTTTTTTTAATAAATTCTGTTCAGAATCAAAAACAGGCCTGCCTGTTTGACGAATCATTTCAGAAATTGCTTTTTTTGCAATTTCAGGATAATCAGGGGCATTGGCATATAATTTCGCTGTTTCGGAGCTGAAAAATTTAAAATCTGGCAAATAAATATCTATTAACCCATCTAGCATACGCAAATTTTCTGCAAATTCATAGCTACTGGTATTATAAATAACTGGAATTATTAATTTATGTCTGACTAATTCCAGAGCAGAAATCACCCATGGCAAATCATGCGTTGCTGTTACCAGATTAATATTATGTGCATTTTGTTCCTGCAATTCTAAGAAAATTTCAGCAAGGCGTTGTGTTGTGATTTCTAAACCGAAATTTTGAGCAGAAATTTGATAATTCTGACAAAAACAGCATTGTAAATTACAGCCTGAAAAAAAAATTGCACCAGAGCCATTTTTGCCACTAATACAAGGCTCTTCCCAAAAATGCAGAGAGGCACGAGCAATTTTAATTTTGTTTCCAGCTCCGCAGAATCCAGTGATTTGATTGCGATTGGCATGGCAATTTCTAGGGCATAATGTGCATTGATTAGAATCAAATTGCATGTTAAAAATACTCCTTTTTATTTTAATTTTATTTTATTTTATTTTAAAATATATTAATATAATTATAGCATATTTTTTTATGCCTGACAAGTGCAATGCTGACGAATGAAAAAAATTAATCATCAAAAATAATATTATGGAGGATTTGATTTCACATGAATATGAAAAAAGCCTTTGATACATTTTTTGAAGAAATGACACAAAACTGTATCAATAACAAGATGATTCCTTTTAAAGCACCTTGTATTGAAAATAACTATCCAACAGGATTATTTTTACTGCATACATTAGATGAGGAGGGCTATGCCCAATGGAAACCAAAATTGCAAGATAAAATAGTTTCTTTTAATACTATTGAAAAAGAACTGGGATTTTCTATTCATCCGCAAATTAAAGCATTTTTATCTACCTATTGGTTTCTTGCTTTAGAGGGAATACTACAAAATTCAAGAGGCAAAGTCCATTTAAGGTTAGACGGAATAACACCTTATGTTATTCTGGATACACTTATAAGAAATAATTTTGATAATGAAGAAACACATTTTTTACATGGACATAAATATTTTCTTATTGGTACTTACTGCATGATAAATGGTAATGACAGCTATCTTGTTCAAGTCAATAATGATACGGGAGAAGTTACCGCTGTTGATGTTATGGAAAAGATTTCTGTTAAACTTGCTGATTCCATTGAAGAACTGCTTATCAACATGAAAGGAATATGGTAACTAAATGAATAGCCATGTCAGAGCCACTACAAATAACGCTTTTTAATTATTTCTAATAAGTTTTGAATTTTTTTAAAAAACTACAAGATTCTGTTTATCATTTTAAGTCTGTTGGAGAAATATTTCCTGAGAGATATTGAAATTTAATATCATGCATACACAGACCACTTTGTGCAAAATATAATCTTATTGCATTAAATTTTGAAAATAATGGTATTTTTTTTGAGAATGTGACTGGTTTACCGTCTGTACCATTCCAGGTAAATGTACCATTTGCAGTCCCTGTTATAAACAGTGTCATAGGAATCTGTGCGAGTGTACTCTGGGTACTAGATGCTGTGATTGTTACCTGATACCAACCGGTCTGTTTTGTATTCAGACCAAATGCATAGTTTGTATTCTTATCTGTACAGATATGGGAAAGATTCAATGTGAAATCTCTCTCAATATCATAGAAAATCACAGGTACATCATGCGAATTTTCTTCTTCAGGACGATTTATAATGATAACTGGGATTTCTTCGCCCAGTAATCGTTTCATGGCGTTGGTATACATAAGAAATTCACAGATATGAACTGCATTTCTCTGTAATTCCGCACGAGTCAGTGTTTTATCCGCAATAGATGTTAGAATATTGTCTTCATGATTCACACAGTCCGCACAGACCATATAGAGATCATTCTGTGCTTTAATCATAGAGGAAAAATCTTTTGTATTAGGAGCTGTTCCCCTGCAATTCAGATCTGCCCACCAGTCGGTCATTACAATACCATTGAATCCCCATTCATTTCTTAAAATTTCTGTACAGAGATCATAACTGCAAGCTGTCCAAAGACCATTGACAGCCCCGTATGTTGTCATAATTGATTTGGCATGCCCTTCTTTGACAGCAATTTCAAAGCCTTTCAGATAAATTTCACGCAATGCTCTTTCTGATACAATAGAATCTAATTGATGTCGTTTTGTTTCCTGGTTATTAGCACAGAAATGCTTCATTGTTCCAGTGACACTAGATTGATGTAATCCTTCTAATTCTGCCACTGCCATTGTCCCTGTCAAATAGGGATCTTCTGAGAAATATTCAAAATTTCTGCCATTAAGCGGATGTCTGTGAATATTCATACCAGGTCCTAAGAGACAGTCTACATGATTAGCTTTCATTTCCAAACCAAGGCAAGCAAATAGTTCTGTAACTAATTCTACGTTGAAAGTTGACGCAATCATTGTACCATTCGGCAGACTAAATGCTTTTGTTCCACAATCCATACGCATTCCAGATGGTCCATCTGCACAGCATGCCGTTGGAATCCCATATGCCTGCAATGCATCAGAAACACCACCGAATGCAGAAGCTGTCCCTGCGGTTACTCTTGGGCTACCCATGCCCTCTCCTCTAACAAGCTGTGCAAGTTCCGGATTAGAAAGCTGTGCAATGAATGTTTGCATTGTAATCTTCCCAGATAATACATCACTAAGCATGAATCTTTGATTTTTACATGAAATTTCTGGAAATTCTTCTGGCAGAGATTCTATTCTTCGGGTTTCTTCATCAAAATTTAACAATGGAACGGATTCTATATATTCTCCAGCTTCTGTCATTCGCAAAAACGATTCTACAGGTGCAAGTGCCTGTCGTCTCTGAGCAATTACAATTACTTCAGGGATTATCATTTCTGTGACATATTCTGCTGACCGAACATCAGAACCAATATAGAACTGGTATTTACCTTTTTGAATGATTTCACAATGCGGATATCCTGTCACACCAGAATCATCATAGGAAGTCACAGGTTTCAGAACAAATTCCAGACTTTGCGATTCTCCTGAACGAAGTAGTTTTGTTTTTTGATAGGCAATTAAAATCCGTGGTGGGTTACTAAGTGCTGTTCCCTGTGGCGGTTTGCAATAGACCTGAATGACTTCTTTTCCAGCATATTTTCCAGTATTTTTGACACACAGTGTGATTTTTTTCTGATGATTCTGATCTTGTTCACTGCAATACTGAATTTTTTGTATGAAACTAGTATAACTAAGTCCGTAACCAAACGGATAGCGTACATGTTTTTGAAATGCTTCCCGCTCAAAATGCCGATAGCCGATATAAATATCTTCCTGATAGTAATTTTTATCAGTATTACCGAAATTTCGGCATGATGGATAATCAGAGACACAATACGCAATCGTATCTGTTAGTTTACCACTGGGAGAGATTTTCCCTGTAAGCACTTTTGCTGTGCCTGTACCTCCAGTCATACCACCTTGCCAAACATATAAAACAGCATCTGGCTTATAAAGATCCATGAACTGCATATCAATTAGATTACCTGTATTCAATAAAATAGCCACTTTCTGGAAATACTTCCTTACAAGTGAAATCATCTGTTGTTCTTCGTCTGTAAGCAGATAAGAACCTTTTACAAGTGTGTTGTCCTGTTCTTCGCCAGCAGTTCTTCCAATAATAATAATTGCTGTCTCACAGAACTCCGAAATTTCTTGTACAATAGATTCATTCAATGGCATTTCTTTCTGTGACCATGGTTCATCACCCCAGCCACTGCCCAAATCATAAGGATTCTGGGAATCCCATTCTTGATAGAGTTTCAATAATTTTTGGTTGATTTTCACGCCTGCATCTTGCAAGCCATCTAAGATAGTCACAACTTTAGAAACATTTACCATTCCTCCTGAACCTGTGCCAGATTTGTAATAATGCAATTGCATTCTGCCAAAAAGAGCAATTTCTTTCTTTGGGTCAAGCGGTAAAGTGTAATTTTTATTCTCCAACATCACAATACCTTCTGCAACTGTCTGTACTGCCGTATCAAGGTATACCTGCCAGTTGAGTATATTTTTCATGTTATGTCTCTCCTTTTAAAAACTTCAGAATTTATCCTACTGAGTATGCTTATTATAGCATAAAATAACAAGACTGTCAATTTCAAAATCGTAATATCATGATTATTATAATAGAATCATGACCAAATATTTTATAGCATTATTTCAAAGATTAGTTAGAATTTTTCCAAAAATGTATAAATTAAATTAATCATAGAAACAGCCAAAATTGTATTGACAATATTATAAAAAACTGGTATGATAACAGTATACCATGAAGCGAATCTAAACAGAAAGAGAGACATTTTTTATTAAAATTTTGAATATATTTTATGATGATTGCAGGTGAAATAAAGTGATTTATATTACAGGGGATACCCATGGACAGTATGAAGATTTTCTAAACAGGGTTTATCAAGCAGGCGTAAAAAAAGATGATATTGTCATTGTATGCGGAGATTTTGGTTTTGTCTGGAATACACCAGTACATCGTTTTTTTCTTGCAAAATTGACAAATGAGCCATTTACAATTGCTTTTGTAGATGGAAATCATGAAGATTTTAATTTGCTTTATGCCTATCCGGTTGAGGAATGGAATGGCGGAAAAGTTCATAGAATTTCAGATAATATTTATCATCTCATGAGGGGACAAATTTTTACCATAGAAAATAAGATATTTTTTGCAATGGGTGGGGCATATTCTATTGATAAAGCTATGCGGAAAGAGGGATTCAGTTGGTGGAAACAGGAACTTCCAGATTATAAAGAATACAAAACTGCTTCTGAAAATCTTGAAAAATACGGGTATGTGTTAGATTATGTTCTAACACATACGATTCCACAAGGTATCATTCACTATATTGGCAAAATTCCCGATTCTCATGACGCTGAACTGACAGGATATTTTGAATGGCTCTACCAAAATCTGAATTTTAAAAAATGGTTTGCGGGGCATTTTCATATCAATCGTCTTGTAAAAGAAAATGTACAAATTTTATTTGATGAAGTAATAAAATTAATTTGACCCATTCTATTATACTATCATAAAATTCAATGATATTTAATATTTTCTTTTGGGGGATAAAAGAAAAATTCAGTGAAAAGCTGGATTTTTTAACTCTGTTTAAAAAATTTTATGTCAGATAATTATTTTAATAATTTAATGCTGAATGGGTGAATATTACTTTGGTATGTCAAACCATATAACAAAGGCAGATTTTCAAACGATTTTACTATAATTTTTGGGTATTCTGCGAATAGATTTTTTGTATTGGATATGGTATAATTCTTTTTTAGGAATGAAGCATTTTAAATATCGAATCTTTTTTTTGACAAAACGACTAATCAGGATGCTAGGAATTATCTTCTAAAAAATGTCGTTTAAATAAAGACTGTCATGGTATCAAAGTAAATTAAAAACTAAGCATAATTATTTTGGCGAATTAGTAAGAAAGGAAATGTTACTGGCACGATATTCATCCACGGGTAATGGTGTTTATCGTGTGTACCCGTATATTAGCGGGGAATTTACGCCTTTGGAGTGTCACGCCAAACATGAATAGATGATGACTTTTCATATCGAAAATGGACACGTTGAACAAGGAATCAAATATAAAAGTTATTTTATAATTTTTTAGTAACAATAAGAGCAATGCAAACTGAAAACAAAGTATATCTAAAAATAATCACTGCATTTATGACATGCTTAATCTTTTTAATATCCAATTTTTTCATAACAGTATCAGCCGATAGCAATCGGACAGTCAAAGCTGGTATTTTTTTCTTTGAGGGTTATCACATGAAAGATGAAAATGACAATTTGACTGGCTATGGTATAGAGTTTCTCAACTTAGTTTCAGAATATTCGCATTTGAATTTTGAATACACAGGCTATGACGAATCATGGAATGAAATGCTCAATATGTTAAAAAATGGCGAGATTGATATAGTGACTTCTGCCCGAAGAACTTCAGAACGTGAAGATGATTTTGCTTTTTCCTCCCCCATTGGCAGAAATAATACTGTTCTATCCATTAAGCTCGATAATATGCAGTTGCACAGCAATGATTACAAAACCTATGATGGAATGGTTGTCGGACAGCTTACGGGAAGCAGTCAGAATCAAAGTCTGGTAGAATTTGCAGAAGAAAAGGGCTTTTCCTACCTGATAAAAGAATACAATGATTCAGATGTTCTTACTACTGCTTTGCAGAAAGGCGAGGTTGATGCAATCCTTTCCAGTAATCTGAGAAAAGCAGAAAATGAAAGAACATTAGACATCATTGAGGAAGATAATTTCTATGCGATTGTCAGAAAAGAAGATACAGAATTACTTAATGAAATCAATTATGCGATTGAGCAGATGGATTTAAATGAGGGTGATTGGAAAAATGTACTGTTTTACCAATATTATGGTCCAGTCTATTCTTCTGAACTTACCTTTACAGAGCGTGAAAAAGAATATATTCGTGAAATCGTCTCAGGAGAAAAGAAAATCACTGTTACTGCATTCGGCGATAGAACACCCTATTCCTATGTAGAGAATGGGGAATTAAAAGGTATTCTTCCGGATTATTTTGCCTATGTCATGGAACTTGTCGGACTGCCCTATGAAGTTGTGATTCCGGAGAACAAAGAGGATTATTATAATATAGCAAGCACGAATGGCGTTGATGTTGTCATTGACAGTATTATTCCCATTTCCACTACGGAGGAAGCCAATTATCGTGGATTCAATACGGATATCTATATGACAACGGGAATGGCAAGAGTGATACGGCAGGATTTTGTTGGAGATATCAAAACAGTTGCAGTATCTGATTCTCAGAGTAAATCTCTCATTGTTCAGGAACTTTATGGAGATATTGAATTTTTGAGTTATCCCACCAGAGAAGATGCTATGCAGGCTGTTTTGGATCGGAAAGCGGATGCTGCATATGTGTATGCCTATGCAGCACAACTGTTTGTAAATAATGATATAACCAATTCTTTATATTATAGCATTGCAAATAATATGAACACAGATTTCCGAATGTATGTCCGTGACAGTACAGATCATGAACTGATAACGATACTGAATAAGTGTATCGAGCAGGTTCCTAATGATATGCTGAATCAATTTGTTTCAAAATATACTACTTATACCATTGGAGATATGAGTTTTCTGCAATATTTGCAAGCTAATCCAAAAATAGTGCTGATTGTTACTTTGATTACTGCTTTGCTTGCCTGCATTGTTCTGACACTCTATTTAAAAATACGGTGGAACAAAAAGCTTCTGAATGCTACCGAGCAATCAAACAAAGAAATGAGCGAGCAACTTGCGATTGTAGAAGCACTGAGTCGGGATTATACAAATGTTTTTGCTGTTAATGGAGAAAAGGGAACCGCCAGAATTATAAAATTGGAAGGTTATGTGACAGAAGGACTGAAAAAGGATTCTGTGGAAGAACAGCCCTATGAGCCAATTTTGAAACAGTATATTCGTGATCGTGTTCACCCAGAGGATCGGCAGTATCTCACTGAAAAACTTTCTCTGGATAAAGTCAGGGAGCAATTGAATGTGAATAAAGAATATACGGGAAGCTATCGTATACAAGCAGACGGGGAAAACCATCATTTTCAATATACTTATGTGAAAGTTAGAGAAAATAGTTTTGAGAAAAACGGCTTCATTCTTGCGGGATTTCGGAATATTGACGAGATGATTCGCAGTGAACAGGAACAGAAGGAAGTTCTGGCGGAGGCACTTGCTCAGGCTCAGTATGCCAATAATGCCAAAACTACTTTTCTTAATAACATGTCGCATGATATCCGCACGCCGATGAATGCTATTATTGGCTTTACATCACTGGCGGTAACTCATATCGACAACAAGACACAGGTGCAGGACTATCTGGGCAAAATTTTGACTTCCAGCAATCATCTGTTAAGTTTGATTAATGATGTGTTAGATATGAGCCGAATCGAGAGCGGAAAAGTCAAGATTGAAGAAAATGAAGTCAGCCTTCCAGATATCATGCATGATCTTAAAACTATCGTTCAAGCTGACGTGAAAGCAAAGCAATTGGAATTTTACATAGATACTTTAGATGTAGTAAATGAGACAATTATTTGCGATAAGCTTCGTCTGAATCAAGTACTTTTGAATATTCTAAGTAATGCTATGAAATATACAAAACCTGGCGGTATGGTCAGCGTTCGTGTTATTCAGACTTCTGAAGCACAGGAGGACTATGCTTCGTATGAATTTAGAATTAAAGATACTGGTATTGGCATGAGTCCAGAGTTTTTGAAACATGTCTTTGAACCATTTGAGAGAGAACAGACTGCTACTGTAAGTGGTATTCAGGGAACTGGTCTTGGACTTGCTATTACTAAAAATATCGTAGATATGATGAATGGTATTATCACGGTTGACAGCGAAGAAGGAAAGGGGTCGGAATTTATTGTAACGTTCCGTTTCAGAGTTGCTGACAGCCCTGTAAAATCCCAGCAACTGGAACAATTAGTAGATCTTAGAGCACTAGTGGTAGACGATGACGTGAACACTTGTGTCAGTGTCAGCAAAATGCTTTCCACTATTGGAATGCACCCCGACTGGACTACTTTGGGAAAAGAAGCTCTTATTCGTATAGAGTTTGCACTGGATCAAAACGAACCTTACAGTGTATATATCATTGACTGGCTAATGCCAGATATGAACGGAATTGAACTTGTTCGCCGAATTCGCAAAGTAATCGGAGATGTGACACCAATTATTATACTTACCGCTTACGATTGGACAGATATTGAAGAGGAGGCTAAGGAAGCTGGTGTTACGGCATTTTGCTCTAAGCCAATCTTCTTCTCGGAATTACAAGAAGTGTTAGCTGCACCTTATATCAGTCAAGAAAGTTCAGAAGAACCGGAAACATCTGGATTACGCTTTGACGGCAGAAAAATCCTGTTGGTGGAAGATAATGAGCTGAATCAGGAGATTGCTCGGGCTATTCTGGAGAATGTTGGATTCATCATTGATACGGCTGATGACGGAACCATAGCTGTAGATATGATGAAAGAGATGTCCGCAGACACTTATGACCTGATTCTGATGGATATTCAGATGCCTATTATGAACGGCTATCAAGCTACAAGAGCTATTCGGGCACTTGATGACCCCATTAAAGCGGATATTCCTATTGTGGCAATGACCGCCAATGCTTTTGAAGAAGATAAACAGCAGGCTATAGATGCTGGAATGAATGGGCATGTAGCAAAGCCTATCAATATAGAAAAACTAATGGAAACGCTGAAAGATATTTTAAAATAAATTCCAGAAATGACTTTGATTATATGATTAAGAATAAAATAGAATTAAAAACTATTATTTGATATTTTATCATAAAATAATAATTACTGAATTATTTCTTAACTTGACGAATGTAACAAAAACTCAAGTATATTTTGTAAGTATTTAACAAAATATGCTTGGGTTTTTTGTGCAGTATACACCCATAAAAACAGTTTGTCCAATTCGTATTAATCATAAAAGCATTCCCAAGGAGGAAAATTTTATGAGAAAAAAGTTAATTTTATTTATGGGACTAGGTATTTTATGCTGTTGCTGTTCATCGTGTGGAATAATAACAGAATTAGCACTTGCAGGTTATGAATTAACAAAAGATAATACTTCTGAAACTAAAATCAGCTATGAAGAAGAACAATTTGAAAATTATGTAGAAGAACAATTTGCTGAAAAATATGGGAAAGAATTTGAATTACTAGATTTTAAATGGGGGCTTATGGCTGCTGTAAAAAATTGTAATATGAAATGTCTTGATGACGGA
Source organism: Ruminococcus sp. (assembly GCA_014799805.1). Classification (GTDB taxonomy): domain Bacteria; phylum Bacillota; class Clostridia; order Oscillospirales; family Ruminococcaceae; genus UBA3855. The sequence continues at coordinate 91,690 of JAAVHJ010000076.1, forward strand.
ATAGAATTTCAGGCACATGTTTCTGTTGATACTAATCAAGTAGAAGAGGAAAATTATTTGCTACAAAAATATTTTGATGATGTACAAAATGATGTGATTGATTATGTGAATCAATATTTTGATGGATATAAATTAGTTAAAATGATGGGCATATCTAAGTATTTACCTTTTGAAACTTCTTCAAATTTATCTTATGAAGAATTAAAAAAACTAGGACATTTTACAACAAAATTTTATATACTCATTCCAGAAGATACTGTTTTTTCAGATGAAGAATGGTCTATGATTACAGAAAAAATTGCCAGCTCTAATGAATATACAGAAGATGATGATAAGAGAAGTCCATATAAAGAAGATATTAATTTAAAAATTGATTTCAGCGTGTATTGTCTTCCAAATGATGTGTATCATGACTTAGAGTTTGTGATTAATATTATTGAATTTAGAAAATTATTAGAGGAAAATACAGATTGTGATTGCGAAATTACAAGAATGTTATAAAATAAGTAAATTATGATTCTTGGAAAATTTTTCCACTTGACGAATTAGGAAATATATTATTATTTTGTAAGTATTTAACAAAATATACTTGGAATTTTTGTGCAGTATACGTCCATAAAAACAGCTTGTCCAATTCGTATTAATCATAGAAGCATTCTCAAGGAGGAAAATTTTATGAGAAAAAAATTAATTTTATTTTTAGGGCTAGGTATTTTATGCTGTTGCTGTTCATCATGTGGAATAATAGCAGAATTAGCACTTACAGGTTATGAATTAACAAAAGATAATACTTCTGAAACTAAAATCAGTTATGAAGAAAAATTTGCAAATTATGTAGAAGAACAATTTGCTGAAAAATATGGAAAAGAGTTTGAATTACTAAATTTTCATTCGCCGTTTATGTCAGTCAGAAAAAGTTGTAATATGAAATGTGTTGATGATGGGATAGAATTTCAGGCAACAGTTTACAGTAAGGATTACTATGAGGTGGAAAGCGAAAACTATCTGTGTTACAAATATATGAATGAGATAGAGAATGATGTTGATAGTTATGTTAGTGAATATTTCACAGATTTTAAGCTTGCAAACTTTGGCACGGTCGGCGGTAAACTTAATTTTGATACTGATGCTAATTCCAGTTATGAAGAATTAAAAGACGCTTTGGTCAAAGATAGTGTTCGCTTTCAATTCTGGATTTTGATTCGTGAAGATTGTGAAATCTCTGAAGAGATTTGGGAAAGAGTAGCACAAGATATCTATAGCCGTTATGAGGAACATGTAGATGTAAATGCATACAAATCTGATATAAATTTGTTGCTCAATTTTACTATTGATAAAATTTCAAGTGATTTTTATGAGATTTTACCAAAACACATTGATAGAGAACAGTATTATCAGTATAAAAATGAAATTTCTACTACATAAATTATCTATAATTTAGTTTAGACGTTCTTAAGAAGGAAAATTTTATGAGAAAAAAATTAATGTTATTTATGGTACTAGGTGTTTTGTGTTGGTGCTGTTCATCATGTGGAACCATAGGAAGAATGGCACAATTAGTACTTATAGGTTATGAATCAACATATGAATCTACAAAAGATAACACTTCTGAAACAAAAAGGGATAAACAAGATGAAGCGTTAGCTATTTATGTAGAAGAACAATTTGCAGAAAAATACGGAAAAGAATTTGAATTTTTAAATGTTTACTCCTATAATTTTATGTTTTCAAGAGATTGTAATATCAAGTGTGTTGATGATGGAATAGAATTTCAAGCACATGTTTATATCTATGATGATTATGAGGTACAAAAAGAAAATCATTTGTTATATAAATATTTTGATGAGATACAAAATGATGTAATTGATTATGTAGACCAATATTTTGAAGATTATAAGCTAGTTACAAAGGATAGAACGGAAAGAATAACTGAGGATTTGCCTTTTGATATTCCTGCTGATTTGTCCTATGAAGAATTAAAAGAAGAGGGATTTTTATCACCAAGCTTTCATATACTGATTCCAGAAGATACTGTTTTTTCAGATGAAGAATGGTCTATACTTACAGAAAAAATTGCTAGCTCTAATGAATATACAGATGATGATTATATTAGGGGTGCATACAAAAAAGATATTAATTTTGGTGTTTATTTTATGGTATACCGCATTCCAAATGAAATGTATAACGATTTAGAATTTATGACTGATTTTGTTGAATTCGGAAAATTAGGAAAAAATGCTACAAAAATTTTATAAAACAAGTAAATTATGATTTTTGTAAAAAAATATGCATTTCAACATAAAAATTTTGTTAGATTTTTTCGCGAATAAGGACTTGCTTTTTTTCGGAAAATATGGTATAATTTCTAAGATTTCGCACGGTTGTGATTCTGAAAGCGGGGTGTCTAAATTTTAGATTGGTTTCAGTCAGCAATCGGAGGATTCAATAACCAAATTTTATATTATAGGAGGAACTACCATGGGCGTAGTATCTATGAAACAACTGCTGGAAGCAGGTGTACACTTTGGTCATCAGACCAGAAGATGGAATCCGAAAATGGCTCAGTACATTTTCACAGAACGTAATGGCATTTATATCATTGATTTGCAGAAAACAGTGAAGAAACTGGAAGAAGCATATCGTTTTATTTATGATATTTCTGTTGAAGGCAAAGAAGTTCTGTTTGTTGGTACAAAGAAACAAGCAAGCGAATCTATCAAAGAAGAAGCACTTCGTGCAGGTGCACATTATGTCAATGCTAGATGGCTTGGCGGTATGATGACAAATTTCAAGACCATTCAGAGAAGAATCCAGAGATTAGAGCAATTGCATACAATGGCAGAAGATGGCACTTTTGCATTACTGCCAAAGAAAGAAGTTGTGAAATTAAATCTTGAAATTGAGCGTCTGGAAAAATTCTTAGGCGGTATCAAGAACATGAAGAAACTCCCAGGAGCTTTATTCATTGTTGACCCACGCAAAGAAAAAATTGCAGTTGCAGAAGCAAAGAAATTAAATATTCCGATTGTAGCAATTGTAGATACAAACTGTGACCCTGATGAAGTGGATTTTGTAATTCCTGGTAATGATGATGCGATTCGTGCTGTAAAATTAATTGCTGGCACAATTGCAAATGCGATTATTGAGGGCAGACAGGGTTCAGACGCTGAAGAAGCAGAAGCTGCAAATGCTGTAGAAGCTGTTGCAGAAGAAGCAACCGAGGCTGAATAATATAAATAATTAATTCCAGAAAAGAGGTTTTTGATATGGCAATTACTGTTGCAGATATTAATGAACTGCGTCAAATGACAGGCGCAGGCATTATGGCTTGTAAAAAAGCGCTGACAGAAGCAGAGGGCGATAAAGATAAAGCAGTGCAGTTACTCCGTGAACAAGGACTTGCAACACAGGCAAAAAAAGCTGGTCGTGTTGCTGCTGAAGGTTTGGCTTTGGCTCTTGTTAATGAAGAGAATACAATTGGTGCTGTTGTAGAAGTCAATATTGAAACAGACTTTGCAGCAAAAAATCCAAAGTTTAAAGAATTTGTAGAAAATGTTGCAAAGACTGTCATTGAACAGAATCCAGCTGATGTAGAAGCTTTGAAAAATACTGTTATCAGTGGCGGTGAAGTCACTGTTGCAGAAGCTTTGCAAGAATTGTTCTTGTCTGTTCGTGAAAATATTCAAATCCGCCGTTTCCAAAGATTAGAGGGTGATGCAGTTGTTGCATATGTACACCAAGGCGGTCAGGCAGGTGTTTTGACTTCTGCTAAGACAACAGCAGGTGCAGCTCCAGCTGTTCTGGAAGCTTTGAAAGACTGTGATTTCCAAGTTGCAGCTATGCACCCAGATTATTTAGTACGTGAAGATGTTCCGGAATCCAGAATTGAAGAAGAAAGAGAAATTATTCTCAAGCAAATGGAAGAAGACCCAAAAATGGCAGGTAAACCTGAACAGGTAAAAGCAGGTATTGCTAAGGGCAAGTTGGGCAAAATTTATTCTGAATTGTGCCTTATGGAACAGACTTTTGTAAAAGATAATAAACTGACTGTAAAACAGTATGTTGACAGCAAGGCAAAAGAAGCTGGTGCAGATATTACAATTACAGGTTATGTTTGTTTTGAACTCGGTGAAGGCATTGAGAAAAAGTCTGATGATTTTGCAGCTGAAGTTGCAAGCATGATTGGCTAATTTTCAAGATTTTATTGCGTATGATAAAAGACGGCAGTTTTTGCCGTCTTTTTTTGTAAAAGTCTTGCAAAATATTTTAGAATGTGATATAATAAAAATAATTATTAAATTTTTATCACAGAAGGAGCAAAATTTTTATGAAAGCAAAAAAACATGGTTCTATTTTTGCAGGTTTACTTGTATTTGTATTATTTATCATTGTTGCTGGAACGATTTTTTCTAATTTAATTTTTTCTGGAGAACGTGTTCCTAAAATTGCTGGCTATTATTTGCATTTGCAGGACTCTGACGAAATGGAGCCTGATATCCCGGCAAAGTCACTTATTTTTGCAAAGTCGTTAGAAATTTCAGAAGAATTGCAAGAGGGAAATAAAGTACTTTGCTATTTAGTAGATGGGACACTGGTTGTGAGAAATATTTATAAAATTGAACAAACAGAAGATGGTGTCATAAATTATTATCCTGGTACATCACAGGAACAAGGCATTGATTATGTGATTCCCAGAACGAATATTTTTGCTGTCTGCACATGGACAAGTGCTGAATTATATCAGTATGTGAATTTTGCAACATCTGTTGCTGGATTAATGGTATTACTTGTTGTACCTTGTGTGATTTTAATTATTATGTTGCTTGCGAAGATTGCCAAAAATGGCAGTGATGACATGGAAGATGAACAGTTCATGTTTAAAGAAACAGAGCCAACACCTAAGAAAAAGAAAAAAGTAGCTTCTGAACATCCGTTATATAATCCAGATGATGTCTCAACTCCAGATTCTTTAGAAAAGAAAAAATCTACTATTTCAGAAAATTTTTCTGCAAAGCCTGTCAATGAAAATTCACCATATCAAAAAGCGGTACAAGAACGTGAAAAAACTATGAAATTCCGCCGTCAGGAAATCGAAGAAGAAGCTTTAAAAGCATTTGATACCCCCCTTAAAAAGAAACAACAGACAAATACACAAGTATATTCTACAGAAGAAATCAAGGCAAAGGCAAAAGAAATGCAACAATCTGAACCAGTCATAAAAGCAAAGCCTGAACCTGTTGTACCAGAGCCACCTGTTCAAAAACCAGAACCTGTTGCAAAGCCTGTGCCAAAACCAGCATCAAAGCCAGCTTATAAAAGTACAAGCCCAAATATTGATGATATTTTAAATCCGCCGAATCAAGTTTCTAAAACTAGTTTTGATGCTAATTCTAAAAAAGATTCTAGTATTTCTTCAACAGGTTCCATTGATGATTTAATTAAAATACTGGAAAAGCAGAAAAAGAAATTATAAAAATGATAATCAAAAAGCCCTTGCATTGCAGGGGCTTTTGATGATGAAAGGAGTATCTATGAAAAAAATTAAAATTGGCACATTATTAGATGGATATCATTACTTATTTTCTTGCGTCAAATGTCAAAAGAAAATAGAGTTGATTACTGGAATGGGAAGATATGGTAATCTTGGAGAATTTTATTGTCCATATTGTTCAAAAAAATATTATGCTACGATAGATGATCATCAGAAACCAAAGTGCTATATTTTTGAAATTGGGGAACAACCTTCTTCTATGCTGGATTCGGAGGGCAGGAAACATGGCATTACTTTAGAACAATATGGAGAAATAAAAAATTAGATAGCGTTTTATTTATATATTTGCATATATTTAATTATAATATTAATAACAAAATTGTCCATTGCCAATAAATTCGCAAATTAAAGAATCTGATGTGATTTCTTCAGGGCGAAGCGGAGCTGTATGCTCTAAAAATTCTAATATATCATGAATGATTTTATCATTTGAAATTTTACGCAAAGATTCCAGTAAAAGGCTTCTGTAAGCACAGATTTCATATGCCATAAATGTATCTACATCATAAGTAGAACGATATTTATAAGGCATAATATATTGGTTTTCGCCGTTTTCTACACTGTCAAACATTCTAAGCGTATCTTGAAAAGAACGTTTTCTGAATAAATTATCACGCACCAATCTTCGCATTAATCTAATTTTAGATGGGTGTAATTCTGTATTATTTAGCATGATTCTAGTACGGACACTGACATAAATTTTTGCTGTGCGAGAGTCTTTAAAATCTATAATATCTGGATTTAAACTATGAATACCCTCTAAAATAACTAATTCTCCTGCTTTTCTATGTAAAATTTTTCCACTGTGTATTCTGACAGAGTTTTTAAAATCATAAACTGGCAATTCTACAGGTCTGCAATGATAAATTTCACGGAGCTGTTGTGTTAAAAATTCGCTGTCAACCCGATTGGGAGATTCTAAATCTAGTTTACCAAAAGCAAGTAATTTTTTTTCTTGTTCCGTAAGAGAACGAAAATAATTATCCAATGAAAGTGTATGTGTTTTAATGCCCTGCTGATTTAAAATTTTTTCAAGCATCAATGCAGATGTTGTTTTACCAGACCCCGATGGACCAGATAATAAAATAATAGGTGTTTTTTTCCGATGTAAAATAATATCATCAGCAATTTCAGATAATCTGTTAAAATAAATTTGATTTGTTTCACGGATAAAAGCAGACGGATTTTCAGCAGTATGTACGTTAATATGATGTAATTCTATTTGCATGTAAATTTCTCCTTGTCATGTAAATTATTATTATAATTATACTATATTTTATGAAAAAAGTCAATATTTTTTGTGATATTTATAAAATTTTTCTGAGAGCTTTACAAAAGATGAAAAATATGCTATGATTAATTTACAGAGGAGATGTTTTTTTCATGAATCAAAAATTAACAAATATTGGAATTGTGGCTTTGATTGCGTTATTATGCTGTATTCTTTGGGGGAGTGCTTTTTCTGGTGTGAAATTAGGCTATGCACAAATGCAGATTTCACAAAATGACTGGGCATCACAAATGCTGTTTGCAGGGATAAGATTTTTTCTTGCAGGATTAATGGCTTTATTTGCAGGAAGCATTGCAGGAAAAAAATTATTATTTCCTGAAAAAAAAACAATTCCCAAAATTGGAATTATCAGCTTATTTCAGACAATATTGCAGTATTTTTTTTATTATATCGGCTTGGCACATACAACAGGTGTCAAAGCATCTATTATCGTTGCAGCAAATGTTTTTGTAGCAATTTTAATTGCAGGCATATTAAAACAAGAAATAGTAATTACTAAAAAAATCATAGGCTGTATGATTGGCTTTGCAGGAATTATTCTTGTAAATTTTTCTTCTGATATGGATTTGCATGTCAATTTATTAGGCGATGGATTTATTTTGCTTTGTACAATTGCAAGCGGTTTTTCCAGTGTTTTTATGAAAATCTACACAAAACAAGGCGAAAATCCAGTTTTATTAAGCGGTTGGCAATTTACATTTGGCGGAGCTGTTATGTGGCTGATTGGCATACTTGCTGGAGGAAATTTATTTATGACAAATAAAGCTTTTATCATTTTAATTTATTTGGCATTTGTATCTGCCTGTGCGTATTCGCTTTGGGCAATATTATTAAAATATAATCCTGTGTCAAAAGTAACTGTATTTGGATTTTTAAACCCTTTGTGTGGTGTTATTATTTCTAGTATCGTATTACATGAAACAGGGGTTTTTAATTGGCAAGGCATAACAGCTTTAATTTTAGTATGCACAGGTATTTTTATTGTAAATTTTGAGAAAAAAAAGGAGAATAATTTATGAAAAAAATTTTAATGGCTTGTTTGTTAGCAAGTATCGTATTAACAGGCTGTAGTAAATCCAATACAGATATTCCAACTAGTTTAGAAGACGAATCAGAACAGGAACAGTCGGAAACACAGTCAACAACAGAACCAGTGCCAAGAAATTTATATTATATTACAAGTAATCATACACAGGATATTTCTGGTTTAAATGCTTTTGTAGATAAAATTAAAACAGATGGCTATGAATTTCATGAAATTACAATTTCAGAACTTCCTGAAGATGCAGAAGCTGTGATATATAATTCACCTGAAGAAGATATGACTTCTGAAGAATATGCAATATTAGATAATTACATGAATACTGGCGGTCATATGCTGATATTACTTCCTGCTTCTGAGAGTGAAACAAGATATAAATATCTTGGCAGATTATTAGAACAATTTTATATTAGACTGGATTATGATTTAATTACAGATAATGCAAATGCACAAGATAATAATTATATTCAAATACAGGCAATTAATTATCCTGATAGATTTGTATTTACAGATAATTCTATGGAAAACGGCATTGTATATTTAAGAAATTCCAGAAGTTTTCATCATATGCCACAAGGAGAAAATACATATTATGACTCTATGTTGCAAAGTTTTGAAACGGCAATTGGAACGCCTTGGGGTGGAATACAAGACGACCCTGAAACTTATGAAGAAGAAAATTTGCCTGTGATGATTTATTGTCGTGAGGAAGAACGAAATAATGCTTGTCTGATTGCAATGGGAAGTTCTGATTTTTTACTAGATGAAAATTATGAAGATACATTCGCAAAATCTGCTCAGAATTGGGCATATAGTGCGATTGATTGGCTTTATAATTATTCTCGTATTTACTAAATAATTTATAAAAAACGGCTTTGATTTTTTCAAAGCCGTTTTTTTATTAATTAAATATTTAAATTATTTTAAGAAATTAATTCATTCCAATCAACAGTATGTCCTGAACCTGTTAAGGCTGAATATTGCAAGATAAAAGTCGCATCAGAAGCATCTAATTCTGAACCGTCCTGTCCTGAATTTTTGGATTCACCATTCACATCGCCTAAAAAATATGCAAAATTTTCCATTGTGTTATCTGTATTATCTGTTAAATAATAGTCATTGCCCGCACCACGTTCCGCAGAATATATTAAAATAATTGTCGCATCTTCTGCGTCGACAACACCATCACGATTCACATCGCCTTTTTGTCCAATATAATATGTTAAAGCAACTTGTTGATTGGCATCGTTTTCAAGAGGCACTCCGCTAACAGTTAAAAAATTTTCACTTGTGACAACTGGTGTTTTTGAATAAATACTTTCGGGATTTCCAGCAGTGAATGTTTCCAGCAAATTGGACACATTTTCTGTGATTTCATCTTCACCATAACGAAAAACAATTTCTGGTAAAAAATCTTCTACAGAAAAATCAGTCGTATCATGTGAATACCGAAAACAATTCATAGATTCTGAATTTATCACTTCTGTCTGTATAATGGGATTTGTTTCAGCAATAACAATTTCAAGTGGTTTTAGAGTTGGAACAAGACTGTTGTAAACACTGATATATTTACCAGGATTTTCTTCATCGGGAATGCTGTCATCACTGGTAAGATAAGTCGAACCAACAACAAAACTATCTTTTACCACAAAATTTATTGGGTAAATACCAGCTGATGTTTCTGGTGCAATCTGCATATCAAAATCTACAAAACTTAATTCATCAGAACTACTGCCGAAAAATTCTGCTGACCAAGTTTCTTGATTTTTTAAATCATATTGCCATGTTGCAGTAAAAAGCAATTCCTGTATATTGGCATCAAAAGCATAACTTCCAGTTTCATAACGATTCATGCTGTTGATTCTGCCAAAACAGAACGGTTTGAATCTAGTAGAAAAACTTGTGCCATCAGATAATATAAACTCTTGTGCTTCCTCATATGCATAAGAAACTGGTGTCTGGAATGTTTCTTTTTGAAATATAATATTTTCATTTTCAGATTGCAGAACAGCAGAAATATAGGACAAATCTGCATAATCTGCTTCAATATACATGCCAGCATGTATTGTTGTGCCATTTTTAGCCTGTTCTGGGCTAATATAAATTTTATTCGGATTATCTTTAGAAATATAACCGCCAGTCATGCTCCGTAAACTAAATGTAATTTCATCTGCACTATGATAAGCACTATGTACAGGCATTGCATTTGTTAAACCAGATAAACATAATGCAATTGCAGGAATTTTAAAAATGATTTTTTTCATGATATAACCTCTTTTATTCAGATTTTTTTCCAGATTTTTTTAGATATTTATTTTATTATATTATATCACAAAAAAAAAGGCTTGTCAAGTTCAAAAATCTTCCCAAACAGGGAATATGAAATTACAATGATATGGTTTTTGAATTTTATGCACAGGATAATACACGAAATCTTTTAAAAAATGATTCATCAATTTAAAACTAAAAATCCTACTGTAAGATAAGTTGCAAAAGCTGTCCATAAAAAATAAGGCAAATTAAGCAATGCTGCAGATTTTTTGATTTTCCAGAAATAAATTAGCATGATAATAATTAATATATCAAGTATAAAAATAATTACTGTTGCTCCAATAAGGGATTTGCATCGAAAAAATACAGGACTCCAAAGAAAATTGACAAATAACTGTGCTACATAAATTCCAAATGCTATTTTTTTGTTAGCATGTTTTGCTTCAGAAATTAAATAGATTGATATGCCCATAAGTGCATATAAAATCCCCCATGCAACTGGAAAAAGCCAACCTGGTGGTGCAAATGGTGGTTGATTGAGCGATTGATAAAAAGTTTTAAAATTTTTTCCTGAAACAATGCCAGATAATGCACCTATTAATTCTGTGCCAATGATAAAAATAAATAAATTAGTTAATTTTTGCTTTTTTATAAAAATTCCTTCTTTCTGTATGATTTTATATAATATATGCAATTTATTATATTTTATTACTAATATGCATGAAATTATCAAAAACATCAACGGTAAATTAAAATCCGTTGATGTTTTTAATATATTTATTTTAATTTTTGGTTTTAATAATATTTTTACTGCAAAAATAAGTGATTAAAAAATATCCGCCATAAATTAATAAAATAATCACACATGTTGAAAAAATAGATTCTGTTAATTTTGTTGTGCCGAATACTTCTAATATAATAGTAGAAAATTTCATGCCAAATATAGAATGAATACTTGCTAATACTAATGGCAATAAGAAAAAGATACCAGTTTGTGCAAATAATGATTTAGAAATATCAGATTCTTCTACACCGATTTTTCTTAACATAGTATATCTGGAAATACTGTCAACACTATCAGAAAGTTGTTTCAATGCCAGAATCACACCACAGGAAATTAAAAATACTAAGCCTATATAAAGCCCTAAAAATGTTACAATTGCTCCAAGTCCTATGGTTGCCTCTGAAATATCAATTTTCGTATTTGCACTAATATAAAAGCCGTCTTTTTGTTCTTGAGATAATCCTTTTACAACAGAATTATAATTTTCTATAAAAATTTTTTCGATATTATTTTTATCTTCTTTGGAATCAGCTTTATAATTTCCGATAAGATAATTAGAACTTTTACAATTTTCATCAACTGCATTATCAGGAACAATAAATATACCTGCATTGATTGGCTGTGATGAAATATCAATAAATCCGTCCTGACAGGCATCATATTTAGATTTTAAAACATTCCCAAACACTGTAATTTCATCATTAGTATTTAAATATTCATCATAGACAGCCTTTGAAGAATTATAATTGCAAATAATCATAAATTCATCATCATTTAGTGAAATTTTTTCTCTGCCATACAGCTCCATTAATATATTATAATCACTTAATTTGACAAGTGGTTCTTTCACATAAAAATCTAACAGTGGGAAAACTTCTCTTATTGCATCACAGTTTTCACCAAAAAAAGTTTCCATTGTGAAATTTTCATCTAAATAATCATAAAAATTTACATAATCTGCAACATGTGCAGTCATATCATAGCCCAAACTTGCATAAATTTCCTCAATATTTCCAGTTGTGGCTGTTTCTGTTTCCCTGTATTCTATCTCAAAATCTGCGGGACAAAGTTCTTTTAAATTCGCATTCATAGAATTTCTAATAGACAAAGCAGAAGATAATGCACAGATTGTAATAAATAACATTAAGCAAATCACACTCATGGATAAAACTGTTGTATTGACTTTACTGCTGATTTGTCTGAATGTAAAGCTATTTAAATTTTTATAATACATTTTTTTCATCGACATGACAACTCGTAATAGCATACCAGATACAGACCAGAAAATGAAAACTGTTGTCACTAAACCAATTGCAATCATGATTAAAAATTTCTTTTGGTCTAATTGATTAAAATTCCAGCCGACTTGATAATAAGCAAATCCAAGCCCTGCTACTGAAAGCAGAAAAATCAATACACATAAAATAGGTGATTTTAATTTAATATTTTCTGTTTTTTTACCAGATTGAATTAAATCTATTAATTTTAATTTTGTGATAATCATGCTATTAAAAATCATAACAACTAAATACATGATAGCAAAATATAATACTGTCTTGCCAATCGCTTCACTGGAAATTGAAAATTTATAAGCTGACATGTCTGCTTCAAATAAATTCACTACCAAAGCACTCATTAATTGTGATAATCCAATGCCAACTAATAAACCTACTCCCAGAGAACCAATGCCAATAATAATTGTTTCTATTAATAAAATAGCTGAAATTTTACCTTTGCCCATACCTAGAATTAAATATAATGCAAATTCTTTATTTCGTCGTTTCATTAAAAACCGACTTGCATAGACAATTAATAAACCTAATACAATTGCAACAAAAATACTCACACTAGATAATACACTAGTTAATAATTCTATTACATCTGTTCGGCTATCCATTACTTGCAAATAACTTGCTTGTGTACCGATTGCATTAAATACATAAAATACAGAAACACCTATAATTAGCGTGAAAAAATAAATTGCATAATCCCGTAAACTTTTACGGATATTATTAACAGAGAGTTTAAAGAGCATCGCTCACATCACCCCCTAGCAGTGTTACGACATTAATAATTTTATTAAAAAATACTTTTCTAGTGTCATGTGCTTTACTAATTTCATTAAAAATTTTGCCGTCTTTGATAAATATGACACGGCTGGCATAACTTGCTGTAAAGCTATCATGTGTGACCATCATAATAGTTGCTTTATAATCATGATTTAAATACTGAAATCTTTCTAACAGCATTTTTGCTGATTTAGAATCTAATGCCCCTGTTGGCTCATCTGCAAGAATTAATTTCGGATTCGTTACAATTGCCCTTGCAGAAGCAACTCTTTGTTTTTGACCGCCTGACATTTGATAGGGATATTTTTGCAAAATTTCTGTAATACCTAATTGTTGTGCAACATTTCTAACAGATTTGTCAATCATACTGGCAGGAATTTTTTTAATCGATAACGCAAGGGAAATATTTTCATAAGCCGTTAGTGTGTCCAATAAATTAAAATCTTGAAAAATAAAGCCTAATTTTTCACGCCTGAATTGATTTAAATGCTTGCCTTTCAGTGTTGTAATATCTGTATTCTCCAGATAAATATGCCCTGCTGTGACACGGTCAATGGTAGAAATGCAATTTAACAAAGTAGTTTTTCCACTGCCTGACGCTCCCATAATTGCGACAAATTCGCCCTCCTCGACTGTAAAAGAAATATCATTAATTGCTTTGGTAAGACTAGATTTATTACCATAATATTTCTCAATTTGCTGTATTTTTAATAAATCCATAATTAACAGCTCCTTTCTGAATATTATTATACAGCATTTTTTTTAACTTGTCGCTATTTTAATCTTACAGAACATTACAGTTTTGTAAGATTAGAATTTTAAAATTTTAGAAAATTATTTTTTCCAAATATAATCATAATTTCAGTAAATTTATCTTGTTCTGATTCTGCCAGAATACAATGCCCTAATTTATCACATAATTTTTTTATAATATATAAGCCCATGCCTGTAGATTTGGCATACATGCGACCATTTTCGCCAGTAAAAGATTTTTCAAAAATATACGGCAAATCACTTTCAGGAATTCCAATGCCATTATCTCGAAAATGTAAGATTTGCTGATTGGGTAAATCTTCTATGAAAATTAATATTTCAGGTTCACGCTTCGACGAAAAATATTTCAAACTATTGCCCATTAATTGCCCTAGTATATAGGCAAGCCATTTACTATCTGTCATAATAGTAACATCTAAATTTTCTGTTTTAAGATTCACATTTCTTTGCTGTAAATCTTCACGGTTTTTAATCGCAATATCTGCAAAAATTCGTTTGACAGAAACTTCTTTGATAATATAATCTTTTTCAGCATTTTCACTTCTGGCATAATATAATACATTTTCTATATCATTATCAATTCTTTGCAACTGTTCAGAATATTTCCTATTATTATCATTATGACACATCAATTGCAAGCTTGCCACGGGTAATTTAATTTCATGCACCCATAATTCAATATATTCACGAAATTCTATATTCTGGTGACGATATTCCGCAATATGTTCACACATTGATTTATTAGATTCCTGTAATGCTTCAAATAATACTTGTCCATCATAAAAATTAGGTGATTCTATCATTTCAGAAATTAAATATTTTTTATCCAGTTCGTTCAGACAAGTTTTTAATTTATCATAATAATTTTTTCTTCTGAAAAATTCCCATAGTTCTATCACAATAACTGCAAATAATATAATAATATTTAAAATAACAATTGTCTGTAAACTAATTTTAAACGCTAGCATAAAAATTAATAATAATACACCCATAAAAATATAAATAAAATATATCACTAATCTATCTTTTAAAAAATCTAATACACTCATGTTAAAATATATCCTTGTTTTTTTCTTGTTTCAATTGCATCAGGCAACCCAAATTCGGCTAATTTTGCTCTCAATCTGCTAATATTAACTGACAATGCATTATCATTGATAAATTCGTCATTATCCCATAAAGCTGTCATTAATTCATTGCGTGTCACAATTCGCCCTTGGGCATCTAGCAATAACTGAAAAATAATCATCTCATTTTTGGTTAATACTTGTTCAGCATTATTTTTGATTAAACTGCCTTTTACAGTACTAACTTGTATATCATGATAATTCTGCACAGGACTTAATTTTGCATAGCGTTTCAAAACAGCTGAAATTCGTAATACTAAAACAGTCGGATGATAAGGCTTTGTAATATAATCATCTGCTCCATAACTCATAGATAATACTTCATCAAGTTCAGAAGTTCGACTTGTTAGCATGATTACTGGAATATCACTGGATTTTCTAAAATCTTGTAATAAAATTTCTCCATTGACTTCAGGCAGATTAATATCTAATAAAATTAAATTTGCATTTGCCTGTAACATTTGCTGTAATATATCTTGAAATTTTGTTACACAAATTACTTCATAGCCGGAATTCTTTAGTAAAATTGCTAATTCTGTGCATAATACTTTATCATCTTCAATTACTAAAATTTTATTCATGTTACCCTCTCCCGTCGATTTTATTTTTCTATTTTTTTATCTTATTTTAGCATAAGGGTTCTGTCCTGTCAAGGGAAAAAATATGAAATTCGTTCACTATACTTGACAGAATTCATTTTTTATGATATACTATTCTTGTAGGGTTGGAGTAGTTGCAAAGGATAGAGTCTTTTTTCCGCATATGCAGGAGTGAGCCTTTTGGATCGTAAGCTGACCTGTTAGGTCTTTGAAAAGTTAAAGAAAATTTGAGATGTGGTTTTTTATAAACCGCTATTTTTCACAACTTTTTTAGTCTTTTCCCCGCATGCGCGGGGGTGATCCTTATATCTCGATAACCGAGTCTACCTGCTCTCTGCTTTTCCCCGCATGCGCGGGGGTGATCCTCCCGTCCGCATGTGAGCTGATAGGGAAAACAACTTTTCCCCGCATGCGCGGGGGTGATCCTTTTTTTTACTCCAGCCCCTCTTGTTCGCTTTCCTTTTCCCCGCATGCGCGGGGGTGATCCTCGACGTACAACGTCTTCTTATAACGCAAATGGGCTTTTCCCCGCATGCGCGGGGGTGATCCTGACGCTGTGGATTCTTGGAACGTTGGGGAAAACTTTTCCCCGCATGCGCGGGGGTGATCCTGATGTGGCAAAAATCAGCTTGACTTGGAATTTCTTTTCCCCGCATGCGCGGGGGTGATCCTCGTATAAATTTGGTTTACTTGCACAAAATTACCCTTTTCCCCGCATGCGCGGGGGTGATCCTAAAAGCGGACGCAAATCGGGATGGCGAAATCGCTTTTCCCCGCATGCGCGGGGGTGATCCTATAACTGCACAGAATCGCATAAATAGCCTAATCTTTTCCCCGCATGCGCGGGGGTGATCCTTTCTGTTGGCGTGGTACTCCCCCAAAGACTCTCTTTTCCCCGCATGCGCGGGGGTGATCCTATGCCAAAGAGAGATTTGAAACCATTAATAAACTTTTCCCCGCATGCGCGGGGGTGATCCTTTCGCAGCACGCACGTACCAACCAACAGCAGCCTTTTCCCCGCATGCGCGGGGGTGATCCTTACGCATAATATCAACAAGAGAAGTCCGAGCTCTTTTCCCCGCATGCGCGGGGGTGATCCTAGTATCAGGCGGTTGTGTATCTGGTGGAGCGGCTTTTCCCCGCATGCGCGGGGGTGATCCCTGAATAACCAGGAATAATATCGGTGGCAAACACTTTTCCCCGCATGCGCGGGGGTGATCCGTGTGGAGGGCTTAGCTATGGACATGCTTTTTTCTTTTCCCCGCATGCGCGGGGGTGATCCTATTTCCAGAAGAATCCGAAATAACATAATACTCTTTTCCCCGCATGCGCGGGGGTGATCCTGATGGGACATGCTTTATAGGCATAAGGGAGTCCTTTTCCCCGCATGCGCGGGGGTGATCCTGAGTTGATAGAAATTTTACTGGGAGCAACAATCTTTTCCCCGCATGCGCGGGGGTGATCCGTACCACACCAACAGAAATTTTAAAAAATTTTTCTTTTCCCCGCATGCGCGGGGGTGATCCTATAGCCTACTTTTTGCAGGACATGACGCATTTCTTTTCCCCGCATGCGCGAGGGTGATCCTCATAGGTTATGCACTTGATGAGAACGGGGACACTTTTCCCCGCATGCGCGGGGATGATTCATGTTCTATGAACTGTGCAAGCACACAGTAAGACTTTTTCTGCATGCACATTCCGTTACATGGAAATGTAGCCAACCATAAAGTCTTGCATCTGAAAAAAGCAGTCAGGAGGCATTTTATTATGAATATTACGGTCGCTGGAACAGGTTATGTTGGGCTATCTATTGCAGTGCTTCTCGCACAAAATAACCATGTCATTGCAATGGATATTGTTCCTGAAAAAATAAATTTGATAAATCAGAAAAAATCGCCCATTCAAGATGAATATATAGAAAAATATCTTGCAGAAAAAAAACTTGATTTAACAGCAACACTAAATGCGGAAATTGCTTATAAAAATGCAGATTTTGTGATTGTTGCTGCACCAACGAATTATAATAGCAAAAAAAATTTCTTTGATACATCAGCTGTAGAAAATGTGATTCAGCTTGTGATGAAATATAATCCTGATGCAATGATAGTAATAAAATCTACTGTTCCTGTTGGCTATACGCAAGCAATTCGTGAGAAAACAGGCAATAGAAATATTATATTCAGTCCAGAATTTCTTCGGGAATCAAAGGCATTATATGATAATCTCTATCCGTCAAGAATTATTGTTGGCATAGATACACAGGACGAACGACTTGTAAATATGGCTCATAAATTTGCGGAATTACTTGAGCAAGGTGCAGTAAAGCAAAATATTAATACACTGTTTATGGGGTTTACAGAAGCAGAAGCTGTTAAATTATTTGCAAATACGTATCTTGCATTACGTGTTAGTTATTTCAATGAATTAGATACTTACTCTGAATTGAAAGGCTTAAACACGCAACAAATTATTAATGGAGTTTGTCTTGACCCAAGAATTGGAAGTCATTATAATAATCCAAGTTTCGGCTATGGTGGTTACTGTTTGCCAAAAGATACAAAACAATTACTTGCTAATTATGAAAATATTCCACAAAATATGATGACAGCAATTGTAGAATCCAATCGGACACGAAAAGATTTTATTGCGGATAGAGTACTTGAAATGGCAGATTATTATAATTACAGTGGAAATAGTGACTGGAATGCGGAACATGAACGTTCTGTTACAATTGGTGTATACCGGCTTACAATGAAATCTAACAGTGATAATTTTCGACAGTCTTCTGTGCAGGGAATTATGAAGCGTATTAAAGCAAAGGGAGCAACAGTAATTATTTACGAACCTACTTTAAAAAATGGTGAAACATTTTTTGGTAGTGTTGTTGTAAATCATCTTGAAGAATTTAAACAAAAATCAGATGCAATTATTGCAAATAGATATGATGCCTGTCTTGATGATGTTTCGGAAAAAGTTTATACAAGGGATATTTTTAGGAGAGATTAAGGCAAATCGCATAATAAAAACAAAATGGAGCAGGGACTGTCCAAATTTACGCCTGTGGAGACTAAGGTTACGAGGTCAACGAAGCAGGAAACCCATTGGTTTTAGACAATGGGTAGTCCACTATAGCACTAAACTTTTGATAAATCTTACAGTTTTCACCCCTTTTTCTGATTAAAATTTTTTGATTATTATAATTTTTTATAAAATTATTTCAGATTTTAAAAATCTCATTATTTATTGGTAAAATTTTACATATTTCTGTTACTTGCTTTTCTATTATTATACATTGTTTGGCTTGTAAATGCGAGTAGGGAAATCAATTTTTAAAATATCATTCAAAAACAGATTTGTTTAATTTCTTTTAAATAAAAATAATTTCTGTGTATATATTTCATTCGCTATTGACAAAGTAGAAAAAATATGTTATGATAAAAAAACAAGATAAGCTGACAATTCGTTTGCACTATCCTGTCATAAAATAAAACTAGGGCATCACTTTAATTATTCAATTGCTTGCTAAGATAAATAAGAATTTATTGCATTAGAAAATCCAAACTTATGTTATAAAACTTTTCAAAGTTTGTAATCATAGCAGGGTGGTCACCTATATCAAACAGAAACATTTTGCCGTGTCCGATTTTTTTTAGCATTTCTCCGTAAACATTTTCAAAGTAATTATCAGACAAGCTATACATGAACTTATCTTCTTTGCTACCTGTTAGAAGAATGTCGGCTTTCAACAAATTCAATGGTTTGTGAAAAAAACAACCTGTTTCATTTTTATGCCTTATAATAGTAGCAGTATCGTTGTCCACGACCTTTTCCCAATCAGAACCATGCATATATGCGTAGAACGCTCTTGCATTACTATCCGCTTTAGCTTTTTCACGGTCTTTCAGAAGATTTACGATAAAATCTTTATTTGCATTTTCGCCCTCAAAACTATCAGCAATAACTTTGCTTACAAACTCTGATGCTTCCAAAGCAACATTAATAGCAACAATAGCTCCACCGCTACTGCCTATTATGCTAACGTCTGTATATTGTTTTTCCTTTAGAAAAGCAATAACCTGCTGTGCTTCATAAAACCATAAATCTGTGGGAAATTTACTTAATCTGTCCGATTTGCCGTGACCTAGGAAGTCGATAAGTATTACCTTAAAATTTTGGCTATATTTTTTTGAAACTTCTGCATACATATTTGAAGATGCTGTATTTCCGTGAAGAAAAAGCAAAGGTGTTCCACTGCCAATTTCGTTATAAAAGATATGTTTATTGTTATAAACAAAATAGCTCATATATATCCTCCTTAAAAGTTATCATATTGCGTTTAAAGTCTGAACTATAACTCATATCTCTATTTTATCATATTCTAATTTTAGTGAGTTAATTTCTTGTATACAAACTGTGAATAAATTATAAACTTATTAAATAAACTGCTCTAAATTTCTATACTAATCAGAAATATAGGATAAGAAATTATGATTTTCACCTGCTTATGCCTATCAAAATACTCATTTCATAACAGTGAAAATAGAATTTGTTCATAATTTGTTTACTCGTTGAAATACCGTGATATTAATATCAAACACTATTGACAAAACAAAAAAAATGTGTTATGATAAAAAAGTAAGATAAACTGACAGTTCGCTTGCACCATCCTGTCACAAAATAAAACTAGGGCATTTTAATTTTGATAAATTAATAAAAATAATGATATTAAAATTAAGATGCAGTCAAATTAAAATTGGCTGTATTTTTTTAATTTTTAAGATTAAGAAAGGAGTTGTTGTTCATGTATCAGTTAAAAACTTCAGCATGTTTTGATAGCGCACATTTTTTATCTGGCTATCAAGGAAAATGTGCAAACTTGCATGGGCACCACTGGATATTAGAAGTCTGTATTCAGAATGAAAATTTACAGGAACAAGGCGAAAAAAAAGGCATGTTATTAGATTTTGGAGAATTTAAAAAAATTATCAGAAATTTAGCAGATGATTTTGATCATGCGTTTATTTATGAAGAAAATTCACTGAAATTAGCAACAATTTCAGCATTGGAACAAGAAAATTTTAAATTAATTCCTGTTGCGTTTCGTCCAACAGCTGAAAATTTTGCGAAATATTTTTTTGAATTATTATCAAAACAAGGATTGCCTGTTTGTGCTGTGACAGTTTATGAAACGCCTGATAATTGTGCGGTGTATCAATTATGAATCTACATGAAATTATGTATCCTGTAGCTGAAAAATTTATTAGTATTAACGGTGAGGGTCAGTTTGCTGGAGAATTAGCTGTATTTATCAGATTTAGAACATGTAATTTAACTTGTTCTTATTGTGACACACGTTGGGCAAATTCTGAAAATTCCCCTGCTGAATTAATTCGTTTAGAAGATTTAATTTGTTTTGTGAAAAATTCTGGTATACAGCGTGTGACGCTGACAGGAGGGGAGCCATTATTACAGAAAAATCTTGATAAATTAATAGAAGAATTAATAAAAAATCATAATTTAGTAGAAATTGAAACAAATGGCAGTATTGCAATTAAAAAATTTGCAGAATCAGAATATAGACCAAATTTTACGCTAGATTATAAATTGCCATCCAGCAACATGGAAAATTATATGCTCACTGAAAATTATGAATATATAAATTCACAAGATGTCATAAAATTTGTTATCGGCAGTCAGGAAGATTTAGAAAAAGCATTATTTATTATCAAAAAATATCAGCTTTTAAAGCGTTGCAAAATTTATGTTAGCCCTGTGTATAATAAAATTCAACCAGCAGAAATCGTTAATTTTATGAAAAAAAATAATTTAAATCAAATCAAACTGCAATTGCAATTGCATAAATATATTTGGAATCCAGAAAAAAAGGGGGTTTAGTTTTGGATCAGGAAAAAATAAAATATCATGTCAGAGGTTTACTGGAAGCGATTGGCGAAAATCCTGACCGTGAGGGATTACAGGAAACGCCAGACCGTGTTGCAAGAATGCTGTCTGAAGTACTTGCAGGTACAGCTTACAGTAATCATGAAATTGCCGAAATGTTTGGAAAAACATTTGCTTTAACAGATTCTGAACAGATAGAATCTGCTGTTGTGATGAAAGATATTCAAATATTTAGCTATTGCGAACATCATATGGCTTTGATGTATGACATGTATGTCAATGTTGCCTATATTCCCAAAAATAAAGTCATTGGCTTGAGCAAAATTGCCAGAATCTGTGACATGGCATCAAAAAGACTGCAATTACAAGAGCGTCTGGGAAAAGATATTGCAGAAATTATTTCAGAAGCAACAGGGTCACCAGATGTTGGGGTGTTAATTACAGGCTCACATAGTTGCATGACAGCAAGAGGCATTCGAAATACATCTGCTAAAACAACGACGAAAACGCTTATGGGAAAATTCAGAACAGATAAAAATTTACAGGAGTTGATTTTATGAAGGCATTAGTATTATGCAGTGGTGGTGTGGACAGTGCAACTTGTTTGGCTCTTGCAGTAGAACAATATGGTGCAGAAGAAGTGCTTGCACTTGCGATTTATTACGGTCAAAAGCACCAGAAAGAGTTAGAAGCGTCTCAAAAATTAGCTGAATATTATCATGTGAAATTTAAAATTTTAGATTTATCGATTATTTTTGCAGATTCTGATTGTTCGCTTTTAACGCATTCAAAAACAGAGATTCCAAAAGAAACTTATGCAGAACAGCTCCAGAAAACAAAGGGCAAACCTGTTTCTACTTATGTACCGTTTAGAAATGGTTTATTTTTATCATCAGCAGCAAGTATTGCATTAGCAAATCACTGTGAAGTAATTTATTATGGTGCTCATAGTGATGATTCTGCTGGTAATGCCTATCCTGATTGCAGTGATGCGTTTCATCAGGCTATGAAGCAAGCGATTTATTTAGGCAGTGGCAATCAGCTCCAGATTAAAGCACCGTTTGTAAATTTAACAAAGGCACAAGTCGTTGCAACAGGATTAAAATTGCAAGTTCCTTATGAATACACATGGAGCTGTTACGAAGGCGGAGAAAAACCATGTGGCACATGTGGTACTTGTCTTGACAGAGCAAAAGCATTTTATTTAAACGGTGTGGAAGATAAAATTTTATTTTAAGATTATTAGAATCAGAAAGGTATTAATTTTATGCGTACAGAACAAGAACAGGGCAATATTAGCCTATTAGGCAATCAGAATACAAGCTATGATTTTAATTATAAACCAGAAGTATTAGAAACGTTTCCTAATAAGCACCCAGACAGGGATTATTTTGTAAAATTTAACTGTCCAGAATTTACTGCTCTTTGTCCGATTACAGGACAACCAGATTTTGCAACTTTATATATTTCTTATGTTCCAGATGAAATCATGGTAGAAAGTAAATCATTGAAATTATATTTATTTAGTTTCAGAAATCATGGTGATTTTCATGAAGATTGTGTAAATATTATCATGAATGATTTGATTCGTCTTATGAATCCTAGATATATCGAAGTTTGGGGAAAATTTTTGCCAAGAGGCGGTATTTCTATAGAGCCTTATTGCAATTATGGAAAAGCTGGCACAAAATGGGAACAAGTTGCTTGGGAAAGACTCACACAACATGATATGTATCCTGAAAATATAGATAATAGATAATACAAAAAATAAATCAGAACTCGGATTTGTTTAAAAAACAGATTCGGGTTTTTTTATTTTGCTAAGCAAAAATTAGTGCTTAACAAGTTTTGTTAGTTTAATCTCTGCTTTGTTTCAGATATTCTTCCTCAAACTCACACATTATAGCAAGCAATTTAAATTGTTCTTTCATGGGAAGTCTATGGAGTATGTTTAATGCCTCGCCATCTAAACTATTGATTTTAAGTAAATTTTCATGATTTTGGGTGTTAGAATTATCTTTACTATCAGTATGAATATTTACAGTTCCCTGAGAACTTTCTCCAACGGCTCCAACTGCTGAGTGCGATATATCAAAGGCAGTATTCTTTTCTTCACCTGTAAGTAAATAATCAGTTGTCACACCCAAACAATCTGAAATTTCATATATTTTATCAACAGGTGGAAGAGAATTATTCTTTTTCCATGCAGACACTGTTTTTTCATTCACCTCAATTCTTTTAGCAAATTCTTTCTGAGACATTTTTTTTTGTGCTAATACAACAAAAATTCTTTCTGTAATTGTCAATTTAGTCACTCCTTTTTGTGCAATTTCTAAAATAATCTAAAAAATTAGATTTTATCTTGACAAATCTTAAATATCAGATTATAATATAATTAGCACGGATAGTTTATATTACAACAAGTCTTAGTATAATCATAACATAAAAAGATTAAAAAGTAAACAGAAAGGAGTAATTTTTTTATGACAATCGGACAGGAAATATTGATATATTTAAAAATCATGAAATAATTTTAAAAAGCTCTTGACAATGAAAGTCAAATATGATATAATATCATATGTACTAGAATTAATAATACAGATAATTCAAAGAAATACAATTCTGAGTACAAGTATTTCTTAATTCAACAAAAGAAAGGAGTTCCTAAGATAATTATGGGACAGGTGAAAAAGAAAAAACGCACAATTATTACAATCATTGTGATTGCCCTGATTTTGGGAGGTGGAGCTGTTGGTATTACAGCGTGTAACAAAAATCTTTCACAGTTACAGGATTTTTCAGATAATGCAGTTGAAATTGCCAAAATAGAATATCATGATATTTCTAATCATATCAATGTTTCTGGTAATGTCGAAAGTGAAAATTTAATTAAAATTACAAGCAAACTGACTGCAAAAGTTGCGACTTTGAATGTAGAATTAGGAAGTCATGTCAATGAAGGTGATGTACTTTGTGTATTTGACAGCTCTGAATTACAGCAACAATATGATAATTTGCTGAAAACACAGGAAAATTCACAAAATCAGAGTGAAAATACACATAAGATTAATGAACGTAATCTTGCAAATGCAAAACGGGATAAAGAAATTAATCTTGCACAGGCACAGCGGGCAATTAATGATGCAATTAATGCACAGAATAAAGCTTATGAAAAAGAAAGTAATCTAATCGATGAAATTAATAATGAAATTGTTCGCCGTGATGAGGCAAAAAATACAATGAATACAACAGATGACCCTCAAAAATATGCGGAAGCATCACAGACCTATCAGGAAGCTGAAATGAATGTCCAGACAAAACAATCTTCTCTGGAGGCAATTCGTGAACAATTTAGTACTTATGATAGTGCTGTGCAATCTGCACAAGATGCTTATGCTGCTGCGGAACGCAGTGCAGATATGACAATTCAGAATTATCAAGATATTTTAGATGCGGAACAGTTTCAGCAAGATAATAATTCTAAAACAGAACTCGAAAAACTTGCTGATTCAATTGCAGAATGTACAGTGAAAGCTCCCAAGAGTGGTGTGATTACTTCTCTGAATATTGCTGAAGGAAGTATTCCGACAACAGACGCACTTATGACAATTGAAGACACGGATTCTTTAAAAATCAAAGTGCAAATCAGTGAGGCAGATATTTTAAATATTCAGGAGGGTATGCCTGCAATTGTGAAAACTTCAGCAACTGGTGATAAAGAATTTAATGCTACTGTCAGTCGTGTGGTAAATATTTATGATACATCTGCACAGGGAGCATCTGCAACAGGAACAGCAACAGGCGGTTATTCGGCAGAAATTACAGTAAATGACAGTGAATCTGAATTATTAATTGGCATGAACGCCAAAGTAAAAATTGTGCTAAATGAAAAAAAAGATGTATTAGCCGTCCCTTATGATTCGATTATCACAGACGAAGATGAAAAGAGTCATGTATTACTTGCTGTCAAGGGAGCTGACGGTGTAACAAAAGCAAAATCTGTTATAGTTGAAAAAGGTATGGAGGGTACTTATTATACAGAAATTACTTCTTCTGAAATCAAAGAAGGTGATATGATTGTCATGAATCCTAATAATTATCAAGATGGTGATGTTTTGCCAATTTCTGATATCGATACTGCTGTACAGGGAAATGGAGCTGACAGCGATGCGTAAAACAGTAATCTCTATGAGAAATATCATCAAACGTTATTATATTGGCAAACCAAATGAATTGCAAATTTTAAACGGCATTTCGCTTGATGTTCATGAGGGTGAATTTGTTTCCATTGTCGGGCAGTCAGGTTCTGGTAAGAGTACACTCATGAATATCATTGGTGCATTAGACAGACCCACAGAGGGAACTTATCTATTGAATGGTGTCGATATCAGCACATTAGATGACACAGAATTAAGTCGTATCAGAAATAGAGAAATTGGCTTTGTATTTCAGACGTTTAATTTAATTTCTAGAACAGATGCCATTAAAAACGTAGAAATGCCTATGATGTATGCTGGTGTACCAAGAAAGCAGCGTTTAGAAAGAACAATGCAATTATTAGAAATTGTCGGTATGTCAGAACGTGCCTATCATCAGCCAAATGAACTCTCTGGCGGTCAGAAACAACGTGTTGCCATTGCCCGTGCTATGGCAAACAAGCCTTCTATCTTGCTGGCAGATGAACCAACAGGTGCATTAGATACTAAAACAGGGCGTATGATTATGGATTTGTTTCATAAGCTTCATCAAGAGGAAGGCACGACGATTGTATTAATTACACATAGTCCAGAACTTGCCGAAGAAACACAGCGTATGATTACTATCAGTGATGGCAGTATCATTGCAGATACGGAGGTGAATAATCGTGCAGTTTCTTGAAAATATCCGTCTTGCATTTACTTCTATTTTGGCAAATAAAATGCGTGCATTACTGACAATGTTAGGTATTATTATTGGTATCAGCTCTGTTATTACAATTACAACAATTGGCTCGTCTATTCAGAAAACACTGACAAATACATTTAATTCCATGGGTTCTATGAACTATTTTGAAGTCTATTCACAAATTGATTTTTCAAATTATGAAGAAGATGACGACTCACAAATTTATACTTACAGAGACGAAGATATGATTTCCCGTCAGATGCTTGATGAATTAGTGCAGACATATCCTGATTATTTCAGTTTAAGTCTAAGTGAAAATTATGGCAGTTCAGGAATGCGTAACTGGAAAGACCAGTCTATGAGTGTTACTATCAGTGGGGTTTTGAATTTTGATAATCTGGGAGATATTAAATTTATATCTGGCAGAGCCATTCATTATCAGGATAATTTAAATCTAAAACAGACAATTGCTGTATCAGATTTATTTGTATCACAATATTTTGCACCAGATGTGAATCCAATCGGACAAACAGTGACATTGGAGCTGGAAGCAACTGGTCAAACAGAAGATTTTATTATTGTAGGTGTATTTGAACTACCAGCAGCTTATTTGAATTATGCTTATAAGCCTGGTATGAAAGAGATTGAAAAAGTAACACCTGTCTATGTGCCTTTAGATACTATGATGCATTTACTTCATCAGGAAAATAGTTATCGCTATTGGGTAGATATTTATTATAATATAAATTATGATATTGATATGCAGGAACAAGTATTACGTGATTTCTTTACAGAACAGTATCAACAAGCTGAAAAACCATATATGACTGTTGAAATTGTCAATATGCAGTCACAACTTGGCATGATTAATGCGGTTGTCAATGTGATTACCATTGCAATTTCTGTGATTGCAGCCATTTCATTGATTGTCGGCGGTGTGGGTGTCATGAATATTATGCTTGTCAGTATTACGGAACGTACCAAAGAAATTGGCATCAGAAAAGCACTCGGTGCACAGAATTCTTATATCAGAATGCAATTTGTTGTAGAAGCAATTTTAATTTGTCTGATTGGCGGTATTATTGGCATTCTAATTGGTATCATGAATGGCATGTTAATTGGCTATATTGCAAAAACAGTTGTCACAAATATGTATCCATCTTATGCGTCTTTATTCTCAATCACAGTACAACCATCGATACCAGCAATTATTATTTCTGTCATGTTCTCTATTATAACAGGTGTTTTCTTCGGTTACTATCCAGCAAATAAAGCTGCCAAAATGAATCCGATTGACGCACTTCGTTATGATTAAATTAACAAAAAAGCTGTTGCATATTTCTTTGTGACAGCTTTTTTTATTATTGTCAGCCTTTTGATGCCAGCATGAAAATTTTTTTATAGAATAAAATAATATTGAAATTACCAAAAAATTGGTTGACATTTTAATAAAATTCTGTTATAATAATATTATGAGATAAACTCATACAGACGAATTACATAATTAATATGTATATTTTCAAATGGAGGTAATATTATGGAAGATAGAGTTTATTCTAATGACATTGCAGATGCTATCACTGATTTTCTTAATGATGATGACTGGAATTTTGATTTTGATGATGAGAAAGGTGTATTTAGATTTTCACTTAGTTTGAAAAATAAGATGAAAAAAATTAGCTATATTATTAGTGTTAAGGAAGAAGAATATAGCGTTTATGCGGTTTCTCCAATTGGGGCTGATGAAGATGATGAAAGAATGATGCAGAATATGTCTGAATTCATATGCAGAGCCAATTATGGCTTGAGAATGGGCAATTTTGAGCTTGACCACAGAGATGGGGAAATTCGTTACAAAGTTAATGTCTGTTGTGATGATATCATTCCTACAAGGGGAATGATTGCAAGAAGTATTTATTGTCCTGCATCAATGTTTGAACGTTATGGCCCTGGTATTATAAATGTTATTTTCAATGATGCAGAAGCGAAATATGCGGTTGAAACATGTGAAAATGATGCTGATTAATAATATTTTATAAAAACAGGAAAAAGCATGTATGATAGGAGGTAATATCAGTGGAAAAAAAGAGTTATTCTAATGATATTGCAAATGCCATTAGCAGTTTTCTTGAAGAAGATAACTGGATTTTTAGTTTTGATGAGAAAAAAGGCGTATTTAAATTTATGCTTAGTTTAAAAAACAAGATTAAAAATATCAATTATATTATTAACGTTATGGAAGAAGAATATAGTGTTTATGCGACTTCTTCAATTGGGGCTGATGAAAATGATGAGAAGATAATGCGAAACATGGCTGAATTTCTATGCAGGGTGAACTACGGTTTGAGGACAGGCAATTTTGAACTTGACCATACAGATGGTGAAATTAGTTATAAAGTTCATATTTGCTGTGAAGGTATTATTCCTACAAGAAAAATGATAAAAAAAAGTATTTATTGTCCTGCATCAATGTTTGAACGTTATGGCTCTGGCATAGTCGCTATTATTTTCAGTGATGCTGTCCCAAAAAATGCAGTTGAAACATGTGAAAGGTCTAACGAAGAAACAGCACATCATAGCGTTTCTCATGTTGTCAGCAGTGAAAATGGCAGTAGTACAGATGCAATGCTGGCTAGACTTGCTGCCCGTTTTGGTTCCAGCAGTGATGAATCTAATCAAGATTCTAAACATACAGCCAGTGATGCGTCAGAAATTGTCATACATACTGATTTGTTTAGAAAGAAAGGTGGTGTTTCCTAATGAATGTTCAAGTAAAGTCAAGTAATGGTATTGCACTAGTACCACTGGAAACACGCCTGCTTGCAGAGAGAAAAATTTTTATTGAGGGTGAAATTAATCAGGAAAAAGCTTGTGAGTTTGTCAAAAAAGTAATGCTTTTGTATAAAGAAGACAATCACAAATCTATTGATGTGCTAATTAACAGTCCAGGTGGAGAGATTAATTCGGGTCTTCTCATGTATGATTGTATTCAAGCTTGTAAAGCTCCTATTCGTATGTTCTGTATGGGGAATGCATATAGTATGGGGGCTTTGTTATTTTCTTGTGGAAATCATGGGCGATACATGTTTCCACATAGCGAATTGATGATACATGAACCGCTATTAGGAAGTCGTGTCAGTGGCAATGCGTCATCAATCAAATCTATTTCAGATAGTCTTATGGAAACAAGAAAAAAAATGAATCAAATTCTTGCGAAACATACTGGAAAGACAGAAGAAGAAATCGAAGAAGCAACTAGTTATAATCATTATTATAATCCAGAAGAAAGTGTGGAATTTGGTCTGGCTGATGAGATTGTAAGTTTTGATATGGTTATGGAGGGATAAGCATACATGGAAATGGATAGAATGATTCTTGGAGAAGGCGCTGTATACAGCACAAACTGTAATGAAACTGGTCTGAATAATAATGTAATTGTATGTGCCAGCAGTGGCGGTGGCAAAACAATGTCAATTATGGAACCTCGACTTCTTGAAACATTCCATTCCAGTCTTGTTGTTACTGTCACTAAACGGAAACTGGTAAATAAATATAAAACAGTGTTCTCAAAAAGGGGCTACAATGTCCTTGACCTTAATTTTGTAAAGCCAATAGAGAGTAATATTGCATATGATCCCCTTGAGTATGTAGCAAGCTATTCAGATATTAGTTTTTTGTCTGAATCTATTGTGAAAGCAAATCCACGTAAAGAAAATTCAACTGCTGACCCTTATTGGGACGATGCTGCGATTAGTCTTCTTTCGGCTTTAATTGCATATGTACTTATGATAGAAGATAAACCCACTTTTGCTGATGTTCTGAAATTAAATGATACTCTTACTATCAAAGAAAATGCTGGCGGTTCTATTACAACTACTCTTGACCGTAAATTTAATATGATTGCACAGAAAAGTCCAACCTGTTTTGCGGTGACCTGCTGGAATTCGTTTAAAGTTTTACCGTTTAAAACTGCAAGTTGTGTTTATGGTGCATTAAATACAACAATTGATACAATATTTTCTCCTGAACTCAGGACAATGATTACGGAGAAAAACAAAGTAGATTTCAAAGAACTTTCCAGTCAGAAAACGGTTCTTTTTATTTCTACATCTGCAGTAAATCCAGCTTTAAGTTGTTTTATTAATATGTTCTATGCACAGATGTTTAAACAGCTTTTTGAATTTGCAGAATCATTGCCAACTGGTACACTTCCAATTCCTGTTTCTGTTTTATGTGATGATTTTGCCACAGGTTCAAGAATACTTAATTTTCCAGAGTATATCTCTATTTTCAGAGAAAAACAAATTAGTGTAATGTTGCTTTTACAATCTGAAAGCCAACTTGAACGCATGTATGGGCATGAAGATTCTGTAACAATTATTAATAATTGTGATACCTATGTTTATATGGGCGGAATGGATTTAAGAACATGCCGTAATATTAGCGAACGTCTCAATGTACCGCTTGATGAAGTATTATATATGCCTTTAGGTCAAGAAGTAATTTTCAGACGGGGACAAAGACCGATTGTTACACAAAGATATAATGTTCTAACTGACAATACATATTTAGAAATTACAGAACAATATGAAAAAAATATGCAGGAAGCTGAAAAAAATGAGGAAATTATTACTGAATTTTAAATAAAAACATAGCAATTTTGTCTATAAATTAAAAGCTGTTGCATTTTAACTTGCAACAGCTTTTTTAAATTCAATTCATTATTTTATTTCATCATGATGTGCCTGTAATGATTTTACACCAAAATGTTTATTTTCTTTAATCGCACGAATACCCTCAACACTTGCCTTAGCCGCAGCCATAGTTGTAATATATGGAATTCTATGCTTAATGGCAGCTTTGCGAATATAACTATCATCATGCATACTTGCTTTGCCAATAGGAGTATTAATAATCAACTGAATTTGACTATTTGCAATAAAATCACCAACATTTGGTCTGCCCTCATACATTTTGTAAACACGTTCACAAGGAATATTCTGTGCCTGTAAAAGTTTATAGCATTTATGTGTTGCAAGAATTTTAAATCCAAGTTCATGGAATGCTTTTGCAATTTCTGGTAATTCTGCTTTGTCACGTTCACAGACACTTAATAAAACAGTTCCCTCAGATGGCAATCTTGTTTGTGTTGCTTCTTCTGCTTTATAATATGCTTCTCCAAAAGATTCTGAAATGCCAAGTACTTCGCCTGTAGAACGCATTTCTGGCCCTAAAATTGGGTCTACTTCCTGGAACATATTAAATGGGAAAACGGCTTCTTTTACGCCATAATGTTTAATTTCTCTGTCTTTCAGCTCTGGCACTGGAGACGGCTTGCCTGTAATATCAGAAGTAATAATTTGCGTTGCAATTTGCACCATGTTAATACTGCAAACTTTAGATACTAACGGTACTGTACGGGAGGCTCTTGGATTTGCTTCCAGTACATAGACAGTATCACCTTCAATTGCATATTGCATGTTCATTAAACCGCAGACATTCATTTCAACAGCAATTTTTCTAGTATAATCTTTGATAGTAGCAATCTGTTTTTCTGTTAAATTTTTAGACGGTAGAATACATGCGGAGTCACCAGAATGTACACCAGCTAATTCGATATGTTCCATCACAGCAGGAACAAAGCAATTCGTACCATCAGAAATGGCATCTGCTTCACATTCTGTTGCATGGTTCAAAAATCTGTCGATTAAAATTGGTCTGTCTGGTGTCACACCAACTGCGGCGGACATGTAAACTTTCATCATTTCGTCATCATGAACAATTTCCATGCCACGACCACCCAACACATAAGAGGGACGTACCATAACAGGATAGCCAATTTTGTTTGCAATGGCAAGTGCTTCTTCTACATTGACAGCCATTCCAGATTCTGGCATTGGAATATTTAATTTTTCCATCATTGCTCTGAAATGGTCTCTGTCTTCGGCAAGGTCAATTGTTTCAGGAGACGTGCCTAAAATTCTCACACCATATTTTTTCAAATCATTGGCAAGATTCAAAGGTGTCTGACCACCAAACTGTGCAATCACACCAACTGGTTTTTCTTTGTCATAAATGCTAAGTACATCTTCTAATGTCAATGGCTCAAAATAAAGCTTATCCGATGTATCATAGTCTGTAGAAACTGTTTCTGGGTTACAGTTTACAATAATAGATTCAAAACCAAGTTTTTTCAGTGCCAATGCTGCATGTACACAGCAATAGTCAAATTCAATTCCTTGTCCAATTCTGTTAGGACCACCGCCCAGAATCATAATTTTTGGTTTATTACTGCATGGGCTGTTATCTTCCTGTAAATGATAAGTAGAATAATAATAAGCAGAATTTTCAGTGCCACTTACATGAACGCCCTCCCATGCTTCACGGATATTAAATTTCAGACGTTCTGCACGGATTTCTTCTTCTGATATTTCAAGTAACTGGCTTAAATATCTATCACTGAATCCATCTAATTTCGCTTGTTTCAGAATCGGCATTTCTGGAACAGAGCCTTTGAGTTTTAAAAGCTGTTCTTCTTCCTGCACTAATTCTAACATTTCTTGCAGGAAATAATGCTTGATTTTTGTCAATTCATAAATTTCTTCAATGCTTGCACCTTTTCGCAACGCTTCATAAATAATAAATTGACGTTCACTGGTTGGGCAATTCAGCATAGTTAATAATTCTTCTTTTGATTTCTCATGAAAATCTTTTGCAAAGCCTAAGCCATATCGACCTGTTTCCAAACTTCTGATTGCTTTTTGAAAAGCTTCTTTATAAGTTTTGCCAATGCTCATCACTTCGCCGACAGCTTTCATTTGTGTGCCAAGTTTATCTTCTGCACCCTTGAATTTTTCAAATGCCCATCTTGCGAATTTAATCACGACATAATCGCCATCTGGCTGATATTTGTCAAGTGTGCCATATTTTCCGCAAGGAATTTCGTCCAATGTCAAACCACATGCAAGCATTGCAGAAACTAATGCAATTGGGAAACCTGTTGCTTTAGAAGCTAATGCAGAAGAACGTGAAGTTCTTGGATTAATTTCAATCACAACAATTCTGTCAGATACAGGGTCATGGGCAAATTGACAATTACAACCGCCGATAACTTCAATTGCTTCTACAATTTTATAAGAATATTCCTGCAATTTTTTCTGAACTTCTTCAGAAATTGTCAGCATAGGAGCTGAACAGAAGGAATCCCCTGTATGTACGCCAATTGGGTCTATATTTTCAATAAAACATACTGTGATAATATTATTATTTGCATCACGAACAACTTCCAGCTCTAATTCTTCCCAACCGCCAATGCATTCTTCAACAAGTACTTGATTGACAAGACTTGCTTGCAGACCTCTTGCACAGACTGTTTTTAATTCATCTACGTTATAGACCATACCGCCACCGGCACCGCCCATTGTATAGGCTGGACGTAATACAACTGGATATTTTAATTCTTCTGCAATTTTAACGGCTTCTTCTACTGTATAAGCAACTTGACTGCGTGGCATTTCAATGCCAAGCTTTGCCATGGTATTTTTAAATTCAATACGGTCTTCGCCTCTCTCAATGGCATCTACTTGTACACCGATAACTTGTACCTGATATTTTTCCAGTACACCAGCTTCTGACAACTCTGAACAAAGATTTAAACCAGACTGTCCGCCAAGATTTGGCAATAACGCATCAGGACGTTCTTTTTCAATAATCTGTGTCAGTCTTGTCAGATTCAACGGTTCAATATATGTAATATCTGCAACATCTGGGTCAGTCATAATTGTTGCGGGATTGGAATTGACTAAAACAACTTCATAACCAAGCTTGCGAAGTGCTTTACAAGCTTGTGTGCCAGAATAGTCAAATTCGCATGCTTGTCCAATAATAATAGGACCTGAACCAATAATCATAATCTTGTGAATATCTTGCTTTTTTGGCATGTTATCTCTCCTACCTGCACTAAGTGCAAAAATTTTTTTCGCATGAATCAATATGCTTATACTAATCATAACATAAAATGACAAAAATTGCAAGAGGTTATCTGAAATATTTGTATCTTTTTTTCATGAAAATAAATCAACTGTTAGTTTTTTCCTGACAGCTTATTTTTGATAGCATTTTTTATCAGCTCTGGTGACATAATTTCCATTCATATCACGAATATGCCGAAGTTCTACTTTTGCTTTTTTCTCATAGCAATATGCATGCAGAAAATCCAGATAATCATAACAATCATCTTCGGGATTGTCAGAAATATAAAATATAATATAGCTATTTCTGTCTGCATCAAAATTTACCTGCATAATATCTAATTCCGCATGACATGTACTTGCAAATTCTTGTGCTTCTGTGATTAAATTCAGAGAAATTTGTTCTTGTATCTGTTTTTCTTGTTTGACAATTTTTTTATGTTCTGTTTTGTCTTTTCGTTTTATCCAGAATTTTCTGTCTTCCAGTTTTTTCAAATAAGGACATTTTTTTTGAATGCATTCATGTGATTTTAATAATTTTTCTGTCAAAGCTCCAGGGTGTAATTTATAATTACAATAGCCAATGATTTGCTCTCTGTTGACATGATTTACCCATTTTCGGTCAATTAATTGTACTGTGATAGATTTATTTTCTTCTGGCATAATTATCCCCCCAATCTTATTTTAATTTTTTTAAAATTTTTTATCGCAAAGATTTATTGTTTATGATTATAGCATAAATTACCAGAATTGTCAATCATATGTGAAAATATTAATCATGTTGTAACTGTAAAAAATAGAAAATTAAAATTTTACAATTATTTTTTAAGAATGCGACATGATTCACTGTGTTTTTTAGAATTTTATTAGAATTTTATTGCAAAATTTTTTAAACTATGTTATAATAGAAATATTGCCTGTTATTCAGAAAGGAGATTTAGAATATGAGGCATTATATGACCAGTTATTTGCAATATATGGAAAAATTATTAAACAGTTCTGACAAATTAAATCCAGAACATATTTCAAAGCTACGGCGTGAAATTCTAGTACAGATTGGTTTCATGCAACATGAACGTCTGGTACATTTTCTGGTTGTCATACTGATTGGGCTTGTGTTTTTTATCACTATGGGATTATTTCTATATTTTAAAAGCTTAGGGGTAGCGCTGCTATGCATATTGCTTTTATTATTATTAATTCCCTATATTTTGCATTATTATTTTTTAGAAAACACAACACAAAAATTTTATATCTTGTATAATAAACTGGCTTCTCTTGATGACAAGGCAAATTATCCGAACACAGACCAAATGGGAAAATTTTAAATAAAAAATTGCGAATTTTCATTTATTTTTCATCTTGTGTTCAACTTGTGCAGATATAATATTTATTATAAAAGCACATGATTTTACAAATCAGAAAGGAAGAAAAGACTTTATGAGCAAAGACAAAAATCAAAAACAGGAAAATTCCCAAAATAAAGAATCTTATCAGGGAATTCTTGGCGATTATCAGGAACAACCAGAAAAAAATGCAGAAGAAAAATCTGTTGCAGAACCCAAAAAATCCAATAAGGCATTGAAAATAGCAGGAATTTCTGTTGTTTCAGCAGCAATTATTGGCTGTTTAGGATTTCTGGGAGTACGCCTATGGAATCAGCGAACAGATAATCAGGATAATCTGACAACACAGGACAGTCAAACACTAGATCAAAATGAAAATAATGCCTCACTTCCAGATAATCCAGATGCTGCCATGTATTCTGAAAATTTGGAAATTTCCCCCGCTTTAATGGAATGTTTCTATAGGGATTATTTATCACAATTTGAATCTGCATTTTCTTATTATGGTATTGATTCAGAAACTTCTCTGAAAGACCAAATGCTTCCTGAAGAAGCTGGCGAATCTATTTCATGGTTTGATTATATCATGAGACAAACCAAAAGCACCGTGAAACAGTTGCTTATTTTCAACGAAGCAGCCAATGCGGATGGTTTTGTATTATCAGAGGAAAACAAAAAAACACTGGATACTACATTTGCTGATATTGATATGAGCATTTATGGTGATACTATTTCTGAAGATGATGTTTATACAATGCTTGAAATGGAAATAATTGCATCTTGCTATTTTGACATGATAAAAAATAATATGAACATCACAGATGATGATTTAAATGCTTATTATCAGGAACATAAGACAGAATTTGATACATGCGGTTTGGCAGGGTTTTCTATTTCTTATGATACAGGAACAGAAACAGATGATGCAAATGCTGATAATACTGATGATGAACAACAAAGTCTCACAAAAGAAGAAGCACAAGAACTTGCAGAAAGTTTGAAAAATGCCAAAACGCCTGACGAATTTGAATCAATTGTGCATGATATTTTAGTAACATATGATGGCTACACAGAAGATGAAGTGACTGATTTATTGCCAACAATTTATAAAGATGATTTTTCTTATACATCAGGCTTTGAGGTGTCAGACTGGGCATTTTCAGAAGATACTAATGTTAATGATACCTATCTTTCAGATGATGAAGACTATGGTTATATTTCTGTATATATGTTGACAAGTCAGCCAACCCTTGATGAGACAGAGACTATAAATGTCAGACATATTTTATTTGCTACAAGTGAACATACAGAAGAACTTCCTGATGATGCTGATGAAACTGCACAGGAAACAGCAAATGAAAATGCTATGAAAACATGCTGGCAACTTGCCGAAGATGCCCTTGCAGAATGGGAAAGTGGCAATAAAACAGAAGATAGTTTTGCAGAACTTGCAAATCAATATTCTGAAGACCCTGGGTCAAATACAAATGGGGGTCTGTATGAAAATGTTTATGTTGGGCAAATGGTGACTGCTTTTAATGACTGGTGTTTTGACAGCTCCCGTAAAGCAGGTGATACTGGACTTGTAGAAACAAATTATGGTGTACATGTGATGTATTTTTCAGGTAATGGTGACCCTGTTTGGAAAGGAACTGCAAAAACAGCTTTACAATCTGATAATATGGATAGCTGGTATACAGAACAACAAGCCCTTTGGGCAGTTAATACCAATGATGCTATTATTGATGCAATTGGAGATTAAATTATGACAAAACAAGAACGTACGCTGGAGGCGGTACGAATTTTAAAAGAACATTATCCAGATGCACTTTGCTCACTGGTCTATGATGAGCCATATCAGCTTATGATTGCTGTAAGGCTATCTGCACAATGTACAGATGCAAGGGTGAATATTGTCACAAAGCCTTTATTTCAAAAATATACCAGTTTAGAGGCATTCGCAAATGCAGATTTGGCAGAACTTGAAATTGATGTGAAACCTTGTGGATTTTATAAAATGAAAGCCAAAAGCATTAAAGAAGCTTGTCAGAGATTATTAACTGTTTATCATGGTGTGTTACCAGATACAATGGAAGAATTATTAACTTTGCCAGGCGTTGGAAGAAAAACAGCAAATTTGCTCTTGGGTGATGTCTATCATAAACCTGCTGTCGTGATTGTGGATACGCATTTTATGCGAATCACAAAAAGACTTGGCTTAACAACAGAAACAGAACCCCCAAAAATAGAAACGGATTTAAGAAAATTACTTCCGCCAGAAGAATCTTCTGCATTTTGTCATAGAATCGTTTTGTTTGGGCGTGATATCTGTCGGGCAAGAAAACCACAATGCGGAATATGTCCAATGCGTGAATTTTGTCCGTCATGTACATGATTTTCTGATAGGCTATTGACAAATAAAAAAAAATCAGCTAAAATAAATATATATTTAAAAAAAGGCGGTATTATCAAATGGGTATTTTAACAGCAATATTTGGTTCTTATAGTGCAAAAGAGCTTGCACGCATTGAACCAATTAAAAACAAAGTTTTAGAACTCGAAGAAGCATATAAAGCTCTGTCCGATGCAGAGTTAAAAGAAAAAACTGTGGAATTCAAAGAACGTGTCAAAGAAGGCGAATCTTTAGATTCTATTTTGCCTGAAGCATTGGCAACAGTTCGGGAAGCTGGTGCAAGAGTACTTGGTAAACGTGCTTTTGAAGTACAAATTATTGGTGCAATTGTTTTGCATCAGGGACGTATTGCCGAAATGAAAACTGGTGAAGGTAAAACTTTAGTTGCTTGCCTTGCGGCTTATGCAAATGCATTAAGTGGCAAAGGTGTACATGTTGTAACTGTAAATGATTATTTGGCAAAAACACAGTCTGAAGAAATGGGTAAAGTGCATAGATTTTTAGGTTTAACAGTTGGCTGTATTTTACATGGTTTAACCAATGCACAAAGAAGAAAAGCATATTCCTGTGATATTACTTATGGAACAAATAACGAATTTGGTTTTGATTATCTGCGTGATAACATGGTAACTTATAAAAAAGACATGGTGCAACGTGAACCGAATTTTGCCATTGTCGATGAGGTAGACTCTATTTTAATTGATGAAGCAAGAACGCCGTTGATTATTTCTGGTCAGGGTGATAAATCAACAGAATTATATACCCTTGTAGATAAATTTGTCAAGACACTAACACCAATTACTGTTGTAGAAATGGATGACAAAGTAGACCAAGAAGAAATTAGCGAAGATGCAGATTATATTATTGATGAAAAAGCCAAAACAGCGACTATCACAAGACGGGGCGTAGAAAAGGCAGAAAAGCATTTTCATGTAGAAAATCTTATGGCACAGGAAAATTTAACGCTCCTGCATCATATTAATCAGGCATTAAAAGCTGTCGGTGTCATGAAAAATGATATTGATTATATCGTAGAAAATGATGAAGTTGTCATTGTAGATGAATTTACTGGTCGTAAAATGCTTGGCAGAAGATTTAATGACGGTTTACATCAGGCAATTGAAGCCAAAGAGGGTGTAAAAGTACAGAGAGAATCTAAAACACTTGCAACAATTACATTCCAGAATTATTTTAGATTATATGCAAAATTATCTGGTATGACAGGTACAGCGATGACAGAA
Organism: Ruminococcus sp.; assembly: GCA_014799805.1. Lineage (GTDB taxonomy): Bacteria > Bacillota > Clostridia > Oscillospirales > Ruminococcaceae > UBA3855. Next base: position 130,955 of record JAAVHJ010000076.1, read on the forward strand.
GAAGATGAATTTAAAGAAATTTATAAATTAGATGTCATTGCGATTCCAACAAATAGACCTGTGCAAAGAATTGACCATTCTGACCAAGTCTATCGTTCTGAAAAAGGAAAATTTTTATCTATTATTGAGCAGATTGCAGAATGTAATAAAAAAGGACAGCCTGTTCTGGTTGGTACAGTTTCGATTGAAAAATCTGAATTATTATCCCAGTTACTAAAAAAACGTGGGATTAAACATGAAGTATTAAATGCAAAATATCACGCAAAAGAAGCGGAAATTGTTGCACAAGCTGGTAAATTAGGAGCTGTTACCATTGCAACTAATATGGCGGGTCGTGGTACAGATATTATTTTAGGCGGTAATGCAGAATTTACTTCCAGAGCAGAACTGCGTAAATTGCAAAAGCCAAACGGTGAGCAACTTTATGATGATGCAATTATTAACGAAGCAATTGGCTTTGCAGACACGGAAAATCCAGAAATTTTAGAAGCCCGTGAAGTATATAGAAAGCTTTATGAAAAATATGACGCACAAGTGAAAGAATCTGCTGTTGCAGTTCGTGAAGCAGGCGGTTTATATATTATTGGTACAGAACGTCATGAATCACGCCGTATTGATAACCAGTTAAGAGGTCGTTCAGGTCGTCAGGGTGACCCTGGTGAAAGTCGTTTCTTCTTGTCTGTGGAAGATGATTTAATGCGTATTTTTGCTGGTGACAGAATGGAAAATGTCATGAAATCGCTGAATGTCGAAGAAACACAGCCAATTGAAAGTAAATGGCTGACGAAAATTATTGCTTCTTCTCAGAAAAAAGTCGAAGGCAGAAATTTCAGTATCAGAAAAAACACGCTGAATTATGATGATGTTATGAATGCACAGCGTGAAATTATTTATAAACAAAGGGCACAGGTTCTGGACGGTGAAGATTTACATGCATCTATTTTGAAAATGATGGAAGAACTTGTTACTAGTGTAACAGGACAATATCTGGCAGAAGAAGATGTACAGGAAGATTGGAATCTTGTTGGTCTGAAAGATTATTTCTATGGTTGGTTATTAGAAGACGGCGAACTTGTTTATTCTGAAGAAGAATTGCTAAAACAGACAAAAACTAGCATAACAGAATTTTTAGTTAATAAAATTAAAACAAAATACGCTGAAAAAGAACAAAATTATGGTGAAAAAATCGTTCGTGAATTGGAACGTGTTGTTATGCTCCGTGTTGTTGATACCAAATGGATGGCGCATATTGATGATATGCAGGAGTTGAAGCGTGGTATTTCTCTCAGAAGCTATGGGCAGAAAAATCCTGTTGTAGAATATCGTTATGAAGGCTTTGAAATGTTTGATGCTATGGTAGACAGCATTCGTGAAGAAACAATCAGAATGTTAATGACAATTCAGATACAGCAAAATCAAGCACCCCAAAGACAACAGGTATTAAGACCAAATGCACCAAATGCTGGTTCTCCTGAAGCTAAGAAAAATGCATAAAAATTTAACAGCTCCCTTTCTGAAAAAAGGGAGCTGTATTATACAAAAGGAAATGAATGCTTTATGAGTTATACTAATTTTGCTGAATTTTATGATAATTTGACAAAAAATGTAAATTATACAAAACGTGCAGAACGGTTGCATTATTTAATTCAAAAATATATTCAAACGGATACAGACGGAACACTATTATTAGATTTAGCTTGTGGCAGCGGTTCTCTCAGTGAAGAACTTGCCAAATTAGGCTATGATGTAATCGGTGTGGATAATTCCCCTGCTATGTTGAATCAAGCAATGCAGAAAAAATTCGCAAGCAATTTGCAAATTCAGTATCTTTGTCAGGATATGCGGGAATTAGACATGTTCGGAACAATAGATATTACTGTCTGTATGTTAGATAGTTTAAATCATTTGGATTCTTTGGAAGATATTCAAAAAGTATTTCAAAAAGTTTCACTGTTTGCACAGCCAAAAGGCTTATTTATTTTTGATATGAATACGCTGTATAAACATCATGAAATTTTAAATAATCAAGTTTTTTTATATGACACAGAAGAAGTATTTTGTGTTTGGGAAAATCATTTAAATCATAATACAGTCGAAATGCAGTTGACATTTTTTGAATCAGAAAAAAATAATAATTGCTATTATCGTAGTGATGAATTTATTAAAGAAACAGCTTATCCCGTTCAGGATATTAAAATAGCTTTGCAACATGCAGGTTTAGAATTAATTGCACAATATGATGCAGATGCAGGACTTACCACACCAGAAGTACTTTTACCAGTTTCAGAACACACGGAACGAATTTTATTTGTTGCCAGAAAGCCAGAGATTTTATGAAAATAATGAAAGAAAAGAAAAAAATAAAAATAATTATCCCAAGTATATTTATTTTATTATTGCTAATTGGATTCTATAACGGTTTGAAAATCAGAAATTATGTGATAGAATCTGAAAAAATTACTAGTCCAATCAGAATTGTTTTAGTAACAGATTTGCACTCTTGCAAATATGGCGAAGAAGAAAAAAATTTAATCCAAGCCGTAGAAGAACAAAATCCAGATATGATTACTTTATCTGGTGATATTTTTGATGATGAAAAAGCTGATACGAATACAGAGTATTTTTTAAAAGCTGTTGCAGATAAATATCCCTGTTATTATGTAACAGGAAATCATGAATATTATGCAGGTTACGAAGCGTATCAGGATAAGATAGCAATTTTAGAAAAATATCAAGTAACGATATTAAATGGCATGATAGAAAATATTACGATTAAAAATCAAGAAATTACTATCTGTGGCGTAGAAGACCCTGTATCTGGTAATTTTGATAAGCAATTCAAGCAAATACAAGAATTATTAGAAAATAATAATAATTATAAAATTTTGTTGTCTCATAGACCAGAATTATTTGAAGATTATGTAACAGCTAATTTTGATTTAGTATTAGCAGGGCATGCACACGGCGGACAATGGAGAATTCCGTTTATTTTAAATGGCTTATATGCACCAGACCAAGGCTTATTTCCAAAACTTGCAGGGGGAGTCTACCAGAAAGAAACTACAACAATGATTGTCAGCCGAGGATTGGCACGGGAAACAACTAGAATTCCGAGAATTTACAATCGTCCTGAACTAGTTGTGATTGATTTAGAATAATTAAATTAAAATAAAGGAGAAATTTTATTATGAGTATAATTAAAAGAGCAATTTCTGCTGATGGCAGTGTCGTTGCCTCTGCAATTGATGCAACAGATATGGTAAATCAAATTGAAACGTTTCATAAGCCTTCTGCTGTTGTGACTGCTGGTTTAGGAAGATTGGCAATTGCAACTTCTTTAATGGGCTATGGACAAAAAAATGAAGGTGATGTACTCACAGTCAGAATTGATGGTGATGGACAAATTGGCAGTATGATTGCAGTTGCGGACAGTTGGGGCAATGTGAAATGCTGTGCAGATAATTATATTGTAGAAATTCCACTCAATCAACAAAATAAACTGGATGTTGGCGGAGCTGTTGGCAATGGTACTTTGTCAGTGATTAAAGACTTAGGCTTAAAAGAACCCTATGTTGGCACAATTCCGTTAGTTTCTGGTGAGATTGCAGAAGATATTGCAAATTATTACGCAACAAGTGAACAAATTCCAACTGTTTTAAGCTTAGGTGTTCTGGTTGCTACAGATTTGACAGTACAATATGCAGGTGGGTTTTTCATTCAGCTATTGCCATTTGCAGATGAAGCCTGCATTCCAATATTAGAAAAAAATTTAGCTGACATGCCTAATGTTACAAAAATGCTTGAAAATGGCATGACAGCGGAACAAATTGTATTAAAATGCCTTGACGGATTAGAGCCGAATTTGCTAGACGAAGCAGAGGCAAATTACGCTTGTGATTGTAGTCGTGAACGGACTTCCAGAATTTTAATTAGCATTGGCAATGAAGAATTACAGAAACTTGCGGATAATCATGAAACGATTGAAGTTTGTTGTCATTTCTGTGATAAAAAATATCGCTTTACACCAGAAGAAATTCTGGAATTTATGCAAAAATGATGAAATATCAGAAAATTGCAATTAAAATAATATTTGGGGTCAGTTTATTATCTTGCATTATGACAGGCTGTACACGGGAAAATCATACACCTGTTGAAACAGAGTTAGAAACACAGGGAATTAAACTGGAATTAGATACAACGCAATCAATAACAACAGAAAATATTACTACAGGAATTTTATCATATTCCCGTTACAAAGAAGAAATTAATTTAAAAATAGATGATAATTTCATTCAAACAATAGATAATATTTCTGTGAATGCAGATATTATCACAGAAGATTATGATTTTGATGGTTATGATGATATTTTTATTGCCGAAACAAAGGGAAGTCCTCGTGGAATCTATTATCATTATGATACGCTTACAGGAAAGTTTGTGCTGTGGGAAGAATTAAATCAATTTGGCTGGAAATTAGAAATTCAGGATAATCAGACACTTCTGATGATTTGTTATGATTATTACGGCAGTACACATACGATTTATCACTGGAATGATGCAAAGCTGATGCCAGAAAAATTCATAGATTTTTATTTTAAAGATGATTATGAGGTTGCAGACTATTATCAATATCTGGATTATGAAAACAAATTACTTTATAGTCGAAAATTATTTAAGCCTGATTCCAATACTTGTATTAAAAAAATTGATTATCCAATTTATTTTGAAGTACAGGAAAATACAATTGCTATTATGAAAAATAATGCTATCATACAGACAATTGAAACTATAAATTTATTAGAACTTGTTAAAAATTTAGAAGAGCATTTAGAAGAACTAAAAAAAACTACACCTGTTGAAGGAGGCATACAAGCCCCTGAAAAATATCTTGAAACTTATGATTATAATTTTGATGGCTATGATGATTTATTTATTCCTGCGAGTCTATCAGGAACAAGAACAGGTGTATTTTATTATTTTAATCCTGATACAGAACAATTTGAACTCTGGGAAGAATTAAATCAAATCAGTGTGGCATTATATCCAGAATCGAAATCAAAACAGCTCACAGCATATTGCTTTGAAACATCTGGAATGAATATTTATACTTACCAATGGAATGAACAGATGACACATTTAAATTTAGTAAAAACAGAATCCAGTTATGAAACGGATAATTAAAAATTTGTCAATCATATTCCAAATTCACAAAAAAATACAGCAATTCGTCCCCCGTCTACAAAGGCGGGGGCTTTCTTGCCATGAGAAAATAAATAATTTAATCTGTAATGTAATGAACTGCATTGCCAAAATCTGCACCGCCAGAAGTAGAGACAATTTTCATTGCAGATTTATCATATTCTACTTCAAGAACAAAGCCACAGAATCCGGGGTTATTTGCTAAATCAACTGTTACAGTTGCTGTTTCACCTTGCTTTACAGCAACACTATTGATTTTCAATCCAAAATCACTGTCTGGTAAATTTTCTTGTGCCGTCAAATCAGAATTAACAGCAACTTCACCATCAATGCAAACAGGGTCCCATTTTACAGCGTCCCAACTTGCAATATCTGTTTTCTTAAAAGTAATTGGATAATTTCCATCTGGAATATTTTCATTAACTTGAAATTCAATTACAAGAAATTCACCTTCAAAAAAGAAATCGCTTTGTTGAGACATGTCTAACCAATAGGATCTACAAACATCATAAGTTGGTGTATAAGTAATTGCTTCTGTTGCCTGTGTTGCTTCTGTAGCAGGTGGTGCTTCTGTCACATTGACAACCTGCGTTTGTACAGTTCCCGCACTGTCTGTGACAGCCTGACCAGAAGCATCTGTAACTTTTACTTGTTCTGTTACATTGACAACTTGTGTTTGTACAGTTCCCGCACTATCTGTAACAGGTTGACCAGAAGCATCTGTAACTTCTACATGTTCCGTAACAGCAACATTTTTTTCTGGTTCTGCAGCTGTGGAAGATTTTGCATTGCCATTATCAGTGTTACTATCTGTATTACTAGTATCATCTTTATTTTCAGTCGCATCTTCTTTCGCATCTTGTTGTGCTTTTGTAGCATCTGTATTTGATGCATCATCATCTTCATCATGTATAAAAGTCAAAGGCAATTTTGCCTCACTGATATCCATAGTTTCTCTTGGTGTATCTTCTTCAGAAATATTATTTTCTTTTTCTTGATTGCAACCAAAACAAGCAATAGAACAAGAAGCTATTAAAAGTGTCAAAATGATTTTTTTCAGATAATTCTTAGAATCATTCATCATAATAAATTTTCCTTTCAAATCAAAATAATTTTTTATCTGACTATTATATAATAATTAATAACTACTATTTTATTATACACTTTTTCTTTTTAATTGTCAAGAGCAAAATTCTAACCAAAATGAAAATTCAATAAATTTCCAGTGATAATTATATGATAATTGCTTATAATACTTTTGCGATGGAAATCGCTTATGCATGCAAATTAAAACAGCGTGAAATGTTTTTTAATATGCAATTTTATGATGAAAAGGAGAATGTACCATGAAAGGTGAATTAACACAGAAGGGCAGAGAAGCAATGGAAAGATTCAAAATGGAATCTGCAAATGAAGTAGGTGTAAACCTGAAACCAGGCGATAACGGTGACTTGACTGCAAGAGAAGCTGGACGCATTGGCGGACAGATGGTCAAGAAAATGGTAGAATCTTATAAAACACAGCAATAATTTTAATTTTGCTTGAAGCATAAAAAATCCCTAGCAGGAATTTTAATTCTATGCTAGGGATTTTTATTTTTAATTATTATCTCTTGACAAAATATTCTTCATACCAAACCAAGAACGTATAAATTGTCCAGATTTTACGCCAATTATCAGAATTGCCATTAATATATTCTTCAAAAATTTTATGAATTTCATCTAAATTAAAAAATTTCTCTGCTATATCGCTATGAAATTTTGCTTGCACATCTTGGTTATATCTTTCATCAGCAAGCCAGATACGAATTGGCACAATAAAGCCTAATTTCTTACGAAAAGCAATTTCTTCTGGTAACACTTTTGCAGCTGCTGTACGAAAAGCAATTTTATTCTGTTCTTGATTTACTTTATAGCTTGACGGCATACGGGAAGCAATATCAAAAATTCTTCTGTCTGTCAAAGGCATGCGAATTTCAAGCCCTGCAGCAGTACTCATTTTATCAACGTTTAAATAAATATCACCCTCCAGCCAAATCTGAATATCTATATTGGACATTTTTGTTAATGGGTCAAGTGCTTCTGTTTCTTGATAAATAGATTTTACAAGATTTATCGGCAAAATTTCAGGATTATAATATTTTAAAATTTTCTGTTTTTCATCTTCTTTCATAATATTTGTATTGCCGACATAGAAATTTTTCAAATTATCGCCATAACGTTCTGCATTACGATACATGTTATAACCGCCAAAAAATTCATCAGCGCCTTCACCAGAATAACAAAGCTTTGTATGCTTTGCTGTTTCGTTACAAGCAATTGTAAATACAATCGCAGAAGCATCTCCTAAAGGCTGTTCCATATGGTACATGACATAAGGCACAATGTCAAAATACTGCTCTGGCTGAATATTACAAACGGAATGCTCTACTTGTAATAAATCTGCTGTTTTTCTGGCAATTCTGGATTCATCAAAACGTTCTTCATCATAGCCACAGGAATCTGCTCTTTTGGCATCTGACATAGCAAGCACATAAGAAGAATCCACGCCACCAGACAAGAAACTTTCTGCAATTTCATCATCGGTTTTGATTTCTAAAAACATTTGCTTGACAGTTTCATGAATTTCATCTGCAAATTCTTCCAGAGATTTAGTTTCATCCGGACAAAATTCTGGTTTCCAATAACGCTTGATTTCTAGTTTGCCATTCTGGAAAATTAAATAATGCCCAGGCATTAATTTTTTAATACCTTTAAAAAACGTATCTTCACCTGCAACATAAGTCAGGCTCATGTAAATTTGCAACATATCTAAATTTAATTCTTTTTTAAATCCAGATTTATCCAGAATCTCTTTGATATAAGTTCCATATAAAATTTTATTATCTTCCGTGAGATAATAATAAAATGGTTTTGTACCGAAATGGTCACGGAAACAAATTAATTTCTGTTCTGCATCGTCCCATAATGCAAAGGCAAACATGCCATATAAATGCTCTGTCATGTTTTCTTTCCATGTTGCATAAGCTTTTTGCAAAATTGCAATTTCTCTTTCTTGTCTTGTCATACTTGAACAATCAAGATTTAATTCCTGACTTAATGCTTGCCAATTACGAATATGTCCTCGATAAGTTTTTATTTCTATCATAAATAAAAAACACCTCCTGCTATATTATAGCATATTTTTTTTGATAGCACAATATGCTTTTCAATTATTTTTTATATTCTTCAAAAATAGACCATTCTTCCACAAATGGCTTTTTATTATACAAAGCAAGATAATTTTTAATATTTTCTTGTATCTCAAAATATTCTGATTCTGTGAGAAAACTCCAAGCTTTTCTATGCGATTTTTTTACTGGAAAAACTATTTCATAATACCAATTTAAAATATATTTATCTAATACCATATGGCAATCTGAAAATCTGGATTCGTATTTTTCAGCATTATGGCAAGTTGCAAGATATTTCAACGTCACATTTACAAGTTTCTGCACTTTGCCATAATCCATAGGCTGATATTTATCTTTCAGCAAATTTTCATTAAATAATTCTAAAATTTGCCTGCAAATACTTTTATGCCATGTATCAAAATTAGTATTATCTTCTAAACCAAATACAATATATTTTTTTATTTCACTAGAAACCCATTTCATCACTTCAACTCTTTGTTTTTTATCTATCGCTACATTAGAATTTGCCTTTAATTTCCAAAGGGTTCTTAATTGCATATCCGCATAAGCTTTTTCATTGAAAAAATAAAAAATCAAATCATCATTTTCAATATCTAAATATCTGTTATCATGTTCAGCATACCATTTTTTATAACTCTCAATAAATCCATCAACATATATTTTTTTATCTGCAAGTGCTTGTATACTCATAATTTGCAACAACTTCTTTCTTTTAATTTTTTTAATAATTACTAAATAATTATAACATATTTTTGGCAAACATGCAATAGTATTTTCAAAATATTAATTATTCTTCTGCAAGAATCATCACATTTCTATGAGGAACAGGCGTAGAAAATACAATCTGTGTTGACGTATTTCCAAAATGCTGGAGCTGTCCAATAAACAAATCTAATTCCTGTGTACTTGGAAATGCAACTTTAATCAGCATAGAATAATTTCCAGTGACACAATTGCATTCTAGTACATTCGGACATTCTGCAATAAATGGATAAAATTCAGGTTTTTGGCTTGTCATTAATTCTAAACTAATAAAAGCTGTAATATGATAACCTAATTTTTGCTGGTCTATTTCTGCATGATAGCCCTGAATTAATTTTTGTGCTTCCAGTTTTTCAATTCTGGCGGAAACAGCGGGGGCAGAAAGAAATACTTGTGATGCAATTGCTTTTAAAGGCATTCTGGCATTTTTTTGTAAAATTGCAAGTAATTTCTGGTCTATTTTATCCATAAAAAAATCCTCCTATCAAAATAATAAAAAAGCGTATTCTTACTAGTAATAATAAGAAATACGCTTCTTTGCGTGTCATTAAACTTTATAAATCTATTTTATCATAAAAATATTAATAATTTATAAATAATTTATAAATTATTTATTTTTTGGGTTTATTATTTTTGGCACCAGATTTTCTGGATTTTACTTCTTCAAATTTTTTGGCACGTCTTTGTACATCTTGTAAAGCTGTACTAAAATATTCTTCTACTTCACGAAAACGCCCTTTGACATAATTATCTGTTGCTTCACGAATCGCATCAGATTCAGCTTTTGCTTTTGTAACGGCTTCTAAGGCACGTTTTTTGGCTTCTTTTACAATCGCTTCTTCCGCAACAATCGCTTTGGCACGTTCTTCTGCCTGACGGACAATTTTTTCAGCTTTTGCCTCTGCTTCTTTGATAATTCTATCACGGTCGAACTCTACCATTTGAGCATGTTTAACTTCTTGGGGAACATTTAGACGAGCATCATTAATTAATTCTCGCATGCGTTCTGCATCAATAATAGACTTATGTGACGCAAATGGCACAGCAGCAGCTTTATCAAGTAATTCATCCATATCTTCAAGAATTTCTTCAATACTCATCTTCAATTCTCCTTTCTTTCATTAACCGTTCCCGAATTGTATCTAAAATACATGCTGGCACAAAAGGACTAATATCACCATTAAAATAAGCAATTTGCTTTACTACACTAGAGCTTAAATACATATTTTCCTGACTGGTTGTTAAAAATACAGTTTCTGCTCCTGCATATAACACTTTATTTGTTAAAGCCATTTGAAATTCATATTCAAAATCACTCACAGCACGCAAACCCTTAACAATTGCAACAGCCTGCACACGCTTGACATAATCCACAAGCAGACCATCTAAAATATCAATCACTACATTTTCCAAATGTGCTGTAGCATCTGCAATCATTAGCATACGTTCTGTTGTTGAAAAACTAGCTTTATTTTTTGTCGCATTGGTTGAAATTAATACAATTACTTTATCAAACAGCATAGAAGCTCTTGTAATAATATCTAAATGCCCTAACGTTACAGGGTCAAAACTACCTGGGCAAACTGCAATTCTTCTCATGCTATTGATACCTCCTCTTGCTTTTATAGTTCTGTTATTTTTGTAAATACTGATACTACTATTTTACCATAGAAATATTCTTTTTGCAAGTATAAATTCAAAATTTTTTCCGATAATTTACAATCAATTTCATGTTCA